>JBGCGC010000154.1:0-20258 GCA_045110475.1 Granulosicoccus sp.
TTTTCCTTGGACACTTAAGTTCTGGCCTCGTTTTCGGTAATTTTCATAACAGATAGCCCGCGCGACCTGTTTGATCACATCTGGGCTGCGGATGATACAGTAGTTAGGACCTGTGGTAAGCACTCATGCAGAACTGCCTGATTTTTGACTGTAAGTTTGTGATCAATCGTTGAGTGCTCAACGATGCAGTACGGCATCAACCACCGCCTGAGGTGGTACTTCGTAACTTTCAAATTCCATTGAATAAACCGCTCTGCCCTGTGTGGCGGAACGTAAATCTGTTGAATAACCAAACATCTGCGCAAGTGGCACCTGCGCCTTGACAACTTTGCCGCCAGGCTGATCGTCCATGCCTATCACGATGCCACGGCGGCGATTCAGGTCACCCATGACATCACCCATGTAATCCTCAGGGGTAACAACCTCAACTTTCATGACAGGCTCTAATAAGGTCGGGTTAGCGTCCATCGCACCGTTTCTGAATCCCATGGAGCCCGCTATCTTGAATGCGATTTCGTTGGAATCAACATCATGATAAGAGCCGTCGTAGAGTGTTACTCGTAGATCCACCATCGGATACCCACCAAGAACACCATTGGCGAGAGCGTCCTCAACGCCTTTTTCGACGGCTGGAATGAATTCTTTCGGAACCGAACCTCCCACAATCTCGCTGACAAACTCATACCCGGCACCTCGTTCAAGCGGCTCGATACGCAGCCAGACATGACCATACTGCCCCGTACCCCCGGTTTGCCTGACGAACTTGCCTTCGGCTTTGACCGAATTTCTTATCGTCTCCCGGTACGAAACTTGTGGTTTGCCAACGTTGGCTATGACGTTAAATTCGCGTTTCATACGGTCAACGATAATATCCAGATGCAATTCACCCATACCGCTGATGATTATCTGACCTGAATCCTCGTCCGTTCGGACTCTGAACGAAGGGTCTTCCTTGGCAAGTCGATCGAGCGCCGTCGCCATCTTTTCCTGATCTGCCAGCGTTTTTGGTTCGACCGCGACAGATATAACGGGTTCGGGAAACTCCATTCTTTCCAAGGCAATAGCGTTCTTTTGCTCGCAAAGCGTATCCCCGGTGCCAACTTCTTTGAGACCGACGGCCGCTGCAATATCGCCAGCTCTGACCTCCTTGATTTCTTCGCGGTTATTGGCGTGCATTTGAAGAAGTCTGCCTATTCTTTCTTTCTTTCCTCGAAGCGGGTTGTAAACCATGTCGCCAGTCTTTACCACGCCGGAATATACCCGCAGGAAAGCAAGCGACCCAACATAGCTGTCATTTGCAATCTTGAAAACCAGCGCGGCAAAAGGTGATTCATCATTAGCCGGACGAGTATCTGTCGAATCGTTGTCCAGCAAACCTTCAACCGGAGGAACATCGTCCGGAGCTGGCATGTAGTCGACTATCGCATCGAGCAAAGACTGAACACCCTTATTCTTGAATGCTGAACCGCAAAGTACCGGCACCGTGCGATTTGCAAGCGTCTGCGCCCTGAGCCCTTTTCTGATCTGGTCTTCGGTCAACTCTCCCGATTCCAGATAACTGTCCATAAGAGCCTCGTCGCCCTCAGCCGCAGCCTCGACGAGAAGCTCGCGGGCTTCCTCGGCTTCCAACTGGAGATCTGCTGGTATCTCAGCCGACGTGAACGTCAGACCCTGATCAGCTTCACTCCATGTGATTGCCTGCATCGAAATAAGATCGACGACACCCTTGAAGTTCTCTTCGGAACCGATGGGTATCTGAATTGCGATGGGGTTAGCACCCAGACGCTCACGAATTTGCTCCACGACCCGAGGAAAATCTGCTCCAACCCGGTCCATCTTGTTGACAAAAGCCACTCTTGGAACCGAATACTTGTTGGCCTGACGCCACACCGTCTCGGACTGAGGTTCTACTCCACCCACTGAGTCAAACACGGCGACCGCCCCGTCAAGGACTCGCAGCGATCGCTCAACCTCGATCGTGAAATCGACGTGCCCGGGTGTGTCAATGATGTTTATGCGGTGTTGTTTACGCGTACCATCCATTCCTCTCCAGAAGCACGTGGTAGCGGCCGACGTAATCGTGATTCCGCGTTCCTGTTCCTGAGCCATCCAGTCCATAGTGGCAGAACCGTGGTGGACCTCGCCAATCTTGTGTGAGACACCCGTGTAAAAGAGGATTCTTTCTGTCGTCGTCGTCTTGCCGGCATCAATATGAGCCATGATGCCGACGTTGCGATACAGGGTTATGGGCGTTATTCGTGCCACGTGAAGACCTTAGATGTGACCTGCGCCCACAGAGTTACCAGCGGTAGTGAGAGAACGCCTTGTTGGCTTCTGCCATGCGATGGACGTCATCCCGCTTCTTGACAGCAGTTCCACGCTTCTCCGCAGCATCACTCAACTCTCCAGCGAGCTTGAGCATCATCGACTTTTCACCGCGCTTGCGAGCAGCGTCGATGATCCAGCGCATGGCCAAAGCGCTGCGACGAACAGGGCGAACCTCAACAGGGACTTGGTAGGTGGCACCACCGACGCGACGTGACTTAACCTCGACAGCCGGACTCACGTTCTCCAAAGCCAGCTCCAGAACCTCTACAGGCTCCGCCGCACCCTTCTCCTTGATAACGTCAAGGGCACCGTAAATGACCCTTTCTGCGACTGCTTTCTTGCCATCAAGCATGAGTATGTTGATGAATTTCGCCAGACGCACGCTACCGTACTTGGGATCGGGAAGAATATCGCGTTTTGGTGCTTGAACTCGTCTTGACATGCTGGCTTAACCTTTCGGGCGCTTTGCGCCGTATTTAGAACGCCCCTGACGGCGTGAATCGACACCCTGTGTATCCAGGCTGCCACGAACTGTGTGGTACCGCACACCGGGCAAATCCTTCACTCGGCCGCCACGGATAAGCACTACTGAGTGCTCCTGAAGGTTATGACCCTCTCCACCTATGTACGAGGTTACCTCGTAGCCATTGGTGAGCCTGACGCGTGCAACCTTACGCATTGCAGAGTTCGGCTTTTTAGGCGTCGTGGTATACACACGGGTGCATACTCCTCGCTTCTGCGGGCATGCCTGCAGTGCCGGTACGTTGGATTTCTCCGCCTTGCGCTTACGCGGCTTGCGGACGAGTTGATTGATCGTCGCCATACAGTGCTGTCGTTTTTCCGGTATGGCTGGAGGCCATGGGTCGGTAATTTGAGTAGGCCGGTTTCAGAAAAAAGATGCTGATTCCCCACCTTCGGTTGTGTAAACCGCGGGAGGCTGTCTGCATCAGGCTTTTGAAAAGGCAGCCCAACGGAAGACAGGCTGGTGTTGATCAGCCTGTTATCGAGCTCCGGAATTGTAATGGTAAGCAGTTGCAAGTGTCAACTACTAGTGGAACAAATGTCGATCACAGCTAACCTGATCACAGCATAAAACTTATGCCGGTGACGACCATTGACCGCGCCACCTAACAGAGCCGCGAGTCATTTTGCCCTTTTCCGCCAGATTCAACTCCACCAGGCCCAACAATCGCGCTTCTTTCATACCATTGAGTTCTACTGTCGAATCATTAGGCATGTCACTGATATCCTTTAACAAACACGCTTTATCGACCAGCCTCACGATCGACAGTATCGCATTTGGTTCGTCGAATTCCTTGTCGCCCTGATACAGCACTATCTACTTTAATAACGGCGGCAAACTCCAGACATCCTGCAATTTCCCGCCATGCTCACATTACAACTGCATTAATGCCAGATTAACGATCGCGTCGCTCAGGGTGAGTTCGTCGTTAAAACGGATACCAGCCATGCTGCGCTGCCAATACTCTGGCAAGATCTTGCTCCTTGTCTTACGCAGATTTTCTACCGCATCCAGGCTTTGAATGATGGGCGTCATTGGAGGCATCACCCGCATATCTCTGATGAATTTCTTCCCTGAGAATGGCTATGTCCTTAGGCGCCTCGAGCCCTAACCTCACTCGATTACCCTCGATGTCAAGCACACACAAGGTGATGTCCTCTCCAATGAAAATTCGTTCATCAACTCGTCGTGTCAGTATCAGCATCAGCTTCTTGTCTCGATGTGGATGTTGCGGATTATTTCACTTACACCAGTGTGGCGGCTGGATGGAGTCTCCACTGAACGCAGAAGTCCGTTTGCTGTGTTAGTTGAATTAGCCAATCTGAAAAGGAAAATGCTCCCTGAAAAAGCAGTTAACCTTTTGACACTTGATAATTATTAACTGCGCCACGTAGCTGACACTGACCTTGGTTAAGGAACTTTTACCTCACAGGCACGTTATATGAGATCAGTTTTCCTAAAAAAATTGCGCGTAACGGTAATATAAATTTATGGGATATCGTTGATCTAACGGGGTTTCACACCCATTCTGCTTACTTCGCATGGGTGTTATGTGTAATATAACGTGCGTTGCTCGTCCTGTTCTTGCTGCATTTCTCCTACCCGTGCCAACAACGGGCAATCCAAACGAGAGAGCAACAAGATGATTAGCGAAAACAGCATTCTGGAGATCGATAGCACCGACGTCACGGCAGCACTGAACGGAATCCTGACGACTGACAAATTCTCAGCCTCGCCGCAAATGTCTGCCTTCCTGAAGTACGTGGTAGAGCAGACTTTGATGGGAAACACTCGTCGCATAAAGGCGTTCACCGTGGGTATTGAAGCATTGGGCAAATCATCAAGCTTCGACCCACAGACTGACCCGTCTGTGCGTGTCCTGGCCAAACGCCTGCGCTCATCCCTCGACGCATACTATGAGCAAAATCCGACCACACCGATATTTATAGAGATGAAACCAGGTTCTTATATCCCCAAGTTCATTCTTCGCAGTGAGATGATCTCGGCGCCAGAAGTAACAGCTTCTATGCCAAGCGGGTGCCAAAGTGAAGCTGAGACGGCCGGTCGAGTTGACGGCACACACGCTGCACATGTCAGTGTGCAAGCTGAAACAAAAGAGCGAACCGAAGCGGAAGAAACCAGAAAACCAAATGTAAACCAAATGTGGCAAGCGTACCGGTCCGCCTCCAAGGTGGCTTGAAGAGTTTTCCGGCTCAACAATAAGGTGGAAAAACCACCCCTGTACAAGCACTCAGACATCGGTGAACCACCTAGGTGGTTGGCCACATCCAACCGTTCTGCCAGCAGTTGCTACACGTTATTTTGCAAAGGGATGCCAGCCGCATATCGAGCAAAGTACATGCAACTGCTGACAGAGCAAGCGGGTGACACGTGACCGTGCTAATCGATCAGCGTTCGCACTTCTGGTACAGATAGGGAACTCGTCTGAGCAAACGCATCTTCTCAGGTATACAGCGAACAGAAGTGCAGTTTCAAATGAGGTCATTCACTGCGTGCCTTAACAAGTACCGGCATTCACTACATCAATCACTGGACAAATCTCCAGCACAGATTCGAATCCTTGCTTCGGTGCGCAAGCCCTGATGGTAGAGATTGACGAATCTGGGACTGAATGTCGCTCCCCGAACGACAAATCATCCAGACTACTCAATAGAGCTTCCCAGTCGGCTCTATTGGGAGCCCGTGAGGTGATATCTGGTCAAGCGCTGCCGATGTTGCGCTTCTCACGATTAATCTGCACCTCGCCGCTCTCACTGTATAACGACAAGTCATCCATTTTCAACACCGAACGCAATAATTCAAGGCTTTTATTCGCATGCTTCAGCTCTAGCATTACCAACTCATGGTTGCTTCTATTACTGATACGGCATTGTGTCAGCCTCTCTTTCAAAGTCGTGATTTCGACACTGTCTGGCTGCTTTTCAAACAAGTCGACTATCGCTGCCTCTTGAGCGCTGATCTGATCCACAAGGTAGTGCTTGGCTTCAGCGATGGCCTCCAGCCCATTCGACTGCCCGGTTTTGAGCAAATGGAGCTCGCTGTTCAGCAATCTTTCAAACTCACCAACCAAATGTTCTGTCAAAAGTATCAAACTCTTTTGCGAAGTGCTGACGGAGGGTGTCGTTGGTGTATCTGTCGGAAGATTCATATTTATTATGTGTCCTGTTCTTCTGATGGAAAACAACAAATGGCGTACAGAGAACTAGCCATTGCCAGGCCATACATCAATGGCTGGAAAATGCGAGTTTTCTTCATTCATCAATTGCGCCAGCTATTGTAAAATCTCGACAATTCCTGGCGATACAACTACAGCATCAATGATCTTGCCAGAGGAACTATTACGAACTTGAGTTTGTTGCTGCGCACCTGCATCACTAAGTGCGACTCCCCGGGTTTGCAACTCCAAACCTTTGGATCGATGACGAATAACGACCGCATCACCTTTAGCGAGTACCTTGGCTGGCTTGAGCATTCGATCATTCAACACTTTGCCTTCCTTTGCTCTTTGAACAAAGGCAAATCCAATCCATGGCTCGATATCTGAAATAGGCGTACCCATCGAAGTGAACGCGGCATTGTTTGCGCCCAGCGTCACCTCCCGCCTGACAAGCACCTCTCTGCTGAGAAGCTCATCTCGTCGCACGCCACGGGCAAGAGCCCACACCATGCCTTTCATGGTAACTGTGGCCTGCACATGCACACGCCACGGCTTGGGTGAAGAACAGGCAACCTGGACCATGACACGCCCCAGCTTACGACTTCTGTTGGACCAGGTTGGTTCAAGCGGAACCTGACAGTTAACCAGTCGTAGTCGTTTATCCAGAGCCTTAACCTCCGTGGTAACACTTTGACCCTCGGGCTGACTCGAAATAACGAAGGATTCAACCACTGAACGAATAGATTCCAGTGATTGGAATTGAAGTTCGGCGGCAACCTTGTTCGTTGCAATTCCCTGAGTTTCGTTCGGCTGGCTCTGTACTGCACTCACAGATAGAGAAAACGCCAAAAAGACAGATGAGAGTGTTAAAGCGAATCGTTTCATGGTGTTCCTGCGCGCAAGCTTTACACCATTAGCAATGTAGTGAGAACTGGCAAACAACAGCTAACCGTAAGTTCACTGTGTCACGCTTCAACTTTTCGCAAATAGGACGACACAGTGCTCAATATCAAAAAAAGGATCCTTCAATGAGCTTCATGTCTCACACACACTGGCTAGTCGTCTGCATTTGTCTTTTTCTCAGTGCTTGCACAGAAAAGACGGTCATACACGAAGTACCTGTTACTGGTATTGATGGATCAATGGAACCTGACACAACAGCAGAGCTAACCTCACCTACCTTGTCTGATCCAACCACTATTGACGCTCTCGAGGACAGCTCTGACAGCTCTGACAGCTCTGACAGCTCTGACAGCTCTGACAGCTCTGACAGCTCTGACAGCTCTGACAGCTCTGATAGCTCTGATAGCTCTGACAGCTCTGCGACTCCTGCAACTTCTGTAACGCCTGTAATGCCTGCAACGCCTGCAACACCTGCAACACCTGCAACGCCTGCAACGCCTGCAACGCCTGCAACTCCTGCAACTCCTGCAACTCCTGCAACTCCTGAAACTCCTGCAACTCCTGCAACTCCTGCAACTCCTGCAACTCCTGAAACTCCTGAAACTCCTGAAACTCCTGAAACTCCTGAAACTCCTGAAACTCCTGAAACTCCTGAAACTCCTGAAACTCCTGAAACTCCTGAAACTCCTGAAACTGCTCCAGCCGCCCCTGTGTCGAATACGCCAACTGCCAACATGGTTGATGGGACACTCTTGCCTGACAGTCAGGCATCGGTGTCTTCCCCGGATGATGAAAACACCGTGCTGATACCTGTGTTGTCAGGCAATGAACTACTCTCGGATTCGATCGACTCCAACCTGCCGATCGAAAACATTGATCCGACTGACACGGCGATAGCTGACCCGGCAACAGATATACCTGAAACTTCTATTACAACGGGCAACCCAGGCTCGCTTGTTGATTGCCAGCAAACATTGCCTTGTCGTTGGATCAGTGCAGATTCACAATTTTTTGTGACCGTTACCAATGCGGACAACATCGGCGCACAGGGACGCCTGGCAATTGAATACTCTGTGATGACATCTCATGATTCAGAAATATCCATAGCCAGTGCAGAGGCAGCCATGGATGACACAGGCATCCGGTATGAGCCATCCGCACTTATGCTTGGCGAAGGAATCGGTGGCCGTATACAAGGTGTACTAGGTGGATCTACTATTCTCGCCCGAATTGAATTTGACAGAGCAAGCAACTCCAGTATGTTAACCAACTGGACAATAGGTCTGTCAGATGCAGGCTTGGTCAGACAACCGCAATTCACTGGATTACCCATAGGACCTGCTACTAACCAACACGCGGATTGTGCAAATACACTACCTTGCGCCTGGGTTTCACCAACCGGTGACGTTACGATCACACTGAACTCGGTTACCGGTTTTGGATCAACTAACAGACTGAGCGTAAATTTTAAGATCGAAACCACACGAAACGCAATGGTCGCAGTTGATATCGGATCAACAGCTGTAGGTACCGATGGACTGAGATTCACAGGACGAACACACGCAATTGGTGTCGAGACAGGCGCTACCAAAATTACGACAAATTCTGTCGCTGGAGCTCACGTGGCGGGCTCTGTATTCTTCTCTCGCACACAAGCAATGTCCCCGGCACTACAACATCTTGCACTCGTAGTATACGAAGAACAACCCGTCCCACGCTGGAACCCGACGTTCCTGTCAATACCTATTCAATAGTTTCCTGACTCTCCTAGCCTGGATTATTCATGAAATCACCAAATCCTTCCGCATTCCCTTCGTCCGTAGCGAATTTCGTTCAGTCGGAAATACAGACTGTATTCCGCTCCTTCACGAAATCCACTACGAACAAAGGGTCTGGTGAAAGGATTTGGCGTTTCATGAATAGTCCAGGCTAGGAATTTTCTTTAGTGCACCGCCCTCAAATTGAAGTCTACCTAACGGTAACGAGTTCACAGTTCCTAAGTATTTGTCTTCACAAGCCGCAATCTTTTCTACCTGTACACGAAAACAAGGAATACACACGCCATGATAGATAAGTTTCTTGCAACACATGCAGATGCCCTGCATATGCGCGCCAGGCGAACCAAGGTACTAGCCAGTAACATTGCCAATGCGGATACACCGAACTTCAAAGCTCGTGATCTTGCGTTTGCCGAAGTGCTCCATGACGTAAAAAAACCTGGCGTAGGATATTTTTCTAAAAATAAAAGTAAAACTCTTTCTGGGAGCACTCTGCTGACGACAAACAGCAGGCATATCAGTAAGGATACGCCTTCCGCCAATGCACGCCTGATGTATCGACAACCACAGCAGGCTTCTCTTGATGGCAATACTGTTGACAAGGATTTGGAACAGGCACGATTTGCGGAAAATGCTGTTCGCTACCAAGCATCACTTGAATTCATAAACAGTCGCGTAGGTGGACTTATGAGAACTTTAAGGAGTGAATGAAAATGTCAAATAGTATATTTGATATCGCCGGTAGTGCGATGCGTGCTCAGAATTTGCGCCTTAATGCAACAGCCAGCAATCTTGCTAACGCCAATTCTGTCGCCGGAACTGAAGAAGATGCATACCGAGCACGACATCCAGTCTTTGCAGCCATACTCCAGGGCGAACTAGGTGGTGTCGAGACCCGCGGCATCGTTGAGTCCAACCGCGAGGTCAATAAACGTCACGAACCAGATCACCCGCTGGCAAACGATGAAGGGTATGTTTTTGGCTCGAACGTAGATAACGTTGAAGAGATGGCTAACATGATGTCTGCGTCACGCAGCTACCAGAGTAACGTAAACCTGCTAAGTACCGTACGCCAACTCATGCTGCAGACACTGAAGATGGGTAAGTAAAATTAATACTTTTTATTAACCCATATATTTATAGCAACAACAAGGATTTTTGGCATGACTACGATTACCCCAGCAGCACTTGAAAAATACCAGTTTGATAAACAGGAACAAAACAATTTCACAAAAGAACTCGGACAAGGCGAGTTTCTTGAATTGATGATGGCACAGCTAGAGAATCAGGATCCGATGAAACCCATGGACAATGGTGAATTTCTCGGTCAAATGGCTCAGTTTAGTACAGTTTCAGGTATTGAAGGTATGCAGGAGTCTTTGGAAAAACTAACAGAAACGTATGCTACCAGTCAGACACTTCAATCTACAGCACTCGTAGGTCAGGAAGTGTTAATTGAAGACAAAAACTTCGAGTTAAATACCGACGAGACAGTTAACGGCTCGTTCGAGCTTGAAGCTGCATCAGGCGATGTAAAGCTCGATATTAGCGATTCATCTGGTGCGATTGTGCATCAGTTAAATCTAGGGGAATACGGCCCCGGCAGGCACGCGTTTACCTGGGATGGCAAGGACAGTCAGGGTGATCGTCTATCTCCCGGCAAGTATTCCGCCACTGTAACCGTCAAGAAAGATGATGGATATGAAGCTGTCACAGTATTAAGTAGCCGGGTTATCGACTCTGTCGAATTTGGCGCAGGAAATCAGTCAACCTTGAATACCTTACAAGGTGATGTTTTAACGATGGCAGATATTAGACAAATCAGAAACGTAAACCCTGTCCGCAGCACTCAACAATAAGTTACGAGAGAAAAAAATGACTTCAGAAATTGCACTAACCGGTATCAATGCCGCCAGCACACAACTCGATTCGATTGCCAATAACATAGCCAATAATGCCACATCTGGATACAAGCGTTCTCGTGTTGAATTTGCTGATGTGTATGCGCTTAGTACCTTTGGTGGCAATAGTCCAGCGACTGGACAAGGTGTTCAGGTCGCAGGGGTACGTCAGGAGTTTGGGCAGGGTGACATGACGTTTACCAACAGAAATCTCGATTTATCTGTTGAGGGGTTGGGCATGTTCAAGCTGAGCGACAACGGTTCATCAACCTACTCTCGTTCAGGAAACTTCGGCATGGATCGGGAAGGATATATTACCGACCTGAATGGCAACAAACTGACAGGTTTCGGCGTCAGCGCTGATGGAGAGATTCAGCCAATTGAAACAGATCTTCAAATTGACTATACAGACCTCGAACCCAGAGCGTCTTCATCAATAGAAGTCGAAGCCAATCTGGACGTAAAGGCACCAGTTCTGCCGCCATTCGATGCAGATGATCCAGGAACTTTCAATTTTTCGACATCCACAACAGTTTACGACTCACTAGGTTCAGCTCAGGTAGCAAATATCTATTTTCGTAAAGATGCTCCAAATACGTGGTCAGCGTTCAGCTTTGTCGGTGGCCTGGCCGTTAGCACTGACCCATTAGTTGGAGATCAGGTAAATTTCACTCCGGACGGTGCACTACAGGATGTCAATGGTGATCCTACTGGTGTGTTCAGCAGCTCTTTGTTCAATCCGATCTCTGGTAGTGATCCAATGCAACTCACATTTGATATCAGCCAGGTATCGCAGTTCGACAACGGATTTGGCGTAAACCGAATCCAGCAAGATGGATACGCTGCAGGTCGTCTTGAGGATTTTGATATCGATGATACTGGTACTTTTTTTGGTAGATTCTCCAATGGTCAGGCGAAGACGATGGGGCAGATAACGCTCACCAACTTCTCCAATCCTGAAGGTCTGCGGCAGATTGGCGCAACCAGATGGCAGGAAACGTTTTCTTCCGGTGAGCCAGCAACCGGAGCGCCGGGCAGCGCAAGCCTTGGAAAACTTCGCGCGGGAGGTCTTGAAGGCTCCAATGTTGATATTACAAAAGAGCTGGTCGAAATGATCAGCGCGCAGCGCAGCTTCCAGGCGAACGCTCAGGTTATCAGCACCGGAGACACTCTAACCCAGACGGTCATTAACATCAGACGTTAATAGCACGTGAAAACAAGGAATGAATTCTGATGGATAAAATGATCTACGTAGCGATGTCTGGTGCACGCCAGGTAATGCTTAAGCAGGCAACCAATAGCCATAATCTTGCCAACTTAAATACTACTGGTTTCAAGGCAGATATAGACAATTTCAAGGCGATGCAAGTGTATGGCCCTGGACATCCGGCGAAGGTATATAGCGAGGACCAGCGCATGGGAATATCCCATGCTATTGGTCCCCTAATAAACACAGGTCAACCATTGGATATTGCAGTCAATGGAAACGGGTTCATTGCCGTTCAGGACCTGGATGGAAGTGAAGTTTACACACGAAACGGAAACCTTGAGATTACTGATCAGGGACTATTGGTGACTTCCAACGGTGATCCGGTTTTAGGTGAAGGAGGTCCTATAACGCTTACGACCTTCGAGAATATTCAGATAGGATCTGATGGAACCATCACTGTTATGCCAATTGGTCAGGCTGGCGGGGAAATTGCGGTACTGGATAGAATAAAGCTTGTTAATCCTGATCTGAATACCATCAAGCGAAACGAGCGTGGTTTGTTTACTACTACGGAACAAACGGAACCTGCGGACGCAGATGTCACTCTAGCCAGCGAGTCCCTTGAAAGTAGTAATGTCAATGCTATTGACGCTTTGGTCACCATGATAGAGCTATCACGTCAGTTCGAAACACAGGTAAAACTCATGAAAGCTGCAGAAGACAATGATGTTGCAGCCGCTCAACTCCTGAAAATGTCTTGATGTTGTTATTCACCTATTCGCAATTTAATACGAGCTATACCGCTCAGTTAAAAACCAAGGAAACACACACATGAACGGAGCACTCTGGACCGCCAAAACCGGACTTGATGCACAGCAAACAAGGATGCAAGTCATATCGAACAACTTAGCCAACACAAACACAACGGGTTTTAAACGCGATCGCGCTGTTTTCCAGGACCTCCTATATCAGACGGTTAGACAACCCGGTGCTCAATCTTCACAGGATACCCAACTACCTTCAGGGCTGAGTACAGGTACAGGCGTACGTGTTGTGTCTACCGAAAAATTGTTTACGCAAGGGAATTTATCGCAAACCGAAGATCCGCTTGACCTGGCGATACAAGGACGTGGTTTCTTTGAAGTACTGACGCCAGATGGCAGCCTCGCATACACCCGTGATGGCTCATTCCAAATGGATGCACAGGGTCAGATGGTTACAGCAACTGGATACGTTTTACAACCAGGAATAACTATTCCCGAGAATGCATCGGGGGTCACTATAGGTCAGGATGGCACAGTAACCGCATCGTTGCCTGGAACCGCTGCTCCCACACAACTTGGCGTCATTGGTCTTACCGATTTTGTCAATCCTGCCGGCCTTCAGGCCAAAGGTGGAAACCTCTATCAGGAAACTGCATCCAGCGGAGCCCCGGGGCAAGGTACTGCCGGCGTCGGCGGATTCGGTAACCTTGTTCAGGGTGCAGTAGAAACATCCAATGTCAATGTCGTGGAAGAGCTCGTTAGCATGATTGAAACTCAAAGAGCCTATGAGATTAGTTCCAAGGCAATTTCTACGACCGACGGCATGTTGCAATACATTAACCAGAATATGTAGTGATAACTGACATGGTCAAGCGAAAACTTAAAATATGTACACTGGCATACATACTGAGCGGGGCTAGTGCCTGCTCGGTAGTGCAGTTGGTTGAACCTGATTTCACACCTGCCACACCGCAAGTTGTGGCTACTGATGACACTAATACCGGTGCCATCTACAAGGTTGCGACAAATCGTTTCTTCTTTGAAGATATTCGCGCCCGTCGTATTGGCGATGTTATCAACGTCATTCTGGATGAGAGGACAGACGCTACCAAGACGGCCTCGACCAGCTCGAATAAAGGAACAACGATAGGTCTGCCAAGCCCTACCCTGTTTGGTGGAAGTGTCACTGCTCGTGGTCGGGATATTCTGGCTAACGATATCAGTGCCAGTAGCGATTTTACCGGTAGTGGTGACAGCAGTCAAAGCAATCGCCTCAATGGCAGCATAGCCGTTGTTGTCGATGCAGTGCTCTCCAACGGTAATTTGCTTATTCGTGGTCAAAAGCGTCTGACCCTGAATCAGGGTAGTGAGGTAGTTCGGGTGTCCGGCTTGATTAGGCCTGTTGACATCACACCTGATAATACTGTTTTGTCCAATCAAATAGCTGATGCCAAAATAACCTATGGTGGAAGTGGACTACTAGCTGATGCCAATAGAGCCGGTTGGCTAACACGGGTATTTACCAGCCCACTGTGGCCGTTTTAGTTAGTGTGGCATCCACAAGCGACGCTACTGTGCTTCGTTATCATATTTTACGTTTGTCATGTTCGCTTATTGTTAACTGGAAGGATGATCATGGAGTTTCTATTTCGGCGTCGGGCATTTGGCATTGTCTTGAAACTTATCAGTGCAATTGTGTTTCTTTCACTGCTCTTTTCACCTCATATTGCAAAAGCTGAACGAATTAAGGACCTGGCAAGTATTGGTGGTGTACGTGATAACCCCCTGCTCGGCTATGGCCTGGTGGTTGGTCTGGATGGTACGGGTGATCAGACATCTCAGGTGACCTTTACCGAACAGAGCTTGCGCAGCATGCTTGTACAATACGGAGTTACCGTTCCACCAAATATCAAATTGCAACCAAAGAACGTGGCTGCAGTTTCCATCAATGCAGTACTGCCTCCATTTGCTAAACCCGGGCAAAAAATTGACATAACAATATCTTCACTGGGCAATTCAAAATCGCTGCGCGGTGGCACGTTGCTAATGTCGCCGCTGCGAGGGGCCAATGGTGAGGTGTACGCTGTCGCTCAGGGCAATCTGGCAGTTGGTGGACTGGGGGTATCTGGTGCAGATGGATCATCTATAGCCATCAACGTACCCAGTGTAGGTAGAATTCCCAACGGTGCGACAGTTGAACGCGCAGTTCCTAACCCCTTCGCATCTACAAAAGGAATAACCTTTAACCTGCATGAACCTGACTTTACAACAGCTCGCCGCATGGTGGATGCCATTAATAAAGCACTGGGATCCGTAGAAGCACAAGCGATCGACGCTGTTTCAATCTCGGTGCGTGCCCCCGCGGACACCTCCAAAAGGGTTGGCTTTGTTGGGTACCTAGAGGAACTTGAAATCGAGCCAGGTCAAGGTGCAGGCAAAATCATCGTTAATTCACGCACAGGTACCATCGTCATAGGCAACAACGTCACTGTCGGACCAGCAGCAGTCACACACGGCAGCCTGACCGTCACGATAAACGAAGATGTCCAGGTCACCCAGCCTAACGCCCTCGCCGATGGCACAACAGTAGTCGCGCCCGACACGCAGATTGAAATAGAACAGGATGACAACCGTATGTTTGAACTGGACCGCGGTACCACACTCTCAGATATTGTTCAGGCGATAAACAACGTTGGAGCAGCCCCAGGCGATCTTGTCGCCATACTTGAAGCCTTGAAGCAAGCCGGCGCACTACGCGCCCAACTAATCATTATCTAAATCTAATGACGGAATTACCAGGAGCGGCCGGTGATATCACACTGGCCCTGCAGAATCGGCTGCCACTAACCGACTTTTCAACTAACGCTTCAAGCACATTGGGTACTTCGGATAAGGGCGATAGCGGCAAATCTGAGCAACTTGACGATGCCAAGGCGCGCGAAGCTGCCACCAAATTTGAAGCTTTGTTGATTCATAACATGCTTAAGAGTATGCGCAAGACAACCATGTCGGAAGGTAAATCCAACGAACGAGCCATCTATGATGACATGCTCGACGAGAAACTAGCTGAAACAATGATCAAAGCTGGTGGAATTGGAATTGCTGATCAAATAGTTTTCCAGATCCGTCAACAACAGGGAAAAAGTGCAAACCAATCAGAGAACAATTCCAATACTCAGCGGCTCAAAGAGCTTGCGAGTCATATCCACAGTCCGGCCGGGATTAAAGAGTCTGCAAAAGGCAATGATTCAATTTCAAACACATCCACCAATATTGGACAACTACGCCTGGCTACAGCTCTTTGGAGTAGTCCGAGTGAATCTGCCCTTAGTCAAAAACAACAGGATTTCATCCAGCCACTATTAACGCATGCTAGACGTAATGCCGGTAGATTAGGCACGTCACCAGATGTAATCCTCGCTGTAGCTGCACTTGAAACCGGATGGGGTCAGTCTCCTATCAAGGATAAACAGGGAAATAACTCACACAATTTATTCGGAATAAAAGCTACTGGTTCTGATAACCGTTACGCAACCACCCAAACAACTGAATATATTGAAGGCAGTCCACAAAAACTACACGCAAGGTTCAAGATGTATGACAGCACAGCCGATGCGGTTGATGGATTTGCTAACTTTATACTGTCAAATCCACGTTATTCAAATGCATTAAAACACGCTGGTAATCCTGAGAAATTTCTTCAGGAATTACAAAATGCTGGCTACGCTACCGACCCTCGATATGCTGAAAAAGCAATGTCGATTATGCGTCAAATCGCACGGAATCCATTGCCGCTATGACAGACATACTCAATACAGGGAAGACGGCACTGTTCGCATTTCAGCGAGCCTTGTCAACAACTTCTCATAACATCGCCAACGTTAACACCGAAGGGTACTCTCGGCAACGTGTCGATTTTCAATCCGTACCCGGAGATCGGTACTCCATTTTCAGTCCTGGTGGTGGCGTAGAAATTTCCAGCATAGAGCGACTTGGAGATCAGTTTGCAAGCGCTCGGGTTTCCAGTGCGACCAGTGCACACGCCAGCCAGGAAGTGCAATATCAGTTGGCCAGTCGCCTGGACAACCTCGTGGCCACTGAGGGCATGAGTATCGCCCCCGCACTGAACAACTTCTTTAACGCCTTGCAAGATGCCAACGCTGATCCATCGTCAGTAGCCTCACGAGAAGTGGTTATTGAAAATACCAAGCAACTTGCGGAGCGTTTCAGATCAATGCAGGCTCAGCTTGAGGACTCGCAAAGTGAAGTTAACGATCGTACGCAAGAGGCTGTAAAAATGGCAGACGAATACGGCCAGGCGATAGCAAATATCAATCGACAAATCATCGGTACCGCTAGTAGTCAGAATTCACAACAAGCTCATGATCTTCGCGATCAGCGTGAGCAGCTGGTCAGCAAACTGTCCAAGTATATCGATGTCAACACGCTGATTCAGGACAATGGTTCCATGAGCGTTTTCGTTGGCAAAGGTATCAGCCTGGTCACGGATGCAGAGTCACAAAGACTAACTACCGTGCGTGATACCCTGCACTCTGATCGCTTGCAGATTCAGATTGGCAATGACAATGGAGCGGTATTACTCAGTGCGCAGTTACAGGGAGGTATGATAGGTGGGCTAAACGAATTTGCAGACAGTACTCTTGACTATGCGAAACACGAGTTGGGGAAACTATCACTAAATATTGCTGACAAGCTCAATGAGCAGCATTCTCTAGGCGTTGACCTCGATGGTAGTCCAGGCGCTGACATATTCGGAACAACAGAGCCAGTCGTCTTCTCTGATAACAACAATACAGGTAGCAGTGTTCTGCGAGCACGTATCACGGACACACAGGCCCTACAGGCGACAGATTACACTTTACGCTTTGATGGTGCCAATTTTACGGCAACGCGGTCTGTCGATGGACAAACCACCACCAGTGGTATTCCAATGATTCTCGATGGAATGGCGCTGACCATGACAGGCACTGCTGTAGCAGGCGATGTGTTTGTTGTTTCAGCTACCGGAAGTGCTGCAAAATCAATGGATGTGCTTATAGACAATCCAGACAAACTGGCGCTATCAGGACAACTCACCACCTCCACTGATATTGGTAACCTTGGCGACAGCCGCATCAGCAGCGCCAATGTCATCGATTCTGAAGACTTCGACCTGACTACGCCAATCGACATCATATTTACATCCAACACTAGCTACGATCTTGTGGACTCCAACTCCGGGGCAGTGCTTCAGGGTGGCGTTGGCTATCAATCTAATGGCACCATAAGTTTTAATGGCTGGGAAGTCAGCCTATCCGGTGATGCGCAAGCCGGGGATTTTCATTCGATCAAGCCAAACGTAAGCGGACGCGGTAACAATAGTAACGGTTTGTCTCTGGCAGGCATGCAGACGGGCTTACACATCGATGGCAAGGAATCCTTCAGTGATGCCTACGGATCTCTGGTATCTAGGATTGGTTCTAACACCAATGCCGCCGGAACACGCGCCACCGCCCTGGAGTCCTTGCGAGACAACGCGATTGATCGTCAACAGACAGCTCAGGGTGTCAGTCTGGACGAGGAAGCAATAGACCTGACCCGGTATCAACAGGCATATCAGGCATCAGCACAGATTATTTCTGCCTCTGAGACACTATTCCAGTCAATACTTGGAGCAATTCGATGATTAATACACGCGTCCCAACCAACCTGCTGTTGACTCGCATAGCTACTAATATCGTCCAAAAACAGAACGATCTGGCCGATGTTCAGGAGCAGATATCTACCGGAAAGAAAATAAATCGGCCCTCTGATGCGCCTGCGGAAGCCGCTCATCTTCTGACAATGAAAGAAACAACAAGTCGTCTGGATCAATATACAAAGAATGCATCGATAGCTGAGTCGCAGCTATCACTTGAAGAAGGTGCGCTTTCCGGCACTACATCAGCACTCAACCGAATACGAGAGCTTGCCTTGCGTGCAAGCAGTGGACTCAACGAGGACGGTACGCGTACTGATACGAGCGCAGAAGTCAAGTTAATACTTGACGAACTGTACACCCTTGGCAACTCCAAGGATAGTTTTGGCAACTACTTATTTAGCGGCAGCAATATTTTCCAGCTGCCGTTCAAGCCAGCAGAACCCGTCGTCTACTCAGGTAGTGACGAAACGACCAAAATGGAAATTGCTCTTGGTAGAACGATTGAAACCGGAGATTCGGGCATTGACGTATTTATGCGAATTCGCAATGGTAACGGCGATTTTCAAGTTGGCTCTAATCCAACAAATACGGGTACCGGAGTAATCAGTAACGGAGCCGTGTCCGACTCGACGCTGTTTCAAGGAAACGAATTTGATATCGTTTTCAATAGCCCTATAAGTTATGACGTGATTGATCGCGATAGCGGAGCTATCGTACAGGCGGCTCAACCCTTTGAAACAGGCAGCAAGATTGAGATTGAAGGGATGATAACCAATATCTATGGCCGACCAGAAGCTGGAGACACTTTCAGCATTGAACCCAGTGAATATCAGAGTGTATTTACAACGGTGTCCAAACTCATCACCGCCCTAGATAACAAACCAGCGACACCAGGAGAAACTTCCCGTACCAGAGCAGAAATAAGTAATTCCATAGCTGAAATAGACAACGCCCTCGCTCACGTAAATGCGATGCGTAGTAGAGTCGGAACACGATTGAGCAGCATCGACAGTAGCCGACAGGAAAACGAGAACGTCGCCCTTCAGATAGAGCGAACAAAAAGAGATGTAGAAGATGTAGATATTGCCGACGCAGTTACTCGGCTTCAGATGCAAGCCAACTCTTTGGAAATTGTACAGAAAACATTTACGAGAATTGAAGGTTTAAATTTATTCAATTACATGTAGATAGGTAGGTTCTGTCTTTTGTTCAACTAATGACGTTATAGCTAATCGCATAATCAATCCGTTCTACGTTGGATATTATTTCTTTTTTAACTTCACAAATTGTGTGGCACGAGTAGACATTTCTAAAAAAAATACTAAATTAAAACTAAATTCGCAGCATAATTTGTCGAATATATAATAGTGAGTTTGGTTTTACTGTCTTATAGGTTCTTTCAGTACCGGATAGTAATCTGATTGAACTAACGCATGAAAATCTGGTTGCTTCTTCGCCAGAGATTACAGACCTTGCATCTGACATAACTCAGGTGGTGTTGCCTCCCCCCTGCCTTCCTACTTGCAAACTCACTTCACGACGCTCAGCTTTGCCCCCTGAAACCACGAGCGTCGCTTGACACCCTATGTCATTTTTTTAGTGACATACACTCAAATTATTGAGGATATTTGTAATGGCACAAACAATTAACACCAACGTGATGTCGTTGACGGCTCAGAGAAATCTGAACACGTCTCAAGGCTCTCTGGCTATGTCCATGCAACGCTTGAGTTCCGGCTTGCGGATCAATAGCGCCAAGGACGATGCCGCAGGTCTGGCTATCGCCGAGCGTATGAATACACAGGTGCGCGGTATGAACGTCGCCATCCGGAACGCCAACGATGGTATTTCAATGTCTCAGACTGCTGAGGGTGGCCTTCAGGAAATGAGCAACATGCTTCAACGCATGCGTGAACTGGCGGTTCAGTCTGCTAACGGTAGTAACTCATCCTCTGATCGGGCGAACCTGGAC
>JBGCGC010000155.1:0-37828 GCA_045110475.1 Granulosicoccus sp.
GTAGATATCGCTGCTGGGTGCTTGACAGCGGAGAGCTCCGGTCTTATTCTTCGCCTCCATTGTGGGGCTATAGCTCAGCTGGGAGAGCGCTTGCATGGCATGCAAGAGGTCCGCGGTTCGATCCCGCGTAGCTCCACCACTATTTCCTGACGGGTGTTTCCAGCACACCTCTAAATTCGTCCAACTCCCGCTTTTCCCAGTATGCGCGGTCGAGTTTTATTCTGGGCTGGACTACGGGGCCACTGAGGTATCCGCGGTCTTGTCAAAAAGCATTGTGCTTTAAGACGGCTCTCACTTTGAAAACGGTTCACGCCCGCTTCGCGTATCAAGCTTCGCGCTAAAGTGACAGGGGCAGTCGGATGACATGACTTTCCTCAGTTCAGACCATGGAAATCAAGATAAGAGTAAAACAACCGGCTCGCTCTGGGCATTATCAAAGCGCAGTCAAATTTATGACAAGGTTACATATCTGATAGCAGTCTTGGGCCGCTTATTTCCGCAACCCGGTAATTCTGGAGGTTGAAAAAAAGCCGATTATTGAAAACTGAAAAATCAACCTCGGATAACACAAGTCACTGCCTAGAGGTCTGACAGCGCTTTGTGTTGCTACAATTTTCCAGCGTAGCAGCCCTTTACAGTACAACGACATTTAGGATTATCACTCTCTACGAAGCCAAACCTGAATGTTTTATGAGGGCTGACATTTCTCGTTAAAATCGTACGAAAACATTAAGTCAGGTATAAGTAGTAGTGGGCAACTATATTTAGAGTCCAGCGCACGCTTCATCAACGATCAACCGCCACAGAACTAACACAGCTTGATAACTGAGCATCCATCATGATCGCAATTGCTTGTACCAGCGAAGCAACAGTGCCGTTTGATCAGAAAATGCTGAAAGAGCTTTATGAGGAGGTACTGAGGAAAAATCGTCAGCTGGGTTTGACCGGGTATCTGAGCTGGAAAGATGATCATTTTTTTCAGTATCTGGAGGGGCCGGAAAACGCCATCGAAGAAATACTCCACATAATCGATAAGGATACTCGTCAGACCATATTGCGGACCTTGCTGCTTGGTCCGATTGAGCAACGAAGATTCTCTCATTGGGAGATGCTAAACGTATCCGGGGTCGGTGTACCGGACATTCGGATTCAGGATCTCATAGAGGATGTGGCGCGTTCAGCCTCTGGCTCCGGGGATCAGGTTGAGGACGAAGATTCTCGTCGTATCCTCCTGCAGATGCTGGATCAGATGTCGGCTCTGCACCGGGATAACCACAAGAAAGCCATGATCAATGACATGCAGGGTGTGGATATCGGTGAGGAGCCACCGTTTGTGGTCGTGTTTGGGGCTTCTGCTGGCGGCTTGTACCCTCTACAGGCAATTATTCGCAGCATCAAACCTAATTTGCATGCTGCCTTCATTATCATTCAGCATTTTGCGCCTGAAATTGAGACGGCAATGGACACGATACTGCAGCGCGAGACGCTAATGAACGTATGCATTGCAACCAGGGCCATGAAAATAACCGCTGGCCGAGTGTATTTAATCCCACCTGGTGAAAACCTTGAAGTGTCAAGCGGTCGATTTGATTTAAGCAAGCAACATCGGTCGGGTCACGGGCCTCAGTATCCCATTGATATCTGCTTTAAATCCATTGCCCGCGAATACGGTGATCGTGCAGTTGCCATAATCCTGTCGGGAACGGGTAGTGACGGTTCTCGTGGAGCCAAGATACTCAACGAAGCGGGGGGTGTTGTGTTGGCTCAAAACCCGGATTCTGCTGAGTTTAATGGCATGCCTAACATCAGTATTGAATCTGGCATGGTGCATCAAATTCTTGGACCATCCGAGATAGCAGATTACATCAATAATCTGAGCGGAGATTACATCCACGATTCGTTGGCCTTGTGGCCGGCTCGCCGTGCCCAGTACGTTAGTGAGGTAGTGTCATATCTGAAAGACAGTCATGTTGATTTTTCCCAGTATAAAAGCGAGACGCTCTTTCGACGGATCGAGCGACGCCGCGTCAAGGCCGGTATTTCCACGAGCGACGACTACGTTCAATTTGTTCGTTCTTCGGAGAAAGAGCGTGAGGAATTGCGCGACGATATACTGATTACCGTCACCAGTTTCTTCCGCGATTCGGACGCATGGGGCGTATTAAAGGAGTCCATTACGCCGATCGTAGAATCTGACTGGGAGGAGGGGAAGATTTTTCGTGTTTGGGTGCCAGCTTGCTCTACTGGCGAAGAGGCTTACACGGTCGCTATTATTTTGATTGAGTTGCTGGAGAAACTGGATAAACAGATAGAATTTAAAATATACGCTACAGATATAGAGCGTAAGGCGCTGCAGCACGCCAGTGCGGGTATTTATTCCAGCCGAGCATTAGCTGAGGTAAGTCCAGAACGTCGCCAACGTTTTTTTATGAAAATGTCTGATGGCTATCAGGTCGTTTCGCAGCTTCGTAATAGCGTCATCTTCGCGCCTCACAATTTCATCAAGAACGCTCCATTTACGCGTATGCATCTGGTCACATGCCGTAACGTATTAATCTACATGCAACCAGAGTTGCAGCAAATCGCCTTGAAAATGTTGCATTTTGCGTTAAACGTCAATGGCGTTCTTTTTCTTGGACCTTCTGAAACTCTCGGCGGATTGCAAAGCGAGTTTTTTCCGGTGCAGCGCGAGTGGAACCAATACAAGAAACTGAGAAATCTGCGATTGCCGCTGCAATTGTCGTTGGAACGATTTCAGGATGCCTCATTGAATTATCGAGCACCTACGGTTGTCGATCCGTTTCGGTCAACCGCAGGATCCAAATCGGGCGGCTTGCTCAGACTTTCTCTGGAAGCACTGTCTCAATATTCACTTGACACCAATGTGCTGATTGATACAGAGCGATCGGTCATGCTGGTGTTATCTGATCCTTCCGGGCTTTTACAGTACCGTAAGGATGAGCCGGCGCTTGATCTGCTGATGGTCGTGCCTGAAGAGCTACGTGCCTCTCTTGGGTTTGCCATTAAACGTGCGTTTAAGGAGAACACGCTGGTATCTCAAAAACAGTTGCGTTGTCATCCTGCCGGGCAGCCTGCACAGATTGTCGATATGGATGTTATGCCGCACACTACACCAGGTGATAGCGAGGCGGTTTATGCACTGGTAGTGTTCTCCAAATCTACTTCAGCCCAGACAGGCCATTCTGCATTTGACCATATAGAAAATACTGAAGCTGAGCAGTTAAAAATTGAACTGGAAGAGACAAGGCGCGCACTTGAAGAGGCCGTTCAGGATCTTGAAACGTCCAGTCACGAACAGCGCTCAATTAATGAGCAGTTGTCCTCCGCAAACGAAGAACTGCAAAGTACTAACGAAGAGCTGCAATCAGTGAACGAGGAATTGTACTCTGTGAATTTTGAATACCAGACCAAGATTCATGAATTGTCGGATCTGAATCAGGACCTGGACAACTTGCTGGATAGCACCGATCTGGGGGTTATTTTTCTGGACTCTGACCTGTGCATACGTCGGTTTACCGAAGTTGCAACCCAGACCGTAAATCTGCTTCCGGCAGACATAGGTCGGCCGTTTGTCGACCTGACGCACAATTTGAATTACAAGGATATGATTCACGATTTGCGCCGCGTGCTTTCAATGGGTAACTCCTTATCCCGTGAAATTTCGCGCACCAATCGTGAACCCCTGCAAGTGGGCATTCATCCCTATCGGGCAGGCAATGGTCTGGCGCAAGGGGTTTTGGTCATGTTCCGTGATATCAAGAGCTCATCTGCTCCAGTCCGAGTTCTGGAAGATCCAGACACAGCCCATTGACTTTTTCTCGATCGAGACGAAGCAGACGAGTAATGTCGTCTGGTAGTTCGGCGCGAGACATCATGAAACCCTGAACGGCATCGCAGTTAGCCTGGCTGAGAAATTCCAGTTGAGAGGCTAGTTCGATGCCTTCCGAAACCACACGCAGGCCAAGCTCATGGGCCATGTTAATGATGGACTGGATAACGGATCGCATCTGTTCTGAACCATCGATATCACGAGTAAACATGCGATCGATTTTTAGTCTTGCAACCGGCAATTGAACCAGCCGCGCAAGCGATGAATGTCCGGTGCCAAAATCATCGACTGTCAAAACATGACCTGCATTTCGCAGTTTCTCCAATGTCTCCTGACATCGATGGTGATCAATCATGATGGCAGATTCGGTAATTTCTATCTCTAGCGAGTGAGCCCCCAATTGGTACCGATGTAACGCCTGGCTAACCAGAGCAGAAAATGTCGGCTCCAGTAATTGTCGAGTTGACACATTGATCGCAATAGGTATATCGAACCCCTCATCACGCCAGGCGCGAGCCTGTTTACAGGCAGCAAGTAGAACCCATTTGCCGATGTCAACGATGCAATCTGTTTTCTCTGCCAGTGGCACGAATTCACCAGGTGGAATGATTCCTAATGTCGGGTGCTTCCAGCGTAGCAGCGCCTCCAGAGAGACAATAGTCAGTGTCGTCGTGTTGTATATCGGCTGGAAATGCAGTTCAAACTGCTCTTCTGCGAGTGCGGTTGACAAGCTCGTTTCCAACATGGATAAACGGCTGACGCTTTCAATAGATTCCGTGGAAAACAATCGAACCTGATCGCGGCCGGATTTTTTCGCTTGATACATCGCGGCATCAGCGCCCTTGACCAGCTTATCTACCTGTCGGGCATGCTCGGGAAATAGACTCAAGCCCATACTGCAGCTTACGCTGACTGTGCCCTCCGACGTGGTGACAGGCTGCCTGACGATATCGCCAATGCGGCGAGCCTGTGAAATAGCCTCGTCGGTTGAGCCCGGATTATCCAGTATGACGGTAAACTCGTCCCCACCTATTCTGGCGATAACATCTGCTGGATCCAGTTGTGCGCTCAGCCTCTTTGCAATCGTGCAAAGCACGGCATCTCCGACATGGTGCCCCAGTGTATCGTTGATAGGTTTGAAACCGTCAAGATCAAAATAAATAATGCCCAGCTTTCTGTTTTCGCTGGAGCGGTCGAGTATCAGCGACTGCAGGCGGTCGTTGAACATGGTGCGATTAGGCAGGCGAGTGAGTGGATCGTGGTGAGCCAGCTCTTCAAGGTAGTCATTGGCCTTACGTAACAGCTTCTCTGTATTCAGCTGCTGGGTAATGTCAATGATCATTACCTGATAGGCCATTGCTACTGACTTGTTTGCTCGAATTGCGCTGGTAGCAAGCATCACCGGACGCTCGCTGCCGTCTTTAAGTTTGAGTGTTACCTGCCATTTCAGCGACAGGTGACAGCTTGCCACAGAGGTAAGATGATCTTGCAAGAGCTTGAAATCTGCCTTGCATAGATAATCTGAAAAAGCCGTGTCTATCAGATACGCGCTGGAAAGGTTCAGAAAGCAGGTTCCGGCCAGATTGACCTTCTTAATGATGCCGCTTTCATCCATTGACAGATAGCCGACAGGCGCAAGGTCAAACAGTTGACGATACTGGCTCTCTTGATGCCTCTGTTCGGTCATCACGCCCCTAAGTTCATCGCTGCGTGCTTGCAGTTCGGAAATGTCAGTTTGTTGCGTGACTATCTTGTTTTTCAGGGCTCGTTCCTGGCGTTCGAATTCCGTATTGCGAGCCTCAAGGTTAGTGACTTGCATTCGCAAATGTGCCAGCTCTGCCTGCGTATCAATACGCGGTGTATCTACGGCGGTATTTGATTCAAAAGGCATCGATGAACGCTGGATAATGGTCGTGGAGGTCATCAATTTTCTATTTATTGTGGATGCATACGTCTGTGAATGAAAAACAGCAAATTCCATGCTTATCTCAAACGTCATCAATGAATCAGGACTGATTTAGCCCGGCCTGCAGGTAATTTTAGGTTACTTTTGTCTAAAGTTTCCAACCTGAGCCATCTGTGCTTCTGCCATCAGTTTTCTCTAAAAATGCACACGATACCCTGCTCGTGCAAGGTTCTGCCTGACAAAGTCATCTTTTGCGCGCGTTTCAAAAAACACGAAGGCGCTCTGTGCATGTGCAAACACCATAGTCGCTCCAACACTGATAAATAGTGCGCTGCTATCTCTGCGTGTGCCTTCGATCTGCATCTGGTTGCCGTCAGGATCCTGACTGAAGGATGCGGTTATGACACCTTTGTCTGTCTCGGATTCATTTTGTAGCTCCATGCGTAACGAGGGCACGAACACCGCTTTTGGCGTTCCAATAACGCGCTGGATTTCGCCACCTATTGAAAAGCGGCTGGATGCCTGAGTGTGGGATTTGACATCGAGTGCTGTGCCAGCACCAGTGGCGCCAAGCGAAGATGTTTCACTGAATCCGTCGATCGTTGCTCGCGTCAGTGTGATTCTGGCAACCGGACCAAATTCCCAATTGCCACGATTGAAGGTTCTGCCTGCATTGATTGACAGAGACATTCGTGTAGCGTCCGTTGAGCTATTCGCAAATTCATCAGTCTGGCCTGTGAGATTTATTCGACGTGTCAGGTCAAAACTGTTCCTGCTGAAGTCAGCAACCAGGTCGGCATGGCCACTATCGTGTTCGTACCAGGTGGCGAAAGCGCTCAGGTTGACACCTTGCATATCCAGATCACCGTTATCTCCCGTGAAGTCGGTTGTATCATTGACAACGCCGAGGGCTGCTCCAATGACGCGATTGCCATCAAGTCGGTAATCAGCACCCACCGTCAGACTGTTAGTGCTGATGCTGGCATCGTGCTGAATACCGTTTCCATCGACGCTTCCGACGGCAATATTACCGTTGGCAAACAGGCCGAGTGCACTGCTACTGATTGGATCTTGCGAAGCTGCGCCACCACCCGAATTTGCCAGTGCGTTTTTACTGGCGTCAAGAACAGATCCGCCGACGGTTTGATCCCACAACCGCAGGTTCAGGTCGCGTATATCAAAGCCGCGGGGCTGACCTGCGCGCACAGTATTGATCCTCTTTCGGATATTACTTATCTGATTGTCAGATGTTGTGGTAAGCGCATCACCTATGGCAAAGAATTCCTCTGGCACCAACCGATCAAGGCTGGCCGTGGGGTCCTCTTGCAGGTTAAGCAGCGCACAGCTACTAGCCAGTGCAAGCTGTCCATCAGTCGCTGACTCGGAAGGCTGGTTGTTTGCGGCGGAACAAGCAAGATTAATCGTCGCTAACGCAGTGCGTGCGTTCGGGCCAAGCGGTACCGCGACGATAGTGCTTTCGTCCACTTGCGTGTTTTCACCTTCAACAGAGACCTGTTCTACTTCTGACGCTGAAACAACCGTGAAGTTAAAAACGGCGGTATGCGATTCAGATGCATCGGTTTCAGGGGGGCCATCCTGATTATCGTACCCGAATGCGATGAGAGTGACGGTACCCGGTTGAAGAAACTCGACCTCTATCGGGCGATTCATTGGCGCTACGGGCACCGGTGTGATGATTCGCGCGGAGCCGGAGCCCCCAGGCTCAACATACCATTGTGTAAACGAAGTATCCGGCGAGTCGGGTTCTTCGAATCCGATGGAGGTGTTTCGGGCGACGAAAATGCCACTCAGAGTGCTACCTGCCACAACTGTTGTTGATTCGCCCGGGTAACCGCGTTGAATGGATATTGGTCTTTCAGGCAGTCCCTGAGGAGTAGATTCCTGAGCGGCCGCGCTGCCCGTCAATGGCCCCACTGGTGCAAAGGCGAGCAGTGCGATCAGAGCAGCTATTCCTTTGCACAATCCCTTGCAGTGGTTGCGTATTGATATGAAACACCGTACAGGCGTGTCGTGGGCAAAATCATGTGATAAGAGCGTCAGGGTAAGCCTGTTCATAATTCGCCTATCAAGCAGTCGTGGGCCTGAGGTGCAATCCTTTGGCCAGAAACAATGCTGCTAACGCTGTTCAGGTAAGTTCAGGTACCAGGGGCAACCTTTGAGTGAGTTTGCGACCAGGCTGCAACGCACGACAGCCGGTTCGCAAAATTCTGCGGAACCCTGAATCAAGGCTTGAATTTTCTTTGCTTGTCTCTAGTTTGTAGTTGCTGGCGATGTCTCATAGAGAATTGTCGGCAAGACCCTTATATTGCTTCTATTGGAGAATATTGAAATGAAAATTGATTTAGCACCGCTCTATGCAAATACTGTCGGCTTCGACCGATTCGGCTCTCTCCTCGATGCAGCGCTAAGCGCTGATCGGCAGTCCGCTGGTTATCCTCCCTACGACATTGAGCTTGTTGGCGAAAACAAGTATTCCATCACGCTAGCTGTCGCGGGTTTTCAGGACAGCGAAATCGATGTTCAGGTAGAGAAGGGAGTGCTTACTGTACGCGGCAAGAAGGAAGACGCCAGAAAAGACTCCAGATACTTGCACCGCGGCATAGCCACGCGTTCTTTCGAGCGAAAGTTCAATTTGGCAGACCACGTTGAAGTCGTCAGCGCACAACTCGACAATGGCTTGCTGAAAGTCGCACTTGTGCGCGAAATCCCTGAGGCCATGAAGCCCCGCAAGATTCCCGTCGGGAATTCAGCGGCGGTGCTTGAGAGCGGCTCTGCCGACTGATAAGGCACGGACCAAGCCTTGCGTTTGTTAGCGCTTGGCTTTCGTGAAAACGTAAGGCATAGGGCTATAAGGCCTTGACCAGAACAATCACTCGTGGACATTGTACTGCGAGTGATTTTTACTGTATATACTGCCAGTTATCATGGCAGTCAATGAAGAACAACAGAAGTTTCTCGAGCAATTGGCACAGCGTATACCACGGCTGTTCGATGCCATTCGCGCTGGCAATGTAAAGAGTGAATATATTGTTGGAGTCAGGCGGATCGGCCAACGGCACATCCGGTTGAAACTGGTTGCAGAGGTGGTTGATCCGGGAGCAAACCCGCTAAGAACGCATGGCGCACTGGTGCCTGTTACCGTTTCGGTACAGACGGAGCTCGTCCCCGGTGTCACTGTTAACCCTGTTTCAGGCGCAGCGCCAAGTGATGATGGACGGCAAGACGAAGACTAACCTTGTCTGTCCCACAAGCCTGAACTATTCATGTACGCACACTAGGAGCCTGCGCGGCCGCAGGCGGCCCCGCAGACTCCTAGATTTGAGCGTACCGCTCGTGGTCACTCCAGCCGCGGTTTATCGCAAATAGCACCAGTCCAAGAATCAGGATTGACAGGGCTGCGTAGAAAAGGCTGCCTCCGTCGCTTTCTCCTTCGTGAAGTACTTCTATACCCAGTGGAGAAAAAAGGTGAAAGAAAACAGCACCTGCCATCACCATAGAAGCCATTACACCACCGATGACGTGGAACCGTCGGCGAGTGATACCAAAAAAAGACCTAGTCATTTTCGATATAACCCACAAGAGCGCAGGCAGCAAAAGAACAATGGCCGTAAGAAGCTCAAAGCCGCCGACGGCATAAGCGCCCAGCGTTGAGAACAACTCACCGATGGCAGGCGTGGTGAACCCCCCTATCCATTCACCAATCGTGCTGAATATATGTTGGGTATCCGGATGATTGGTAAATTTGTAGGGTAACGATCCTAAAAATATGTAGCACATCCAAATGACGATTGGCCAGGACACGATGGCGCGTGTGTATTTCATTGCCAGCTCACTGAAGAATAAAGGTAACTCCGCAAAGAGTAGCATGCTCCGATGAAGGAATAAGGTGTGACGTGCTGCATCGAAAATACTCTGCCAAAGTCGCCTTTTTCTTGACGACAAGCGTGATGGAGCTTCGCCAGGGCTGAACGAGGTGACCGACTCAGCTGTGCCGTTCGTGCTCTATGAACATGTCAGCCACTCGCAGCGAATCAATCTGGTATTCGCCGCGCGCGAGTTCACCTTTGATCCTATCCACTTTCTCACGATCAAAGCGCCGGCCCGATGTGCGGCCTTCGATGACCGGGCGGACGTTGGGTTTGTTCGGATGGTCTTCCAGAGCTGCACTTCGGTTAGGCCCGGTTGGATCATCACCATGTCGTCTTCCATAGGCGATGGTGCTCTTGTCGAGACGCTCCTTGCGCGCATCGGCGATGTTGGTGACCTTGGCGTCGGAGCTCTCGCTCTTGTCTAGAGACATGTGACTACTTCCTCGTCGTGACTCTTTGACGCCCTCATGTCGAAGGTGTCGAGTCATTCTTGTTTTATGTTCTGCCGTGAGGGCCGTGTTCAGGTATCGGTGCGATACCCGGTTAGCTGGTTCTTGAAAAAACCAGACTAACCGTCACCTAACGGGTAAAGATGGGATCGGCGAGGCAGGGGCTTAGTGTAATGAGAATTAATGGTAGGGATGGTCAAGTCACAAAGCGTCTACGCATAATCTGCGGGTGAGCACATGCTGCCTGAGCGTTTAATAATGCGTCATAACCAGATATAAAATGCAGAAATAACCTGATATTGCTGGATTGACGTGGTATTTTTGTGTTTCAGTCGTCAATTCTTTGTCTTATCCGTACCTTCTTCTATCATCTACTGATCTTTCCATTCCTCGACCAGTCGCATAGCGAAGAGCGTCATAATGTCTAATAGAAAAGAAGCCCGAAAGATTCTGATCGTTGATCAGGATGCCGACAGCGCCCAGCGACTGTCGCATCAGCTTGAGTTCATCGACTATGAGCCCAAAGTGCTCAGCTCTCCCGAGTTGCTCGACAGTCTGGGGGAGCTTGCTGACTATGCCAGCATACTTATCGCCAATTTTCATGGCATCGTGCCATGGGCTGAAAGCCTGAGGGCGAAACACGAGCAATGCCCGCCGTTGGTGCTGTTGCTGGGACCTCGTCCAGCGGATATTTCGCAAGGCGAGATTGACGCTAATTTTGTCGGCTGTCTCAAGGACAACATCCGCTACGCGACATTGTCCGATCTCCTGCATAAATCAGAGGTTCGTGGATCAGCCAATACCGCGCCTAGCAAGGAAGCTACCCAGAATCCTGAACTATTTCGTTCATTGGTAGGAAACAGCCGATCAGTGCAGCGGGTAAGGAAGATGGTGGACCAGGTAGCGCCAACAGAGGCGACGGTGTTGATTCTCGGAGAATCCGGAACCGGCAAGGAGGTTGTCGCGCGAAACATCCATTACTACTCTAATCGCAGGAACAAGCCATTTGTGCCGATAAACTGTGGAGCCATTCCCGGAGAATTGCTGGAATCAGAGCTGTTTGGTCATGAGAAAGGCTCGTTTACCGGTGCTGTAGGTACACGACAAGGCCGATTTGAGCTGGCTGAGGGTGGCACAATATTTCTCGATGAGATCGGTGATATGCCATTGACTATGCAGGTCAAGTTACTGCGGGTCATTCAGGAACGCTCCTTTGAGCGAGTCGGAAGTAACAAAAGCATCAAGAGCGACGTCAGAATCGTTGCAGCTACGCACAGAAATCTGGAGCAGCTGATCGAAGATAATCGATTTCGTGAAGACCTCTATTATCGCTTGAATGTATTCCCCATTGAGATGCCGCCACTGAGCAGTCGTGCAGAGGATCTGCCGTTGTTGGTCAACGAACTCATTACGCGTCTTGAACATGAAAAGAAGTCCTCGGTTCGCCTTACACCGGCGGCCATGATGGCCTTGTGCAACTATGACTGGCCAGGTAACGTTCGCGAGCTTGCCAATCTGATGGAGCGAATGACAATTTTGCACCCCTATGGTGTTGTCGATGCAGGCGATCTTCCACCCAAAATGGCGCCGCATGGCAGTGCACTCAATCAGGAGCGAGAAGACGACGACACTAGTGAGGCTCTGCCAATGGTGCAGGGCATGCCAGCGGTTGCCTTGAACAACAAGCCCAGACTGCCTCGTGAGGGTATTGACCTCAAACAGCACTTGACTGATATCGAAATAAGCCTGATTGAACAGGCTCTGGATGAATGCTCCGGGGTCGTAGCTCATGCGGCCAACCGCCTGAAGATTCGCCGTACCACTCTGGTGGAGAAGATGCGCAAATACAGCATCCAGCGACCGGAAGAAGTATCCTGAGTATTCCTGCTGCAGGAGGCGTGGGGTACAGCTTCATCTGAGTCGGCGACTCTTTGCAGGACACGTCAGTGCGGTTCTTCGAGACTGCCGTTGGCGTGCGCGTATCCCGTCGTGTTGAAAGCTCATGGTGGACCGCAAAGCATCTGGATCGTTTCCTCTGAGTCGCCTTTCAATGGGCCGCCTTCCGCTGGGCCGCCTTCCGTCAACCAGCTCCTGGCGCCAGCGGTCTGTCGTTGACGGGTGGGTGGGTACACCCGGTGCACGCAAGGCTGTACAACCCCGCTCTCCAGAGACCGCATAACGGGGTCAAAAGGACACTGATACATCCCTGTTTCAGACCCATTCGTTGATTTTAAGTGCCTGATCAACGATAAATTTTAAGTATTTCATCCAAGTTTTGCGGTATACCTCGCAAATATTGTCATTGCGTCTTGCCTCCGCGTAATAAGTGTGATTCGCCGCCTCATTGGTGGTTCGAGACTTGCTCCTCCTCAAGCCTGACCGACTATCCATCAAGCGGCCGAAGTTTGGCCGTACTCTTACGTCTTGAGGAATCTTTTGTTGCGACCCGAAATTTCCATAATCTGCGCATTGCCTGCATGAGAATGCCAGAGATGTCGAACACCGCCAGGCAATTTCAACCAGTTCAGACTATTGCTGTAGCTGGTGGCAAGGGCGGTGTGGGCAAATCGGTAGTCTCGGTGAATCTGGCAGCTACTCTGGGGGCCAATGATCACGATGTCTTGCTTGTCGATGGGGATCTGCAAATGGGCAATGTTGATCAACTGCTCAGGCTCCAGCCGATGTTTACGTTTACCGACGTGTTCAGTGGCAGTGCCTGTCTTGCGGAGATTCTGGTTCAGGGGCCAGCTGGCGTGACTGTCGCACCCAGCGCCAATGGCGTGTCGGAAATGGCACATCTGTCACAGTTCCAGCACGCATCGTTGATTGGGCTATTCAGTGAACTGCATACCTCTGCCGATACGATGATTGTAGATGTAGCAACCGGGCTTTCAGACAGTGTTCTGAGTTTTTGCCGGGCTGTCAGAGAGGTTGTAGTGGTGGTTGTGGATGAGCCGACGGCTTTACGCGACGCGTTCGCCACCATTCGTGTGTTACACGAAAAATGCAGGGTAAGACGATTTCGAGTAGTTGCAAATAAAACGGAATCGTCGAGTCATGGGCTGAGTGTGTACGCGGCCCTGGCGCAAATGACAGATCAAAGCATGGATGTATTGCTTGATTATTGTGGGTCTATTCCTTTTGACCCGCAATTGAAATTGGCAGTGTGTGCACAGCAGTCCGTAGTAGAGGCTTACCCGCGATCACCGAGTGCGCTTGCATTCCGGAAACTTGGTGCGCGAGTTGCACGATGGCCTCAACCTCAGACACCTTGTGGGCACATTGAATTTTTTGTGGAGCGGTTGATACAGACCGCGGACAGTACACGGTGGGAATAAACTCCGTATGAATGCACACGCGATGTACAACGAAGTAACCACAGTCGACCCGGACGGGTTGGTTGCGGCGAATGCAAACCTGGTGAAACGCATTGCGTTTCATTTGTTGAACCGACTGCCTCCGAGTGTTCAGGCAGAAGATCTTATTCAGGCTGGAATGATCGGCTTGCTGGAGGCTGCGCGTCACTACGATCCCTCTCAGGGGGCAAGCTTTGAAACCTATGCTGGTATTCGCGTAAGGGGTGCGATGCTTGACGAAATACGCCGCTCTGACTGGACGCCTCGTTCAGTGCACAGAAAGTCTCGAGAGGCTGCTGAGGTTCTGCGTAACCTTGAGCAGGAGAGTTTGCGAGAGGCCAAGCACGGTGATGTTGCTGACAAGTTGGGGATTGAACTATCAGCCTATCATTTGATTCTGACCGAAAGCTCTGCAGCACATGTATTCAGTTTTGATCAGCCTGACGAACATACCGGTGAGACGATCAATCTCCCACAGAGCGCTGAAGCGAGTCCAGGCGATCAAGTGGAATATCAGTCGTTTCGACAGGCGCTGGCTGAAAATATCAAGAACCTGCCAGAGCGCGAAGCGCTGGTCATGTCCTTGTACTACGACGACGACCTGAACCTTCGTGAGATCGGCGATATTCTTGGTGTTAGTGAGTCGCGAGTCTGTCAGATTCACGGGCAGGCACTGACTCGTCTGAAGGCTCGAATGACCGAATGGACGCAGAGGTAACGTATGGTTGCTGACGAATCACAGTGGTATGTACAGAAGGGGTCCCGTGTGCAGGGGCCCTTTTCCACAAACGAGGTGGGTCGTTTTTTACTGCTGGGTAGAGTGCGTAATACAGACAGAGTCAGCCGTGATGGTGAGCTCTGGGAACCTGTGACGCAGGTTCCAGAACTAATTCCTGAAGAGTTGCTCAATCTGCAGTCTGATGAAGGCTGGAATCAGTTCCTGACCGCACGCTCCGCCACTGATGAACGGACCAACTCTACCCCTGTGCAGTTCGACAGACGCACGCGCGCGGATGCGGCTCCTGATCAGTTGCGTGATGAATGGCAAACCGTCAGTCCTGCAGACCCCTCAAACAGCGTGCTGCCCTGGTCGCTATTAGGGATAACGTTGGCCGCTCTTGGTGTTGTGCTCTATCTGAATGTTACCAGCGGTGTTGCCGGCTAAGCAGACCAGTTATTCATCCAGACGATGAGTCACAAGCTGGGCATCCATGGATCTGAAGATTGGTCTACGGTTTGCAAGAGTGCTTTCAACGAATAGTGGAGTGGGTTTGATGTCCGTTCTTGATGCCAGTCAAGGTGCAGTTACGTCGCATTCGACGTTGCGTCAGCAGCGACTGGATGTTCAGCTGAAGCAGCTGGAATTTCATGCGTTATTACATCGCAAACTTGATCTTGAACGCCTGTTTGAATGTCTTCTGACAGAAGGGCAGGCCTTCGTGCAGTTCGATGGAATTCAGTTTGTCGCTAGCTCCCGTGGTGCAGACATCATGCTTGGGTTCGTCCGAACCCATCGGCAACGATTTGAACTTCGTCTGGGCGAACGTATGCTGGGCGAAATTATACTGATGCGAGCAAGGAAATTTACTTCACGTGATGAACGTGAAGCCGAGCGGCTGGTGGAAAGTCTGATCTACCCTCTGGATAATGCGCTCGAGCACTATTCAGTTCTGATGAAAGCCATGACTGACGAAGCTACCGGTCTGCGCAACCAACGTGCTCTTGATGAACAGCTACCGCGTGAAATTCGTCTCGTGCGCAGAGTGGAACAGCCATTGTCACTAATGCTGATTTCAGTTGATCATCTGGAGTCAATCAGTGATCACCACGGTACCCGGGTTGGCGAGCAGGCCTGGCATACCGTTGCCCAGACGCTTGCGGCGCGCTTACGTCAAAGTGATCTGATCTTTCGTACCGAAAGTGATGCCTTTTGTATCGTGCTGAATCAGACTGCCTTGCGCGGAGCAACCATACTGGCAGAGCGTCTGCTGGCTGACGTAGATCGTTGTGTCAGTTACGACAACGTGCAGTTTGTGCTGACAGCAAGTGCGGGCCTGACCGAGCTGGCGAGTGATGAGGAAGCGGACGCCGTGTTGGCTCGCGCAGCCGAAGCGCTAACCAAAGCCTGTGAATCTGGACGCAATCAGGTCATGGTTCTGATGCCGGAAGCTGTTTCCGGTTCTGATGATCCTGACGCTGCTTGATGTAATGATGGCTTGATTCGCACGGATTGAAGTTACCACAGCCGTTGCGTTATTGCGTATTACGTCGGGAAATATTCTTCCAATAAATGCCACAGTGATTTGTTTTCCGGTATACTGCGCAGCTCGAAGGCGTTGAGTTGCTCAACACACCAAAGTCCCCTTCGTCTAGTGGCCTAGGACACCGCCCTTTCACGGCGGTAACAGGGGTTCGAGTCCCCTAGGGGACGCCACCTTCCTTTTTCAGCGAGTATCCCTGAAAAAGGCTTGCAAGAATAACAAGTTCTTGCAGGCAGGCGTCTTCATCCACACAAAGCCAATGAAAGCCAACAGCCTGCTCGTAAGCTAGGCCCCCACCGCGTTGTGTTTTGTCAGGTTAATTCGAAGTGTTCGGATTCTGTCAGTCACTTTTACGCCTAACACCAACAGGCAAGGTGTCAGGAACAGGGTCAGCAATGTTGTAAACGCCAGACCACCTGCAATGGCGCTGGACAATTGCGTCCACCATTGGGTAGAAGGGGCGCCAAATGAGATCGAGCGGTCGAGTAGATTGATGTTCATGGCAAACACCATCGGAACGAGTCCCAGAATGGTGGTAATCGCAGTTAGAAGCACCGGACGCGCTCTGACCGAACCGGTGAGCAGCGCGGCGTCGAATGCTGCAGCACCCTGCTGGCGATAGTTGTTGTAGGTATCGATCAACACGATATTGTTGTTGACGACAATTCCCGCCAGAGCAATGATGCCGATTCCCACCATGACAATACCAAACGTCTGTCCGGTTATCATCAGGCCGATGAGGACGCCTGAGGTGGAAAACACAATGGCGGTGAGTACCAGAAAAGCCTGGTAGAGACTGTTGAACTGGGTGACCAGAATCAGCGTCATGAGAAAAATAGCGCCCACAAATGCCGTGAGCAAAAACACCATGGTCTCTTGTTGTTCTTCCGCTTCGCCTTTAAATGCTACGTTGATCTCAGGGTCATCGGCCTGCTCGAGTAACGTTGCCCGAAGTGTTTTCAGTTCGGTATCGGCCAGTTTGCCAGTGGCGACATCGGCCTCCACAGTGACAGTGCGTTTTGCCCCAACCCGTTTGATAACTCCAGTTTTGGGTGCGGGTCCCACAGTTACGAAATTCGAGATGGGTACGGTGCCGTTACGGGTCGTGACCCGCAGCTGGAGTATCTGGTCCAGATTGCGATTTTCGAGAGGGTAGCGAACCCGAATATCAAGTTCATCGGTGGCATCATCAGGGCGGTAGCCCGCAACACGAATGCCCGAGGTAATTAGCTGGATCGCGTTGCCAATCAGGGCCACATCAGCACCGAAACGCGCAGCCTCCTCACGATTGACACTCAAGCGCCACTCGATGCCAGGCAAAGCTCGATCGTCACTGACGTCTTTGAAACCACCTTGTTTCTCCATGATATTACGCAACTGCTCGACAGCGTTATCCAGTTTGGCCACCGGCGCGCTGACCTGAAGGTTTATGGGTTTGCTTCCGCCGTCCGGACCACCTTCATTAGCCACAAACTCCACCTTGATGCCAGCGATGTCACCAAGCTCTTCGAGTAATTCTGCAGTTATCTGATCTGCCTTTCGGCGTTTGTCCCAGTCGATGAATTCCAGCTGAATACTGCCGATGACATCGGTACCGGTGTTGTTCTGATCGCCGCTGCTACCGGTGCGCGTGTAGACCGATTCTATTTCGTCACGCTCAAACAAGCGCTGCTCGACACGTCTCAAGATGGCATCCTTTTCGAATATCGACAAGTCGCCACGGGCGTGAACCTGCACAGCCATCGATTCGGGTTCGACGCCGGGGAAGAACTCGACACCTTTGCCTAGAATCCCGTACATCAAGTAGCTGCCAACCGTAAACAGCAGGACGCCAGCCAGCGTTTTAGTAGGGTGAGAGAGCAGGGTGTACAGCGTTTCCAGGTATCTTGCTTTCATCCCGGAAGCGCTGTCTCGAACTCTGATCGCGCTATGCACGGCAGTATCGAATCTGTCTTCGGTAGAGTTGTGTGTTGTTAGGCTACCCGATGATTTTCGACCTATGAGTTTGCCGACGACGGGTATGAAAACCAGCGCCATCGCCAGGGATGCCAGAAGGCAACTGATGACGGTGATTGGCATATAACGCATGAACTGACCGATCAGCCCTGGCCAGAACAGTAAAGGTAAAAACACTGCCAATGTGGTGAATGTGGACGCAATGACAGGCCATGCCATGCGTTTGCTTGCGGCTGCATACGCTGCTCCAGTATCCATTCCCGAATCAATATTGCGGTCGGCCAGTTCGGAGACAATGATGGCTCCGTCTACCAGCATGCCGACGACCAGAATCAGGCTGAATAGCACCACCACATTCATGGTAAAACCCATAGAGTGGATAACAAGAATGCCGGTCAGAAATGAGCCCGGGATGGCCAGTCCGACAAGGATGGACGAGCGAATACCCAGTGTAGCCATGATCACGATCATGACGAGAACGACGCCAGAGACAACATTGTTCTGCAAATCCGTGAGCATGGTTTTGGTCTCAGATGACTTGTCCTGGTGGTATCCGATAGTCAGGTTGGAGGGGAGCCTGGCGCGTTCTGCCTCAATAGTGGCGCGTACCGAATCAATCGTCTCGATGATGTTGGCCCCCAGTCGTTTAGATATCTCCAACACCAGCGTGGGCTGTCCGTCGAGTCTGGCAAAGCTTGTCGGGTCCTTGTAGGTCCGTCTGACACTGGCAACATCGCCAAAGGTGACCACCGAGGTGTCAGTAACCTTGACGGGCAGTTTCATGACGTCTGCGATATTCTCGATGACGCCAGGTACCTTCACCACCATACGTCCAGCTCCGGTGTCTATTGCACCGGCTGCGATTAGCAGATTGTTGTTTCGGACAATCCCGAAGATTGCGTCAAAATCCAGATTGTAGGATTCCATGACCAGAGGATCGACGACGATTTCCATGAACTCTTCACGTTCGCCGGCTATGTCAGCTTCCAGGACCCCCGGCAACGCCTCAAGCTTGTCCTTGAGTTCACGGGCAATGCGAGTGAGGGTTCTTTCCGGAAGTGCGCCCGATAAACTGATATTCAGTACTGGAAACAGCGCGATATTGACTTCATTGACGGATGGCTCATCGGTTGCAGCCGGTAGTTTCGACTTTGCCTTGTCGACTCGTTCGCGCACATCAGCCAGAGCCGTGTCGCCGTCAAAGCCTGCATCAAATTCGAGTAGAACCGAAGCAAAGCCTTCGCCCGCTGTGCCACTCATCTGCTTCACGCCGCTGATACTTTGCAGCTCCTTCTCCATAGGTCTGACGAGTAGTCGTTCTGCATCGTCGGGAGAAATACCGTCATGTGACATCGATACATAAATGATGGGAATAGGTACGTCGGGCTCAGATTCCTTGGGAATGCTCATGTAAGCCGCGACACCACTGATCAACAGAAACATCAGCAACATGATGACCGTTCGATGACGGCTGAATGCGGCGTCGATAATTTGATAGATCATCAGTTAAGCGCCATCTGAGCCTTGACCTGCTCACCACTGTTGACAAAACCCTGACCCAGAGTAATAACGCGTGTAGCCGGGGGAATACCTGTTACCCACGCGCCATCGAGGGCAGTGCTGACCAACTCAACAGGAAGAAACAGGACTCGATCCTGATCATCCAGAGCCTTGACGCCTAGTTCGCCATCCTTGCCAAGTGATAGGGCGGAGGGTGTGATAAAGGTAGCCTCAACCTCCTGAAACGGAATGCTGAGCGTCGCACTCACTCCAGCCGCCACGGCGTTTGATGTGTTTTGAACCAGTGCCTCGACCGGGAAACTACGCGTTTGTGGATCAGCGACTGATGCGATGAAGCTCAGCACTCCACTCAGAGTCTCTCCGGTTATCAGGGTAACTGTAACCGGCTGTCCATTGACAAGCTGCGACAATGCGTGCTGGGAAACACGTGCGCTCATCTTGAAAGCCGTATCGTCCACCAACTCAACGATGACATCGCCGCGTTCTACGAAAGCGCCAAGTTCCACTGGCAAGGCATTGACCACCCCTGGAAATGGTGCCGTGATTGTGGTGTGGCTGATATCAAGTTCTGTCATCGCCAATCTTGCGCGTGCCGCTTCCAGCACCGCGTCTGCTTGTTCCAGTTGTAGTTGTGACTGTAATCGCTGACGCTGCATGCTTTGAGCTGCGCGCTGCTCACTACGTGCCGTCTTGACCGCCGCTTGAGCCTCGGCTAGCGTGTTTTTGCGTCCGCCTTCATCGAGTTTAACCAGTGCGTCGCCCTCGCCGACACGGGCACCCTTGTTTTTAATGATCTGTTGAACTTCGCCACTTGTCTGCGCTCGTATCAATACATGCCGGATTGGGTCAATCTGGCCCTGCAAGTCCAGTTCGCGCTCCATAAGCGTAGACTCGGCAACAGTAACCTCTACCGTCACCGGCTGTTTTTGCACCGATCCTGTGGTGTCTGCGTCAGATGAGCTGTCGGTAGTGAATAGTCCGCTGAGCATCCATATTGCAAGGACCAATACGACGATGCCGGCCGCTTTCCAGGATGAGTTTATGATTCTATTCATTGCTGTCAGTTCTTGTGGTTTACAAACTTCACGGTCTCAATGGCTACATTATGCGCGCTTTTGTAAGTGATCAGCTTGCAGTATGGTCAAGTGTCTTGTCTGTTACAGGTTATGATATAGGCGGGCTGTGTAGAACCGAAACGCCGGATCGCTTGTGGGAGTTTCAATAGTGTATTTAGCTCCGCACCTGATATACGGCCCGACTTTCATTGTTCATAGCACCAAGGGTGACTCTTCTGTCTGTTGATCATAGGTATTACTCAGGCAGACACTGCTTTTGGTCAGGCATGGCTATTGGTTTGGCAGATTTATATTGCCTGTTACCGCAGCGTACGCGGTATTGCTTGGTCGTCGGGGTGTGCCTGTTGTTGCAATCCTGTGCCGCTCCTTCCTCGCACGTGTTTCAGCTTGCGGCCAGTTTGGGTCTGGAGCGAAGTGAAGTGAGGGCAGGTGGTTTTGATCTGCTGGCTTTCGATAATGCAAGAATATCGGGTGCCTCAATCGTTGATAACCCAGAGCACAAAGGCGTGTTACGTGTGTATCTGGAAGGTGATGGTTCACCATGGAAACATCGCGTTATCGTCATGCCTGACCCGACATCGCTTAATCCACTCATGCTCAGACTGATGAGTTACGACACAAACCCGTCAGTGTATCTGGGAAGGCCTTGTTACAACGGGTCCAGCAACGAACCGGGTTGTGACAGTAGTTTGTGGACGTCAGCGCGTTATTCACAAACGGTGGTAGAAAGTATGGCATCGGCAATACGGGCGCTGAGTAAACGCCACAAGGCTACTGAGCTTTGGTTGATCGGGCATAGCGGGGGAGGCACGCTGGCGATGTTGCTTGCCCAACAACTGCCACGGGTTACGCGCATCGTTACCTTGGCCGGCAATCTTGATCCCGACGCATGGACCAGCCATCATCGGTACATTCCGCTATACAGTTCATTAAATCCGGCAAAGGCTCCAGATTTACGCTCGGACATCTGGCAGTGGCATTTGATCGGCGGCCGGGATACTGTCATACCGCCGCAATTGATAAGGCCGGTTATCATGGGCCAGCCTTCAGCCAGTGGCATTGAATTTTCAGGCTTTAATCACGGTTGCTGCTGGGCGGGTATATGGCCTGAAGTACTGCAAGCACTGGCCGATGACAAACCCGCCGCATTGTCAGGTCAGCAATTCAAGTTCCGACGACAACACGGTGGCTCGTAAGTCGTGTCGGGTGAGCCAGCTCAGATTGTCAGCTCACCCGGGTGGTCAGTGAAAATACCGTGTACTCCCCAGCTAATGAGTATTCTGGCTTTTGCGGCATCATTGACTGTGTAGCAATAAAGACCAAAACCTGCTTGCGTGACTTCGCTTGCCTTTTCGGATGTTAGCGAGTCCTCGCTACAATGCAGATTTTGTGCATCGTAGCGTTGCATGAGCGATTCCCAATCGTCTGGCACTGCACCAACTAACGGCGCTCTGGCAACATGTGGCATGACCTCTCTGGCTATCTGAATGCTTTCGAGACTGAAACTGGATAGAACCAGCGGTAAGTGAGATGGCCAACGGGCTTCAAGCTCAGCGCTGATTGCGTTGATGGTTTGCGGCTCAAGGCCCTTCTGCGGTTTTACCTCAAGGTTCAGGCCCAACTGGTTACGAATCAGCAAGTCCAGAACGGCGCTCAGCCTTGGCAGAGGCTCGTTTTCAAACCCTGCCATGTTCTTGCCTGCGCTTAGTTGGTCGAGCTGCGCTGCAGTGTGTTCGCATAGCAGGCCGCTGCCGGTTGTGCAGCGCTGCAATTGAGCATCGTGATGGACAAAGGCAATACCGTCTGCGCTGATTGACACATCAATCTCAACACAGCTGGCGCCTTGATCTGCAGCCAGCTGCAACGAACTTAGCGTGTTTTCTGGCGCGTCGGCAGAGGCACCTCGATGGGCGATGATTTGGGCGAGCGGCGCGTGTGACATACGCATTTTCAAAGGGTTGGAGTGTGCCAGAAGGGTAACTCATCTTGAGGAATGCCATGTACGCATACGCGGCACCCTAAAGCCTGAGCATGTCGATCCCGGCGCATGCCGTAGAATAGTCGCAAGCGTTTTGGCAAAGATAGCAGAGAAGGCAATGACACTACCTCGTTACGCACCCGTGTTACCGGACGTGAACCAGTTGCAGCACCTGATGGAAGTGGCTTGCGAGGCGGCAGATGCTGCGGCGCAAGTTACCGGTAAGTATTTCAGACAAGACTTTGCGGTTGAAAACAAGGCAGCAATGGGTAGTTTTGATCCGGTTACGGTAGCTGACCGTGAGGCGGAGCTTGCGATCAGGCGTGTGCTTCGTGAAAAGTGCCCGGACATTGGATTTTATGGCGAAGAGCATGAAGCTATTGCCAGCGACAATGGGCTTATGTGGGTGGTTGATCCGATTGACGGCACCAGAGCGTTCATGAGCGGTCTGCCGCTATGGGGCACGTTGATTGGTCTCTACAATGGTCGGGACGCTATCCTGGGTTTGATGGATCAACCATTTTTTCAGGAGCGATACCAGGCTTACGACAATAACGCACAGTTAATTACTGCTGAGTCGACCCGGACGCTTTCAGCCCGGCATGTACCTGAGCTATCCGATGCAGTAGCTTACTGCACAACCCCTGACATGTTCTCCGATGACACTGCCATGGCCTGTTTCAATCGAGTGAAGGAAGAGGTTCAGCTTATGCGATATGGTGGTGACTGTTACGCGTACGCACTACTTGCAGCAGGTTATATTGATCTTGTACTTGATTGCGATCTTAAGCCTTATGACATACAGGCTTTGATCCCAATTGTTGCTGGCGCGGGTGGTGTTGTATCGAACTGGTCGGGCGACAGTGCTGTTGATGGAGGCTATGTTGTAGCCTGCGGATCGCAGACGTTGCATGACAAGGTATTACCACTTCTGAAAATGCAAGCGAACATTAACAAGGCGGAGTTGATCGGCTGATCGACGGATGGTTGTCATCAGTTAATGATCAGGCGAAATGCATCACTTACCGATTCGCCTGCTTCGTCGGTCGCGGTGACAACGATAAACCAGATTCCAACATTCTGTGAACTGCTGGAACCCGACAGGGTGCCGGATACTGACAAGCTGACATCGGGTGGTATGTTTTCGCTGGAAAACAATAGTTCATCGCCATCTGGATCACTAAAGTAGCTACTGACATCATATTTGAAATCACCCTGAACCGTTTCATTGAGGATTTCGACAACGGTTGGGGCGTTGTTAGGTTCTTGCCCGGTCTCAACGAGTGTTAACGTAAAATCCGCTTCCGTATCGGCAAGTCTATCGCTGACGATGACACTGATAAACCCTTCGGCGGGAGTGTCGATAGGCTCGCCAGTAGTCGACGCGATAGCAATAATCCCATCGTCATTTATTGAAATAGTCAGATTGTCAGAAAAATTCAAAGTGGAGATGTAATAGTTCAGGTTGTCGCCGTCTGTATCACTGAAATACGTCGACACATCAATTTCATATCCGACGTCAGGGAGTATCGATGACACCTCTATCTGTACATCAGGCAGGTCGCCGATCGATTGCGGAGCACTGTTGCTGGTCACGATTGAGATCGTTGCCGTCGCAACAACATCATGCAGGCCATCACTTACGCTATAGTCAAATGTGTCGGTTTGCATACCGTTGTTGAGTGGCGTATCTGGTGCTGCCCGGTAGATAAAGCCGCCATCCGCCTGCAGGGAAAAAAAATCCGCAAACTGTGGTTCGACTATTAGCTGCGTGTCTATGCGCAAAGGTTCATTACGTGAGTCTATATCATCGAAATCATTGCCAAGAAGGCTGTCACGATCGCTCGCTCTCACAATACGTTCTGAGCCTGCCAACATCTTGTAGTGATCATCGCCCGCTTCGGGTGCTTCGTTAATTGCCAACGCACAAATGACTTGCTCTCGTGTGATCAGGCTGCCATCCTGCCTCTGGGCAGAAACCTCGTAAGTTAGTGCAACCGATGAATGCAAAGCTGGCAACGCCAGAACATACTCCGGATTGAAAGAATCCGATGTTTTGTCGATACGCAACTCGCATTGTGATAACGAGGTACATGCTTGTTCCAGAGAATTCGATGAAAAAGTCATGCTGAATCCACCGATGCCTGAGCAACTCTGATTGTCACCTTCCTCAACAAGCTGCCAAAGCCAGTCTTGTGCCGTTAGCGGACTACCATTTAGAAAGACGTGATTGGCCGTGTTTTCCAATAAGGCAGCGGGTTCTCCATTCTGCAACGGTTGAGCTGGTGGTTCGTATTCTATGATCGGGACGCCCACCCCCGGATCCAGACTATTTGTCGGCGCCGGCTCTTCGGTTGAGTCTGTACTGTTGCAGCCATGCAGGCTGATAGCGAGTAAAAATAGCGGCGCAGTGTAAGAAGTATGGTATTGCATGATGCCCTACTATTTTATGAAAGTGCGTGGCATAGATACAGTCAAACACACCGCACGGAGTTTTTGCGGTTCGCTATGGTCACCCATTCACCGTCGTTAGATAATGGTGGGACTCGCATGGTCGCTCCTGTAATTTCTGGCACAAAGTGGGTGCTCAAAATGTGTGTTCGTTGTCTCATTTGTAAAAATGCGTTTGTTGTCATACCAGTCATAAAGCCTCACACTGCGAGCTTGTAGTGCCGCTCGCAAGCAACAATTTTTCATGAGTACCTGAAGCCTCATTGATGGATACGTCTCACACCGACTCGTTTACGCGTACCGGTCGAACCTGGCTGGTCTTTCTCGTAGCAGCCTGCTGCTGGCTGGTGACGAGCGTCTGGGCCTATCGAGTCGCCTTTGCGCCTGAGCCTGACCGACACAGCGTTGCCTTGGTGGATTCGCCTGACCTGCAAGATGGTCAACCATTAGGCACGCAAGTGCAGGATGCCGCCGGCCCAACACCAGAGTCGAATGCGAAACCAAACGTGAGTGTAGCTGAAGCGCAGGAAGCTGCAGAGGCGGCAGAGGCGGCAGAGGCGGCAGAGGCGGCAGAGGCGGCAGAGGCGGCAGAGGCGGCAGAGGCGGCAGAGGCGGCAGAGGCGGCAGAGGCGGCAGAGGCAGCAGAGGCAGCAGAGGCAGCAGAGGCGGCAGAGGCGGCAGAGGCGGCAGAGGCAGCAGAGGCAGCAGAGGCGGCAGAGGCAGCAGAGGCAGCAGAGGCGGCAGAGGCGGCAGAGGCGGCAGAGGCGGCAGAGGCGGCAGAGGCAGCGAAACTCAGTGCCTTGCGAGAGCGGGTTAGGCAGGCCAAACTAGCCGTTGAACGACAAGTTGCCGAGGAACTGCAATTAGCCGCCGAGAAACAAAAGGCGGCGTTGGAAAGGGGCTTGGCAACCGAGCCTGAAGAGCAGGAGGAGTCGCTACCGGCATTAACAGAGGATGAGCAATCGAGTACCGTTGCGCTTGCAAATCAGCCAGAGTCCACCCAACAGAGTGAACAGAAGTCGCAGCAGCCTTCCACGGCCGCCACAAGACGGGCGCGCTATGAACGCCAGAGGACCGAAGAACTGCGTATCCTGCCGGGACTGTCGGCGAGATTAAGGTTTGAGAACCGTAGTGAAGTTGTCAATAGCGATGTTCAGCGTAACCTTGATAGAATTTTTGATCCTTTGTTTTTGTATGCGGAAATGCCCGTGCTAATCTCGGTAGCGAGCAATGAGTTTCGTGGCGTAGCTGATAACAATAAGCTCAGTATCGAACGTGGCCGCTCTATAGCCACTTATCTAAGCCGTCGCGGTCTCGACGAGGACAGGTTCCGTATTGAGGTTGCGCCAAGCGACGGATTGCCGTACGGATCGCACCGTGTCACAGTAGCCGTAGAGGATCCTATCCAATGATTGCCGAGTCGCCAAGAACTCTTCTCATACTGCTTGCTGTGTTGACATGGCTGGGTGGTGTCATGGGCTACTGTATCGCGTTGGTATTTGCCAAACGAGCTGCCAGAAAAGCCATTGAGGCCGCTCGACTCGAGTCTGGGCCTGAAAAACTGGCAGCAGAGCCGGATTTGCAGGCTGCAAGGAGTGGTCTGGCGAAACTGCGCTCTGTGGACGACGGCAACGAAGCTCAGACGCATGATGAGGTTGAGCACCACGACAACGTGTTAAGTATCCAGCGCAACAAAGCACAGGAAGCACACTCCAGATTACAGTCTGAGCGTATTCGGAGTCTTGAGTCCCAGCTTGCGACACTGAAGGATAAACAACATCGTCTGAAAAGTGATTTCGCCAGTTATAAATCGGAAAAGCTTCGAGAGTTGGAACTGGCGAAGGGGTCTGTAGGTCAGTGGGCTGGTTCGGCTAAGCTGCCGACACTCTCGCGCAAGGTCGATAGTCAAGCAGCGCGCGACCGGACCAGGCAATCAATTGGTTTGGGCGTTCATGATGATGTCGGAACACTCGACCATGGCGTCGATATCCTCGACAAGCTGTTATCAAGTGAGATCGATATTCCGGCATTGGCTGAGTCAGAACTCCCTGATTCTACCGATCCTCTGAATCTTGACATGTCGGAGGCACCTGGCAACGGGGCAAGGGGACGTGGGTAGGGCCCATGAAAAACCCATGTGGCATCAGCTGTTCAAATTAGACCCCAGTGGTGATCAGAGTTTACAAGCCCAGTTAAGGCAAGCGTTGGTAAAGGCTATTCTGGATGGCAGAATCCCGGTAGACGTACCACTGCCATCGTCGCGTGAACTCTCTCGGCAGTTAAGTGTGGCGCGCAATACAGTTGTTCTGGCGTACCAACATCTGATCGACGAGAATTATCTGGTTTCGCATGAAAGGCGTGGCTATTTTGTGAATCCGGAAATGCTGGAAGGCCGGGTTGAGAGTTTCCGGCCAGTGACTAATGAATTGGAAGTCGCCCAATTCGACACCACGAATCGCGACGGACCAGATACCGTGGTTGACTTGCTAGGGCAGCGAAATATCGTTCGACCGCTCAATTGGAAACAGTATGAATACCCTTTCATCTATGGCCAGGCTGATGCCTCTCTTTTTCCCGTAAATGACTGGCGTGAGGCTTGCCGGCTATCGTTGCGTGTTGACGCAATCAGTCGCTGGACGCAAGACCGCGTAGATCATGATGATGATCTACTGGTCGAGCAAATTCATACGCGTGTCCTGCCACGCCGCGGCGTGTGGGCAGACAAGGATGAAATTCTCATTACCACAGGCGCTCAGAATGCCTTGTTCCTGATTGCTCAGTTGCTGCTGGACAAGCAATCTGTTGTTGGGATGGAAGATCCCTGCTACGTCGATGCACGAAATATCTTTGGCCTGTTCTCTGAGAAACGAGTCGATTTTCCCGTGGGTAAATCTGGCGTACAGACTGACCACCGTCTTGATGGTTGCAAGCTGATGTACGTCACACCAAGCCATCAATGCCCAACAGCGACCACCATGTCGCTTGAAGCACGTAAAAAACTGCTGTTTCAGGCGGCAGAGCACGATGTCACCATTGTCGAGGACGATTATGAAAGCGAATTGAATTTTGTAGGTAAGCCAACCCCTGCACTGAAGAGTCTGGATACCGAGCATCGTGTTATCTACGTTGGCAGTTTGTCGAAAACACTTGCTCCTGGTCTGAGATTGGGTTTTCTGGTTGGCCCGAAAAAATTTATATCACAGGCGCGAGCCCTTAGACGGCTCATGTACCGACATCCTCCTACCAACAACCAGCGCACGGTCGCTCACTTCTTGTCACTAGGTCATCACGATTCGGCGCTTCTCAGGCTAGCTCAGTCATTCAAGCGTCGTTGGCAAGTCATGGATGAGGCTCTTAAGGCACATGCAGTGTTTTCCGCTACTGCCCCAAGTTTCGGAGGATCATCATTCTGGGTGAGACTGCCAGAGTCTGTCAGCGCCATTGAACTTGAACAGCTTGCTGCGAAGCACAGCATAGTTATCAACGCGGGTAATCACTATTTTGCTGACAGTAGTGGACCTCACAACTTTTGTCGGCTTGGCTTCTCATCCATACCCGCAGAAAAAATACCAGCTGGTATTGAAAAATTGGCTGCTCTGACGTTAGAGCTTGAAGCAGGTTAGCTATGCAATAAATGGCAGGTAGCAGGTGCTGTTCTCTGGTCCGATATGTGCTGTCTGGATGCGATTACAGAATTTATAAAGAGCCTCAAACCATGCGCCAGCCGCGTTTTCTAGTCTGTCTGACAGTAGCTGCACTGTTATTTACCAGTCAGCTACAGGCTGACACGATCAATTCTCAGACGGCGTGGCAGAGCCTCATCAGTTCTAATGGTAGTGTTGCTACGGCACGTCATGAAGCTAGCGCAGTCGCAGTTGGTGATCGACTGTATCTTATGGGTGGTCGTGGCAACCGGCCGGTTGAAGTCTTTGATACCAGCACGGGTCGGTGGGAAAATCTGGGTCAGGCACCGATCGATCTTCATCACTTTCAGCCAGTGCTTATTGGTGACGATATTTACGCGTTGGGCGCTTTGTTTGCTGGTGGTTTTCCCAGAGAGGCAAGTGCCCCCGATATCCATGTGCTCAATACGCTAACTAATACATGGTCAAAAAAGACTGAGCCTGTCCCCGAGAATCGGCGTCGGGGGGCTGCCGCAGCCGTTGTAAGAGATGGAAAAATCTACCTCCTGGGTGGCAATACGCAAGGGCATGACGGTGGTGCAGTACCGTGGTTTGACAGGTACGATCCGGTAACAGAGCAATGGCAGGTTCTGGCAGACGCACCGAATGCACGGGATCATTTTGCAGCGGCCATCGTCAATGACAAACTGGTGGCGGCAGGTGGAAGGCGCTCAACAACTGCACAAGGCGATGTGTTTGCTAACACGGTGCTTGAGACTGATGTGTATGATTTTTCTACCAACACCTGGAGTGTTGGGCAATCGATACCAACAGCTCGCGCAGGTACCATGGTTGCATCGGCGGGTGATGAGCTGCTGATCGCTGGCGGTGAGGTGTCAGAGCTTTCGGATGCACTGGCTACAGTGGAGGCTTACAACGTCGAAGACAATTCGTGGCGATCGCTGCAAAACATGATTGATCAACGTCACGGCGGCGGATCTGCGGTGGTGGGCTCTGACTGGCATGTGGTAGCCGGCAGTCTCAAAAAAGGTGGCGGACCCGAAACGAGCAACCACGAAATACTGGCTTTGGGTATGGCCCAGGATTCTGACAATGATGGTTTGAGCAATTCAGCTGAACTTGCTCTATCGACTGATCCCGACGATCCGGATTCTGATGATGATCAACTGACAGATGGTCTGGAAGTCATGATTGGCACAGATCCCTTGAACAATGACAGCGACAATGATGGACTGCTCGATGGTGAAGAAAGAAACGAATCCATGTCCGATCCATTAGTGGCTGATACGGATAATGACCAGTTGACCGACTTTGACGAGGTCCGTACCTGGCAATCTAATCCAGTTGTGGCAGATACCGATAACGATGGTCTGGACGATGGTGATGAGGTAAGTCGAGGTTTGTCACCAACACAAGCTGATACTGACAACGATGGGCTTGATGACGGGGCCGAGATAACTGCAGGGACTAACCCCTTGTTAGCGGATACTGATTCTGACGGGTTGCTGGACGGCGATGATCCTGATCCGTTGGTTCCTGAAACGACAGGCACAGATCCGGGCACAGATCCGGGCACAGATCCGGGTACAGATCCGGGTACAGATCCGGGTACAGATCCAGGCACTGATCCAGGCACTGATCCAAGCACTGATCCAAGCACTGATCCGGGCACAGCCACAGACCCTGATGTTCGTGCAACAAAAATCAAGAGTAGCGGCAAGGCAGCGTTGTGGTTGCTTCTGTTGCTCGGCGGTGCTTTAGTGCAGCGTATCCGAATATATCAGCCAAAAAATTGACGAAATAACCCCGTGTGGTCATCGAAGTTTAAGCATCTTTCTGTTCCTTGGCCTACCATTAGATAAGATGTGCTTTGCGGACAGATCGTGTATTCACCTGTCAGCATTCAATTCAAACTGTGGAGTTACCCATTGTGCGTAAATTGACTTTGCCCCTGTTTGGCTTTTTGGCCATTGGAGCATCCGCTCTTCCAGCTACCGCCCAGCAGATAGACAATACCTTGATCTTGCCGGACGCGCAGCCAGGCGAGTGCTATACCAAAGTGATAACGCCTCCAGTATTCGAGATTAACACTGAAGAGGTTGTCATACAGGAAGCCTCTGAACGAATTGAAACTATTGAGGCTGAATACAATCCGGTCGAACAAAAGCTTGAAGTACGAGAAGGCTTCGAAAGTCTCAAAATTACCGAGGCCGAGTACGAAACGAAAGTAAAGCGTCTGGAAGTCAGGCCAGCAGAAAAGCGATGGACAAGCACAGTGGGTGCACAGGTCTTACCTGCAAGCCCTGATGCGCTTGAACGCATAGCAGAGTCTGGTGTTGATATGGACTCTGTAGTCAGTGGCTCGTGCTTCACTGAGTATTTTGTCGAGGCCAAGTATGAAACGCGAACGACACAGGAGCTGATTAGAGAGGCCAGCGAAAAAATCACACTCGTTCCACCTGAATTCGAAACGGTACAGGAACGTGTAGAGGTAAGGGAAGCATCCACTCAGGTAGTTGATGTTCCTGCGGTATATCGGACCGAATCCGAATCAGTGCTGGTCGAGCCTTCACGCAATGTCTGGCAGCATTGTGGATTGGTAGAGAGGTCTGACACAACGGCTGGCGAGATCATGTGTCTTGTAAAAGTGCCGGAACGCTACGAGACGCTCACCAAGACGGTGCTTGATACACCTGCAACTACAAAAACTATCAGTTTGCCAGCCGTCTACAAGACTATTGATGTTCAGCGGCTGGTAACACCCGCCAAGGAAATGCGTGAAGACATTCCGGCGGAGTATCAGACGGTCAGTCGCCGGGTTAAAGTTTCCGACCCCGTGTTTTTCTGGCTTGCCAAGGATGCGGCGGCTGAGGACGATGCCCGACCGACAGGCCGTGTCATTTGCGTCGAGGAATCCCCGGCAGAGTATGCATCCATTGAGCAGCAGCTTGTCACCAAACCTGCGTCAACGACCGCTGAAGAGGTTCCACCAAATTTTGAAACTATCGTTGTAGAGGAGTTGGTCACACCGGCTTCAGAACGTCGTATTGTCATACCGGCTCGAACACGCTCAGTAACCCGACGTGATGAAACCTCACCAGGTCAACTGGAGTGGAGGCAGGTATTGTGTGAAACTGACATGTCGCCTGATCTAGTGGTTTCAGTTCAAAGAGCGCTTCGTCGCGAAGGGTTTAACCCCGGTCCAATCGATGGCATCGTTGGGCGTGCAACACTAGCTGCAATGGAGCAATTTCAATCTGAAAAAGGATTAGGCAGGGGCGGAATTACCTACGAGTCGCTTGAGCAACTCAAAGTCAAGACGGCTTCGCTGTAATTGACATGTGCTGGTGTGTGGCCGCGGCCCCGCCTTGTCCTGATGGTTTGCAGAGGGTCATCAGAGAGGATGGCCCGACCCGGTTTACTCTATTTCTGTGCTTGCAGCGGTCTTTACAGCCACGCGGGGATAAGCAATAGCTGCCAGTCTCCCTGACGCTCTGACAGCTCAGCTAATGCCTCCGAGTAAGGGGCGCTCCATATCCAGGCGATTGCAGCAATACCTGCAACGAGACAACTGGCAGGCCATTGCTTGAGATCCAGTGGCTTGATGGCGCTGCCGAACGAGCGACGGATACGGCCGCCAGTAAAATCAACACTGTATATCTCATCCAGGCCCAGATGGATGACATACCCGCAAGTGAGTGCTAGCCCCACAAGCCAGCTTTGCAGCGCACTGGATTGGGTGAATTGCCAGGCCAATGCGCACGCTACGATGCCAACCATTAATGCTGCGATTAACGAGTGCAGAACGCCCCGGTGCGTCGTAAGGCGATGGAACGCGTAAGCTACGGGAAATCGGATTAGCAGGTAGACAGCGATGGTGCCCAGCCATAGCTCAAGCCCGGTAAAGTGGTTCATACTGGCAAAGAGCCAGGCAAGTCCTGAAAAAATTCCCAAAACCGAAAACAGTGCCTGCGAGGCGCGAGAGCTTTTCAAGTCCACATCGGGAAGCACGCCACCGATCACTCCTACGATCATCAGCACCATTCCCTCTTGCAGCGTCAGAGAAAGCAGTTTGGTGGCGCAGGTAGCGCCAAGACTGATTACCGCTGCCGCACCGAAAACGTGTGTGTTAAAGTCAGCCAAATCACATGCTCCAGGTAGATACCATCATGTTAGTCACGTTCAGAACAAATGCCTATTCTGACATCACCATGTTCGGCACCGCAGCTGTCGCCTTGTTAAAAATGATGGGGCAAAGTGGTAACGTCCCCGGCGCCATCATGGTTGACGATGTACCCGAAGCACTCAAGCTGCTTAATGAAGGTCTGAAAGCGCTCGCTGACAATACTTCAGGAGATATTTTGGCATCAGAGACTATGTCAGATCAGTCAACCGCGTTTGATGATGAAGAGCAGGAGGCAACCATTGGTCTGGACAAACGTGCAGGCCCTTTGGTTAGTTTATTGGAAGCTGCAATAGCGGCAAAAGAAAATGTATTGTGGAATTCGTAATCGGAGTATCAAGATCAAAGATAGAATGTCACTGTAGATTATTGCCATCTGCAGTGTTCCGGTGACAGGTGTTTGCAATGATTTGTGTGCGCGGCAAGCCTTTCACTGCCGCAAGAATATCGGCACTTGCGAAAAATTGACTTGAGTGGCGTGGTTAGGACAGCGTGTCTATACTTTCATGAATCCAAGATCTTTCTCGGTAAAATTCTGGAGATCTGGTAGTGCTGATTCAAGATCAGCTTCTGACACACCCATCCATCGAGACAGAGTGGCGGCATACTGATTCACTGATATCTTTGGGATGATTCTTCCGGCGAAGCTACCGTCTTCCTCACCGGCATCATCCTGATTGTTAGTGGCAGCGTAGTTGGGTATATCTCCTGTTATACGGCCACCGTCAACAGCATCTCCGAAGACAAAATTGTGCCCTCCCCAGCCGTGATCGGTACCGTTACCATTGCTGCCCAGTGTTCGACCGAAGTCCGATGCTGTAAATGAGGTGACACTTTGAGAAAGATTGAGTTCGTCAAGTGTTTGTTGGAACGCCGCTACTGCTTCGTTAAATTGCGTCATCTGTAAGGGCAGCCTGTCCAGTTGATCGGAATGCGTGTCCCAGCCACCCATGAGTACGAAGAAAACCTGCTTTTGCATGCCAAGCTGCTCACGTGATGCAACAAGCCGTGCGACCAGATGAAGTTGCCTTGCCAGTTTATTCAGATCGCTGTACTGCATTTGCGGCAAAGGGTTTGCCAGTAGAGCGGAGTGCAGGGCGGAAGTTGCATCAGAGGCACGTCCTACCGAATTGGCGATCGCTCGGCTGAGCAAGGTATTGCCGCTGGCCTGGCCTTGTGCGATGAGTGTCTCAAGGGTATTGCCTACTGGAGTAAGACGCTCATCCGGTATCCAGTTGCTGACATCGTCAAAGCCATACATTCGCTCCACCGAGACGTCAGCGTTAAGACTGATGTAATTGGAGTTTGATGAAGCCAACCAGTCTGTGCTGCCTTCCATTGAGAAAGACGGGGCGACCGGAATGTTGCCATTACAGCTTTTGGCATGATCGCTAATAGCTCCACCCCAACCAAACGCGGTGCTACCGTTAACTGCGCCCGCACCAGTTTGCCAGAGTTTCTGTTGTGTATTGTGGGCAAACAGGGCTTGTGGCAGGGCGACGGTGCCTAGATAATCTGACTTGCTTGTCGGTTTAATCAAGGTGCCGGTATTGCTGATAACTGCGAGGCGCTGCTCGTTGTACATGGTCTCGAAGCTGGGTAATAGTTTGTGAAACGCAAAACTTCCCTGCTGGCTGTCATTCACCTCCAGAAGATCAGACTCCGGTACCGCGAGCTCACTACGTGAGTTGCGATAATCAGTGTATCGGGATCCACCTGGCACAAACATATTAAACGAATCAGCGCCGCCAGCCAGAAATATACAGACTAGAGATCTGGCAGAGTCACAGCCCATGGCATGTGCACGACCATTTCCGGCAAGCAAGGATACCCCGGAACTCAATGGCAGACAGGCCAGAGCTTTCATTAAACGGCGTCTTTCTTTATCGACAGGGTAGCGCATGTTTCTGCTCGTTCCTTGTTTGTTTCCTGCAGCAAGTCTTAATCCTGCTTAATCGGGTAGTGGTTTTAGTCAACGTTGTATATGAAACTGTGGCGCAACCATGATCATAAACAGTGTATCTTGCACTTTCGCAAACCGGCCTGCATCGTCATCAGGTAAAGACACTAAATAGCTGAAAAGTGTCTGTCGCACATCGTCTGGCATACCACCTGCCAAAAAAATCAGGTTGTACCAGTCAAGCAGATTGTCCGGGTTATTCGCAATGTCCACTAGTGGTTCAAGGTTGATCACAGTGACATACTGGTTGTCGCCATTGCCTTCAATATCGGAGCGATTGTTAAACCGATAGATTTGGTGATGGTAGTTGTTGTGCGTGGATGCAAGATTCGCCTCTGACATGATGTCCATCTCCGGGGACAGCGTTCGGCCACCCGGTACTATCGTATGATCAGGTTTAAAAAAATTGAACACTGACGGTGAGCGCATAACCGCTTGTCCACCCATTTCGTCAATGCGTTGAAGAGTAAAGTCTGCCGAGCTATGAATACCATCAGCTAACTGACCGGGTGTAGCCTGCAGTGCTCGCCAGTAGTGTGCAAGTCGGATGACAGGTTCGCGTAGCTTGCCAAAGTCTGGGTTGCTCAAATGCCCTTCCCGAGCCTCTGGATCAAGCAAGATCGCTTTCACCAATGCGGCAAGATCACCGCGTACACCGCCGCCGCTGTTGTTGAATACCATGGTCATACGTTCAATGTATTCAGGCGACGGATTACTTGTAATCAGTCTTTGTATCAGATGACGGGACACCAGCACACCAACATTGGGATGCTGGAATATGTTGTCCAATGCAAATGCCATATCTTCACGCGTGCTGAGACCCGCTGGAGCAACGACATCATTAAGTAGTGTTTTGGATCCCTGATCGTGGAATTCCTCTACGGGAATCATCGGATTGGTAAAGACGTCATCGCTGCCCAGATTGTTTGACTCCCAACTGGCAACGTTGCTGTAGTTCCAGCCTGTAAAAACCCTTGCGAATTCTTCTACTTGCCGCTGGCTATAGCTGGGACGAGGATTAACTTCCGGGAGTGCTTCGCCGCGATTGTTCAATTCAAACAAACCGAGAGAAAATAGTTGCAGCACTTCGCGCGCATAATTTTCGTCAGGGCGTATATTGTTGACTGTATCGGCTTTTTCATTGCGCACCATACTCAGATATACGCCCATGACAGGATGCAGGGTGACTTGTTCGAGCAGTGTGCGGTAGTTGCCAAAAGCGTTACGGCTCAGCATGTCGTAATAGTTAGCCATGCCGTACTGGTTGTTAGCCAATAGATAATCAACATCGGAGACAACAAATAGTTGGCTAAGGGCAAACGCAACGCGTTGTCGCAGTTGATCTGGCTGGTCCAACGCGTTGTTCCACCAGACCTCGTGACGAGCTGCAGTGCCACTACCATTGCTATTGGCGCGAGTGTACGGTTCGGTGAGAGATACAGGTAGTGCAAGCTGCTCGTCTATCCACTCGGACTGGCCCGTGGTACGTAGTTGCGCGATGCTGTCGGGTGTTGCGCCAAAAGTGGCCTGTGCCAGAAAACGTGAGGCCGCAACGTCTGCAGGATCCAAATTCGAAACGCTACTGACTGGCGATGCGTCGCCAGTGGGTTCGCTCGCATCGTCAGGTTCCAGCAGCTCATCACCACCCAATTGGGAATCGATAATCGTAACGTCGGGTTGATCGCTGCTATCGGTGTCTGTGAGCGTCACGCCTGCATCACTGCAGGACTGAATCATCAGGAACGCTATCACCAATGCCGGTATTGACAGCAGGTGGTTGTATCTGTCCATGTTCTTTAGCCAGGGCGTATTGAGTCGCCTGTTATCTGGCCTGCTAACGTAACAGAACCCTTTGAGTGAGTGTCACAAATTGGTTGAAGGCTTTGCTGAGGCATCGTGCCGATCATGTTCATATTAATCACCTGTGAAATAATTCAGGCTATTTGATACACATGATTATCCCATTGCAAATTGTGTGTCCTCATGTGGGTTGTGCCAGACTCATCAAAGCGTAGAATTTCTCCGGTACCTGTGGTTAACAAAGCTGCCGCAGTTGCAGGTGCTTGCATGGCGTTGTTAGTGGCTGAATGGGGTAGGGGTGCAACGCCGCTGCAGTCGAAAACAGACACGCTGTCTTCAACTTGTCTTGTGTGTCGATTTACCCGGAATGACAGTCCACCTTTGGCAGACGTGTATATCGCATGTTGTCCGGCGACGGCCACCGATGAAAGATAATGTAGACAACGCACTTGCAGATCCGCTGGCAAGTCAATAAGCGTCAGGCCTGTGCGCGACTTGCCAAGCTGAAAGCTGTTAACGCTTTTCTCAATACTGATGACTCCTGCGAGGCCGTCAATCAGTGGGTCGGTACCTTCGTATTGACCTGCAAACCAGACTTCGTCGTTGGCAGTGCAGGCCAGATGCCGGATCGACATCTGATGCAGACTGTCAGGCAGAAAATGCTGACCCAGAAGTCTGCCATCGCGAGAGTCGATGATGGATAAGGAGGGATGCATGGATGCAATATTCAGTTTATCTCTGCCTGAATTCGGGTGGGTTTCTATTCCCCCGTTAGCGACAACCAACAGCGGTGAACCGGGTATGCGAATGATCTCGTGTGGACCGGTACCGGCTGATGGTATTTCTGTCAATCGCTGATATCCATTGTCAGCGTCATATAGTCCGATAACACCGCGTGCACCATCAAAGTCATTTTCTGTCACAAACAGGATGTTGCCCGCATCAGAAAAGGTCCCGTGACCGTAGTAATGGCGTCCTTGCGCTGGGAGAATGATCTGATGAGTCTGGGGTGTGCGAATATCGAATGCATTGATGTACAGGCCCGGTCGTCGTGCGAACAGGCATGCACGTTGGGTTGTTTGATGGGCGGCAGCGCCATGTGCGCGTGCGGTTAGCGGGACTGTCACCAGAGTGTTGCCGTTTTCGTCAAAAACAACGGCGACATGTTGATCGGTGGGGCGTCTTGCTCCGCTAATGAATAAATGACGTGAGCTTTTTTCAAGCTCAGAAAGAGGCCGGTTATCAGGTTCTGTATTGTCTGCCAGAGTCGATGTGCTGGGCGAACAGACTGCTGCTATCGCTGTCTTTAGTAACAGTCTGCGCGTTCTCCCGTCAGCGTCCACCAGCTTAGCCTGGACTGGGCGCCCCCGTGATTTCATGAATAATCCAGGCAAGGAGTCTGCGCAACCGGAGGCGGCCCCGTAGAAAGCGATCGAGCGAGAGTAGTCCAATTTTGAGTCAAATTTTGTGCTCATTTGAGGAGTTTAGCTGGCTAAGTGACGAAAATGAGCACAAAATTTGGCCAAAAGTGGGCTGCTCGTAGCCGA
>JBGCGC010000156.1:0-65947 GCA_045110475.1 Granulosicoccus sp.
CCGAAGGGCGGCTCGTCCAGGGGTCATCCGCGTTGTTGCTCGCTCTCAAGGTATACCCGATACCTTTTCGAGCTCGCGCCTAGCGGCTGACCCCTGGACAAACCGCTGTTTGAAGCGTTTGAAGGTCACACTACACTAGGCATTAGACAAGCAAATTTCTTATTTATGACTATATTTCAGTGACATAGCTAAGATATTTGCATTTGAGGACTGGTCAAGCGGACGCCTACTGCAGTATAGTGTTCGACAAGCCTGGGTGTCGGTAAAACTGGATTGCGGGCTCATGGAGCTATCCCGGGGCAAACTACAAACAGTAGCGTGTTCGGTTTGGCTACGAAGGGCTAGCACCACGGTAAAGGCAATTAAGTAAGACTACGGGAAATAGTCCACCGGACCGACGAGTCGCACTGAATGCAAACGCTGGAGATGGATCGACTGCAGTCATCCAATCTTGTTAGCCCGACGAACATAATGTTTCTCATACGGGCTAAAACTCTATGTACAAGAATTTCCCTCCTGCGCAAGGCCTTTACAATCCAAATCAGGAAAAAGACAGCTGCGGCATTGGCTTTGTATGCGATATAAAGGGGCGTGCCAGCAATCAGATACTGCGTGATGCGCAACGCATGAACTGTTGTATGGAGCACCGGGGTGGCGTTGGTTTCGAGACAAACACCGGTGATGGCGCGGGAATCCTGACTGCCCTACCACACAAGCTACTGCAAACGGCCGTTAAAGAGGCATTCGGCACTGAGCTCCCCGCTCCCGGCCATTACGGCGCTGGCATCGTCTTCATGCCGACCGATGTTGATGAGCAAGCTCGTTGTCGTGCCATCATCGATGAGGAAATTGCCGCAGAAGGGCAGCAGCTTATCGGCTGGCGAGATTTGCCGATCGATCCAGACGCGGCTGACCTGGGTAGCGCTGCGCGCGCTGCCATGCCGGTCATGCAGCAGCTCATCATCGGCGTCGGTCGAAGTCAACCAAGCAGTCAGGCTAGTGCAACGTTTGATCAGGACCTATTTGAAAGAAAGCTCTACCTCATTCGAAAACGTGCCACCAATCGACTCCGCCTTGAGCACGCACTGAAAGATAACAGCGCCTTTTACGTTTGTTCGCTGTCATCGCGCGTTATCGTTTTCAAGGGAATGCTAACTCCCGATCAGTTGTTTCCGTTCTATATTGATTTACAACAGGAAGAATTCGAAACCCATCTGGCTATGGTGCATTCGCGCTTTAGTACCAACACGTTTCCATCATGGGATCGTGCGCAGCCTAATCGCTTCATGAGCCATAACGGTGAAATCAACACCTTGCTTGGCAACGTGAATGCAATGAACACCAGAGAAGGCACTGTTGTCAGCGAGGCTTTTGGCAAAGATGTCAACAAGTTGTTTCCGGTTGTCTCTCCTGATCGATCCGACTCAGGCACCTTTGACAACGTTCTGGAATTTCTGTTGATGAATGGTCGATCTCTGCATGAATCCGTCATGATGATGATCCCCGAGGCGTGGCAGCATCACGCAACCATGTCCGACCTTAAACGTGAATTCTACGAGTATCACTCATGCCTGATAGAGCCCTGGGACGGGCCTGCCTCTATCGCGTTCACTGATGGAAACTACATAGGCGCGGTACTGGATCGCAATGGCTTGCGCCCATCACGCTACTACATTACATCCGATGACAAATGCATCATGGCATCCGAGGTAGGCACAGTCGAAGTCGATCCGGCCAAGGTGATCGAGAAAGGACGGCTGCAACCCGGACGTATGTTTCTGATTGACTTCAAGAACGGCCGCATGATTCCTGACCATGAAATCAAGCACGACATAGCTAGCCAGAAGCCTTATGGAGAATGGTTAAAAAATCAGCGCATCGAACTGGGTGAACTTCCGCAAGCCGATGCACCGGGCCTTGACACCCAAACGCTCACGCAGCGTATGCAGGCATTTGGCTACACGCAGGAAACCTTACAGTTTATGCTCAAGCCGATGGTTACCGAACTCCGTGACCCGGTAGGTTCCATGGGTAATGATGCAGCGTTGGCTGTTATGTCAACCAAACCTCGCATGCTGTATGACTATTTCAAGCAACGTTTTGCTCAGGTCACCAATCCTGCAATTGACGCTATTCGTGAAGAAGTGATCATGGCGCTTAATTGTTACATCGGGCCAGAGGGCAATTTGCTTGAAACCACTGAGCAGCACGCTCATCGACTGAAAATCCCACATCCGATATTGTCCAATGATGAGCTGAGCGCCCTCAGAACGCTTGATTATCGTGGTTGGACCTCAACCGTCGTCGATATCACTTTCCCTGCAGGTTCCGGCAAGGATGGATTGGTATCCTCAATTGAAAGAATCAAGGCTCAAGCAACGCAAGCCATCGCTGATGGGCACAGTCTGCTGATTCTGTCCGATCGCAATACCAGCAGTGATCGGGTGCCGATCAGTTCGTTACTTGCCGTCGGTGCAGTTCACCATCATCTGAATGCGCAGCATCAACGCTCACGTATTGGTCTGGTTCTGGAAACCGGTGAAGCACGTGAAGTCCATCATCATTGTTTACTGGTTGGCTTTGGCGTAGACGCAATCAACCCTTACCTGGCTTATGAATCGTTGTGGGATGCGCGAGCCAACGGACAGTTCGATGGAATTGAACACATCAACAGCGACCTGGATATCGTAGAGACCTATAAAAAAGCCGCTGGTAAAGGGATTCTCAAGGTCATGGGGAAAATGGGCATATCAACCTTGCAGTCCTACAAGGGTGCGCAAATCTTCGAAATCGTCGGATTGGCACAAGAGGTCGTTGATCTTGCCTTTGTCGGTGCGGCCAGTCGCGTCAAAGGTGCTGATCTGGGTGTTATTGCCGAGGAAATGCAGCGACGTCATCAGTTCGGGTATCCATCACGGGATATGCCAATAACTCAAGTGCTGCCAAATCCCGGAGATTTTCATTGGCGAAAACATGGCGATACCCATATGTGGGAGCCGTCAGCGGTGACCAATCTCCAAGTGGCTGCTCGCACTAACAGTGAAGATGCCTATTGGAAGTTTGCCAGACAAACCAACGAACAGAACACGCGTGACGCGACGTTGCGTGGTTTGTTGAAGTTTAATTCGGCAGCCAATGGTGGTCCGATTTCCATAGATGAGGTAGAGCCCGCCTCCGAAATCGTCAAGCGTTTCGCCACGGGTGCCATGAGTTTTGGCAGCATCAGTGCCGAGGCCCATGAGACGTTGGCAGTAGCCATGAACCGTATTGGTGGAAAATCCAATACGGGTGAGGGTGGTGAGGATGCCAAACGTTTTACGCCTATGGCGAACGGCGATTCCAAACGATCCGCCATCAAGCAGGTTGCCAGTGGACGCTTTGGTGTCACCATTAACTATCTGACTAATGCAGATGAAATCCAGATCAAGATTATTCAGGGTGCCAAACCCGGAGAGGGCGGTGAACTGCCTGGTGCCAAGGTGGATGATTACATTGCAAAGCTGCGTCACTCCACACCGGGTGTAGGGCTCATTAGCCCACCGCCACATCACGACATCTACTCCATTGAGGATATGTCGCAGCTGATTCATGACTTGAAAAACGCCAATCCTGAAGCGCGCATCAGCGTTAAACTGGGGGCGGAAGTTGGCGTAGGCACGGTTGCGGCAGGCGTTACCAAGGCGCTGGCTGATCATATTGTTATTGCAGGGGACTCCGGAGGCACGGGGGCCTCGCCGCTGACATCCATCAAGCATGCAGGCGTGCCATGGGAGCTAGGACTGGCTGAAACGCATCAGACTCTTGTACTCAACAACCTGCGATCTCGCGTCGTCCTGCAAACAGATGGACAGATAAAGACAGGCCGGGATGTGGCCATTGCGGCCTTGCTGGGTGCTGAAGAAATCGGTCTCGCCACAGCCCCACTGATCGCTCTCGGGTGCATCATGATGCGAAAATGCCATCTAAACACTTGCCCTGTGGGAATTGCCACGCAAGACAAGGAACTGCGCAAGAAATTTACTGGACAACCGGAACACGTCGTTAACTATGTGTTCATGGTTGCCAAGGAATTGCGCATGATCATGGCCGAACTGGGATTCCGAACCTTCAACGAGATGGTTGGACGGGTGGATGCGCTCGAGGTAGATGATGCCCTCAAACACTGGAAGTCAGAGGGGTTGGATTTAGCGGCCTTGTTGACGGCAGCCACCACCCCAAAGGACTTTCTGGGTGCTTATCAAATACATCAGCAGGCACATGGATTGGAGAAAGCGCTTGATAATAAATTAATAGAGTTGGCAGCGCCTGCATTGTCTTCTGGCTCTCGCGAAAAAGTATTCCACGAATTGCCGTTGATCAATACCAATCGCGTGGTCGGTGGCATGCTGTCCAACAGAATCATTCGTGACGTCGGTCCGCAGATGCTTCCGGACAATACTATCCATTTCAAGTTTCACGGTAATGCCGGGCAAAGTTTCGGAGCGTGGTTGGCCAAGGGGGTCACGCTTGAGGTTGAAGGTGATGCCAATGACTTTGTTGGTAAGGGCCTGTCTGGTGGTCGCGTTGTTGTTTACCCGCCTCGCGTGAGCTCTTTCAAAGCAGAAGACAACATCATCGCGGGTAACGTCATTCTCTACGGAGCGACCAGCGGAGAATGTTTTCTGAGTGGGGTGGTTGCCGAGCGTTTTTGTGTTCGAAATAGTGGTGCTAATGCGGTTGTTGAAGGCGTTGGCGATCATGGTTGTGAATACATGACAGGCGGACGTGTTGTGGTGCTGGGTAGCACAGGTCGTAACTTCGCCTCTGGTATGAGTGGCGGTATTGCCTATGTGTGGGATAAGGAAGGTAAGCTTGAGGAGCGATGTAATCTTGATATGGTGGGGCTGGAGTCCCTCGAAGAAGAGCTGGATATTCGCGAAGTGCAAACCTTGATAGAAAAACACATCTCGTACACCAACTCCTCCATTGCAGAGCGGATAATGGCTGACTGGGACAATCAGGCTCAGCATTTCGTCAAGGTGATGCCACGTGACTACAAGCGTGTTTTGCTGGAACAAAAAGCTGCCGCACAGAGCAGGAACGAAGAGCTGGTTCCCGTTTAAGCGATCATGAATTGCGGAAATCGTCATGTTCAGCGACGTCAAGCTGTATGGTCGTGTAGTGGCTTGTCGCTACTACACACCATTGCGTGCTGATGGCGTTCACTCAATAAAAATGGGCAAGACTTCCGTCATCACAGGTTTGACGGGCGTCCAGTTGTCACCAGTGACTGATTAAAGTTAGCTAACGAAAACAAGGAACAAAGAGTACCGAGTATGGGCAAAGCTACAGGGTTTATCGAAATCAAGCGAGAAGCTGCACCTTATCGTGCGCCCGCAGTTCGACTTCTGGACTACTCCGAAATTTATACCGACCATGATGACAACCGCTTGCAATCGCAAGGCGCTCGTTGTATGGATTGCGGCGTACCCTTCTGTCAGTCTGACAATGGCTGCCCGGTGCATAATCTGATTCCTGAATGGAATGACCTTGTGTACCGAGGTGATTGGCGAGAAGCTCTGGATCGCTTGCACAAAACCAATAACTTCCCGGAATTCACAGGGCGTGTGTGTCCGGCTCCATGTGAGGGTGCCTGCGTATTGGGTATTAACGATCCGGCAGTAACCATCAAGAACATCGAAATGGCTATTATCGATCGTGGCTTTGCCGAAGGCTGGGTAGTTCCAGAGCCGCCCCTCACCAGAACCGGTAAAACGGTCGCCGTTGTCGGTTCGGGCCCGGCAGGACTGGCCGCGGCCGCACAGCTCAATAAGGCTGGACACATGGTAACCGTGTACGAGCGTCAGGATCGCGTGGGTGGATTGCTCACGTATGGAATTCCCAACATGAAGCTCGAAAAGGAAGACGTGGTTGACCGACGTGTCAAACTACTGAAAGAGGAAGGCATCGAATTTCTGGTAAACCAGTCAGTAGGTGATGGCAGCGACGGAACCGTCGATATTAATGAAATAAGACAATCGCACGACGCCACCCTTCTCACTACCGGTGCAACGACCCCTCGTGATCTGTCTATTCCTGGCAGAGAGCTTGATGGCGTGCACTTTGCGATGGACTTTCTGACCAGCAACACCAAAAGTCTACTGGATTCCGGACACACCGATGACGATTTCATTTCAGCTAAAGACAAAGACGTCATCGTCGTTGGCGGGGGTGATACCGGAACCGATTGTATCGCCACATCACTGCGCCACGGTTGTAAAAGCCTTGTCAATTTTGAGGTAGTACCGCAACCTCCGGAGTCCCGTGCCGATAACAACCCGTGGCCTACCTGGCCGAAAATATTCCGCACAGACTATGGCCATGAAGAATCAAGCGCAGTTTTCGGTAGCGATCCTCGGGTTTATCAGATTTCTTCAGTTGAATTTGTCGGTGAGCAGGGCAAGTTACAGGCGGTGCGCACGGTGGAGGTAGAGTTTGCTGACGGACAGTTCGTTCCTCGAGCCGGCACCGAAAAGGAATGGAAGGCCGATCTGGTCCTTCTCGCCATGGGTTTTCTCGGTCCGGAACATGCCTGCTCTGATGCACTGAATGTTGATTACGACAATCGTTCCAACTACGAGGCCGAGTACGGAAAATACCAGACGTCGGTAGAGGGTGTATTCGCTGCTGGCGACTGCCGTCGTGGTCAGTCTCTGGTTGTCTGGGCGATCAATGAGGGACGCGAGGCTGCGCGTGAAATTGATCGCTCTTTAATGGGACAGACATTGTTGCCATAGCCTGTAGCCCAGCCCCAACTGTCAGCCTCCCTTTGAGAAAAAATGTAATGCACATCATCGACGAGCCACTGCTGCAACAGGTACGCGATCGTTTTGCGCTGATAGACGAATGCCCTCAGCAGGGTAAACGCGTTTTCTTTGAAAATGCGGGAGGAGCGCTTACCCTGAAATCGGTGGTGGATACTTCAACACACTATGCAGCCATTCCGGACAATCAAGGCAGGGACAACGTTGCCAGCCATGAGTTAGTCAGTGTTATCAACAAGGCCAAGGATGATATGCGCGCGTTCATGAACGCAGAAGGCGGGCAGTTTTTCGTTGGAGAAAGTGGCACTGAGTTGTTGTTCAGATTGATCATGAATGCCTGTCTTGGAGCGGAAAGAGGCGGTGTGGTGCTCGGATCAACTCTGGAGCATCCGGCGACACGCTCTGCCTGTGATCGTTGGGCGAAAATATCAGGCCATGAGCATGTGCTGGTTAAACATGATGATGCTACAGGTACGGTTACCGCTGATAAGTATGCGGCGGCTGTTACTGATAACACGGTTGTCGCCACAATATTGCATACCTCACCGGTTACTGGAATGAGTGTCGACGTGGCAGCATGCGTCAAGGCTATCCGCGCTACCGCGCCGCATTGCATTATCATTGTTGATGGGATTCAGCATGCCGCGCACGGGGGCATGGATCTCGCGGCTTACGATGTCGATGGGTACGTTATCTCGCCATATAAGGTGTTTTCCCGCCATGGTTATGGTCTGGCCTGGATATCCGATGCCCTGTCGGCTGTACCGCACAACAATCTGATAAACGGCCCGGATGAAAACTGGGAGATGGGTACCCGCGATACCGGTGCCTATGCGACTTTGTCTGATGTGGTCAGCTACTTTGAATGGCTCGGTGAAACAGCCGGTGGCATGGGCGACAGGCGCAGCAAGTTTCAGGCAGCGGCAGACGCAATCAAGCGGCAGGAAACACTGCTGACCGATGCCATGATTAACGGCATTGGTAATTTACGCGGCCTGGCCGATCTTGAAAAAGTCGTCATCATCGGCGGCGTTGACAACCCTGCTCGTGAAGGTCTCGTGTCATTGACGGTAACCGGTGTTGCCTCAGCCAAGGTGGTCGAACAGCTCAACAACGAAGGCATCCGAACACATCTACGCAAAGCGGATCATTATTCTGGAAATATTCTGGATCCGTTGGGTATGGATAGTTGCATCAGGGTGTCCATGTGTCACTACAATTCAACGCATGAGGTGGCGAAGTTTCTTGCGGTAATGAACGAGCTGTACAGTTAGTTTTCAACCTTCATCGTGGTAGCGCTGTTCAACCGCTAAAATCAGGCCTCCGCGTATTGCTTGAGCCCTTCCATGGTGCCGCTGATGCCTTTACGGATCTTCCCGCCTATAAGCCTGGAGAACAACGGTGCAAGGGCCCCGGTGAAGACGACGCGATGAGTTACCTCAGTAGTATCGCCTGAAGTGCCATTAGCGCTCTGGGGCGCAGCAACGAGCTCGTGTTCGAAAGTCATTGTGCAAAAGGGCAGTTTTGATTCAACGCTAAACGAACCGGGTTCATCGACTGCAACCATGCGCGTAGCCGTTTTAGGTGCCCCGACAGGTTTCAGCCATCCCCGCGTGCCGGCAACAAATTCTCCGTCCAGACCTACCGCCTCAATGTCGGGATCCCATTGGGCCCAACTGTCAACATCACGATAGATGGCAAAAATAGACTCACGGCTGCGGGCAATACTGATGCGATATTCTATGTTCATGCGTCAATCGGTAATGTGCGAAGGTTTAGTAATCAAAATCCCTACGTGCATTATAACGTTACGCTGGAATTAACAATGATTGTAAGGATTCTGAAGGAACTTTAGCCATAGAGTCCCCCTCAGAATAGTAATCTTCTAAAGTCTGATGACTCCATGGTACAGCGGTTCACACGTTCGAGAAGCTACTCAGGGCATCGCAAAACAGGCATTTTGACCGTCGTGCTCCTAAGTGCATTAACTTTAGGCACACAATCATCACCTGCACTAGCCACGGATGATATAGCCGCTCATGCTGGTGGTATTGAAGACCAGGCACCAGTGGATGCAGAGTCACTGGTGCCTGATATTCTCGTCGGCTTGCTTACCCGGCAATCGGCTGACGTTAAAAACGATCTGGCCGTTATCAGAAACAATTGGCAGCCCGGAATGGCAATCATGCTCATGGAAACGATCCAGTTTTCGCAAGACATCGTTCTGCGTGAGAGCCTTTTAAATGTGCTGGAAGAGATGACTGAACAGAGCCATGGCATGGATATGGATGATTGGTATCAGTGGCTATGGTCTCGCGAGGAGCATCGGCATCCGCGGTATGCCTCTTTCAAGTCAAGACTGCATGCGTATCTTGATCCGCGGTTTTCTGCTTATTTCAATGATGGGCATGAATCACGTGTGCGCCTGGATGAAATACGCTGGGGTGGCGTAGCACAAGATGGCATACCGCCATTGCGCGATCCAGAAATGATTAATGCTGCAGATGCCGACTATCTACAGGACACCAACATTGTGTTTGGCGTAGCCATCAATGGTGAGGCAAGAGCCTACCCGAAAAGAATTCTGGCGTGGCACGAAATGTTTGTGGATGACATCGGTGGAACTCGCTATGCAGGCGTTTACTGTACGTTGTGCGGTGCACTGATTCTCTATGAAACACAGGACGAGAATATCAATCATGATCTGGGAACCAGTGGATTTCTCTACCGATCGAACAAGCTCATGTACGACAAAGCTACGCAAACACTATGGAATACGACTTGGGGCGAGCCTGTTGTCGGTCCATTGGTCAGTCAGGGGATACAACTGAAACGTAGCTATGTTGTGACCACTACCTGGGGTGAGTGGAGAAGGAGACATCCTGATACAACCGTGTTGTCCTTGAATACGGGTTACCAGCGCGACTACGGTGAGGGCGTTGCCTATCGTGATTACTTTGCGACTGATGAGTTGATGTTTACTGTGCCTACACTTGATACTCGTCTGAAAAACAAGGACGAGATTCTGGCGCTTCAATTTCCTGATCTTGGCGATGAGAAGCTTGCGATCAGCGCTGATTTTCTTTCGAGGAACACCGTTTTTTCGGGTAATCTGGGCACACAGGCGTTTGTCGTGCTGACCGATACCAGTGGCGCCAATCGCGTGTACGAGACGCAGAATGTCACTTTTACCGAATACGATGGAGACACACAACTGCTTGATGCCGAGGGCCAACTCTGGACGCTTACTGAAGAGAGTCTGCTAACCTCAGATGGGCAGAATAACCTTTCTCGCTTGCCTGCTCACCGGGCTTTCTGGTTCGGATGGGTATCGGCATGGCACGATACCCGGCTAATCAAGTGATAACCGAAGATCCGCTGCGCTGATGCATCTGTGACTTGGGTATACTCAAGCTTGTCATGGTAAACCGAACTGTCTGCACGTATGTCTACTCAGCTGTCTGTCAATCTAAATGCCGTCGCTCAACTGCGTAATCGCCGAGACTTGCCTTGGCCAAGCGTTACCGGGATAGGCCGCATTGCGCTCGAAAACGGTGCTCACGGTCTTACCGTACATCCTCGCCCTGACCAACGACATACCCGATTTACTGATGTTGCTGAATTACGGGCTCTGATTGACAATGAGTTTCCACATTGTGAGTTCAATGTGGAAGGCTTTCCCACCGAGGATTTCCTGCAACTCGTTGAAAAGAACCGACCTGAGCAAGTGACGCTTGTTCCTGATGACCCATCTCAGGCTACATCAGACCACGGCTGGGATTTTCAGAAGACGCACAATATGCTGTCACCTATCATAGAACGCTTACAGTCGGCGGGTATACGTGTTTCTCTGTTTTCTGACGCTGATGTTGGCCAATTGAACTGGGCGCGCGACACCGGCTGTGATCGTATCGAGCTGTATACCGGACCGTTTGGCGCAACCTATGCTGACGCGAGTGCCATGCAGCATGAGCTTGAACTTCTCGGTGCAACAGCCGATGCAGCCATCGCTATGGGGCTGGGTGTCAACGCCGGCCATGATCTTACCGTCGCCAACCTGCCGCCCTTGGTAAAACGTATTCCCCAGCTTGCCGAAGTGTCAATAGGACATGGTTTGACAGCAGACGCTATAGAATATGGAATGGCAACAACGGTAAAGCGTTTCCTTAACGCATGTCAGGGTTTGTCCTGACTTGCTAGCTTTTCCCGTCTTGACTTTCGTATAGCGAATCCGAAAAAAGCCAATATTTTAAGGCCTTTGTTATTTCGCTATACTTTTTATCGTATCTGTCTTATTGAAAGGCGTCACACCTTATACATAGACTTTGTACCTCATTCATTGTGCAGGTACATGACTATGTCTACGTTAATATCTCATTTCGAATTACTGTTTAAAGATCAGGCCCCAGTTATTGGTATCGAGGTTGAAACTGTTCTTCAAGGCTACTTTCTTGAATTGACCAATCTGGAAGAAAGAGATTTTCTCTATAACATCGAATTTGTTGCATTGGCATCAAATAACGGATCAGCCAACAGACAGCTGGATAACAACACTATCGCAATTCTGGATAATCCGGGAGCGCCAGAAAACGATAACGTATTTGGCCAACTGAATCTGGTCGATTCTGACGGACCATTGAACACCTATAGTCCGACTGATTTATCTCTACGCATTGCCGCTGGTGCAACTGCGTTGGTGGTGGTTATTCCGCAAGTCATCCCATTCATGGGTGATGCCATGGCGGTTGATCGTGACTTTGAGGTACGTGGATACGTGCAGCTTTCATTGCCACCGTTTGATGGTGAAACGCAAAGCAATCGTCCTGTTAACGTAATGGTTTCTCCACAGAATCGAGCGACCTTCTATACGTTTCCTAACACGGGTAATTTTAGTGGCGGCATGTTGCGCAATCAGACACAGACGTCGCTGCCTACGGGTAACGGTGGTTGTATCCAGTCGATTGAACCATCAGATGTCACTATGCCAGCATGACCAATGCAGGTAAATCGTACCTATCGGCTCGGGTTTGTAGCGAACGCCCGAGCCGATGCGTAAGACGCTATACTGCCTGTGCGCCAGCTTACAACAGGTATCCCCATGTTCAAGATGTCCATAGCCAGAGCAAGCCTTTGCAGCAGTCTCTTACTAGCCGTCTGCTTTTCACCGTCATGGGCTGCAGCTCAGCGCTATTCACTGGATCCTGAGCACACGACGGTCGCGTTCCTCGTCGATCACATCGGGTTCGCAAAGACATTGGGTTTGTTTACCGAGGTATCCGGTTCGCTTTCTTTCGATCAGGAGGCCGGCACAGTCACGGATATTGCCATTTCCGTTGCAACCAGCAGCGTCAATACCGCTCACGAGGCGCGAGACAAACATGTGCGAAACAAGGACTTTCTCAATGTCGATGCTTTCCCACAAATGACATTCAACGCAGCTTCTGCATCCGTTGGTGAAAACGGGGTTGGTGAAATTGCTGGTGAATTGACACTACTGGGAAATACCTTGCCGCTGATATTAAGCGTAAAACTGAACAAGGCGGATAACTATCCGTTTGGGCACAAGCGCTTTACGCTGGGCGTTTCTGCGTCGGCTGAGCTCAACAGAAGCGACTATGGCATGGACTACGGTGTTGCCAATGCCCTGGTGGGCGATAAGGTGACACTTATTATCGAAACAGAAGCAATTCAGGACAAATAGTTGCGTTTGGAAGAAAATAAACCGGTTGACGTCTGGCTGATGTCTCACCGGGTTTTACGTGGAAAAAACAGATCGCCGGGGATGATACGCACACAACAGAGGCCTGGTGACAACCGATATGCCAATGGAGAGTCATAAGCGATTTTCCCGGTTGTATGGCAAGCTATCGCCGTCAGCGGTTAAATCTTGCAAAGTGCTTTTTGCTGCGGCGTTATTGTTGCTATTGGCATTGTTCGTTGATGTGCAAGAAGCAGTAGATCAGTTGAAATTGACGGATTGGCGTTGGTTGGTGCCAGCCTGTTTGCTTGTACAGATACAGGTTGTATTGTCTGCCCTGCGATGGAAAATTACGGCTAACCGTCTGGGCCAGTCTCTGTCAACGAGCCGAGCTATATCTGAATACTACCTGACCACTGTTGCAAATCTGAGTCTGCCTGGCGGTATTACCGGAGATGCAGCACGGGTGTACCGCAATCGACAGCCGCTAGCACTTGGTGTGTCCATGCAAAGCGTTGTGATTGAGCGGCTTGCCGGACAGCTTGCCTTGTTAATTGTCAGTGTTATCGGCTGGTTACTTTGGCCTGTATTGATGCAGGGTGGGGCGCCCGACGTTGCTCTGCGTATCCTGAGTATCACTCTGGCGGTGATTTTGATACTTGCGCTGACCATCGTATTGATTATCCGATTCGCTCCTGACTGGATTACCCGCTCAGTGGTGGACTATGGGCCAGCTTTTTACATTGCCTGGTGGTCAGATCGGCAATGGATTGCGCAGAGCACTATTAGTCTGGCCATAGTGTCGACGTACCTGTTTATCTTTCTGTTCAGCTCTTATGCAGTACAAGCGCCGTTGTCGATACCAGCAATGATGACGCTGGTACCGTTGGTGCTGTTAAGCATGTTGATCCCCTTGTCGATCGGCGGCCTCGGTATCCGAGAGGCTGCTGCTGCCGTTTTGTGGCCGCTGGCAGGGCTGACTTCTGAAGCGGGTATTGCAACCAGCGTCGTCTACGCAATGATATCGCTGTTTGCCTGCTTGCCAGGGCTAGTGTTGCTGGTTTGGCATTCGCGTGTGGCGCCTGCGAAATAGCCAGTACACATCGGTAGTAAAGGAGTAGCTGAGACAAAGCAGTGCGGCTGCACCGACGATGGATGCCTGCAGTGATGATAGCCAGGGGCAAAGCATCAAACACAAGGCCCCCACCTGGATGACACACACTGTTTTTCGACGCATGGATGGATAAAGTTCTGCACGCAGGAAATCCAGCCAGAGTGCGGCTCCAAGAAACGCGTAGCGCATCACGCCCAATGCAAGTACCCATTCGCCAACGTGCCCTGATTGCCAAATAAACACGGTGATAACCAGAGCCAGCAGTGCGTCAGTCTCCATATCAAACCGTGCACCAAATGCTGAACACATACCCGTTTTCCTTGCAAGGAAGCCATCAACTCCATCCAGACACAAGGTGATTGTTGCTGTAATGGCTATTGCCCACATCCAATTGCTGGAATCGATCACAGCAGCTACAGGTATCAGGCCGGCGAGCAATGCGGTGGCCAGTGCACGGGCAGTGGTGACGACATTTGCATAACCAAATTGGGTGAATTGATGTTGGCTGCAGAAAATCCAGATTAACAGTGCGATGACAGTCCATAAAGACAGCGATACAAGCGCGCAAGCAAGCTTGTATTCTGGTGTGGAGGCGAACAGAAATAACTGGATAACAAGGAGCGAAAGGGTCGCTAATGACAGCGTCGCGGCTGAGCCTGCTGGTTTTTCTGTCGCCTGGTTCACGTGTGAGGCAGGCTCTGTGAAGGCAGCATCCAGCGTTGCTTGTTGAACCGCCGCCGAGCGTTTGATCGTGTCAGACTGTTTGTTCAACCCGCTGTGTCGCAACTGGCCATGTGACCCGCACGTTCTCGCTTTGTCTTGAGGTAACGGGCATTGTGTGCGTTGACTGTGGCGGGTGAGGGTACCCGGCTTTGCACACGGACACCCTGCTGTCGAAGTGCCTCAATTTTCAGAGGATTGTTAGTCATCAGGTTAACAGAGTCTATTCCCAGTTCGTCCAGCATGAAAACTGCCGCCTGGTAACATCGTTCGTCGGACTCAAAGCCTAGATGATGGTTGGCTTCGATGGTGTCCAGTCCTTGATCCTGAAGCTGATAGGCAAGCAATTTACTGGCGAGGCCGATTCCACGTCCCTCTTGTGAAACGTACAGAACGACACCGCCGTCACTTTCAGCCATGCTGCTGATGGCACGCTGGAGCTGTTCTCCGCAATCACATTTCATACTTCCCAGAATATCACCGGTCAGACAGGAAGAATGGATTCGAACCGTCACTGTGGCCGAAAAATCGGGTTGTCCCACGGTAATAGCGACATGTTCTGCGCTTCCATGTCGCTCGCGAAAAACTGTCAGCTCGACACTTTTGGCTGTAGCCAATGGAATGCGTGCGGAACTTAACTTCATGAGTTTGCCACTTTGGTCAATATAGTCAGTTGCAAGCTGTGTGCTGACACTAAGCATGTCGGCAGGTCGTGTGCGCGCCACGTACATGATGAAAGCAGGCAAGGCATGAGCGTGGTGTGCAAGATTCAGGGCAGCCTGGGCCTGTTGAAGCTTGTCAGGATCGCGGTTTTTGCGAGTGGACAAATCGGGTGTGGTGGCCTGTGAGCCACCGCCAGGATGCAAGCTGACCAGCCCATCACTTCGTGTATGTGACCTTGGGTTGAGTCCCGCCCAGTTGTAGATCATCTGCGCCGGGATATCCGCCTCAAGTTGCAGACAAATGGCGTTGTTGTCGACGATAAGGTTTAGCGCACGCGCTCGTGGTCGTGACAACACAAGCACGCAGTCATGCTGTGCAATCAATGCCGTTAGATCGGACTCACGTAGTGTCTCCACGAGCTGGACAATATGACAAGCATCGCTGGTAATTTGCGAGCCATAGGAGGGCTCCGTCAATGCGATTGCCCTGCCACGTTGCAATTCGGCAATGCAACGTTCGGCGTCAATAAAAGCCTGTGCAGTGGAAGATTTGACAGGTATATCCATATTTATCAATCACGAACCCGTGTATAGGAGGCAGGTTTTGTTAACAAGTGGCAGTGTGTGGTGTATACGGATCGCCATACTACTTTGGTTTTTCTCAGGACCACCGACACAGTACGCAGCATCAAAAATCATAAAGACTGTTCAGATCAGTTGTGTCTGTGAAGTGTGGGGCGTGGCACACTACGGACTGTTGTGAATCGCAACCGAAGAGCGATCAGTATGGACGGACATGACATTGGAAAATTATCACATCTGCAAGCGGAATCGCTGGCCTGGCAAATTCTACTGACTGCTCGTGAAGTGCTCGCCCGTCCCGGTGAAGACGCTGTGTGGCTTTGCCATGATAACGAAACTGGCAAGGTACGCAGCACTGATAAATGTGACGAGTCAGCGTGGCTGTGGTTAAACGAAAATGGAGTATGGAGCTGCAGACGGGATCTTCCACAGATTTGCAGGAATGCCTTTGATCTCTATCTACCCGCGTTGGGCAACAGGCTTCACAACGCTTGCGTCATCGCCCACCTCGGGCAGAGCATTGATGCAAGAATTGCTACCAGCAATGGGGACTCCTTTTATGTGACGGGTGAGGAGAATCGCAAGCATCTTCACTGTCTTCGTGCATTGTGTGATGCGATTATTGTCGGATCTGGAACGGTGATCGCAGATGATCCGCAGCTGACCACCCGAGCAGTACCCGGTATGAATCCGGTTCGCGTTATTCTTGATTCTCGTGCGCGACTAAAGGGTGATTTGAAAGTATTCAATGATGGTCAGGCTCGCACCATTGTTGTTCATCAATCGTCGGTCAAGCTTGAAGAGCGACCAATGAGTTTTGGTCCACTGATCAAGAACCGTGATGGCGGTACTGGTAGTCAGGTGGAGCGTTGGGTAGTCCCGGATTCAGACAACAGTCTGTCAACCAGTCGTCTTGTTGATTTTTTGCAATACAGGGGTTTGCGCAGGCTGTTTGTAGAGGGCGGGGGAATCACTGTGAGCAGGTTCTTCGAGGAGCGTGCACTGGATAGATTGCATGTGGCCGTCGCGCCATTGCTGGTGGGTGAAGGCACGCAGGCCCTGCAACTGGCAGGCGCGGAAAAAATGCTGGCAGCACATCGTCCTCCTTGTGCAATTTATCGAATGGGTGAAGATATTCTCTGGGATTTCGATGTCAGTTCTATGAAAAACGAAACCGATCTGGACGCTACAGCGGATGTCGATACAGGCTCAATCAAGGTCTGCGAAAAGGTCTCACGATTACCGCTTGAACGCTTGATTTAAGGCAAGCGAAATTTGATCTTATTCGCTTGAACGTGGTTTATCCTTTTTTACCCACTCGCAGAGACAATTATTTAAGACAGCCAGTGCAGACTATCAGTCAAGACAATCCTTTTAGTAGGCAATGGCACTAATATAATGGGTAGCGATTGCTCTATTCTCGTTGACCGAGGCGTCCAGAGTGTGGATGATATAAGAGATGCCATATTCGCCAGTTCTGGTACCGCCCTTTTTCCAGCTTACCGAGTAATGTCAAACCATGACAAACAGTGTCCCTCTGACCCTTGACGGCAAATCAATTGAATTACCGGTAGTCGTTGGCAGTGAAGCGGAAAAAGCGCTGGATGTTGGCAAGCTGCGCGATGCAACCGGATACATAACGCTAGATCCGGGTTATGGCAATACAGGTAGCTGCAAAAGCGCTATCACCTATATTGATGGCGATGCCGGAATTTTGCGTTATCGGGGCATACCCATAGAGCAGTTTGAAAATAGCCCCAATTTCATTGAGGTGTGTTGGTTGCTGATCTTCGGCAACTTGCCCAGCGTCGAGGAATATGCAGACTTCAGCGAGCGGCTGACTCGACACGCCATGCTGAACGAGAAGATGAAGCACCATTTCCAGGGTTTTCCGACTCAAGCGCCACCCATGGCTATTCTGTCAGCGATGATCAACGCCTTGTCCTGTTTTCATCCAGACATGATAGAAATGGATAGCGACGACAAATTCATTACCGCTGCCGCAAGGCTTATCAGCAAGATCAGAACCATCGCTGCCTTTGCGCATCGCAGTTCCATTGGCAAGCCCTACAACTACCCTAATCCCGATTTGCTGTACGTGGCAAACTTCACTCATATGATGTTCTCAGTGCCACATGCACCCTACGAGACTGACGAAATTGTCCGGTTGGCATTCAATCTGGTGTTGATCCTTCATGCAGATCACGAGCAGAATTGCAGCACGTCTACTGTGCGCATGGTGGGCAGTAGTGGTGCCAATCTATTTGCTTCTTGTGCTGCCGGCGTGTGCGCGCTTTGGGGGCCACTGCACGGTGGGGCGAATGTTGCCGTACTGGATATGCTGGAGCAGATTCATCAGGGCGATCTCTCGGTTGAAGAGTATATGCGGCTGGCAAAAGACAAGAACAGCGGCATTCGGCTGATGGGTTTTGGTCATCGGGTTTACAAGAACTTCGATCCTCGCGCGCAGATGTTGCAACGCGTTGCAGAAAAACTGCTTGCGCACTTGAATATCAAAGATCCACTGCTGGATATTGGTCGCCGGCTTGAGGAGATTGCGCTGAATGATCAGTATTTTGTTGAACGCAAGTTGTATCCCAATGTGGATTTCTATAGCGGGATAATTCTCCGTGCTCTGGGAATACCGACCAATATGTTTACGGTGATATTTGCAATGGGGCGGATGCCTGGCTGGATTGCTCACTGGCGTGAACAACAACAAGAGGGCTCGCGTATCGGCAGGCCTCGCCAAATCTACACCGGGCCAATGAAGCAGGATTACGTACCCAGAAGTCGGCGTGGCTGGAGTTCGGATAGTGATGATGACATTCTTCCCAAAGCTGCCCATTCCAGCCTTGATTTGTAACTGCCTGTGCAAAAGTACAGGTGGTAACACCTGTCAAATCATGTAGGTACCTGGCAAGAATCGTTATTCCGGGGGGACATTGGTACAATAGATCCATCGGGTGTGCGGCAATGGCATGGGTATTGATCCACCCAAGTCTCGGATGTTCCAAAAAATACGGTATTCTCTCGTTGCAAAACACCTTGCAAGCGGGAAAACCTCAGGAGAGCGGCGCAGAAAAATGACCAGCACTTACACAGTGATGATTGTTGATGACAATTCTGAAGATCGTTACATCCTCAAACGCTATCTTCAGAAGACAGAACTGTCTCTCGTTGTTCTGGAAATGTCCAGTGGCGCAGACGGGATAGAGTTGTTGACAACGCCGGTTGGCGAGCTCGAGTTGCAGTATCCGGGAATCTCGGCCCCGGTAACACTCTTCCTTGATATCAACATGCCGCTGATGAATGGCTGGGAATTTGTCGAAGAACTGGAGAGGCTGCGCAATGAAATACAGTTAAGGCCAACCGTGGTGCTGATGTACTCAACCTCCGGCCACGAATACGATCGTGACAAGGCGGATCAATACAAAACGATCGCCAACTATATTGTCAAGGGAGAATCCACGCCAGAATCTCTGAAAGAGGCCATTCTGGCAGCCCACTGATAACTCCGGCCGCGCAGGCTAGGAGCCTGCCCCGCAGAAATCAATCGGCTACGAGCAGCCCACTTTTGGCCAAATTTTGCGCTCATTTTCGTCACTTAGCCAGCTAAACTCCTCAAATGAGCTCAAAATTGGACTACTCTCGCTCGATCGCTTTCTACGGGGCCGCCTCCGGTCGCGCAGACTCCTAGCCGCTCACGGCAGTGAAAGAATATCTATATGTCCAACGACAAGTGTTGAGTTTTGTTGATTAATAGATAGTTTTCGCTCGGTGTGCCAAGCCGAGATAAGGTCGTCTGCCTTATCGGCTTGTTCCCTTGCCGCAGGTGCCCAACCGTCGATGATCGCGAGCTGTAGTTGGTCGCTCTGTGGCTGGATAACCCAATCGCTTTGACCGATTGCTACCCGTCTTCCTAGTTGAGTGAGCGCTTGAGCGAAATACTTGCCGGCGTCTGGGCCCTTCGCTGTTCCGAATCCCTTGTCATTGAGTTGATGTTCGTTCAGCAGCTTACTGATCGTGCCATCAGCGTCAATTTCCGGTCGCCAGCGTATCTTACCGTCATAGTTGAGGGCGAACAAACACGCGCATTCGCTACTATAGATTTTTTTTGCTAGCGTGCTGAGCCACTGAGCAGAGGTCAGATCCAGCAGTGCTGAGGCTGTAATCAACTGGACGTTATCCAAAGAGACTTCATCGAGCTGACTTGCCAGATTAACCACCTTGCGCACGACGGTAGCACTGAAATCAGCATGCTCTAAACGGATTAGATCATCGACACAAGAGAAGTGCACGTTGTGCGTTCCAGCCCAGGATCGCAGTATTTCTGGTAAGCGATCAAATAGCACAGCGTCATTGTCCAGGAGTAGCCAGCGCTGATCTTGACCTAACTTTGGCATCAGATATCTGAGATTTGATCCAGTGCCTGCACCCATTTCCACGATATTTTGGGCCGCCTGTTGTTTGAACCAGAAGGACAAGGAGTCACCCAGTGCCGTATCACGGGCGAGATGATCAGCTGGCTCACGCAAGGCTAGCCAGCTTTCACTGAAACCGTTTGCGGAACCATCAGGGTCGTTGTGCGTATCTTTGCTCATTGATCGTTCACTAGTGATAGATACCAGCGGTTAGCGCTGCGTCATCGTCAGTAATTCGGAGAACTCATTGGCAGCGGTTTGCCAGCTACGCAGATTTTCGCGTGCAGAGGTGGCCGTTCGTTTCAAATCTTCCATAAGCTGTTCACTGGTCAGAATCTGGCTGATGGCTTCAGCGAGAGCTTCGTGTGCATCAGGGGGTACGAGTATTCCAGCACCGACCGGTACGGTTTGTGACATGGCGCCTGCGTTTGTGCAAACAATAGGCAGACCGCGAGCGATAGCCTCGGATAAAACCATGCCATATCCCTCATGGAATGACGCCAGTACGAATACATCAGCCTCGCCATAATATTGATCAAGTTGCTCGTCCTCCAACTCTCCCGTAAAACTCACTCGCTCGTCCAGCATTAGGCGTGTTCTCTGCTCCAGAACGGCTTTGTAGTGTGAAATATCGCGCTCAGTACTACCCACACAGTTTAGATGCCATGGCAGGTGAGGAATCGTGGCAAGAGCATCCAGCAGGACGCTGTGGCCTTTGCGCTGTGTCAGTGTTGCAACGCATAGCAGATTAGCGACGTTACTTCCGGATCCCTGTGCAATTGCAGCGTTGTCAGTCCCCGGGAGTACCGCCGTGACCTTATGAGCGGGCACGTTGTAAGCAGCAAGCGAGTCTGCTGTGAGTTCGCTGGTCGTGATGATGTGTCTGGCAAAGTGCAGGGCACGGGTTTCAAGAGCTTTTAGCTGGGAAGCCTGTTCACTATCAAGACCCGTTTCCAGGGCTAAAGGGTGGTGAATAAGCGCAATGATAGTCAGTCGGGAGCTATGAGCAGCAATTACGTCTGGCATCGTGCTGTAGGCCAGACCGTCCATGACCACCAGACTGTGATCGTCTATTGCTTCGAGTTGTGCAGCTGCCGTTGCAAGTTGGGCGGAGGTTGGGAAAGGATAACTGCCTTCAAGTGAAACCAGTGTCACGTGCCAGGGCTGCGCGCTTTTTGTGCCTGATCGCAAGGCCTCGATAATACGTTTGTCGTATCGATATCCGCCCGTGCGTGTGTCCAGCTCACCTGGATAGATGAAAAAAAGTTTCTGGTGACTCACGAAATATCCATGCTGCTTTAACAGAGATACAATTACAGCTTAAGATCTCGTTCGTAGGCTGCCCATGCAACATGTGACTCATGCAATGTGACCTTCAATGCGTCCAGTCCTCCGGCCGCCGTGCCAAGATCGCCTGCCTTTATTTTGGATTCGATTCGCTCGTAAATGACTGCTGCCAGAAACTCCGTTGTCGTGTTGGAACCTGAGAACTCGGGAACCTCATCCAGATTCTTGTAGTTCAATGTGGCAAGTACGCTGGCCAGGGACTGGCTGGCGAGGCCGATGTCAACAACCAGGCCGTCTTCATCAAGCTGATGACGTCGCATTTCAAGGTCGACGACGTAAGTGGCACCATGCAGGCCTTGAGCGGGACCAAACACCTCTCCCTTGAAACTGTGGGCAATCATGAAATGTTCTCTGACGTTCAGGCTATACACGCAACTTGCTCCTATTTTTTGGTAATGGGTGATAAATAATCATACGTAATACGATGGCAAAGTGACGTGTTGTCTGGTCGACTTAACCACTCTAGTGTTTGAGGTAGGTCGGAGAAATGGCTTTCCCCGCTGATCAATACATCCAGTGCTGGGTTACCGAGCTGGCAAAGCGCAAATTGCAATCTGCGTTGATAGCTCCAGCGCGATCGTTGCTCTCTGGCTACGTGGCCCACTTGGGAGCTGTTGAGTTGCAGGCGTTGAGAATGAAAGGCACCACCGAGATTGACAGCGATCTGACGATTACCGTACCAGCTAAGTTCCAGAACAGTGGCCTCAAAGCCTGCCAGTCCCAGAGCGCTGTTAAGCCCTTGTTGGGTTGCAGAAGTGTGAATCACAAGGTCACGTTCGCCAAGCGCATTTTGAGGCTCTGAAAATTCAACGCCGAGCGCATCGGCAACGCTCGCTCTCCGAGCATTGATATCGATCAGTTGCACCTCGCACCCGGTGATGCGTGATGCCAGATAGGCTACCAGTGAACCTAACACTCCCGCGCCCACAACACTGATCTTGTCACCGATACATGGCCGGGCATCCCACAACGCATTAATTGCTGTTTCCATATTTGCAGCAAGCACAGCTCGTTCAGGGGGCACATCCGGGGGCAGCAACGTGACAGCGTCCACCGGAACGTTGTATCGGGTCTGGTGAGGGAACAGGCAAAATACAGATTGGCCCTGCAGGTGTTTTGGCCCTTGCTCGACACGACCAACATTCATATAGCCATATTTGACGGGGAAAGTGAATTCCCCTGACTGAAAAGGAGCACGCATGCGCTGGTGTTCACTCTCGGGAACCTGTCCTGAAAAAACCAGTGTTTCCGTACCTCGACTAATACCTGTAAAGAGGGTCCTGATCCTTAGCTCTTCAGCCTTTGGTGCTGGAAGTTCTGCCTCTCGAAGCTCTCCACTTTCTCGTGCATTGATCCAGAATTCTGTGGTTGATCTTGCCAGTGTCATGTCGTAGCCGTGTCGGGCACACCGCTGACAATTTCCTCAGGGATTTTGTAGTCCTCGGCAATGACTCTTGCTGTCATTTTCGCCGACATCATGACTGATGGGGTGCCTCCGCCAGGCTGTGTTCCTTGTCCTACTAAATACAAATTCTTTACATCTTCGCTTCTGTTGTGTGGTCTGAAGTAGGCGGATTGGATAAGCACGGGCTCTACTCCGAAACCATTGCCCACATAGGCATTAAGATTTTTTTCGAAGTAGTTGGGGGTCACGTATTTTTTGTAAACAATACGATTAGCCAGGTCAGGGATGTAACCTTCGCTTTCAAGTGATCCGAGCACTTTGTCGACAAATGCATCGCCTTTTTCGTCCCAGTCAATATCGCTCAGATTGTTGGGAACGGGAATCAGTGTATAGGCGGCATGATGACCTTCAGGTGCAAGACTGGGATCGGTAATGGTGGGTAGATGCAGATACTGGGAGAAGTCGTCTGCGAGCACCTTGCGTTCAAAAATATCGGTGAGCAATTCCTCATACCGAGGCCCCAGAATAATGTTGTGATGCTGCAACGGTGGATCATCATCACGGCGACTGAAACCGAAGTAGATTACAACCAGAGACATACTTTGTTTTCGAAGTTTCACCAGAGAATCCCGGTTTATCCTGCGGTGCTCTGGAGCAACCAACTTTAAATAGGTGTTGGCATAATCGGAGTTGGACACGACCACATCGGCGTGCAGGGTTTCACCATTGGCAAGTTTTACGCCGGTAGCGGTTGACTTGCCATTGATTTTCTCGATGTTTATGGCCGTAATCTCCACACCGAATCGGACACTACCACCAAGGTCTTCAAACTTTCTAACAAAGCCGTTGACCAGTTGACCTGTCCCGCCCATGGCGAAGTGTACGCCCCAGGTCTTTTCAACGAAATGAATCATTGCGTAGATGGCCGGCACCTTCTGCGGATTACCACCGATCAGCAAAGTTTCGTAACTGAATACCCGGCGCATCTTGTCGCTTTTGAAATACAGTTTGATAAACGAGAAAAGAGAGCGTACCGCATTGAGTTTGAAGAGGTCTGGCACAACCTTCATCATGGCGGCGACGTTACCAAAATAGGTGTAACCAAGCTCGATAAATCCTCGGTCAAAGATTTTTTTTGCTGCGGCGTGAAAGCGATCGTAGCCATCGACGTCCTCGGGTGCCAATTCGGCGATCTGTCGCCGGGTATTTTCCGGATCACAGTCGTAGTCGAAGTGGGTACCATCCTTGAAGTAGATCCGGTAGAAGGGCAATATGGGACGGATCTCGACATATCGACTCGTGTTAGGCCCTCCACTGATACCTTCCTTGATTCGTTTGCTTTCATCGAGGATTGCCGCAGGAAAATCTGGCTCCTCCAGCATGGCTTTGTCCCGTTCAAGCGCAAACAGCTCTTCAATGAAGTGCGGGACAGTGAGTACCGTAGGCCCCATATCAAAGATAAATCCATTGGCCTCGTGCACTAGCGCGCGACCACCGGGAGTGTCCATTTTTTCAACGACGCATGTATCAAAGCCCAGACTTTGAAGGCGGATGGCGCAAGCGATTCCCCCTATACCTGATCCGATGACAACAGCAGTTTTACGATTCATGGTTGAAAAAAGAGTCAGTGTGATCGCCTTGTGGGTGGCATTGTATGCACTACCTGAGACTGTCTGAGCAGCTTCAAGGTGCGCAACTTCTCATCGTCGTGTTCAGAATCTGACGCGATAACCTGGTTGAAGCAGTTGACGCTCAAATAAATGATTGTTCTGCAGCTCGTCAGCACGCGGCGGGTCCCGCAGTTTTAACGGTTTATTGTAATTGATGTCCAGACCGTCGCGACAGTTCCCATACCTATGAGCCGGATACGCCGGCGCCAGACGATCAGATCTTTTGTACATCGCACTTTGAAGATGAGCTTGTGCAGATCGCATGAATAGTACTGGCCAACAAGCTTGGTCATACGCTCTGGACTTCATCGTCGAGGTACACCTGGATAATGCTGTCGAACGAGGTCTCTGCCTGAAATCCCAATGCGCTCGCTCGGGCGGCATTGAAGGTCTCTGGCCAGCCAGCCACAATGGATGCGATGGTCGAATCAGGCTGATGATTGATGAGCGCTACGGCGTCGTTGCCAACCAGTTGTCGCAGTGATTCAATCTGATCTGCCACCGTAGCACTGAGTCCTGGCAGATTCATATTGCATCGCAGACCAATCTGCTCGCGATCCAGTGATGCCGCATGTGTCAGAAATCCGATTGCTGCGCGTGGACTGGCAAACCAGTGGCGGACGGTATCGGCAACGGGTAATACTGCAGGCTGTCCGTTTATCGGTTCGCGCAAGATCCCAGAGAAAAAACCGGAGGCTGCAGCATTGGGCAAACCGGGGCGAATGCAAATGGTGGGCAAACGCAGCCCGATTCCATTAACAATACCGCGACGATGGTAGTCAGCCAGCAACAGCTCGCACATGGCTTTCTGTGTGCCATAGCTGGTTAGCGGAGTCAGGTGGAATTCGTCATCAATCTCATCAGGAAATGGCGCGCCGTAGACGGCTATTGACGAGGTGAAAATGAATCTTGGTGAGTAGCCGTCCTTATCGTGTTCGGCCTTGATAGCTTCCAGAAGCTCACGCGTACCGTCAAGATTGATCCGGTAGCCTTTATCCATATTGGATTCTGCTTCTCCGGAGACAATGGCGGCCAGATGATAAATAACGTCAGGACGCGTTGAAATTATCCGCTGTGCAACGCCTGCCTGTGTCAGGTCTGCCTGATCGGTGGTCACCTTGAATGAAGCGTTTTGCAGGGATTGTGGCTCTACGACGTCAACGAGCGCAATGGAGCTGATGGATTGTCCTGCGAGCGTATTTTCGTCAGCCAGTAGGGTGGCAAGTTTGCGCCCGACCATGCCAGCGGCACCAATTATGAGCAGATTCATGATGATTCGGCGATCCGTGTTCGATAGGGTAGTTTGATTGTAATGCAATTGCCGCAGATCACCGGACCAGCCGCGTCGCTAATTTACTGCGTTTTTCGGTCTGCTTCAGTCAGGTGTTCTCGTTTGACCGGCATTATGGCGACCATGCACAGCCAGACCAGATACACAACGCCAACGCTCCTCTGGTAGGCCCCGATTATGTGCTCATCGATAAGCAGGGCGACGGGTATCAGTGCCATCCACAGCACAAGGAAAACGGCATTCATGCGCAGTGATACTTTCTGTGTTTCTTGCCGGAAATCCCGAACAATCAGGCCGGACATGATGATGCCGGCTATTGACGCGATCACTGACAGGAAAACCGTGTGCAGCAAGGCGTCCTGACGGGTGAACACGTACCCGAGGCAGGCGATAAGCGCGGCGTTGAAAATAGCAAGCATTTGCAGGCAACGTGTCAGTCTGCGTGCCTTCGGATAGTTGATTCGTGAAGCGAATAGCGCTTGGCTGATGGCAAAAAGGAGCAAGTAGACGCCATGTTGCAACGCATGACCATTTTGGCTCAAGCCGCTGATTGGAGAGCTAATCCAGTCATTAGCATCGAGCCTGAGTACATGCCAGTGGCCCAAAAGTGCCAGCAGACACCCGATGATCATGAGAGAGCTGGTTGTTATGGAAAACCTTGTCAATGCACCCACAAGCCAGAGTTTCGCGTTAGAAGTGGTATTGTTCGCTATTACATCAGCACAGAGGTTACACCCATGGCAGGCCTACTCGATACTGTAGATCCGGACGGATTGCTCGAATACTCCGTGGTCTACACAGACCGATCCGTTAATCACATGTCCGGTCAGTTTCAGCAGACGATGCGTGACATCCACTCAACGCTCACAGAAGTGTACAACGCGAAACGAGCGGTCATTGTCCCAGGTAGTGGCAGTTTTGGTATGGAGGCCGTTGCACGTCAATTTTGCCGGGACAAACGCTGTCTGGTTATTCGAAATGGCTGGTTCAGTTTCCGCTGGTCGCAGATCTTCGACGCCGGAGACTTGCCGGCAAGCCACGACGTCCTCAAAGCCCGGCCCACTGCAAATGGCCATCAGGCACCCTTCGCGCCGGTATCAGTTGACGACGTCGTCGCGCTGATCGCTCGCGAGAAGCCTGACGTGGTCTGTGCGCCCCATGTTGAAACATCCGCCGGCATGATTCTGCCCGACGACTACCTGACAGCGGTTGCTGATGCGGTACACGCGTACGGCGGTTTGTTCGTGCTGGACTGTATTGCATCTGGTACAGCCTGGGTGGATATGCAGGCAACCGGAGTGGATGTGCTGGTGACCGCTCCGCAGAAAGGATGGAGTGGAACACCGTGTGCCGGCGTAGTCATGTTGAGTGAGCATGCCTATTCCCTGATGCAGGAAACAAGCAGCGACAGTTTTGCCATCGATTTGAAAAAATGGTCTCAGATCATGGAGGCGTATCTAGATGGCAAGCATGCTTATCACGCGACCATGCCAACCGATGGCTTGATTATCTTTCGCGATGTCATGAATGAGATTGCCGAATTCGGCTTTGACAGGGCGAAAGATGCACAAGCTGAGCTTGGGCGGCGTATTCGCACCATTCTGGATGACTGTGGTTTTGTCAGTGTGGCCGCTGAAGGGTTTCAGGCGCCTGGGGTTGCCGTTTTTTACACCGACAATGATGAATTGCATTCGGGGCGGGCTTTTGCCGCCGCAGGAATGCAAATTGCGGCGGGTGTGCCACTGCAAATCGATGAACCTGACGGTTTTAAAACGTTCCGGCTCGGGCTATTCGGGCTGGACAAACTCAAGGACGTCGACGCGGCCGTCAGTCGTTTCGAAAAAGCCTTTGCGCAGGTGCGTAATGCTACGGAAGTGGCTGCCTGAGATCATTTCTGCACGTTGGTGATGACCATCTGCGATGGAGTCGAAACGTAGAATTGCAATTGTCATGGCACTTACGCTGTGTGTCACGGCGCTGGCATTTGTACCGCTTACTGATGAAGTAGGGCAGGCACATGTAGATTCCGCATTCAAGCGCGCTTTGGTCGCTTTTGCCATCGCGCGTGGTCTCAATGGCGTGATATCGGTTGCACAGGGCACTGAAATTGCCGTTCAACCTGCTGGTGTCGGTGTTAACTTTGCGCCAGGGCAAATTCTTGATCCAATTAACGATCTGGTAGAACGTTTCTCCTGGATCATGATGCTGGCCAGCAGTTCTCTTGGTATTCAAAAAGTCCTGTTGTCAATGAGTGCGTGGCAGGGGCTGCTGATTGCCCTGGTGATTTGCGCAGCCATGCTGGTATGCGCGCAGCTTGTGCGTCAATTAGCACCTTGGAGGAAGGTTTTTCAGCGACTGTTTTTGTTTGTCCTCATCCTGCGATTCATGATGCCCGCAATCAGTGTTGCCAATGACTGGGTTTATCGGGCCTTTCTGGAGGCTGACTTTGTGCAGGCTTCAGCCACTCTGGATGAGGCGCGCAAGACAATCGGCGATATCAATTCTCGCGTAATTCCTTCCAAACCTGGCGAAGAGTCCGGATTAATCGATCGGGCACGTCGTGCCTATCGGACCGCTATCGACCAAGTGGACATTGACAAGCGTCTTGAAGAATATCGTCAGGCTGCGGAATCGATCAGTGAAAACACCATAAAGCTGGTGGTTGTGTTCATCATGCAGACGCTAGTGTTTCCTCTGGTATTTTTGTTCGTTGTGTTCGGCGTCTTGCGTAGAATTGTCAGAACGCGATAGCAGCTCTACACAACTACCTCATGACGTTCCATGTTGTCCCGCCCGAAAATTGATCGGTAGCGTTCTATCTCCTCGGCAGGTCCTGTCGCCTTATCCAGATTGTCTGACAACTTTACGGTCGGTCGTCCCTCAGCTTGTCGAACCTTGCAAACCAGTGAGATGGCTTTGAGCTGCTGATTGAAAACGGTGGCACAGTCGCTAAAATCGTTGGTCAGGTGTGTGCCCCAACCGAAGCTGAGTCGCACGCGGCCTGTGAAACGCTGGTAGACCTCTTCAATGGTCTCGACCGTCAGTCCATCAGAAAAAATCAACAGTTTTTCTTCCGGATTCTCACCGCGGCTCTTCCACCATTGAATCAACTCTTCACCACCAGCTATTGGCTCTTTTGAGTCAATTCGAAATCCACTCCATGTGGCGACCCAATCAGGGGCGCTTTCGAGAAACGCAGTTGTGCCATAGGTGTCAGGCAAGACGATCAGCAGATTGCCATCATAAGTGCGACTCCAGCGCTCCAGCACCGAATAGGGTGATTGAAGAAGCTCTTTTTCATTATTAGTTAGAGCGGCCTCTACCATCGGCAACTCATGGGCGTTAGTGCCGATAGCATCCAGATCGAGGTTCATGGCCAGTAACACATTGCTGGTACCAATGAACTTGTCGCCCAGCCCTTCTTTCATGGCTGCAATACACCATCGTTGCCAAAGGAAGCTATGACGGCGGCGCGTTCCGAAATCGGCGATTCGCAGGTCGGGTAGCTTGTTCAACCTGAGTACTTTTTCCCACAGTTTGGCTTTTGCCCTTGCATACAGAACATCGAGTTCAAATCGCCCGACACCATGGGTAGCTGCTCGTGATCGAAGTTCGCTAATGATTGACAGTACCGGAATTTCCCAGAGGGTGACGTCAGCCCAGGTTCCCTCGAAATCGATCTCGTACTGACCATCTTTCACACTGAGTCTGTACTCCGGCAATTGATAATCGCGAAACCATTCCAGAAACTCGTTGGTAAACAGTCGTTCCCGACCGTAAAACGTGTTACCTGTCAGCCAGATGAGCTCCTTCTTGGTTAAACGTGTTCTACGCGCATTGTCCAGTTGTGCACGTAACTCGGCCTCATCGATTTCCTCGGCAAGTTTGACGCTTGTGGTGCGATTTATTAGCGAAAACGTCACTGGAACATCGCGACATTCTTTCCATATGGTTTGCAACATCAGCAGTTTGTAGATGTCGGTATCAAGCAGGCTGCGAACAATAGGGTCCAGTTTGAAGTTGTGGTTATAAACCCGCGTTGCTATGTCCGGCATGGGTGTCAAGGTCATCAGATGGATCCTCAGGAGGCCAGAAAATCGCGCATGCGTTCGATGGCTCGCTGAATATTGACTCGCGAGTTTGCATAGGAAATCCGAATGTACCCTTCGCCGTGTACACCGAAATCCGGCCCACCGATAGTGGCAACACCGGCATTCTCCAGCAAGGCTGTAGCCAGCGCTTTGGCTTGCCAGCCCGTGGCAGAAATATTGGGAAAGGTGTAGAACGCACCTTCTGGTGTCACACAGCTCACCCCTGGAATGTCATTGAGTAGCTCAACGGTGAGTCGTCTTCGTTCGTCAAACGCGCTAACCATCTGCTGGACACTATCCTGTGGTCCGGTCAGGGCTTCAAGCGCCGCAAACTGCGCCGGTGCATTAACACAGCTCCAGCAGTTGACTGCCAGCTTGCGCGCAGCGGGGAACAGCGAATCTGGCCATAGCGAATAGCCAAGACGCCAACCCGTCATTGCGTATGTCTTGGACCAGCCATTGAGCAGGATGAGTCGATCCCGTATCTCTGGATAGGCAAGCAGGGATACATGTTCAGCGTTGTCATAAGTCATCTGATCGTAAATTTCGTCAGACAGGATGGCAATGCCCGGAAACTCTTGAAGGCCTTTGACCAGCGCATCGAACTCGGCTTTTGGCGTCACCCCTCCGCAAGGATTAGCCGGCGAGTTGACGATGATAAGCCGTGTCGCCGGCGTAATAAGCGACAGTGTCTCTGCCGCTGAGAAAGCAAAACGGTTTTGCTCGCGTATAGGGACGGGGATGGCTTTGGCACCGGTAAATTCGATCATTGATCGATAGATGGGAAAGCCGGGATCGGGGTAGAGGATTTCGGCTCCGGGTTCACCAAACATCAAAATGGCTGAGAACATCGTAACCTTGCCTCCCGGCACGATGATGATGTTGTTGCTGTTTACGCGTGTGTCGTAGCGTCTATCCAGATCCGTTGCGACTGCTTCGCGAAGTGGTTCGATGCCCACTGCAGAGGTATATCCGTGCTCACCATCGCGTATCGCCTTGATGGCAGCTTCAACAATATTTTCAGGCGTCGGGAAATCTGGTTGACCAATCCCGAGATTGATGATGTCACGCCCCTGCGCCGCAAGCTCACCGGCCCGCGCAAGAACCGCAAAGGCGTTCTCCTCGCCAATGCGTTCAAATGCCTTGACGGGATTCACGGGTTGAGTCATTGACTTTTGCCAGGTTGTCCGGGAAGTCGCTATTGACGTTCTGGCGTCTGGATTGTGTGTCCATCCAGTTCGGCTTTGACAATGAGCTGGCAGCTCAGACGAGAATTGTCGCGTCGTTCTGCGGCTACTCCTTCCAGCATATCGAGTTCCATATCGTCTGGAGGGTCATACAGCGCTGCTGTTGCCTCGTCCAGATAGACATGACAGGTTGCACAGATAAGGCTTCCCCCACACTCTGCCACGACCTCGTCTATGTCATTGTGGATAGCGGTGTTCATGATGCTGTCGCCGACTTTGGCATCTACCGTGCGTGTTGAGCCGTCGCTGAGTTGGTAGTGAAGAACAATTTCCTGGGTCATATCGAGTTCGTTTGCAAAAATGAGTAAAGAGGATGTTAGCCAAGTCCGGCGGCTACGTCACGGCAATGTTGCAGATCGGTGGATAGCTATATTGCAGATCGGCAGATATTTGACGAATAGTGGCAGGAAGCTTATGGAGAAAGCAATACCTGTATCCAATGGGGGTGTGCCGATTTCTTACCGCCCTTCCCTGTGGTTACACTGTAAATCAGTACAATAGCTCTGTCATCGACAGCTTGCAGGAGGCTGTATTTTTGATCGATATTGAACGCAAGATCTATAACGAACAAATTCGGCTGATCTACAATCAGGGCACGATCCCGATTGCTGGCGCCACCATCTGCGCGCTGGTACTGACCTTGTTTCTGTGGCGTCAGATGCCGCAGGTAACGCTTGTTTTCTGGCTTGTCGGGGTGGGGTTTTCGGCACTGTTGCGTCTCTGGTGCATCTACGCCTATCTCAGGGCAGACCAGCAGACACGCAAGCACTCTGTCTGGGGGACCTTGTTCTGGCTGGGCAGTCTGGCTGCCGGCATGATCTGGGGGGCCTTGCCGCTTATTTTCTATTCTGTCTACAGCACAGAATATCTATTGCTTATTTCCACGATTTTTGCCGGCATGGTAACCATCAGTGCCGCTAACGGTAGTAACTATTTACCTTCCTTTTTATCTTTTTCCGTGCCCCTGGTCTTGCCGTTGGCCATTGCTCATTTGCTATCCGGGATAGATTCTCTTGAGCTTGTGGGGATCTTGCTGATCATGTTCCTCGCAACTAATTTCATGCTGGCGGTTAAATCCAACCGGCAGAATCGCGATTTAATCTCCTCGCAGCTTGAAAATCAGACCCTGGTGGAGAGTCTGGCTGAAGAGAAACAGATTGCCGAGCGCGCAATGGTTGCAAAAAGTCGGTTTCTGGCGGCTGCCAGTCACGACCTGCGACAGCCTTTGCATGCCATGGGTTTGTTTCTAAGTGCCCTGCGCAGTCGCGAGAGAGAACCTGAAAAGGTACGTATCATAGAAGACATGTCCAAGTCAGCAGATGCCTTGAACAGTCTATTCAACAGTTTGCTGGACGTGTCCCGTCTGGATGCTGAAATCATCGAATTCAACCCGGTGCATGTCCAGGCAAGTCGTGTATTCGATGCCTTGCGCGCACAGTTTGAGCAACAGGCATCGGAAAAAAATATTTCACTATCCATTCTTGCCGATGACCATGTGCTGTTCAGTGATGTAGTTTTGCTGGAACGCGTACTGCGCAATTTGCTTTCCAACGCAGTGCAATATACTTGTTCGGGGTCGATTTCATTGCAGTGCAAGGCTCGGGCTGATGGCTCAAAGCTTGTAACCCTGTCAGACACCGGTATTGGAATTCCTGCAGAATCTGCAGAAGATGTCTTCTCTGAATACTACCAATTAAACAATCCAGCGCGTGATCGCAGTAAAGGACTGGGGCTGGGGCTGGCCATTGTGAAAAGACTGTGTGAGCTTATGGATCTCCCATTGGAGATGGAGTCGGTAGAAGGCAGAGGTACGGTATTTCGAGTGGTGGTGCCCGGTGGCGATCCGTTGCAGATCATCCAGCCGGCAACGCCCTCTACGGGAATTGCTGCAGAAGGGCGGCGAGTGCTTGTCATTGATGATGAGCTGCAAGTGTTGCAAAGCATGCGGCACATGCTCGAGGGTTGGGGTTGCGAGGTCTTGCTGGCCGAATCTGCACGTGATGCATTGAGAATTCTGGCCCTGAGTGACATGGTCCCGGACATCATAATCTCTGATTATCGACTGGCTGATAACCTCAATGGCGTTGATGCCGTCGAGGCAATTCGGGAGTCGGTTGAAAAACCTGTTCCAGCTATTGTCGTGACTGGAGACACCTCGCCAGAGCGACTGAAACAGGTGAAGGAGACCAGCTTGCAGTTGTTACATAAACCGGTGCGTCCTGATGAACTTCACGAGGTTATGACGATGTTGTTCAAGGAAAACACTCAGCCAGACTTGACTGTTCCTCAGCAAATGAAATCTGCTGCTAACCAGTAAGATCTGCAGACGATAAATACTGCAGGCAATTCGCCTGGTGAGTGCAAAGAAGATTGTTATAAGTCATTGGAGGTCGAAGGTTGTGCGGTTGCCTTGACAAGTTTGCCAATCGTCAAACCCTGCACCAGAATTGACAACACCACGATGACGTAAGTGACAGCGACAATCAGATCGCGCTCAGGGCTTGCCGGTATTGACAAGGCAAGCGCAACTGAGATACCGCCTCTTAATCCGCCCCATGCGAGTATCTTTATGGCATGCGGGTGAAACTCGCGGTGGAGTTTGCGCAGAACGGTGACGGGCATTCCCACCGAGATCATGCGTGCTGCCAACACCATGATAGCCATACAGACACCGGCCAGCCATAGCTGTGCGTCAAGCTGAATGACTATCACTTCCAGACCTATGATAAGAAAAAGAATCGCATTGAGTATCTCGTCAATCAGCTCCCAGAAAGTGTCAAGATGCTGAACGGTTGTGTTGCTCATTGCATCTCGTCTGCCGTGATTGCCAATCATCAGGCCGGCAACCACCACAGCGATAGGTGCAGACAGATGCAGGCCAGCAGCGGCAGTACATCCTCCGGATACCAGGGCCAGCGTCAGTAGAATCTCCACCTGATAACTATCTACACGCTTGAGCATCTGCAAGACCACCCAGCCGGCGATAAAACCAAACAGCGCTCCACCAATAGCCTCCTGTGCGAACAGGATTGCAATATGCTGAGCGCTGAAGCTTTCGCCGTTGATAGCAATACCAAAAATGGCCAGAAACACAACGATTGCAACACCATCGTTAAACAGGGATTCACCAGCAATCTTGATCTCCAGCGATTTACTGGCTCCGGCTGTCTTGAGAATGCCCATCACCGCGATCGGGTCTGTCGGGGAAATAAGTGACCCGAACAGTAAGCAGAAGATAAATGGAACATGAAAGCCAAATAGCTGAAACAAATAGTAAGCGCCACCTGCAACAAGGAACATGCTGGTGACAACGCCAACGGATGCCAGTAGACCGATTGTCCACTTTCGTGCCAATAGCTCATCAAGGTCGATATGCATTGCACCGGCAAACAGAAGAAACCCCAGCATTCCATTGAGCAAGGTGTTGTCAAACTCGATCTGCCCCACGATCTGTGTCGCAACACGCTCTGCATCGCCGAAGCCCAGGTTGCCGAGCATGACAAGCAACAGCGAAAAAGCCAGTGAAATGACCATGATGCCAATCGTGTTTGGCAGCTTGAGCGTGCGGTAATTAACGTAGGAAAATAACGCTGAGACGGTGATGAGAATGCTTGTGATGCTAAGTAGCGACATGGGCTTTATGTTTGGCAGGCAAAAGGGACGTTCGTTGGGCAACACTTAATCCTGCTCCACAGTCTAGTAAACTATTGACCTGATAGTGTCTAAACGTAATAACTTCTGGTTGTTCAAGGTAAAAAATCGTCAAATAATATTAACCCTGACCTATGAATGAAATCACGGAGACGCCCAGTCCAAATCATTTTGGAAGGACGGCCTCTCGCATCCCCTATGTCCTTAGCGAAGTTAGCTCAGGCAGCCTGGCCCGATCAGACATGCAGTCTGGATTGCGTCGCGCTGCGCTCAGCCGGGCTGCGATCAGCTTCTTGCCTGGGCGGTCCTCACGAAATCGGCTACGAACAACAGGTCTGTTCGGAGCCGGCCTTCCAGAAAGGATTTGCCGAGGGCGGCCTCACGCTCTCATGACGGGTTCAGGCTAGGCGAATGAGGTTGCACGAGCACTCTGGTCTGACGTACGAGCTGCTTGTATCCCGTCGGGCAAAGCGGGCCTCATTGAGAGTCGTTCCCGGCAGGGGGCTGGTAGTCAGCATCCCTTCTCGCTTTCCTCGTCGTCAGGTTGCAGAACTTATTGACAATAATCGTTCGTGGATTATCGCTTCGCTGGCCGATCTGGAAGCAAGAATACCGCCTCGTTTCAAGCAATGGCCTCCTCGCAGGCTCCAGTTGTTCGCGCCGCAGACACACTTGCTTTTGCGCTATGAGGGTGAGCCTGTATCCGTTATTTCCGGGGAAAGTGGATGGGTTGAGCTTCACCGATCCATCAAGTCCCCATCGCACAACAGATCAGCGGTAGCACAGGAGATTGCTGATTATCTGAAAGTGCTTGCGCGCCAGTTTCTCCCGCCGCTGCTTGCTTCGCACGCGCATTTGCACGGCTTTCACTATCAGCGTGTGAGCATACGAGGTCAGAGAAGCGTCTGGGGTAGTTATTCATCCAGTGGAACCCTCAGCCTGAATTACAAGCTATTGTTTCTCAGTCGGGAGCTTGTCGACTATGTCTTGCTGCACGAGCTTACCCATACCGTACATCTTGATCACTCTGCCGCATTCTGGAAGCGGCTTTGTGCAGTGAACGTCAATGCCCGTGTGCTAGATCGCAAGCTTGCAGAAGCAGGACCCCAGGTGCCCCCATGGCTTGAGCTGGCCAGATAGTCCGGAGTGACAGAAATCCGACTTTAACCTTGAAAGTATTCTGCTATCCTTTTTTCTAGCTTAGCCAGATAGACAGCAGTCTGGACCGGGGTTAGCTCTTGTATCTACCGTCTCAGACCTTGAACCCATCGTGTTACTGAAGCCTTCAGAAGAATTAGTGGTGCGCAAACAGCAAAGCGTCAACGTATTGCAGGTAATACCGCTTGTGCTGGCAGCCTTGCTTGTCACGGTCGGTTTGTCCATGTACCTGAGTGATACCAGCAATATCATTGATGCGGTGCGGTCTATCATTGTGGTGTTTGGTGGAGCGCTAGCCGGGTTGCTGTTGAGTTTTTCCATGCCACAGATTCACCAGGCCTTGCAGTTGGCGCTTAGTCGTGGAATTCAGGGGGGTAACTCGCCGGTACAGATGATTCGTGCCATGCTCAAGGTATGTGAAGTCAGTCGCCGTGACGGTTTGCTGGGCGTTGCGGAGATTCGCTCGAACTCGTCTGAGGTCGAAGAGATTTGCCAGTTGGTCGGTGATGCTGCCAATGATTCATCGATTCGGTTTGCGCTGGACAGGCGATTGGCTGGTGAGCGTGTTCATCATCAGATGGCTACCGATGTTTTTCTTTTTGCCTCCCTGTACGCGATAGTGTTCGGATTCCTTGGCTCACTGTTTCGTTATGTGAGTGCGGCCTCAGATGCGTTATCAGGTAGCACGTTTCTACCCTTCGTATCTGGTGCAAGCCTCGCTATCATGTTGAGCGTATTAATTGCGCGACTTCGTGCAGCGCATTTGCGGGAAATGGTCATCACCGAAATTGCCTATCGAGGGGCGGTGATCATGCTTGAGGACAACAACGTGCAACGATTGCACACCCGACTTGCATTACTGGTTCCACCGGGATTCCGATCGTGAACGACATCGTTGTCAAGGCAGTACCCAGTGGTCGCACGGCGTATCCGGTTGTCCCAGATCCGGATAATCCCATTATTCTCCAGATCGATGGCAGATTGATGCGCGTACTGGACATAAGCGCCAGTGGCTTTACCTTGTCAGCTGATGTCATTGCCAGCGGCAGGCGATACCCGTTCAGTATGGATTTGCCGACAGCCGGTCGTTCCATAGGTGGATACGTGGATGTGTTGCCAGCAGAGGACGAAGAACAACTGCAGTGTCGATTCGTAAACTTGCTTGTAGAGGAGCAGGATGCGCTCCATCAATATGCGCTGATCCGGCAAAAAGACGCCATCCGCTCACTGCGCACAGCTTCATCCGGCGGAACTTTCTAGGAGGGTCTGAGCCAATGCCTCTTGCTCGCTATGATGCGGAAGTCAGTAGTGGGGTACTGCGTGTTGATGTTGAGCAACGTGCCGTCATGCAGAAACTCGACCTGATAGGAGATGAGCTGAAACGTCGTCAAAACTGGGTAGCACCATCGCGCTCCTTGTTCGCCCGATGGAAAAAACCCGAACAGGTCAACGTTAACGGCATTCAGGGTCTGTATTTGTGGGGAGGTGTGGGTAGGGGGAAGACCCTTCTTTGTGATTTGTTTTTTGATTCAGTGCCCTTCCAGGATAAGACCCGTCTGCATTTTCATCGTTTCATGCAACAGATTCATACTGATCTGGGTAAGCTTGACGGGGTAGAAAATCCAATGGATACGATTGCTGATGAATGGTCATCGCATTCACGATTACTGTTGCTCGATGAGATTCACGTTAACGATATTACTGATGCGATGTTGCTTGGTGGACTGTTGACTGCACTCTTCCGTCGCGGAGTGACCCTTGTAACAACCTCTAATGTACCGCCGGAAGGTCTATATAAGGATGGCCTTCAGCGGGCAAGATTTCTTCCCGCTATTGCCCAGATCAGAAAACACACACACGTGCAGGAGATGGTAGGGGTTACTGATTACCGCTTGCGAATTCTCAAGCAAGAGCCTGTGTATCGCGTAAGCAAATTTGTCGATGGTGTGTCAGACCAGCGAACTCAACAGGTAATGCAGGAGTACTTTGACCGAATACGCGCAGATTTCGATACCCGGGATTTGAGTATAGAGATCAACTCACGAACAATTCCAGCGATAGGTCAATCTGCCGATGTTGCCTGGTTCAACTTTGATACCTTGTGCAATACCAGTCGGTCAACTCAGGATTATATAGAGCTGGCTAGCCTGTTTCAGACCATACTCATTAGTGATATTCCAGTGATGGATGACTCTTCCAACGATTCTGCCAGGCGTTTTGTGAATATGATTGATGAGTTTTACGATCGACATGTCAAACTCATCGTTTCCGCTGAGGCGCGTGCAGACAAACTGTACAAGGGCACCCGGTTAGCGTTCGAGTTTCAAAGGGCAGCCAGTCGCCTCTTTGAGATGCAGACTACAGACTATTTAAGCTCTAGCCATCTGGCATGAATTCGCCGGCTACAGCCGCGTGCGCTGTTAGTTGACACCCTGAGTCGGATTCCACGGTATTCGCCCGGTCAGAAAATGTCCAAATGCTGCCCAGCCACGCACGTGGTCACAAACCACTTTGACGGCAACAAGGATAGGTACGGCCATTAGCACGCCGGGAATACCCCACAGCCAGCCCCAGATCGTCACGCTTAAAAACACAGCTACGATGTTCAGGGACATGCGATGTCCTATGATAAACGGCGTGACGAAGCTGCCCTCAATTAACGTGCAGCCATAGTAAAACAACGGGGCCAGCAGGGCAGGACCGATGGAGTCGAATGTCGTCAGCGATACGAGACCAACGGCTACGGCACCAATGATTGCGCCAACGAACGGAAGAAAGTTCAGAAACATCGCCACGATTCCCCATACCAATGGATTCGGAACATTCAGTAAATACATGAGCAGTGCTATGACAGCCCCAAGTCCGGCGTTTATCATCGTAATTGTCAGCAGGTAGCTTGATACTTTGTTTTCAATGGCATAAACAATCTTTAGCGCCTGTTTTTTTTCTGACAACCCGGGCATCAGGTCCAGCAGTTTTTCGTGAAAGAGTGTTCCTGTGGCGAGTAAAAAAAGCGCCATGAACAAAGCGATACCGAATGATGTTGCGCTGGTTGCGAATGTAGACGCAGCTGTAGTAATCAGGCTGGGTTGCTCAACAGCGACTGTTGAAACTTTCTTGCTGTTGATGGATTCAACCAGCTCTTCTAATTGGCCTGATGCCTCTTTTGCCGATTCGATGGGTTCCTTGTAGTCAAGCAACCGTTGTTCAATTTTTGCCTTGACTTGAGGCGCGGAGTCTACGAGTTCACTCAGTGAATCACTTAAGCTGTAGGTTCCCAGTACCACCACTAGTCCAGCGATGCCAACCATGAGGAAAGACACCACTGGAGCAGGTATCTGATATCGAGATAATGAGCGAACGACTGGACTGAGAGTCATCGCCAACAGTAACCCAAGCACCAGCGGCATGATCAGGTCGCGACCGAAATACAACACATTGGCTGCCAACATGAGTGCGATAAGAATCAGCGTTCTATGAATCGCTCGCAGCGTGCGTTGTGCCGTCGGTTCGTGCTCCATGCTGGCCGGTGGGCTTTCCAGAGATGCTTTTTCGTTCACTTGATGCCGACCACTCAAAGTTGAATTCTGAAATAAACAACGAAATACGTAAGTACTTGCACTTTCATCGTAAAGCTGTGCGATTGCTGACTGATTAGTCTGCGAGACTGTTGCCGACAGAGTCAGCGACACAAGCATATCGTTTTCCGCCAGTTTTTTCTTCTCTATTAGTAGCGGTTTGATAGTGGCGGTCTAACATATCTGTTGTTTTTGTTCAGCAGCAGGAACTATTTAAAATATCTTGAAATATCTGGTTAAACAGTAATTTGATTTATACAGTGGTTGGGGGTTGTGAAGCATCCGCTATAATGCTGTGGATCAAAGACAGCTTGTTGACGATAGCTGGACTGAGTACGAACGGATAAGCATCAGCCTGCCCCAGACTACGATTAAGCATGTTCAAGGCAACTGATATTGGTAGCCAACGTTCCATTAGCAGGGTCATATCGTCACACTGATACGGGTCCAGGGTTGGTGTTTCCGGGACGGACATATTGCGGCCCGTTATCGGATCCAATGTCAGTCCCAGCTCACCAGCGCATTCCAGTGCGTCCACCAGGTGGAAATAGTGGGCCCAGGTTTCCGCCCAGTCCTCCCAGGCATGAGCGCTGGCATAGGCGCTGATGTAGCTGCTTTTCCAGTTGGCCGGAGGACCAGACTTGTAGTGCGTGTCCAGTGCCTGAGAGTAGTCGGCTGTATCATCCCCGAACAGCGAGCGTACTCTGGGTAGCCAGGACGTATCGCGGACCAGACGGTCCCAGTAGTAATGGGCTGATTCATGGCGAAAATGCCCCAGCAGCGTCCTGTAGGGCTCACCCATCGTCTGTTTTGCCGCTGCGCGGTAGGCGTCGTCAGCTTCTCTGATGTTGATGGTAATCACGCCATTGGCATGACCAGTTCTAACGACAGGGCCCTGCTCTTGCGCTTCTGCATCCAGAAAATCAAAAGCCAGGCCGGTCTGTGGATGTGTGTCCTGGCTGAAAACCGGGAGCCCGAAACGCAACAGGGAGTAGACAAGATGGTTTTTTTCGAGCTGTATTTTCTTCCATAGCGCCAGATTGTTGGGGTCTGACAGGTTTGGAATTGTGCGGTTCAGATCGCAGGCAACGCAGAAGCCATCCGGCGAGTCGGCGCTGGCCAGCCAGTTGCAGGCGTTAAATTTTATGCCATTGACACACAAAGGAGTGTCGGGTGCGTGAATGGACATGGATTTCGGGTCAAATGCCAGCTCACTGCTACACCTTACGCAGCAGTTGTTCTGGAAATAAACAGCATGACCACAGGCACTGCATTCATAGAGTTTCAATCAATATCTCACCGGGCAGGGGCAATGCCCTGACTCATCATGTATTTTCGAGTGCCTCTGGCAGGGAATAAGCCAGAGCGGCACCTGCTGCGGAAATCAGCGAAAGAAGTATGATCATACCTATGGGACTCAACCACGTTGCAACAATTCCCGAGATAATTCCCATACACAGGATGATGATACCGATTAGCGTATTACTTATCGCAACGTAATCCACCCGGTTGCCATCGCTGGCTATATCGACCAGATAGGTCTTGCGTCCTACGCGAACGCCCTGATGGGATATTTCGAGCAGAAAATACAAAACAGGCACTAACCATAACGAGTCGAACGCCTCCGGCGTTGTCTGATGCACAGCAACGGTCAGTGCGCCCAATACGCTCACGCAGATCGCTGAGGCTTGCAATACCCAGCGTGATGAACGGTCAGAATAGTATCCCCAGAATGGTGAACTGACGAAACTTGCCAGGCCGCTAGCCAACAGCAAGGCGCCAACCGAGCCCAGTGCCTCGTTGCCAGAAACACTCAACATAACGTACCACGGTGCTACCAGTGCAGTAGACACCAACAAGGAGCGGACTATGACAAATTTGCGGAATGAGGGTTGATCGCGCAGTAAGGCCCAGCGTTTGGCCATCGTGGATGATGTTTCATCGTCATTGTTGTGTTCGTGCTCATCCAGACGTGAAAACAGGGCGGTGGCAAGCCACCAGCTTACGGCGGCCAGACCCAAAAAGACAATAAGCAGATTCGCACTCTCACGCTCTGGCATGATCAATAGAGCCAGAGAGATTACGACCGTGGCGAAACCGGCAGCACTGGAGGCCCATCCGGTTGTCTTGCCCCTGAAACCACCAGGAACCATCTTGCCAAGAACGGCTTTGTAACTGATTGAGCACAAGGCCCGGGCGACGCTTAAAACTCCGAGGCAGACTATTAAAGCCCAACCGGCCCGGTCTCCGTTGAGCAACCAGGCACTGAGCATCATGCCGATGGCAGCAACGCCCTGGATCAGTGTGCCCAGACTATAGACCGGACCCAGACGCCGGTATCGATTGGTAAAGTTGGCCAGCCACACCTGAGGCAGCAGTGCCCCGGATTCACGCAGTGGAACAAGCAATGAGATGGCTAGTACCGATGCCCCCTGAGACTGCAGTAGCGCTGTTAACGTTATTTTCGGGTTTGACAGAGTGTCTGCTGTTTTCGTAAGAAACGTGCTTGCCACAAGAATCATCACGGCACGCGCCGTCAGTGCCTGCGAGTCATCTTCCGCAGATACCTTGTACAGTCGGTTTTCCAGTTTCTGCTGGAGCCAGGCAAACGCTTGCATGTGTTCAATTTTCCTTGTTTTGACTGTCCTGCAGATAGAGCGTGTAAAGTACAGCCCTGTTAGTTGTTGTGCCAAGTATGACAAGGAACGGGAAAAATACAGGCAGGCGACAAATGAAAGTAATATTTACACGCGATACAGGGCTGATCTGCTGTTCAATGTATGGTCTGTGGTCTGTGGTCTGTGGTCTGTGGTCTGTGGTCTGTGGTCTGAGGTCTGAGGTCTGAGGTCTGCACATCAGATTTGCCAGTCTTGCATTACCTGTCTGCAATCAATTCAGCGTTCAAGCATCCATCAGGACGTATTTCTGGTCTTCCGTACTACGGAATTTCACTGTACGGCCTGATCTTTTAATTCGAGGTTTAGCATGTCTATAGAAGTATCTGGCTTTTTAGGATTTTTATGGTTGATAGTCAGCGTCTGGGCTATTGTTCGTACCGTACAGAGTACCGCCGGCACAGGTAAGAAAACCCTGTGGATAGTACTTATTCTGGTTTTGCCCGTAATTGGAGTCATAGCCTGGTTCTTTCTCGGTCCAAAGTAGCTTTGCCTTTGCAAGAAGTTTCGTCGGGCTCGATGTCAGAAGCCCGGTCGTCAGTAGATTCAAGTCTGTAGAGCGTCAGACCTTATGGATAGCGTAGAAGACGTACAAACCACAATTCTCAGCACGTTCTACGACATGATCAAGAGCTTTGTAGAGCATTTGCCGTTTGTTTTTGGCTCAATAATCGTGTTGTTGCTGACCTGGGCAATTACCACAGGGCTGAGGCGCTTCGGCACGCGAATTCTCGGCGGCTGGAACAAACGGGAATCCGTAAAAGAGTTAATCATTCGACTGGTGACTATTGTTGGTTGGGTGCTGGGTTTGTTGTTGTCCGCCATTATCCTGTTCCCCGGGCTGACGCCTGCCAAGGCGCTGGGCGGCCTCGGTCTGGTCTCCATTGCTGTGGGGTTGGCATTCAAGGATATATTCGAGAATTTTTTTGCTGGCGTTCTAATCCTCTGGCGATTCCCTTTCGAGCGTGGAGACTTTATCGAGTGTGAAGGTCTCGTGGGCAAGGTTGAAAAAGTCTTGATGCGCATGAGCTATATTCGAGAAACAAACGGAGAATTGACGGTTGTGCCGAACTCTTTTCTGTTCAAAAATCCAGTGACCATTCTTACCAGCTTACCCAGTCGTCGTGTCATGCTCACTACCGGGGTTGCGTATGATGTGGATGTTGACGAAGCGGTGGCTGTAATTACTGAGGCAGTCAAGCAATGCAAAACTCTCACGCCGGAAAAACCGATTCAGGTTTTTCCCTGTGCATTTGGAAGCAGTAGTATCGATATAGAGCTTGCCTGGTGGACAGACTCCACACCATTGGGAGTTCGCCAGTCCAGAGCAGAGGTTGTAACTGCAGTCAAGGCAGCGTTGGATAAAAATGGAATCGAGATTCCTTTTCCTTACAGGACTCTCACGTTTAAAGAACCGCTTGGATTCGGAGCGGCTCAGGAACATTCTGCCGAGTCATGATCGGAATCAACGGATCATGAATGCATGTACGTACACCTGATAAAAGCACTTAACGACCTTCGGGCCAGCTATTGGTTTGTTCCTTTCTGCATGCTGTTTTCAGCTATTGCACTGGCAGTGCTTACGTGCTGGCTGGATATGAACTCAGCTGTCGAGATGTTTCCACAGTCATCCTTTCTGATGGCGTCTGGTACTGATGGCGCCAGAACGATTCTTAGTGTGGTCGCATCGGCGGTCATGGGTGTTGCGGGGGTAACCTTTTCCATAACCATTGTTGCCGTCTCTTTTGCCAGTTCAAACTTTGGGCCACGTTTGATTGGAAATTTCATGCGCGATAGAGGTAATCAGTTTACTCTCGGGACGTTCATTGGCACGTTTGCCTATTGCCTGATAGTGCTAGCCTCAGTTCACGATGCATCGGTGGATGCTCATGGCAACTCAGTACAGCCCTTCGTGCCGTATATCAGCGTGCTGACGTCACTGGTGCTTGCACTGGGCTGCATAGGTGTTTTGATTTATTACATTCACCATATTGCTGAAACCATCAACATCGAAAATATTATCGCTGATATTGGGAAGCGGTTAAAGCTTCGAATCATTGACATATATCCTGATGCAGATGCCAGTAACTCTCACGTAGGTGAAAACAGTTTTTCAGTAGCGGCTGAAAAACTGCAACTTGCTAGCGTTGGTTGTGAGTCAATTGGTTACGTTCAAGCTATCGATCATGAAAAGCTTGTAAAGTTGACAAAATCCCATCAAATTCTGACTCGCGTCCATTATCGACCGGGGGATTTTGTCACCCCGCACGACTGTCTACTCAGCATATGGAGCAAAGACACGGACACGGTTCCGGTAGATGAATTAAGGGACTGCTTTGCCACAGGTCCACAGCGAACTGAACATCAGAATGTACTGTTTCTTGTCGAGCAACTTGCGGAAGTTATCGCCAGAGCGTTATCACCGGGTGTTAATGATCCCTTCACAGCCATCAGTTGTCTGAACTGGTATTACCTTGCTATCGTCGAGTACGTAAAGGCTAATCCTGAAGTGGTGGATAAACAGCCCATGGAGCGCCGAATCGTACAGATTGCTCCCGTCACGTTCGATCGTCTGACGTCTGTGATGTTCGATACGACCAGGCAATATATCGTGTCTGACCTCAATGCGTTACTGCACACAATGGCAATGTTGGCAGAGTGTGCGTGGCATTCAGGTTCGGGCGTCTATCATCAAACGCTGGTTGACTATCTAACGCAATATCAGAAAGCCGGATTAGAGGCGCATGATTGTCCAGTTGGCATCAATGCAATCAAAGAGCGCTACGAACAGTCACTATCCATACTTGCCGATACTGACAGCCAATCCCGATACCGATACGAAATACCGTGGTTTGGAGGTAGTGCATAAGCGGTTCTGTCGATGCGGTATGGCGCTGTTTTCAACTGTGCCATAGCGGTTTCTGGCTGTTATCATCGTAGCCAACAGCAACTAGGTAGACACAGCGTGAATGATGACAGCGCAGGATCAGTTGACAGTCTGATACGCTCGGTGGTTCAGAATGTGCGAGCACAGCTGGCCAGCTTTTCCTCGGGGGCACATTTGGCATGGGCCGAAGTCCGGGTCGTGGCAAGCCACGCGGGTCTGTTACTTGGTCTGGTTATTGTTGCTGCAGGCTTGATTCTCGTGGGGTGGGGCTTGTTGTTACTGTCTGGCGTATTTATTTTGATGTCCACCGGCGTCTCCGGCGTAGTCGCATTGGTTTCGGTCTCTGTAGTGAATATGGTGGCCTTCCTGGGGGTTTGCCTGTACATGCGTCACACTCTCAAAGTCATTACCTTCAAGCACACACGCAAAGCGTTGGGAATGGACGGTGTGGGGCTCAGCCCAACCGAGTAGCTACCATCGCGAATTCTGCTTATTCTTTTTGAGCGGAGACGAACAAGGTAGGAAGTGCAAAGGCGTTTTTTAGCCAGAAAATCGTTGTAATATCAACATCAACACAGTTTAACAGCGGAGCTATCATGGGTAAATCGAGTCACGACACAATCAGAGAAGTAACAGAACAAGGCCTCGACGCCGTTGAAGATAAAGTCATGGATGGTCTTGATGCAACGAGAAAAGCCGTTGAAGGTGCTGCTGACCAATCAGCGGAACTGAAAGCCAAGTCAGAAGCTGCCGTACAGGAGCTGTCGCAGACTGTGGCGACTTATGTTCAGGAAAAACCGCTGCAAGCTGCAGGTTTCGCATTTGCTGCGGGTGTTGTTGCCACCTTACTGTTAACTCGTCGATAGTCTCGTCCAGACTACGGTAACGCTCCGATGTTTAGCAGGCAGAAAAAATTACTGGCTCAGGCCGAACAAGAGCACAGCTTCGCTGTGGAACAAAAGAATGCCGCCAGACAACAACTGTCGTATCGCCGCAATCAGTTTCTGGGTGAACCTCTCAATCTTCTCTACCCATTTGCAGCAGGCGCGTTGGTTTGTGCAAGTCAGCTTAAAAACGAAGCGAAAGGCTGGCAGCGGATACCCTTTCTAAATCTGGCCAAGATGGCTGTTGGCGTCTGGGCGACGACCGAGCGTATTAGAAAAATCAGAAAGAGTCAGACGGATGCTGCATCCGGGAAAAAGTCCGGGAGGTAAAAATCGTCTCCGGATTTCCCGACTCGACGAAAAGAAACCTAAGTAGTTAAACAGGATGCGTGGTGGATAGACCTAGCATGCATCGATAGCTTGAGTATATTTTAAGTGACTTATTTGAATTGCTCTGATGTGTCAAATGCTTGTTGGCACAAGCTTTACTAAATAGCGTTGATGCCATGGCTGATCTACTCATCGTAGAGGATAACAAAATGACTCGCCAGGTGTTCTGTCGTGTCGCTACTCATCTCGGGCACACAGTGCGTGGTGTTTCGACGTTTGCTATGGCTTGCAAGGAAATAAACAGCAGAGTGCCTGATCTGGTGCTGACCGACTGGGAGCTGAACAGGCATGAGATCAGCAACGGGGTTGATGTGGCCAGGTTTTCGTTAATGAACAACCCGCGTACTCACGTGGTCATGATCACCGCAAATGATATTGACGAGCTAAAGCAACAGACTCGGTTACTACCAATCAGTGCCTATCTCAGAAAACCGGTCGATATTTCCGGTCTTCGATGCGTCCTCAACGATGTGCTCTAGCCTGGACTCGGTCGAATCTTGGTGCTCTGGTACATGAGCCTCACGGAATTCAGATAACGCCTATTCGCACTCCATGGGCGTCATTTTTTCAACCGGTTATATAATGTCTTTACACTGATGCCGAGAATTTTGGCTGCTTTGCTTTTGTTTTCATTGACGGAGGCAAGCGTTGCTTTTATGAGTTGCATTTCTGCATCTGCCAGGGTCGTACCAATCAACGGATTGATGTTGGGAGCATAGGTGGATGAATTTGCATCGTCGCTGGTAGCCGACGGCCAGAGAAGCGCATCAAAGACAATTTCCTCACCGTCTTCGGTGCCGCGGTAGGCGGTAAGAAGGCGATTTTTTAATTCGATAAGATTGCCTTCCCAACTCTGTGTACTCAGAAATTCCAGAAAGTCATTAGAAAGGGATTTTTCCATATTCAACAGGCTATTCAGTTGGGAAACTGCGTGCCTTGCAAAAAAAATCACGTCCTCAGGTCTGTCCTTCAGCGCCGGTACGACTATCTGATTAGGTGCAAGCACAGAATACAATGAAGATTGTAGTCGACCAGAGTCAAGGGCATCTCGCATTGCCTCTTTGAGTATGCCGACGACATTACAACTACGCGATGGCGAAATGTTTTGATCAAGCCTGATTATTTCCATATTTCGGGTTATGTAATCCGCAAGTGCATCCTGTACTGATTTTGGCAGTAAGGATATATCGTCAAGTATGAGCGTGCCATCGGTAGCGCGCTCAAGGTATCCGCCTGGTGTCTGATCTTTTGCTTTGCCAGCGTGTGTCATGAACCGATCTACTGCGTTGCCATCGGTTTCCAGAGCACAGTTGATAAGCAATGCAGGTCCTGATCGACGCGTGTAGTGATGCAGCAAAGCTGCAACATCACGTTTGAATAAACCTGCGTTGCCTGTAATCAGGGCGTTTGCTTGTTTGCCGGCAGCAAGCTTCTTTAGCAGACCAAACATGTTACGGCTGGCCTGAGAAGGTGTTTCCAGCGATCCAAAGCCTGGTTTGAGTTCAACAGGGTAGGCGTACGATTTGACCTGATTTATCTGATAGGAACTGGTGGCACGACGTATGGCCTTTAAAAGGTCATCTCGATGAGCGGGTTTTAAAATAAAATCGAAAGCGCCTTCACGCAGGCACTGTCTTGTGGTTTCAGCGCTGTCGGTACCACTGACAACAATTACGTACGGTACACCTTCCTCAAGCAGGGTGCGTAGCAGCTCTACACCGACAGAATCAGGTAGTCCAAGGTCTAGCAGGACAATTGCCGGTAGCCTTTCCCTGACGCTGTTTAACGCACCTTTTGCAGAGCTAGCGGATCGCGTCTGGTAATGCTCAACCTCAAGCACACGTTGCAATGCCTTAAGCGTGTCTGGATCATCGTCGACCAGGAGGATGTCGTGGAAGTTGTGAGCACTGTTCTTAGTCGCCATTGTCAATTAGTGCGAATTTAGTCGGTTGTACAGTGTTTTTAGACTAATTCCCAATGTTGTTGCTGTTGTTGCCTTATCACCCTTGTGATGCGCAAGTGTCGCAACAACAAGCTGTTTGTTGAATTCCCTTAATGTAAGTCCTACCAGATCAGTCAATGGTGCGGAGTATTTGTGTTGAAGCGTGTCCGGCAATTCAAGCTGTCCGCTTGAGTTGGGCGAGGTAGCAGCATAGTCAACTGCAGCCTGAATAGTGTTACGTAGCTCTGTGATGTTATTCGACCAAGGTGCTTGACTAATTTGCGATTGCATTGATTTGGACATGACGTTATCAGATTGCCCATCGCCAATTTTATTGAGCAACCATTGGGCAATAGCCAAAGCATCCCCTGTACACTCTCGCAAGCTGGGGACGTTGAGAGTGACCTGAGACAGTCTGGCTTGTAAATCATTTTTAAGAGGGACAAGGCCAGCCTGATCGGACATGATGCCGACGACCGCTGTGATGGCCTTGTACACTTTCTCACTGTCAGGGTGTTTGAAAATACCCTCATCCAAAAACAGGGACAATGTGGACTGAAGCTCGTCAGACAAGGCATTGACGTTTTCCAGCACAAGTGTGCCACCGACGGCGGCTGCAATACTGCCCTGACTATCACTGGAAGCACTGCCAAACAGCTTGCTTTTCAGTGCAGAGTTTGACGGTTCAGCGCAATCAACAAATACGATTTTTCCTGACCTGCGAGAGCGTTTGTGAAGCTCTACCGCGATGGAACGTTTGTCGAGTCCTGGCTCTCCGACAATAAGTGCGTGCCCCTTGCGCAGTTCTGCACTGAAGCTGATTGCCGTTCTCAGATCTACAAGTGCGGGACTGTTTCCATAATTGATCCAACAGTCGTTTGAATCGATGTGCCTTGAGGTTGCTGAACGTGCCTTATCATCCGATTCGGAGTCTGGAGCGACGTTGTTTTCTGAGACAGGTTCACCGATGAGTTGTTTCAGCTCTCCCAGGGAGACGGGTTTGGACACGAATTTGACCGCCCGGTGTCTGATGCTTTTGATAGCAGCGCGTTGGCTGGAATTGCCGCTGATGACAATGAATCTCTCTCGGGTAGAGTTTCTCAGCTCATTCATTAGATCGAGACCGTTGCCATCTGGCAGTTCGATGTCGACCAGAATCAACCCTGGAGCCGTGCTGCGAATCTTCAGACGGGCATCGCTAACGTTATCGGACGCGTCAACACGGTAGCCGAGTTCGGTTAGCACGCGCTGGTAGGCGCGAGATAATGCCTGATCGTCTTCAATGACAAGCGCTAGTGGAGATCTCATGAGTAGCCGTCTGGCAAACGAGCGAGAAGATTGGGAGAACGAGCGATAAGAATGCCTGCGCTGACTCGTAAATCGGCGATTTTGTAATTTTTACACGGTCTCTTTCAGTTAGTTGCCAGCCAAGGTGATTGACGATTTCGGATTTTTTGCCGATACGTCACAACTGCACGTTTGGAACAGTCCATTCATGGTCGATCTGGCAGTGATATCGACACCGTCGTTCCGACCCATTCCGTTGATTCGATCACTACTTCACCACCAAGGAACTTTACGGCTTCCTCGACCAGAAACAAACCGATTCCGTGCCCTTCAATCGTTTGTTGTTGCTGGTCTGCATGAGCCCGCACCTTGAGATCCTTAACCTTCGACAAGGCTGCGGAAGAGATTCCAATACCGTTGTCTTCGATGGATATCCTCACAAGGCCGTCTTCGATAGCCTCGCTGCTGACTCGTACGTATGAATCGGCGCGCTCAGGCGCGCTGTACTTTATGGCGTTTGAAAGCAGGTTTGTCAGAATAAGTCTGAGCTTACCCGTGTCCGTGGTGATGACGCCCAAATCATCCGCAATCTCAAGTCGTACGCTCTGATCAGACATCGCCTGCCTGAGCTGATCAGCGATGTCGGTGACAAGTTCAGCTATTCCGACTGCCTGGGTAACCGGGGTGTCTGGTGCGAGGTCCGATGGCTTGACCAGTGATTCGACGTTATTCATGATCGTTATCACTTGCTCGACTGCCAGTTTGACATCGCCCAGCGTTTCCCCGTTAGCTTCGGTAAACACGCCATCTTCCATGAGTAGTTCAACGTTTAACAAGGCGGTTTGCAGAGGCGTACGTATTTCATGGCCAATGAAGTTGTTGAAATGCAGAAGTTTCTCGGTTTGCTCTTCGATGGTTTCTACGTAGCGTGACACGAAAGAATCCACGGTGTCCTGCAATATTCGCCGAACGACTGAGTGGATGGTATTGCTGACATCCATCATGTCAGATGCATCGAGGCTGCCTTTGAAGTCACCGGTTACATCGATCAGAAAGGCCTCAAGGTGTTGTGCCAGCAGATCGTATTCGCGAAGAAGCTGGCTTACAGTGGCATTTTGCTCATGTCGCAAATTACCAAGCTCAAGGGCCTTGCGAGTAATCAGCGAGTTGATCAATGCAAGCTCGCCATCTTCGTCTTGAACGATTTTCCCTATTTCACCAATCATGGTGGGAATGTGGTCGAGGTATTGCTCTGTTGGAAAAATGTCGTTGGTATCTTCCAGCACGATGGACTTAAGGCTGTTGAGCCAACTTTGAGCAAGCGAGTCGCTGCAACTCTGGATCTGTACTGCTATGAATTCGCGGTAATGTGTATTTACATTCATCCGTTCTTCTGGTGAGTGAAATACCTACAATAGCTCAAAATACGAGAAAACCGGTCGATTTGTTCCTGAACGTCAGATTTTGCCGAAAACGGTGATGTTTTTGTCACGCTGGCAGGCTTTCGGTCTGTAGCAGACGACAGTGCAGGTTAGACGACGTCGTACCGCACAGGTTACAGGCCGACGCATGGTGAACAACACCATGGGGTAGGACGTTCGCCTACCCGTTATTTCAGGTTCTTGAAACTCATTTGCGCTGCGAGCGATGTAACGCGCTACAAGGCTCGCATTGCTGAGTCCTCATCGGATCTATCAGGACGCCTTGGCTTGCCGCGAATTTCGCTTTCGATCAGTTTCTGTTAAAAATTTCTTGCGCACGCGAATATTCTCTGGAGTAACTTCCACTAACTCATCGTCATCAATGAATTCCAGTGCTTGTTCCAGGCTCATGTTGATGTGCGGTGTCAGAACGATATTCTCGTCGGTGCCAGAAGCACGAACGTTAGTCAACTGCTTGCCCTTGAGGCAGTTTACTGTCAAGTCGTTGTCTCTCGAATGAATACCGATGACCTGTCCCTCATACACCTGAACGTTGGCGCCAATGATCAAACGACCGCGTTCCTGAAGGTTCCACAGCGCAAAGCCCAGAGCCTTGCCCTGACCGTTAGAAATAAGGACACCATTGCGACGAGCACCAATATTCAGTTTCATTTGCGGGCCGTAGTGATCAAACACAGAGTAGATCAGGCCAGTGCCTGATGTCGCTGTGAGGAATTCAGTACGGAAACCGATCATGCCGCGCGCCGGGGCAATGTAGTCCAGACGAACGCGTCCCTTGCCGTCAGGGACCATGTCTTTAAGATCTGCCCGTCGCTCACCCATCTTTTCCATGATGGCGCCTTGATGCTGCTCCTCGACATCAATCGTGATTTGCTCGTAGGGTTCTTCGATTTCACCGTTCTCACCCTGACGAGTAATAACAACAGGGCGCCCTACACCAATTTCATAGCCTTCACGCCGCATATTCTCGATGAGCACCGACAAATGCAATTCACCACGACCAGATACCTTGAAGGTTTCGGATTGTTCTGTCCGCTCTACCCGTAGCGCCACATTGTGCAGAAGCTCTGTTTGTAGGCGGTCCCAGATGTTTCGGCTGGTGACGTATTTACCTTCTTTTCCTGCAAACGGCGAGCTATTGGGCTGGAACATCATGCTGATGGTGGGCTCATCAACCGTGAGTGCGGGAAGCGCTTCGACGGCTGACGGGTCGCACAGGGTGTCAGATATATTCAGTTTGTCGATACCCGTGATGCAGACGATGTCACCCGCCTCGGCCTTGTCTGTCTCGATGCGCTCCAGGCCAAGAAATCCGAGTACCTGCAGAACCTTGGCATTGCGTTCCTTGCCTTCGGCACTGACCAGACGCACTGGCTGGTTGGGCTTGAGTTTGCCGCGCTGGATTCGGGCTATGCCGATGACGCCTACGTAGCTGTTGTAGTCGAGTGAGCTGATGCGCATTTGCAAAGGGCCTTCCACGTCGACATCGGGTGCAGGTACTTCGTCGATGATGGTCTGGAAGAGAGGCGTCATGTCGCCCTCGGTGACGTCAGGTTCAAGCCCTGCATAGCCGTTGACCGCTGACGCGTAAATGACCGGGAAATCCAGTTGTTCGTCGGTGGCGCCCAGGTTGTCGAACAATTCGAAGGTCTGGTCCAGTGCCCAATCGGGGCGCGCGCCTTCACGATCAATCTTGTTGATAACCACGATGGGGCGAAAGCCCATGGCGAATGCTTTCTGGGTAACGAAGCGCGTCTGTGGCATAGGACCTTCGGCTGCGTCTACCAGCAAAAGTACCGAATCCACCATACTTAAAACACGCTCTACCTCGCCACCGAAATCAGCGTGACCGGGCGTGTCAACAATGTTGATGCGGAAGTCGTTCCAGCGGATAGCCGTATTCTTGGACAGGATGGTGATGCCCCGTTCCTTTTCGATGGCGTTCGAGTCCATCAGTCGTTCTGTTTGCTCTTTACGCATATCGAGCGTGCCAGACTGCTGCAGCAGCTTGTCAACCAGCGTGGTCTTGCCATGATCGACGTGGGCTATGATGGCTATATTGCGAAGTTTCTGGATCACTGTTTGGTCCTGAGTGCGCCGGGTGTGCGCAGCGGTCATATCCCCTGTACTAGGGTGATACTTGAAAAGGTTAAGTTTAGACTTGGCAATGGCTGGCGCTGGCAGGAATGGTTTTACCAGAGTCGGCCGTATTGAGGGTTTGGCTCTAGTAACATGATCAGAACTCCCGAAGGGCCTGTTTTCGAGCACCCGAGCCATAGGTAGCGCACCAGTATAACGGACATGTGAGCAGCATGGGTGCTGTCTGATCACCACAGCGATGCCTCAATGCTGGACAAAGTGCACAAATCCAGCCACTTTCCGGGTTTACCCCCTGATCGGCGGGCACAGGATTCGTGCGCTACCATCCGAGTACACAGAGGTAAAGAGAGTCATCTAATGAACAGGCTACTTCCCAGAAATGAAGCAGCGGCCGTGCTGGTAGACGTGGCGATGGGCCGCATGCCGGCTGATTCCGTGATCAGAAACGGGCGCTGGGTGAATGTGCATTCCGGTGAAATCATCGCCGGAACCGATGTTGCCATCAGCGCAGGGCGCTTTGCCTACGTCGGGCCAGATGCCAGTCATACCATTGGTGAACAAACGCAAATCATCGAGGCAGATGGGCGTTATCTGGTGCCCGGGCTGTGCGATGCCCACATGCATGTCGAAAGCGGCATGGTCACCGTGACTGAATTTGCACGCGCCGTGATCCCGCATGGCACCACCTCCATGTTCATCGATCCCCACGAAATCGGTAATGTGCTGGGTCTGGATGGCGTGAAGCTTATGCATGATGAGGCCATGGATTTACCGGTCAATGTCTATGTGCAGATGCCCAGTTGTGTCCCTTCGGCACCAGGCCTTGAAAATGCCGGCGCAGAGCTGGGTGAAGACGATGTAAAGGCTGCGATGCAATGGCCCAACATCATCGGACTGGGGGAGGTCATGAACTTTCCCGGTGTCGCGAACAACGACGCAAAAATGGCTGGTGAAATCGCGGCGACCGTGACCGCTGGAAAAACCGTTGGCGGGCACTATGCCTCACCCGATCTGGGCTTGCCGTTTCATGGTTATGTCGCTGGCGGACCCGCTGATGATCACGAGGGCACGCGAGTAGAGGATGCCATCGCCCGAGTGCGCCAGGGGATGCGTTCCATGTTGCGGCTGGGTTCGGCCTGGTATGACGTAGCACCGCAGATAAAAGCGGTGACCGAATATGGGCTTGATCCGCGTTATTTTATCCTGTGCACAGACGACTCGCACTCGGGTACCTTGATCAATGACGGTCATATGAACCGGGTGGTACGCCATGCCATTGCGCAAGGTCTCAAACCCGTTCATGCGATACAAATGGCAACTCTGAACACCGCTGAACATTTTGGACTGGAGCGAGAGCTTGGCTCCATCACGCCCGGTCGCCGAGCCGATCTCATCATTAGCTCCGATCTTGTGCAGCTACCCATCGAGCATGTCATAGCGCAGGGTGAGTTGTTGGCGAGTGCAGGTGAGCTAACGGCGGACATTGCCGCTGCCGCCTATCCGCAGTCCAGTATGAATACTGTGAACATGGGCAAGGCACTGAGCGCTGCTGATTTCGTTATCAAAGCGCCGAATGAGTCAGCTTCACAGGTGACAGCCAGAGTTATTGGTGTTATTGAAAATCAGGCACCGACGCGTGCGCTTGAAAAGACGCTCGCCGTCGAAGCAGGTGTCGTAAAAATTGATAAGGATCAGGATGTCTGCCAGATTGCCTTGGTTGAAAGGCATCGCGCCACTGGCGATGTCGTGAATGGTTTTGTTTCAGGTTTCAGGTACAACACGCCGTGTGCTGTGGCGTCTACCGTTGCGCACGACTCTCATCACATGATTGTCGTTGGTACTAATCATGATGATATGGCTCTGGCAGCCAATAGGCTGCAGGAAGTCGGCGGTGGGGTGACCTTGTATGCAGGTGGCAAACAACTGGCGATGATCGAGCTTCCCATAGCTGGTCTGATGTCCACAGAACGTGCCGAAGTTGTTGCGGAAAAGGCGCAGCGGCTGGTTAATGCCATGCGCGATTGCGGCTGTAGCTTAAACAATGCCTATATGCAGCACTCCCTGCTTGCGCTGGTTGTTATTCCAGCGTTGCGTATTTCTGATCAGGGTCTGGTTGATGTCACCACGTTTTCACCCACTTCCTTGTTTGTGAGTGACACTGCATGATCCGGTTTCTCTACGAGCAGGAACTGGTAGAGCTGGAGAATGCGCCTGCGGATCTTACCGTGCTTGACTGGCTGCGTTTGTATCGACATCGCACCGGCACCAAAGAGGGGTGTGGCTCAGGTGATTGCGGTGCTTGTACAGTCACTACGGTGAGTGTCCTCAGGGACAGTGCCGGCAAGGCTAGCCTTCACTATCAGTCAGTAAATAGTTGCATTGCCTTTGTGGGTGCGTTGCATGGCACGCAACTGCTCAGTGTTGAGAGCCTTGCACGCGATGGTACGTTGCATCCTGTGCAGCAAGCCATGGTGGATGAGCACGGATCCCAGTGCGGTTTCTGCACGCCGGGTTTTGTCATGTCTCTGTACACCTTGTATCAGCAGAATGAACCGGCAGAGACACTGCATGAAAAGATAGATCAGGCACTGGGCGGAAATCTTTGTCGATGCACCGGGTATCGGCCAATAAAGGCGGCTGCGAGTGCGGCAATTGAGTATCGAACAGCGTATGGGCGTAAAGCAGGTGACGAAAATTCATTGATAGCAAAACTGGAATTGCTATCGGCCAGCAGTGTCAAAACGACGGGCTTTCATCAACCACGTTCTTTGCAGGAACTGGCAGAGATTTACAAAAGCTCGCCGACATCGCACCTGCTTGCTGGCGGCACTGACCTTGCGCTGCAGGTGACGCAGCAGATGAAGACGCTGGCTGACATCATCCACGTCGGGGGCGTGCCTGAATTGCAAGTAGTGGACATACAAACTGATCATCTGCTACTGGGTGCGGCTGTAACCTTGAGCGACTGTCTTGAGGTGATGAGTGACAGGCTTCCTGCCGCACGTGACATGTTGCTTCGCTTTGGTTCTGATCAGGTACGTAATAAGGCTACGATAGGTGGAAATATAGGTTCAGCTTCACCGATAGGTGACTTGCCGCCGTTGTTGTTGGCACTGGATGCGCGGCTGAGTTTGCAGTGTGGGGATGTGGTGCGAACCGTAGCTTTGCACGACTATTTTCTGGGTTATCGTCAAACCTGTTTGCAAGAGGGTGAATTCATCAGACAGGTTCATATCCCGTTACCCTCGCCTGACAGCCTGTTTGCTGTTCACAAGATCAGTAAACGCACTGAGGATGATATCTCCAGTGTCTGTCTGGCAGTGCACCTTCCTCAGCAGACTGGAGTTATCGTCAATGCACGTCTGGCGTTTGGTGGCATGGCGGCAATACCTGTCAGAGCCGGCGCCACTGAGCTTGCGCTTGATGGAAAACCATTCAATCAGGAAACCGTGGCTTTTGCTCAAGATCAGCTTGCCACGGAATTACATCCGATTGATGATGCCCGTGCCAGTGCAGCCTATCGATTGCAAGTAGCCCGGAATCTTTTGCAACGCGTGCTATCGGAGGCGACTGTATGAGTGAGGCGTTAGGCACACAGATTGCTGGATTGTCTCAGGCCCACGATAGCGCGGTGGAGCATGTTACTGGCAGTGCGCGCTACGTGGACGATATGGAAAGCGCGCAGGGGATGCTGCATGTTGCGATAGGCACCAGCGCCATTGCCCACGGTAATCTGCTTTCACTGAATCTTGACAAGGTGCGACAGGCCGATGGTGTCGTGGATGTCATTACTTTCCAGGACCTTGCACATACCACCGATATCGGTCCGGTTTTTCCCGGTGATCCTTTACTGGTGGACAAGACCATCAGTCACGCTGGTCAAGCGCTGTTTGCCGTTGCTGCCAGAAGTCATCGTCAGGCACGACAGGCCATCTTGTTGGCGCAAACGCACTACGATGAGCAAGAGCCTGTTCTTGATATTACCGAGGCGGTGGAGAACAGAGTGTTCGTCAGGCCACCACACACCATGCAACGGGGTGATTCAGCGGCAGCACTGAAGAACGCCACCCACCGCCTTGCCGGTGAACTGCACATAGGTGGTCAGGAACACTTCTATCTTGAAGGGCAGGTGGCCCGAGCCAGACCTGAAGAAGATGGCGGGGTCACTGTTTGGTCAAGTAATCAGAACCCGACTGAAGCTCAGCATCTTGTGGCAAATGTGCTTGGCATTGACATGCATCGTGTGAACGTGGTGGTACGCCGCATGGGGGGCGGTTTTGGAGGCAAGGAGACACATGCGACTGCGTGCGCGGTCTTTGCTGCTTTGTTTGCTCGTCGAAATGGCGTGAGTGTTAACTGCAGGCTATCGCGACGGGATGACATGATCATGACCGGCAAGCGGCATGGATTTCTCTGTCGTTACGATGTCGGCTTTGATGTCGAGGGAAGAATCACGGCTATCGAATATGTGCTGGCAGGACAGTGCGGACATTCGCCCGACCTGTCGGATGCCATTGTCGATAGAGCCATGTTTCACAGCGACAATGCCTACTACCTGCCGGATGTGACTATCGAAGGGCTGCGTTGCAAGACACATACGGTATCCAATACCGCGTTTCGAGGCTTTGGCGGTCCACAGGGCATGATGGCGATGGAGACGGTTATTGATGAGATTGCCTTTGCCGTTGACAAGGATCCCCTGCAGATTCGAAGGCTGAATTTATATGGTGAGAGCGAGAGAAACATCACGCCCTATCATCAGATAGTTGAAACCTTTACTGTGCCACGCCTGCTTGATGAGCTTGAAGCCTCATCCGATTATCAGAGGCGGCGAGAGGCTATTCGTGAGTTTAATGCCGGTAGTGACATTCATAAAAAGGGGATTGCACTTACCCCGGTAAAATTCGGTATCTCCTTCACTGTAAAGCATCTGAACCAGGCGGGTGCCTTGTTACATGTGTATTCAGACGGTAGTGCCCAGCTAAATCATGGTGGCACGGAAATGGGTCAGGGGCTGATGGTCAAGGTTCAGCAAATTGTTGCTCAGGAGCTTGGTATGTCGCTTGATCGAATTGCGGTTATGGCTACCCGAACCGATAAGGTGCCCAATAGTTCTGCCACTGCGGCATCATCTGGTACCGACCTCAATGGTATGGCTGCGTTGCACGCCGCGAGAGAAATCAGACAGCGCTTAACAATTTATTTGCAGGAGAAACACGGGGCAGAGGCCGGTTCTGTGCAATTTTTAATTGAGCGCATATCGGTGTCAGACGGTGAAGGGCGCACGATAGCCTATACCTGGCCTGAACTTGCCATGGCGGCCTATCGTGATCGTATCTCCTTGAGTGCCACGGGTTACTATCGAACACCAAAAATTCACTATGACCGTGAGCAAGCGAGGGGTCAGCCGTTTTACTACTATGCCAATGGCGCAGCGGTTAGTGAAGTTTTGATAGACACACTGACGGGTGAGACAGAGCTGCTGCGTACTGACATCCTTCACGATGTTGGCCGCTCGATAAATCCTGCCATCGATATCGGTCAGGTTGAAGGTGGGTTTGTTCAAGGTGCAGGCTGGTTAACTCACGAACAGTTGTGTTGGGATGATAAGGGACAACTGCTGACCGATGGTCCTGCCACATACAAGATACCGGCAATTGGCGATATGCCAAAGGACTTTCGGGTGAGCCTGCTGACGGACAGTCCAAACGATGCTGCAACGGTTTTTCATTCAAAGGCCGTTGGTGAGCCGCCACTGATGTTGGCGATTTCCGTTTTTGCAGCCATACGTGACGCAATTGCATCGATTGGTAATCATGAGGAGTTCCCATCGATTAACGCGCCGGCAACGCCTGAAGAGATCTTGCGTGTTTGCACAGAGCTTAGGGCAAGGATTGGACGCTGATGGACTGGTTGAGTGCTGTTGCCCAGTGCCGATCCAGCAATACATCGTGTGTGGTGGTTATGATAACCAGCGTTGCAGGCTCTGCGCCACGAACGGTTGGGACGCGCATGGTGGTAACCCTCGATTCGGTGTCTGGAACCATTGGTGGCGGTGCACTGGAGCTTGAAGGTATCGGTCATGCACGGGCCCTCATTGAGTGTTCATCTGCCAATGGTGGCGACCACGCGTTGGTTAGTGCCCGCCAGTTCAACCTCGGCACGGCTTTGTCGCAATGTTGCGGCGGTGTGGTGTCGCTGCAGTTTGATTGTCACTACGCCAACAACTTTGTGTTGCACGTATTCGGTGCTGGTCATGTTGGGCAGGAGGTGGCGAGGCTAGCTTTGCGATTACCTTGCATCGCCGTTATTCATGATGCTCGTGAAGAGTGGCTAGAGAAAGTCAACGCCATTGTTGCCAGTGAGCATGATCAGATCGGTACAGTGCAGGTGCAACATCTGGATTCGAATGTTCATGCACACGTGGAAGCGTTGGCACCCTCTGCGTATTTTCTTGTAATGACCCACAGCCACGAGATGGATATGGAGATTGTTGAAGCCGTATTGTCACGCAACGATTCAATTTTTTGTGGCCTTATTGCCTCAGGCAGTAAGGCTGCGAAATTCCGTAACCGGCTTAAACGGAAAGGTTTTTCTGATGAAGAAATCAACCAACTGAGCGCACCATTAGGCGAGCGTATAAGCACCGGTAATACACCGATGGAAGTTGCCATAGCGGGTGTAAGTGATGTACTGACTGCCCGTGAACGAGTGAAAACAGCAGCGTCAGGCCTGCATGGTTTGACGCTAGAGTAGAGACAATGAAGTTCGTTAGTGTCATGATGACTCAATCGCTGGGACAAGATGTGAAAAAATCCTTTAAAGTTTCCTGCCTTTTCATACGCTGTACTCACTAAAAAGTGAACACTTTACGTGTGCCGCAGCAGTGCGGAACTGAATGTCGGGATGACATTCAAGAAGTACGAGAAGCTACAAAAGAGATGGAGGGGTAGTGGTCCTCTGAGATCTGCCTGCAGGGGTCGGTCTCAAACTACCTCCGAGTGGCATTGGCTAAAGACCGTTGTCGCAAGCGTCGGAGGAAAAGTAATGTTCGAACATTGCAAGTGAGAATTGAGAAGGCGAACACCAGTGAACCATTATCAAAGTGTCGAATTTCACCTAGATGACATTAAAACCGAAGATGGTAAAGTTTCTCGGGATGAGCCTATCGGATACCTGTTTACTGGGTGGGCGATGTCTGGCATAAAGATGGCGCGTGCTCGATTCAGGCTCTTTAGTGGAACTGCGGGAACCTGTAGTTGCAATGCTTAGGGAATCCAGCCGCTTGCGCAGCATCTGTAGTCTGTCTAGGTGGTAGCGAGGGTTTTGTCAGTCATACGAATCTGAATACATCAAAACTCTCCATCATCTCGTTACTGTTTGGTGCTGCACTACTTTTTCTCGCTGTTGGTATCAACAGTATGCTCTTGCCGGTGCGCGGTGCAGCTGAGGGAATGAGCACGCACTCTCTCGGGCTGATTGGGACAGGGTGGGCAATAGGGTACGTCATAGGTTGTTTAGTTGTGTAGGTTTAATCGCGGATTTGAATGACAATGGACGATCGGTTCTATATTTAAGCTCCGTATGTGAGTTTCAGATGCTGCTACCTATGTTACCCACATGCGCTGTAGTATCGATCAATGCATAATTCTACATGCTCCTGAATCATTGTTTCTGCTGTAGCGGCAAGGTCGCCAAACTGCCTTGTAGGAAAATGCTGGGAAATAATAGTCTCCGGAATGCTGATAGCGTTGATGTTTGAGCAAAGAGTATTTAAGGCTTTTTGTACTTCTGGTATTGCCCAGTAATAGCGAATCCTATCACTGTAGCTAAAGTGTTTAAGCTGCTGCACTTCTGCTGCCTCGCCCTGATAATAAGTATTCCAGTTGCTTGGATTGTCCTCCATTGCTTTATCAATGGCATTAATTATTTGTGATTGCTTACCTTTGCCAACCAATTGTTGTTCAATTTGCGCTAGTGCGAATACTGCCTCACGCATTCTGAACGTAAGCTCAGGGCCAACCTTTAGAAAGAAAAAGTGTCGATTAACTAACTCGTTTAAGCTTTGCGTAGGTTGGTAGTCAGTCGAATGTGCCTCGAATGTCATTCGAGGTATACCTCTTACAGCCGTTGATAGCTCTTCAGCCTCTGCCGGAGTAAAGCGATGTACTGCCGTATGACTGAAGTCGACGCCTGGTTGAGTTACTACCGATACAATCTTTGGCCATACGTGATCTAAACCTTCTTTACTAAACGCCGTTCGATGCGTGTCTATAGTTTCATTCAAACGTTCGACAGTTGTTACTGATAGCTCAGCCATGTCATCTGTCTCCCCCCCGGGTATTGGGACTTCGGTGCCGATGACATAGATTAATTCATCGGGAAATGGCGAGTGTTGTTCGGCTATTTTGCACAAGCTGGCCGCGCGTTCTGCAACAAGCGAAAAAGAGAGCGTTGATTCGTCGCCGCAGGCCATGGACGCGTCGAGATGTATTTTACGAAAACCCGCCGCAGCATAGTCTTTTACCAACACTTTAGCCATGTCCATAGCGTCTTTGGCATCAAGGTGACGCCAGGGATTAGGCCCTAGATGATCACCGCCGAGAATGATGTTGTCTTGCGCTAATTTGTATTCTGTGGCGAGAGATTTAATCCATGCGGCAAAGTCGTCGGCTTTCATCCCAGTGTAACCACCGTCTTGATTGACTTGATTACAAGTCGCTTCAATAACCACAGGCGTTTGATGTTTATGCGCATACTTTAGGATGGCACGAATAACATGTTCGCTGGCAGTACAAAAGCAGGGGAGCCCGACGGCATTGCCAGAGCGATTGTCTTCAATTAATGAAAAAATATCTATCATTGCTCGCCACTAGTCTCTGTCAATTGCAGGGTTGTTTTTTATAAATGACTCAATGTCTTGCAGGTTGGAGTTGCCTTCCATTGGTCCACGCTTTGTAACGGCCATTGCACCGGCTGCGTTGGCGTAACGACCACATTCGTCTACGGGGCTGCCGGCAGCAGCCATAGCCAGAAACGTACCGCAATAGCAATCTCCCGCGCCGGTGGGGTCGATCTCATTAACCTGATGCCCGGCAAGTTTGAATCGGCCATGATCTTTGCTGTAAATCGTGGAGCCTCGTTCACCCTGTGTAAGCGCAATGATAACGGTGCCGTCAGCCAAGAGCGAAGTAATAGCATCACTTATTGATTTATCAGGATATAGATATTCAAGGTCTACATCGCTTGGAAACAGAAAGCTACTGTTTTCAACTAATCGGCGCAGCGATTTCTTGACTATCGGATCACTCATTAACTCAGGCCGAGCATTGGGGTCGCAACTTATTTTTCCGCCGCGTTGAATAACTTGCTCTGCGACCGATTCGATTGCAACTCGCAAGTTCGGATTGCCGAGCGATGAGCCAGAAACATGCAATATCAATGGCCCATCCGGCAAGGCTATTGATTGAAAATCTATTGCGTCTGCGGCGGTGTTGTTCAAATGGAAGATGAACGTACGACTACCATCGCTATAGTACGACACGAATGCCACACCAGTAGATTTACCTGAAATGTTTGAAATGCCAGTTGTGCCTACGCCGGTTGCCGCCAGCCTGTCAGTCAACGCCTTACCAAAATTATCATCGCCGACTGCACCGAAGATCTGCGTCGTGGCACCGACTCTGGAAGCCTGATCAATACAGATGGCCGGCGCGCCACTGGGGTAAGGGCCTGAATATTCAACGAGTTTGCGTAGCTCACACCCTTCCTGATGGGACACGAATTCCACCAGTAGCTCGCCTACGGCAATAATTGTGGTACTTGTCAATTGGGGCTCCATTGTCGATGCAAGGTCGTAATTTGTCAGATGTTGCGACTAATTACAAATTAATTTTACACGCGTTAAAAAATGTTGTAAGTTGGCAAATAGCAGGATGTTTGACGACAGCGATAGTTGTAGAACTGGTCAAACTGACGCTCCATTGTCGATAAGAGGTTGTAATCTGTCAGATGCTGCGACTAATTACAAATGTATTTTACATGCGTAAAAAAAATGTTGTAAATTGTCCAGCAACAAGTAGGCATTAATTCGATGATTGACCAAACCAAGAAGAAGGGTTGCAAGTAGCGATGGCACGTACGGAGGGCGACATCAAAACTAAGGTTCGCACGATGGAGCAGCTTTCTGAAACCATCGGTATATCGCGTCCAACACTGTCCAAGTTCTTTCAGGACTCAGGTTCCGTTCATTCAACGACTCGTGTGCGAATAGAGGAAGCGCTAAGCAACATCGACTACGTTCCCAATTACTTCGCCACGAATATGAATCGCCAATCAACGCGAACGATTGGCATCATAGTGCCGTATTTGAGTGACCCTTTTTTTACAACGCTTATCCAATCCATCGAATATTCAGCGTTGCAACAGGGCTACGCTGCGGTGGTACATAGTGCTCATGGGGATGCAGCCTTAGAAGCTAAGGCGCTTCAGAATATGGTTGCTATGTGTGTTGATGGTGTAATAGCCGCGCCAATTGCACATAGTAGCTCTCGCAAAGAAATCGAAGCTTTGAAGCAAGACGTGCCTATTGTATTTATTGATTCGCGCTATCCAGACGAGTTTGATGATATCGACTTTGTTGGCACCAATAATCAACAAAGTATATCCTTAATTGTCGAGTATTTATGTCGCTCTGGCTCACCCCCAGTTTTTTTCGGTATGCCTCGCATAAACAGTAATAGTCTGGAGAGAGAGAAAGCCTATTTGAGTAGCGCTGCAGCCTTGCAGTTCAAACCTGATGTTATCCCACTTAAAAAGGCAAACTCAGTTTGGAATTTCGAAGAGTTTGCCTATAAGACCATGGATGAGTATTTCGCACGTGGCGAATACATTGACAGTACTGTGCTGTGTGCAAACGACAGGTTAGCCATAGGCGTTATACGCGCAGCAAACAAACATCACTTATTACCGCAGCGAGAGTCTACATCATATTTCAGGGTAGCCGGGCATGATGACCATCCGTTGTCAGCCTATGTCTATCCCGCTTTAACCACAGTCTCCCGAAATACCGACGATATGGGACAGGCTGCGGTGGAACAGATACTTGATCAGATCGACAACGGGAAACGTGATGGCCCGGGAGTTGTGAGAACATTCAATGCAGAACTGCGCCTGAGAGAGTCTGCATGAATTTTACTTTTACTGGTGCTTGGAGACAGCCACACCTGTGTATGATCTTGCTGCAGAATGGGTGCTGTGTGTTTTACTTTTACATGTATAAATAGGAGGATAATTATGAAACATAGACTTAAACTTTCCACGCTAGGAGTCATGGCAAGCTTGTCAGTCTCTTTGGGTGCGAGTGCTGAAGAAATCACCATCGCTACGGTTAATAACGCCGACATGATCACCATGCAAGGGCTTGCTCCAGCATGGGAAGAGAAAACGGGCAACAAGATCAACTGGGTAGTCCTAGAAGAAAATGTGCTTCGTCAACGGACGACCACTGATATCGCTACAGGTGGTGGTTCTTTTGATATTATGTTTATCGGCGCATACGAAACCCCTATTTGGGGTGCAAAAGGTTGGTTGACTCCGTTGGACGACTTCGCTGAAGACGCTGACTATGACTTGGAAGATGTTTTCCCACTGGTTCGAAATGGCTTGTCTGCAAACGGTAGCTTGTACGCACTACCGCTTTACTCTGAAACGTCATTCACGTTCTACCGTACTGATCTATTCGAAAAAGCTGGTATCGAAGTGCCAACCGAGCAAATCACGTACACTGAGTTTGCCGAAATGGCAGCTAAGTTACATGACCCGGACAACGGCATCTATGGTACTTGTCAGCGTGGTAAAGCTGGTTGGGGTGAGAACATGGCCTTCGTTGGTACGGTTGCCAACGCATTTGGCGGTCGTTGGTTCGACGAAGACTGGAACCCACAGCTTGATTCTCCAGAGTGGAATGCCGCAATCAACTACTACGTCGACTTAATGACAGCTTCTGGCCCTCCAGGGTCATCAGCCAATGGTCATAACGAAAACCGCGCTTTGTTTAAAGATGGTAAATGTGCAACTTGGGTTGATGCAACATCAGCCGCTGGTGACGTTCGCAACCCGGCTACTTCAACCGTTGCTGACACAACCGACTTCTTCAAAGCACCTATGCAGGAAACTGATAAAGGTACTGGTTGGTTCTGGTCCTGGGCTCTAGCCATTCCACAGAGCTCAAAGAAAGTCGAGACGGCTAAGAGCTTCCTTAAGTGGGCTACTTCTAAGGAATACTTCGCAAACGTTGGTGAAACAAAGGGCTGGGTTGCTGTTCCATCTGGAACACGCAAATCAGTTGAAGAGGACGCGCGCCGTCTAGAAGCGGCACCTTTCGCCAATACTATTGTAGAGGCTATCCTTTCTGTTGATCCCGCTGACCCAACTCGTGACCCAGTCCCTTACACTGGTGTTCAGTTTGTTGCTATCCCTGAATTCCAGGGCATTGGAAACTATGTTGGCCAGCAGGTAGCTGCTGCATTAGCAGGTCAATCTTCAGTTGAAGACGCTTTAGCTAACAGCCAGAAGTTTGCGGTACGTGAAATGACTAAAGCTGGTTACATTAAGTAAACATCTAGTAGATCGGGCTGAGGTTTCTGCCTCAGCCCGATTTTTACAACGTAGGTTTTGTAAAATATTATTTAGAAAGCGTTTCTGCATTGGCCACTAAAAGGCCTTTTTCAATCGCAAAAACCACGCTCTCAGACTTAACACTATACTTCGAAGGGATGGCTAATTGCATGGCTACAAAAGCATCCAGATTGTCTGCACGCTTAATGATGTCTCCAGCAGTACTTTTACTACTGGCGTGGATGCTCGTGCCTCTGTGCATGACGCTTTACTTCTCCTTC
>JBGCGC010000157.1:0-32765 GCA_045110475.1 Granulosicoccus sp.
ACCAGATTCTTCCGCATCCCCTTTTCCTGTAGCGAATCCTGCTCAGTCGGCAATACAGTCTGTATTCCGCTCCTTCTCAGAATTCGCTACAGAAAAAGCGTCTGGTGGAAGAATCAGGCGTTTCATGAATAGTCCAGGCTAGGAGTCTGCGCGGCAGAAAATCCCTGCTGCGAACAGCCCCACTTCGGCCAGTTTTACCGCTCATTTTCGTTACTTAGGCTCACTAAGCGCCTCAAATGAGCGATAAAACTGACTCGAATTGGGACTGCTCGCGCGACGGTATTTTCTACGGGGCCGCCTCCGGCCGCGCAGACTCCTAGCCTGGATTTGTATACTATGCAATAAGGTCTTGCAATAACAACAAACCCGTCTCGAGGAATAACAATGAAGTCACCAAAAATAATCGGCACCGCCGTGTTGGCAACACTTGCGCTAAGCGGTGTTGCACAAGCCGCAGAGCTTCGCCTGTCACATCAGTGGTCTACACAGGACATTCGTCACAAAGTTGCACAGATAGTGGCTGATGAAGTTGCTGCAGCCGATGTCGATCTGGACATCACTATCTTTCCTTCTGCCTCGCTATTCAAGGCGCGTGAGCAGTACAATCCGTTATCACGCGGTCAGCTGGACATGACAGTGTTGCCCTTATCCTATGCAGGTGGGCAACAACCTGCGTATAACCTGACGCTCATGCCGGGGCTCGTCAAGAACCATGATCATGCTGCGCGACTCAATGAGTCACCTTTCATGCAAAAAATAGAAGAGATCATGGCAGGTGATGATGTCATGGTTCTGGTTCATGGCTATCTGGCCGGTGGCTTTGCCGGCAAGGACAAATGCATTACTTCACCGGCTGATGTAGAGGGTTTACAAACGCGCGCAGCAGGCAAGGCGTTCGAGCAGATGCTGGCAAGTTCCGGCGCATCGATTGCCTCAATGGCTTCCAGTGAAATTTACAATGCCATGCAAACCGGTGTGCTTGATGCTGCCAATACCTCATCGTCTTCATTTGTTTCTTATCGCCTGTATGAGCAGGTCAAGTGCTATACACCAGCAGGCGATGTTGCCTTGTGGTTCATGTATCAGCCACTACTGATGAACAAGCGAACCTTCGATGATTTAAACGAAGAACAACAAGCAGCCCTGATGGCGGCCTCTGCCAAGGCCGAGGCGTATTACCTTGAAGAAGCCAAGAAGGAGGATGCTGCCTCAGTTGATGTATTCAAGGAGGCAGGTGTTGAAATCGCGACCATGAGTGCAGAAGAGTTTGATGCATGGCGTGACGTGGCTAAAGAGTCTTCGTATGCTGCGTTTGTTGCTGATCTACCCGACGGACAAGCCTTGCTTGATCTGGCGCTGGCTGTCGAGTAGTCAATCCCGCTCATGCAAAGTGGTGAACAACGCCTGGCAAGGCCTGCATGGATGCGCGCCGTAGGCGCGCTATCCTCTGTCTGCGGCGCCTTGTCGGCCACGATGATACTGGCTTCGGTGCTTTTGACCTGTCAGATGATCTGGGTTCGCAAGGTCAACAATGTCTCTACCGTGTGGCAAACCGAGACTGTCATCTATCTCATGATTGGCGCTACCTTGCTGGGGCTGCCCTATGTGCAACGACTACGTGGTCATGTCAATGTTGATCTGCTGCCGCGACTGTTGCCCGTGGGGTTACGCAAGGCGCTTGCGTGTCTGACTCTTTTTGCTGCGATGGTCGTCGTCGCTATCATGCTTTTCTACTCTGCCGAGCTGTGGCACATTGCCTGGGAGCGTGGCTGGAAATCCGATACGGTTTGGGGGCCACCCCTGTGGATACCCTACCTGGCCATGCCAGTGGGATTTACTGTCTACCTGTTGCAGCTTGCAACCGACCTGTTTGCTGTGGTTCTTGATATCGAAAAACCATTTGATTCTGCGGCAATCTAGTTATGCCTATCATGGATAAAAAATGGACCCTTTAACACTGGGCCTGATTGTGGCCATCGTCACGATCATGGTTCTGTTTTCCGGTGTCTCTGTGGCGACGGGGTTGCTTATCGTTTCAGCCGGCTTTTTGCTGATATTCGATGGCATGCGCTCACTAGAGCTTATGCCGGAAATATTCTTTGGCAAACTCAACAGCTTTGCGCTGTTGTCCATTCCCATGTTCATCATCATGGGGGCTGCCATCTCTTCAACCCGCGCAGGAGCGGATCTTTACGAAGCACTTGATCGCTGGCTAACCAGAGTGCCGGGTGGGCTGGTGATTTCCAATTTAGGTGCCTGCGCCTTGTTTTCAGCCATGTCCGGGTCGTCGCCAGCCACCTGTGCTGCGATTGGAAAAATGGGCATTCCGGAGATGCGCAAGCGTGGTTATCCGGATGCAGTAGCGGCAGGCTCCATCGCTGCTGGTGGCACTCTGGGTATCCTGATTCCGCCTTCGGTCACCATGATTGTCTATGGCATCGCCACAGAGACCTCCATTGGGCGTCTGTTTCTGGCGGGTGTCATTCCGGGTCTTTTGCTGGTGGCTTTGTTCATGGCATGGTCCATTTATAGCACCTGGCGTCAGCAAGGTATTACCGGAGCACTAGAGGCCCGCTCGTATACCTGGGCCGAAAAGCTCGAGATTCTGCCGCGTGTCGTGCCGTTCATTCTGATCATCATCGGCGTGCTCTACGCGATGTACGGCGGCATCGCGACGCCATCGGAAACAGCGGCTGTCGGGGCACTCCTGTGTCTGCTTATCGCGATCATCATTTACCGCCTGTGGAATCCCGGATCGTTGTGGGTGGTGCTGCGAGACTCAACACGTGAAAGTGTCATGATCCTGTTCATCATCGCAGCAGCAGGTGTTTTCTCCTACATGCTGTCCAGTTTGTCAATTACTCAGTCCATTGCCGGTTATATCGCAGCCCTTGATGTTAACCGCTGGGTATTAATGGGCATGGTCAATCTGTTTCTACTGGTGGCCGGGTTTTTTCTGCCACCGGTGGCTGTGATTCTGATGGCGGCACCTATTTTGCTGCCAATAATCACAGCCGCCGGTTTCGACCCCTATTGGTTTGCTGTCATTCTGACTATCAATATGGAGATCGGTTTGATCTCTCCACCGGTAGGGCTTAACCTCTATGTCATCAATGGCATTGCCCCCGATATCGAACTCAGGACTATACTGCTTGGGTCATTGCCTTACGTGGCATGCATGATACTAGCCATTGTTATTCTGTCGATATTTCCAGGTCTTGCCACATGGTTGCCCGAACTGGTAATGGGGCAGGCGGTATCCTGATCATTCAGGTGCCTATCGTGCTGATTTGCCTGTCTGCGCCGTGTGTCGGGCCTGCGAACAGGAATCGACAAACAGGAGCTTCGCAAACGTGAGCCGTATCAGTTACCTTTCCGAGCTTTTGTCTTCGGTATTCGCCAGACAGGATGCCAGCGATCACGGCGTGCATCACGGATCGTTTTCCGATTTGTGTGATTCGGTTTTGTCTCATCAGGGCGAGAGCTCGGGCAATCGATTTGCTCGCAGCCTGCTCCAGAAATTCAACGAAGCCAGTCAGGACGAACAGCTAGAATTTTTCAAGATGCTGGCCAGCCGCTTTGACATTGACGCCGAGCGGGCGGTGCAGGCGGCACAGGCCTATGCCAGCAATCGCAGCGCAGACAAGCTGTCGGCCTTGATGGATACGGTGGAGCCGACTCGACAGGAATTGTTCCGTCGCCTCAATCGTGTGCCAGGTGCCACTAACGATCTGGTAAGAATGCGGGCCTTGCTTCTCAGGGCCTGTCAGCTCGATCCTGATCTGCGACGCATCGATCTGGATTTTCAACATTTGTTTCGGTCGTGGTTCAACCGTGGATTTCTCGTATTACGAGAGATTGACTGGCATACGCCGGCCAACATTCTTGAAAAGGTCATCGAGTATGAAGCGGTCCATGCTATCAATAGCTGGAGTGCGCTACGAAACCGCCTTAAACCCTGTGACCGTCGTTGTTTTGCCTTTTTTCATCCTGCCATGCTGGATGAGCCGCTGATCTTTGTCGAAGTCGCCTTAACCGTCGATACGCCTGGTACGATCAAGGAGGTCCTGAAGACCGATCGTTCCATCGTTCAGGAACATGAAGCCAGAACGGCGGTGTTCTACTCCATTTCCAATTGTCAGCAGGGTTTGGCGGGTGTCTCGTTCGGTAACTTTCTGATCAAGCAGGTGGCCACTGAATTATCGATATCGGTACCCGGTCTCAAGACCTTCCGTACCTTGTCACCCGTTCCCGGATTTATTAAGTGGGTAAATACTCAGCTGGCATCCTTTCCGCAAAAGCATGCTTCTGTCGAAGTCGACAACAGGCAGGAACATAACAAACTGCCATTGCAGTCCCTGAAGTTGGCACAACAGGTTGCAGGCTCAACAGAATTTGTTTTCAGCGACGAAGACAATGTTCTTTTGCAGAAACTGGTGGCCTACTACCTGACGCAGGTTCGTCGTGAAGATCAGCAGAGTTTCGATGCCGTTGCTCGCTTTCATTTGGGAAACGGTGCGAGTCTGGATGCTGTGCTCCCGGGCGCTGATGTGTATAAAAAAGGGTTGTCGCAATCTGCTGGTGTGATGGTCAGCTATCTGTATGATCTTGACAAGGTAGCGGGCAATCACGAGCTGTATGCTAACGAGCGCCATATTATTGCATCGGATAGTGTCATGGCCCTGCTCGAACCCGAGAGACGTAAACGGAAACTTGCCTGATGTCAAACCATCTATTTGATGCCTTATTGGCGGCTCGCTCGCGGGCCCAGGACGCGTTGTTTGTTGCTAACGGCCAGCAGCTTGTCGACAACGCAACATTTTTTGATCTCGTTGCACGTATTTCCAGTGTTTTACTGGCAGTGCGCGTCAAGCCCGGCGATCGAGTGGCCGCGCAAGTTCATAAAAGTCATGAAGCACTGGCGTTATATCTTGCGTGCTTGCGTGTGGGTGCGGTATTTCTGCCACTCAACACCGCCTACACGCAAGGTGAGTTGCAGTACTTCATTGATGACGCCACACCGCAGCTTTTTGTGGTTGATCCAGAAAGCGAGAAAATGGCGCGTCAATTACTGGATGCAGCACGCGTGCTGACCTTATCCTCTGATGGCAAGGGGACATTAGCTGATGCGGCCAGCCAGGCGGCGGCCATGGATCATGTCGTGCCCAGATCCGCTGACGATCTGGCTGCCATTTTGTACACCTCTGGCACAACAGGCCGCTCCAAAGGTGCAATGCTCACGCACGAAAATCTGTTGTCCAACGCGTTGACGCTGGTGCAGCTCTGGCATTTCAGTGCAGATGATGTGTTGTTACACGCCTTGCCTGTGTTTCATACACATGGCTTGTTTGTGGCGAGTAATGTGATGTTGCTTTGCGGTGGCAGCATGATTTTCCAGCCAAGATTTGATATCGAGGCTGTACTTGCCAGCTTGCCAGATGCCAACACTATGATGGGAGTACCGACTTTCTATACGCGCCTTTTGTCCGATCAGCGCTTTACGAAAGATCTGGTCGGGCATATGCGATTGTTTATTTCAGGCAGTGCGCCATTGCTGGCAGACACGCACCATGAATTCGAAGCACGCACCGGGCAGCGTATTCTGGAGCGTTACGGGATGACAGAAACCAACATGAACACGTCGAACCCTTACGACGGACAACGTGTGGCGGGAACCGTCGGTTTGCCTCTGCCGGGGGTCAGTGTTCGTATCTGTGATCAGCAGACGCATATCCCTGTGTCATCAGGCGATGTTGGCGTGCTTCACGTAAAAGGGCCGAATGTATTCTGCGGTTACTGGCAGATGCCAGAAAAAACAGCGGAAGAACTATTGCCTGACGGTTATTTCGTTACGGGCGACCTTGCAACCATCGATGACGAGGGCTACATCACGATTGTCGGACGTTCCAAGGATCTGATCATTTCGGGGGGATACAACATTTATCCCAAGGAAATTGAGTTGATGATCGATGAACTCGACAGTGTGGTGGAATCGGCTGTCGTGGGTGTGCCGCATGCAGATTTTGGTGAGTCAGTCGTGGCGGTTGTTGTGCCTGCAGCACATACAGCTGTGTCACTCGACGCATCGGCTGTGCTCGATTTCCTTGACGGCAAGCTTGCCAGATTCAAATTACCGCGGCGAGTGGAGTTTGTGGATGAGTTGCCGCGCAATGCGATGGGTAAAGTGCAAAAGAACATTCTCAGGGAGCAATGCTCTCAATGATGAATTGGTGCCGGGAAATCCTTGTCCCGGCTACCCCTGAATTGTCTGGTTTGCAACCGTTGAGCGGTTGAACAGACATGCCGTTATCATGAAAGATACAGCGCCGTCATTCTTGTGCGATGACTTACACTCATTAACGACGCGTGTGTAACCATCTGTACTCAGGCAGCCACTTAATGAGGCACCCTTCCACTTAATACTGTGAGAAATGAGGATCGCTTGGAGCTTTGAAGTAACCTGACGTAAAACGAGCTATCCCAGAACTGCATACCGGCGAGCACGGGCTATCGCCTTGCCAGGGTTTTTAGCCTTGGCCAGGGCGACTAGCTCAAACCCTCTATCCTCCAGTTTTTCACCGCGCCAGCTGTTAGCGTACCGGAACGGCAGGTAGACAAGACCGATAAAGGCAAGGAGTGCAAAGCCAATAGTGCTTGCCTGAATAAGCGGCGTGACGTTCGCGCCAGCATCGGACCAGGCAAGGCCAGACAGGATGAGTCCACCGATGGCAATGATCCATACGACCGCGTAGGCTAGTGCGGTACCGAAGAGCTGTCGATAGATCAGGTAAGGCAGAGTCAGGAACAAGGCGCTCCAGGACACGCCGCTTTTAACAGCTTGTGCCTGATCGTTTCGACGATAGATGGAAAAAAGCGAGCCTTTGCGTCCTTCAGTGAGGTCCAGTGGGTAGTCATCCAAGCCTGCTGAATTTTCAATAGACTGCTGATGTGTGCCCGGGCTGGACAGGTCCGGTGCTGAGGCTATTGCTGCCGCTGCAGTTGCAGCTACGGCGGCTTCTGCGACTTTTGTTTGAGGCGTGTTGTCTTGAGGCGTGTCGACTTGAGGCGTGTTGTCAGCTTGGGCTTGCTCAGTATCAGAAAAGAAGTCATCTTCGGTCAGGTCTCGTTCAATCTGATCGGTAAACGTTGAATGACTACCTTCATTGTCTGTCAAGTCCAGCTCATCGGCCTGTCTGCTGAGTTCATCAGAGAACGGGTCTGCATCAATGATAGTTGGTTCTCGATCTCGTGGCGAATCTTGTGCATCGTCGGGTGTCGCATCGTCTTCCACCCAATCCATCTCCAGATCGGTTGGAGTGGTGTCAGTCTGCTCCGCCGGTTGTGACCGCGCGTCTTCCAGCATTTCATCGAGTTCGCTGGTGTGTGCATCCAGCACGTCCATATTGGATTGCGTCAGGTCGTCAACATTGTCATCGGTGTATTGGTCGAGTGCATCGCTGGTTTCATCACCAAAAACGGCAGTTTCATTCGACCGGCTGGAAAACTCAATGGAGTCATCCGCCGGCGCGTCAACGCTCAGCGGTTCGGACTGTACGTCCGGCGCTGCCTCCTCAATGCTCGCTTCAATGGGGGTTTCTGTGGGAGCTGCTGAGGGAAATTCAATTGAGGCTTCTGTGGGAGATTCAATTGAGGCTTCAACGGGGGCCTCAGAGTCGTTGCTTTGAATCAAAGCGATGTCATCTGCACTCAGATTGAGGCTCGAGGTGCTGTCCAGATCAAAGTCCTTTTCAACAACGGCGTCTTCGGGGATAAAAACGCCCGTGTCCGAGTAATCGGCCGTTTCGTCGTTCTCGTCGTTCTCGTCTGTGTAGGGTTCAAGCTCCTGTACAAAGTCCTCTTCTGCCAATCCCACTACTGACGTTCCATCGTCTGCATAGGTGTCATCGAGAGAACTGAAATCATCCGGTACATAATCGGCCATCAGGTCAGCGTCGGGCTCCATCAGTTCGTCGATGATGGAGCCATCCACTGTTTGAGGCTCATCGATAGTCAGAGCCTCCCGTTGCATAGGGTTGTCCTTGGCATCGGGCAGATCGATTCCCGATGGTGCCGATATGGACGAAGGGATGTCTTCCTCATCGCTTGCTGAACTGAATTCATCCAGCAGGCCCGAGACCTCATCGTCTTCCGGTTGCTCGCCATCCAGGGGGGTGAGTGCCAGCGTCGTGTCAGTTTCGATAATCGATGCGTCAATAGGGGCGTCGAGCTGTTTTTCCCGTTCCGCCAACAGCTCCTCAACACGCAGGTTGGTGTAGAGATAACGCGCTTCATCGTGATCATCACTTGCTAGTGCACAAGCGCGCGCCCAGATGTGCGGGCGCCGCCGGTCTGAGTTCAGCTCGTCAGCCGCTTGTTGGTAGAGCTCTTCATCAATCATGATAAATCTTCTGTGTCGCTGGTCTTCGACGAGTTAGCTGCAGGATGCAACTACGCCCGTCGGCAAGTGTAAAGTCAGTGCCTGTCGCGTTACAAGCGTCGGAGACACTTTAACTAGCTTGTATTGGGCCACCGGGCTAGAAACTGGTCAGATGCCCGGAAAAAGTGTGCGTGGTAGCAAAAAACAACGGCTGCGGACCGCAGAAGCTGCAATCGTCGAAAATCAAGCGGCGAATCGTCAGCTAATCGTCCATTGAATACAGCAGGCAGCTGCCACCCTGCAACCGGTTGCAAATAGTCCTTGCAACGAGGTCACTAGGCTTTCATAATTAGGTTATCCGAGATTTCGGATCAACAGTCATGAGGAGAAATCACAGCATGGGAATTACCTGGAAGAAACTGGCATTAGCTGCGGCAATAGCAGCGGTGCCGATGGCAGGCTCAATGGGAGTCGCGCACGCAGAAGGCGAAAAGTTCATTCTTGTCAGTCATGCCCCTGACAGCGATTCTTGGTGGAATACCATCAAGAACGGGTTGGCGCTGGCTGCAGAACAGGTGGGCGCAGAGGTGGAATACCGTAATCCGCCAACAGGCGATATTGCGGATATGGCCAGAATCATCGAGCAGGCGGCTGCGTCGAACCCCGATGGCATCATCACAACGCTAGCCGATCCGGATGTACTAAGCGGTCCTATCCGCGATGCTGTCGACAAAGGCATTCCTGTCATCATCATCAACTCGGGTACACCCGAGCAAGCGGCAGATGTCGGTGCACTGATGTATGTCGGCCAACCTGAGTACGATGCCGGTCTGGCGGCGGGTCAACGGGCCAAGCGCGATGGTGTAGGCTCATTTCTTTGCGTCAATCACGTTATTTCCAATCCGGTAGTTGGGGAGCGCTGTGCAGGCTTTGCTGACGGTCTGGGTGTCGAGCTGGGTGATTCCATGATCGACTCCGGGCAGGATCCTGCAGAAATCAAGAACAAGGTCAAGGCCTACCTGCAAGCCAATCCTGAAACCGAAGCCATCCTGACACTGGGGCCGACATCAGCCGATCCTACTATTCAGGCGGTTGATGAAATGGGCAAGGCCGGTGATATCTACTTTGGTACTTTTGATCTGGGTACAGACATCGTAAGTGCCATCAAGGCTGGCACCATTGTCTGGGGTATCGACCAACAGCCGTTCCTGCAAGCCTACCTGCCTGTCATCGTCCTGGCTAACTACCACCGATTTGGTGTTCTGCCGGGTAACAACATTAACTCGGGACCGGGTTTTGTAACGGCGGATGCGTTGGAAAAAGTCGAAGAGTTTGCTGGCGAGTACCGCTAGCCTGGTGTTGAGCGCGTGTCGTGCTCAGCTTTGAATCAGTGACAAGTGTCGATAAGAGGGCCGTGTTGCTGCGATGAATTTCTCGCAGCCTCACGGCCTGTTTTTTCTTTAAAGCCCATGCACCTTCAGCAACAGGACTACCTAGATGAGTGAATCGCCAGACGCCGTCGTCGACGAGCGTGTCCAGAAACAATCTCGGCTTAAAAAAGCGTTGATCAGGCCAGAACTGGGTTCGATCTGCGGAACTATTCTGGTGTTTGTCTTCTTTTTGATGGTCGCAGGTGATTCAGGCATGTTTTCCTCTGAGGGAACCATGAACTGGACTATTGTGTCCGCGCAATTCGCCATCATTGCGGTTGGGGCCTGCCTGTTGATGATCGCTGGAGAATTTGATTTATCCGTCGGCTCCATGATCGGTTTTTCGGGCATTGTCATTGCCATGATGTCGGTCACCTGGGGCTTTCCTATGTGGATTGCCATTATCACGGCGTTTGCGGTAGCCATGGCCATCGGCTGGTTGAATGGATTCATTGTGGTCAAAACCGGGTTACCGTCGTTTATCGTCACCCTGGCGTTTCTCTATATCTTGCGTGGCATGACGATCTTTCTGTCCATCGCGACCACTAACAAAACGATTATCGGGGGTGTCAAGGAAGCCGCCGAGGGTGATCCACTCGCCGCCTTGTTCGGTGGCAAGATTCTTACTGGTTTATTCAGCTGGATGGGGGATAACGGCTGGATATCAACGTTCAAGGGAGGCTCACGAGCAGGTGAGCCCATAGTGAACGGCATACCCATGCTGGTTGTCTGGGCTGTCGTTCTGGTTATATTCGGGCATCTTCTATTGACCCGGACCCGCTTCGGAAACTGGATATTTGCCTCCGGAGGCGATGCGCAAGCGGCACGTTATGTTGGTGTACCGGTAGATCGAGTCAAGATCCTGATGTTCATGTTTACCGCGTTCTGTGCCACGGTATTTGCCACTTGCCAGGTCATCGAGTTTGGATCGGCGGCGGCTGACAGGGGACTGCTCAAGGAATTTGAAGCGATTATTTCGGTGGTCATTGGTGGTGCCTTGCTAACCGGTGGTTATGGCTCAGTCATAGGCGCAGCGTTAGGCGCGTTGATATTTGGCGTCGTTCAACAAGGTTTGTTCTTTGCCAATGTAGAAAGCTCGCTTTTTCGGGTATTTCTCGGCACCATTCTTTTACTGGCAGTCATACTCAACACCTATATTCGTCGCATGATCACGGGAGAGCGTTAATTTATGAGTTCTCCACTGATAGAAATGATCGACATCGAAAAGCATTTTGGGTCGGTTATCGCTCTGGCGGGTGTCTCCCTGTCGGTGAACGCTGGCGAGTGTCATTGTCTGCTGGGTGATAACGGTGCGGGCAAGTCCACCTTTATTAAAACGCTCTCTGGTGTACATCAGCCGACACACGGTGAGATGCGCATAGAAGGGAAAAAGGCGACATTTCCCAATGCGCGTGCAGCCATTGATGCCGGTATTGCGACCGTCTATCAGGATCTTGCCATGATTCCGCTGATGTCGGTAGCACGCAATTTCTGGATGGGGCGCGAGCCGCAGAAGAAAGTAGGGCCATTTAAATTGTGGGACGCAGAGAAGGCCAATTCGGTGACCATGCAAGAGATGGCGCGTATGGGTATAAATCTGCGTGAGGCTGATCAGGCTGTAGGCACCTTGTCGGGTGGTGAGAGGCAGACCGTGGCCATAGCGCGCGCTGTCTACTTTGGCGCAAAGGTTCTGATTCTGGATGAGCCTACCTCGGCGCTGGGCGTTCGTCAGACGGCCAATGTGCTGTCCACGATCGACAAGGTTAGAAAAAATGGTATCGGGGTTGTATTCATCACACATAACGTCCGGCATGCAATGGCGGTTGGCGACCGATTTACGGTTTTAAATCGTGGCAAGACGCTGGGCACTGCCAGCCGTGGTGAAGTCAGCATTGAAGAGCTGCAGGATTTAATGGCAGGTGGCAAGGATATGGTGCAACTAGAGCAATCCCTTGGTGGTACTGTCTGATCCTGCCAACTATCGACGTACTTGCCTGAACGCAAGTAGCGCAACGACAGGACTGTTTGCGTGGCTATAACCTTGAAGGATGTTGCCGATGCGGCGGGTGTGTCACGTTCCGCAGTCTCGCGCGCTTTTACTGATGGTGCATCAGTCTCCGATGCCATGCGGCGTAAGGTGGAAAAAGCGGCGCAGGATTTGGGTTATACACCCAATGCACTGGCGTCCAGCCTGACAACCGGGCGTACGCGTCTTATCGGATTGGTATCCAACAACTTTCACAATCCGATTTTTCTGGAAGTGTTTGATCTTTTTACCCGCGGTTTACAGGAGCGTGGACTTCGCCCCTTGCTAGTGAACCTTAGTGATGAAACCGACCCCGCCAACTCGGTCAGGATGTTGCGACAGTATTCAGTAGATGGGGTGGTCGTAGCTTCATCGACACTGACACCGGCATTTTCAGAGGCGTTTCGAGACGCGAATATTCCAGTGGTGCATTCTTTTGGCCGGTATACCAGCAAGCCTAATGTGCATATTGTGGGTATTGACAACGTTGAGTGCGGCCGCATTGCCGCGCGCGAACTTGTTGCGCGGGACTACAAGCGCGTGGCTTTTCTGGGTGGGCCGAAAACAGCCACCTCCACACAGGATCGTCTGAAGGGATTCAAGGCCGAAATTGCATTACATGCTGATGTACAACACACTTACAGCTTTGCACCGGCTTATTCGTTTGAGGCTGGACGCGCCGAGATGCTAGGGCTTCTGGCTGAAACACCTGCGGAAGCCTATTTTTGTGGTGACGATGTTCTATCTATTGGGGCGCTGAGCGCTGTCAGAGACGCAGGGCTTGGCGTGCCAGATGATATCGGCATCATTGGTTTGAATGATATGCAGATGTCCGGCTGGCAGAACATTAACCTCACAACGATTCACCAGCCGGTCCAGCAGATCATCAGTTCGTCCATCGAGCTGATCGTTGCGATGCTTGATGAACCGCAGCGTTGCCCCGAGGCACGTTTATTCCCCAGCCGTGTGGTGGAGCGTGGGACTCTACGATCACGCAGGTAGGATCACGCAGTCAGAACCACACAGTTGGCGAATAGCGTGCAAGTGGACACAGAAAAAACGACACCTCCCGATTCCTTTTGTACAAGGTTGCAGGCTCTTGGCCGAGATTAAAATTGCCTGCATGCCCACCAGACCAAACACGTCACGTTTAAGTAGTGGTTACCAGCCTAAGTCGTGGCTACCAGCCTTTGCCCTGAATTTCCTTGCTCAGTTTCTTCAGTAGTCCTTTTGCCGGTAGCAACATACCGCGGTCACTTTCGATTGCAGCCGTGTAGCCTTCTACAATCGCCAGGGCATCTTCCGGTTTGCCGACAACGATGCCACCGCCCATGCGTGTTCCCCAGTGTGGCGTGCATTTATACATCACGATGCCCGGTGTGTTGAAGACAATGGATACATCCTCACCCAGCGTGGTGTTGAATTTTTCCTGCCCTTCAGGAACCATCTGGTCGATGGATTCGACATTGTGGCCAGCCATGCCTTGCCAGTTTACCGTGTCGCCCGGTTCAATAAAGACGAACAGGGGGTCGAACTTGACACCCACCGCACCGATCGTGACAGACTGCTGCGATAGTACTGGAGTTGCTCGACCGCCAAGCAGACACAGTGCACCTATTCCGGCCGTGCGCTTGAGAAGTGATCGTCGAGCTGGAAGCGTAATGTGGTCAAGTTTACTCACGCGAATTTTTATCCTTTGATTGTGTGTGTTGTTGATTGCATAGCGTGGATAGGAAAGGTAAAAGCGCTCGCTTAATCCTTTTCTATAGCACAGACAGCGGGGAGATCAATGCTGGATCGCCCCTCTCCAAGTAACCCCGTTAATTGTGCCAGATCGTCGTCAGATTGCAAACTTTATGGAAAGAATAACGACGCGGGCTTAGACCACGGAAAGCGGGTTTGCATCGTTGGCTGTCCCGGTTTGTGCTGTTGGGAGTATTGCGTTTACGCGATAGTATCCAGTGATTATAGGCATAAACCGGATCGCGTCAGGGCGTTTCAAGATTTGAGCCTGTTCACAAATTTTTCAACAAAGTGAAAAAAAAGACAGGAGATAAGCGGTAGTATCATGGAAAGCAAATCCTGATGCGGGTGAGACTGGCTGAATGTTATGTCATACCGAACAACCCTGATAACCGGTGCTTCCAGCGGTATCGGTGCAGCCACTGCCCGACGCATTGCACAATCTGGAGAGTGTCTGTTATTGCATGCACGTGGAGGGCGCGACGGCAGCAAGATTGCACATCTGGAAGCAGTCGCCAATGAGTGCCGCAAAACCGGTGCAGATGTTGAAACATCACTCGGTGATCTTGCTGAAGAGGGTGTTGCCAGGCAACTTGTTCAACAGGCCACTGAACACTTTGGCAGGCTTGATCGAATCGTATCCAATGCAGGATTTGCGTTGTCGACGCCGATTGGCGAGTTGTCTCGCGCTGAGTTAAACCATTCCTATGCAGTGATTACTGGTGCCTTTGCTGAGCTAATAACTCACGCATTGCCGCATCTCATTAACTCAGACAATGGTCGAGTCGTCGCTGTTTCTTCGTTTGTCGTTGATCAGGTTCCACTTGCGCGGCAATTTCCTGCAACTGCAGCTGCAAAGGGTGCCATGCAGGCTATGGCCATGAGTTTTGCGGCTCAGGTCGCCAACGAGGGTGTAACGGTCAATTGCATCAATCCCGGATTTACCCGCAAGGAGACTGCCACTCGCTCCGCGCTGTCATCCGAGGCTTGGGAACAGGCCGCCGCTGTTACACCCAATAAACGACTGGCAACACCTGCGGACATTGCTGCGGCCATTGCATTCTTTCTCAGTGATGACGCTTCTCACATAACCGGCCAGGCCTTACGTGTAGACGGCGGTCTCTCGCTCGTATAATTTGCAGGACGTTGCACTGTCTCCTGTGAGCAAGCAACTGATCAGGGTCGCCGCCAGCCGGAGTACATATCCACTCGTGTTCGGTGTGCATTCTTATTCCGGCCGCGTTTTCAAATTGATTAGCGATGCATACACCACCGATGAGTCTGTATGTAACGCATACAGAATCCGGCTCACACGCCGCTAGCGACCTTAAAGCAGGTGATTTGCACGGCGGAGAATAGCGGGATGGATGAACAACGCAAAGAGTTGTTTGTAAAACACAGGTTCCAGAAGTCAATGATTCTGGAAGTGCTGCTTGGCACGTTTATCATGGTCAACATTCTGGTTCTGGCTTTTTTTGTTTCGCTCGATCGAGTGCCAAATCTGCATCAGAACAAGGAATACATCGCGCTGGCTGTCGTCGGGTTTGAAGCGATCGGCTTCTTTATTGTTTATCGTTACAATCGGCGTGCGAGTCACCGCATTGCCGGCCCGCTGTTCTCAGTTCAGCGAAAACTTGAATCCATCGCCGCTGGCGATATCGATTTCACGATGGAAGTCCGGCAGGATGACCAGTTCCATGAGCTCAGCGATCAAATGAACGTCACTGTCATTTCTTTACGAGAGCGTATTGAAAAAATGCAGGTACTGGCATTGCGCCTGCAAGCGCAGCCCGGTAACAAACAGTTGGCGACCGAACTTGTCAAAGAACTCAGCCACTTCAAAACAGCTGAGCCTCCGCTTGCTGATGGGCATCGGGAGGCTGCATAGGTGGCATCGGATAAAAACGTCAAGGCCGCTCTCAGGTCTGATCAGAACGGCTACACGCTTATCGAACTAATGATAGTTGGCGCCATCATCAGTGTTGTCGCTGTCATCAGCGTGCCTACCTATCAAAATTTCAAGACGCGAGCCAAAGTGAATACCGATCTGTCATTGGCGCGTCCACTCATCAATGGCATGGTCGAATCGCATGCGATGCGTGGTGAGTGGCCATCGGACAATCTGGATGCGGGTATGAGCATACCCACCGCCTACAAAGGAGAGTACCTGTCGAGCGCAGAAATCAGTGACACGCCACAACCTGGCACGTTAACCCTTACGTATGACATCAGCCGCCTGCCTGTTCTTCGTGGGGCAAATACGCTCGTGTATTACCCGCTTGACACTGGGGGCAAGACGCTGTGGGCATGTGACCAGGGAACGATTCCTGATAAGTTCCGGCCAAAAAAATGCCGTTAGCGTTGTGCCTCACTCTCAACGATGAAAATAAAATAGGGTACCGCGCTACTGTCGATACATAGGTGGACGGGCATCGACCCAGGCAGCATCGTTTTTGCCGCTCTCGGCAACAGCAACCACCGCTGCCATGGAGCGCAGTCCATCAGTGGCGCGCGGGTAGAGATCAGCTGCCGGATCAATGGCTCGGCCTTGCTTGCTGGCATTGATGGCTTCTGCCAGATCCGTGTAGATGTTGGCAAATGCCAGTGGCATCCCTTCGGCGTGACCCACAGTGACGCGAGATGTTCGGTCGGCTTCTGGTGACAGCTTGCCTTCTCCGCGTTCAATAACCTGTAGACGTTCATTCAGCGGCATGTAGAACAACTGGTTGGGTTGTTCTTGTGACCAGCGCAGTCCGCCTTTTTCGCCAAAGACCTGAATGCTCAGACCGTGTTGACGTCCGATGGCTATTGACGAAGTCCATAGGCGGCCAACGGTACCTCCATCCATCCGGAAATTGACCATGGCGTCATCTTCAAGTGCGCGGGGAGCTATGCAGGAGACGTTATCCGAGCTGAGCCTGGTCACTTGCTGGCCGGTGACAAAGCTTGCCATGTGCATGGCATGGATTCCGCAGTCGGCGAACTGGGCCGACACCCCGGCTTGTGCAGGATCGTAACGCCAGCGAACTCGTGGGTTGTCAGCATCCGCAGCATCGGCATGATGACCGTGCGCAAATTCGGCCTTTACCAATCGAATGGCCCCGAGATCACCGCGTGAAACCATGGCACGCATATGTCTCACCAGTGAATATCCTGTGTAGCCGTAGTTGACGGCGCAAATTCGGTTGGCGGATTCGCTGAGGCGAACAATCTCCTCGCCTTCAGCAACGGTCATTGTCATGGGCTTTTCACAGAGCACGTGAAAGCCGTTTTCCAGAAAGGCTTTGGTGATTTCAAAGTGCGTGGAATTGGGTGTTGCAACGGTGACCAGATCGATTCGATCCTCGCGGTTTTTTTCACCGTCGAGCATCTCCTGCCAGGTACCGTAGGCACGATCCTTAGCAAGCCCCAGTCGCTGACCATACTCATGACCTTGTTCTTCGCGATGATCAAGCGCGCCGGCGGTGAAGTCGAACAAGCCATCAAGGCCTGCACTGATTCGGTGTGCAGGGCCTATCTGGCTACCCTCTCCACCACCTACCATGCCCCATCTGAGTTTCATCACGCAAAGCCTATTGACTGAAGATATTCACGGTTGAGCCGTGCATCATTTTCGGGGTTGGGGTCGAGGGTAGGGTCACAGTCCTGTTCAACGGTGCACCAGCCTTCGAAATTGGTATTGTCGAGCAATTGCTTGACGGCAGGAAGATCGACTTCTCCGTCGGCCAGGTTACAGAAGATGCCCTGACCACAGGCGTCATAGAAGCCGGTTCGGTTAGCAATAGCTGCCGCTTTGATCTTTGCATCGGTATTCTTGAAATGCACATAGGTGATGCGTTCCCTATGCCTCTGCATGAAAGCGACAGGGTCAAAACCTGCGTAGGTGCAATGGCCGGTGTCGATACAGATTTTTAACAGATCCGGATCAGTTTCATCAAGTAAACGCTCCACCTCGGGTTCGAAGTCCATGAAACCACCGGCGTGGGGATGGATTTCAGGGATAAGCCCGTATTCTTCGTATCCGAGTTTTGCAACAGTCTCGATGCGTTGCACATACGAATTCCATTGTGCGGTGTCCATCTGAACCGCTTCACTGGCACGACCTGCGGTAGGTGCACGTTGCGGAGCGATGGAGTCTATAAGTACAAAATGCTTTGCGCCGTGCGCCTTCAACGCCTTGCATGTTCGCACCGCACCATCCATGACATCGTCCCATTGGCTTTGATCGTGAAACGCACGGAATACCACGCCACCAATGAGTTCCAGAGAACGTTGCGCCAGCGCATCAGCAAGCTCGAAAGGGTCTTCAGGCATGAAGCCGACTGGACCTAGCTCGATGCCCGAGTAGCCAGCACGGCTGCACTGATCCAGTACGGTTTGCCAGCTTGGATTACGCTCATCCTGCGCAAACTCGACACCCCAGGAGCAAGGGGCGTTGCCTATTCTGATGCTCATGATTATTGCTGATTGCCAAGGAGAGTAAGTCGGTTTGCAACCGGTTGCATTTATTGTATTCTGTGGCGCTGTATAGCGTCAACAGGTGCACCGGAAAATGACAGACGAAACCGTTCAGCTAACCACAGCACAGGCTATCGTGCGCTGGCTGTCGCAGCAATTCATTGCGATCGATGGCAAGGAGCAACGATTGTTCGGCGGCGGCTTTGGCATATTTGGTCATGGCAATGTCACGTGTCTTGGGGAGGCCCTGTACAACGCTCGTCAGGAGTTGCCACTTTACCGTGGACAGAATGAACAAAGCATGGGGTTTGCTGCGGCAGCCTATGCCAAATATCATCTGCGTCAGCGCATGATGTTCTGTACCGCCTCTGCCGGTCCTGGTACCTCTAACCTGCTGACCTCATCCGCGTTGGCTCATGCTAATCGGCTGCCTATGCTGATGTTATGCGGTGATACCTACGTGACTCGGCTGCCTGATCCAGTCTTGCAGCAGATGGAGCATTTTAACGATCCGACGCTGGGCGTTAACGATGCGTTCAAATCGGTGACTCGTTATTGGGATCGAATAACCCACCCGGCGCAGATCATTCAGTCCTTGCCCGCAGCTATCGCAACACTTGTCGACCCGGCCGATTGTGGCCCGGCGTTTATCGGACTGCCACAGGATATTCAAGGATGGACTTACGATTACCCGGTAGTTTTTTTTGAAAAGCGGGTGCATCGAATTCGTCGTACAAGTCCTGATATGGCAGAGATCAATGAGGCAGTTGACCTTCTGAGGAAAGCGCAGCGGCCCATGATTATCGCCGGTGGAGGTGTGCAGTATTCCAAAGCAACCGAAGAGCTCAGAGTGTTTGCTGAAACTCACCAGATACCTGTGGTAGAAACCATTGCCGGACGAGCCAACCTGGAGAATGCTCACCCACTTAACATTGGACCCATCGGTGTCACTGGATCGGATTCTGCCAATGCCATTGCCGAAAAAGCCGATGTCATTGTGGCGGTTGGTACGCGCTTGCAGGACTTCACCACGGGTTCCTGGACAGCGTTTTCACACGAAGCTCGTTTCATATCCATCAACGCGGCGCGCCATGACGCGGGTAAACATCGTTCTGTGCCAGTTGTCGGTGACGCCAGAGCTGCGTTGACACAACTACTGAAAAGCATGTCCGGTTATCAGCCTCCCTCTGTCTGGACTGCGCTGGCCAAGGACGAACGCAACAAATGGGATAACACGGTGTCTGTCAATGTATCCTATGGAAATCGCCCCAATTCCTATGCGCAGGCTATTGGTGTGGTCAATGCACACTGTGATCCGGATGATCGTATCGTTGCGGCTGCTGGCGGGCTGCCGGCGGAAGTCACGGCCAACTGGCGCACACTGAAAACAGGCACTGTTGATGTAGAGTTTGGTTTCTCCTGCATGGGTTACGAGATTGCCGGTGGTTGGGGAGCTCGCATTGCACAGAGTGAAAATCAACCCGGTCAGGACACCATTGTCTTTACGGGAGATGGTTCCTATCTGTTACTAAACAGCGATCTGTATTCCTCAGTGCTGACTGGCATGAAACTCATCGTGCTCGTGCTGGACAACGGCGGTTTTGCCGTGATCAATAAACTACAGAACAATACCGGGAACGAAAGTTTCAATAATCTGTTCACCGACACGCCCACGGTCAAAAATCTGGTAAACGTCGATTTTGAAGCGCACGCAAAAGCACTCGGCGCACAAGCCGAAACAGTCGCTAGCGCTGCAGAAATGGTAGACGCCTTCAAACGTGCCAAGGCTGCAAGCAGTACTTATGTTATCGTCATGAAGGTTGATGCCCACGAGGGTTGGACTAACGAAGGCCATACCTGGTGGGAGTGCGGAACACCTGCTATTAGCGAAAGCGACAAGGTTCGGGATGCACATGCCGAATGGGAGTCATCTCGCGTAAAACAACGCAAGGGTGTATAGGTTGCATGCTTGACCTAAGCTCATTCTCACGTAATGACTTTCTTGTTATAGGCCGTGCAGGGATGGATTTGTATCCAGAACCTGCGGGCACTAAAATCGAGGAAGCCACCTCTTTTCGCTCGGCACTGGGTGGCTCTTCTGCCAACATCTGCGTCGCTATTACCCGGCAGGGTGGTAAAGCCTCACTCGTGACATGCGTATCGGATGATGCGATTGGTCGTTTTTGCCTTAACCAGCTCGATCACTACGGTATCGGACGGCAGCATGTACGCAGTGTTGCCGGTGAGTATCGAAATTCGCTGGCCTTGTCAGAGAGTCGTGTCGAACAACATCAGACCGTCATCTATCGCAATGGCGCGGCAGATTTTCAGATGACCACTGATGACATTGCGGGCCTTGACTATGCCAGCCATGCAGCCTTGATAACCACCGGTACCGTTTTGGCTGCCGAGCCATCCAGAGCTGCGACACTGGCGGCTTTCGAACGTGCCAAGGCGGTGTCTTTGCCGTTGATTTTTGATATCGACTATCGTCCGTACAGCTGGGACTCGGCGGCTGAAGCCAGTGATGTGTACTCCCATGCTGCCAGTCTGTGTGACATCATTATTGGTAACGATACCGAATTCGGATTCATGGCTGGTGACTACGAACTCGGTCTGGCAAAGGCGCGAGAGCTGGCTGGCAGTACCGCCAGCATTGTCGTGTATAAGATGGGGGAGCACGGCTCCATTACCATGACAAAAGAAGGCGAGTTTCGCACCGGGGTCTATCCCGTGCGGGCACTGAAACCCGTGGGAGCGGGTGACAGTTTCATGGGTGGTTTCATTGCCGGCCTGGCCAGCGGACATTCACTGGCCGATGCTGTGTTGCGGGGATCGGCTTGCGCCGCTCTGGTGGTAACGCGGGTGGGCTGTGCACCGGCCATGCCCACCGTGGCTGAGCTTGATACATTTTTACAAGAACACCAACCGAAGGACTGAACTGATGCATATCGCTCCATACGATAACCAAAACAAGCCCATTGTTGACATCGACGATGCGACAGTTCCGCTCAACTACTTCAATATAGTGAAGTTGTCCAGAGGTCAGGCATTCGAGTATCAGGTAGCTGGCTATGAAACTTGCATCGTGCCAGCCACCGGTAGTGTGGACGTCGAAGTGGAGGGCGTCTCTTACAAGGCGCTTGGGCATCGCGTGGAAGATGTCTGGGGTGGTGAGCCAGAAGGCGTTTACGTGCCGGTGGGTGCGAAAGCCACGCTATCGTGTGTCACTGAGGACAGTGAGGTTTTTATCGCTGGTGCCCGGTATGACAAGGTGCTTGAGCCGTTTGACGTACGCGCCGATGAATTGGACCTTGTGCAGTATGGCTCTGATGACACAAAGACGCATCGCAAAATCAAGCATATTCTGGGTACAAAATATCACGATAAGGTCGGGCGATTGCTGGTCAGCGAACTGTTTACTGTTGGTGAGGGCGGTTGGTCAGGTTTTCCTTCACACAAACACGATACTGACAGACTACCCGATGAAACACGCCATGATGAAACCTACAATTTCCGCTTCAAACCCAGGCATGGTTCGGGTGTACAAATGCTGCAAAGAGTAGACAACGAGTCGGGCGATGCTTATCACATTGTCGATGGCTCTACGATATGCCTGGACAATGGCTATCACCCTTGCGCCGTGTTACCAGGCTACCAGATGTACTACTTCACGATTCTTGCCGGGCTAAGTCAGCGCTCTCTGGTGCAGTACTTCCAACCGACCCATGCTTATCAGATCGAGACCATCCCGGGTATAAAAGACATGATAGCCAAGTTCAAATAATGCCTCTTGCCACGTTGAGTGAGGTTTTGCGGCCTGCGCTCGAGGAGGGCTACGCCGTCGTCGGCCTGGTGACGCTCGGCTGGGAAGATATGCGTGCCTACGTGGCTGCGGCGGAGGCCGAACAGTGCGCGGTAATTTTACAGGCAGGACCGGGTTGTCGGGAGCATACGCCATTACCGATACTGGCAAGCATGTTTCGTCACCTTGCCGACAATGCCGCCGTGCCAGTGGTTGCCCATCTGGACCATGGCTATTCATTCGAAGAATGTCAGCAGGCAATCGATTGTGGGTTTTCCTCGGTGATGTATGACGGATCACGCCTGTCGCTACAGCAGAACATCGATGAAACTGCTGCCATTGTGGAGTTGGCTTGCGCAGCGGGTGTGTCCTGCGAGGGTGAGATTGGTTTCGTTGGATACGCCGATGGCGAACAATCCAGCGGTACTGATCCGCTAGAGGCTGAGCAATTTGCGAAACAAACCGGCGTTGACGCCATGGCCATATCTGTCGGCAATGTGCATTTGCAACAAGATAGCCAGTCGACGCTGGATGAGCAACGGATCCGGGAGATTCAAGCAAGATGCACTATACCGCTGGTTATTCACGGTGGTTCAGGGGTAGCGCCCGAGCAGCGCCAGTCACTGGCCAGACACACGGCCATTTGCAAGTACAATATAGGGACGGAGCTTCGAATGGCGTTTGGTCAGGCCCTGCGCAAGGCGATTAACAACGATCCTGAGCGTTTCGATCGTGTGGAATTACTCAGGCAGACGCACGACCCGGTTGTTACAGCGGCCCGCAGCGCAATGCGTATGGTCAAAAAGGCGTCACCGGTCCGTTAATTTATGCAATGGCATCGGATAGCCAATACGAACTTACCAATATGTGCAAAACGGAATCACGCAAAGCTATGAATGAATCTCCCAAGGTAATCGTCGGTGTTGCATTGGCGATACTGTTAGTCAGCGCCTGCGGTGGCGGAGATAGCGGCGATAGCTTCACGTTCGTCCCTTCAAATGATTCGTCACCCTCTGTTAGTGGTGAATCAATAGTGCAACCGCAAAGCGATTTAGCGGTTTCCACGACGACGGCTTTGTCACGTGATAATTTTTCCTTTCAGATTGATGAGCAGTTTTCTACCGAGCAGTCTGAATTCCTGATCGATTCGATACAGCGCGAGGTTGGTGCGGCCGTTGTGCCCCTCAACAGTGTTGCCAACGTGCTGGCTGACAACACGGTATCCGTAATGTACGGATCATGCGGGGTGGCCAACGCGTTCTATTCGCCCCTCACGCGCGAGATTTTCATGTGTCACGAACTTACCGTGGTCGCGTTTGATCTCTTCCGAAATGGTGGGGACACAGATGACAACACCGCCTTCACATTTGCACAGGAAGCCATCATCCACGTCATGTACCACGAAATGGGTCATGCGCTTGACGATCTTACCGGCCTGAACGTAGGCGGCAATTTTGAATCGGTTGCAGATGCCATTGCCGTTGTCCTGGCTGTGCAAACGGGACAGCCGCGTGTGGCCGTTCTGGGGGGGTCGCTTACGCTGGCCAGCGGAGAATCAAGTTTATTTGATGAGCACGGCAGTGGTGTTGATCGAGGCGGTGACATTCTTTGTTGGGCACTGGGAGGTAGTCCGGAATTAGCGATAAACTTCGCAGACTTATCTGCCGACTTCGTGGATGCTGGACGTGATTGTGCTGCAGAGTACGCAAACCAGTTTGCTTTCGTGGAAACCTTGATACCGGAGCTTCGCAACGTTCCTACTGTGGGCGCCACCAGGATTGCGCCATCGCAGGCAGAGCGGGACATTTTTGTACAACTGGATGAAAAACTGTCGGCGATGCTGGAAGCAAGGTAGCTCTATGACGCCCCTGATTTACCAGACAGAGCCTCCGGGATTCAATTTTTCGTGTGTGAGGCAATGCGTGTCAGGGGCTGAGCGGATGCAGTGCCGGCAAGCGTCGTCAGTCTGATTTCATCTACAATCACACAGAGCTGCAATTTATCAGATTGCGCTTCGCCGTTAGCCCGCTACATTTGAAGTGCCATTGACGTGATTCGCCAGAGAATTTTAATGATTACCGCAAGCCATAAAACTGAAAAAGCAAATCGCCTGTTTTCCGTTTTGAGCTCTGGCATCCTGCGAGCAGTCCGTTGAACAACAAAAGTCTTCCGTTAGGTTATCAGATCCATAACTACAGAATCGAGCAGATTCTGGGTGAAGGAGGGTTTGGAATAACCTACAAGGCAGTCGATCTAAACCTGAATCGACTCGTGGCCATCAAGGAATACATGCCAGATGGCATCGCGGTGAGATCCCTTGCCGGTGATGTAGAGCCGCTGAACGCCGAGTGCGAGAAAAAATACCAGGATGGCTTGATGAACTATGTGCGTGAGGCTCAAGCGCTTGCACAATTCGAACATCACAACATCGTAAAGGTGTACACCTTTCTCCGTCATCACAAAACCGCCTACATCATCATGGAATATGTGGATGGAATGACGTTTTCAGAATGGTTGCGCAAACATCCGATGCCGACAGAAGCAGAACTTATCACCTTGATGGCTCCCATTCTGTCAGGGTTGCATGAACTGCACACCGTGGATTTACTACACCGCGACATCAAGCCAAGCAACATCTACATCTGTCTGAATAATCGTCCGATCTTGCTCGACTTTGGCACCGTCGGTAATTCGATGCCGTCAGAGCAGGTAAAGAACCAAGCCGCCATCCAGTTAACCGAAGGGTATGCACCGCCGGAACAATACGGCAAGAGTGGACAGGGTCCCTGGACCGATGTGTATGCCGTGGGTGCTTGTCTGCACCTTGCCGTTACCGGGCACATGGTGAAAAACGCCATAGAACGAAGGCGTCAGGTCGCCAGTGGTAACAGTGACCCGCAATCCAGCTTGAAAACGGTGGCATTGAGAAACAACTACAGTGATCACTTCCTTGAGGCGATTGATCAAGCCATATCGCTGGAACCCAAAGATAGAATCGAGAGTGCGCTGAATCTGAAAAATCATCTGCAAAACATCAAATCCCAGCATGTACCTGAGTGGGTCGGTATCCTTCCGGGTAGCACGCGTTCTACGGGTTCGCTCGCAGACAATGAAAAGGGTGTCAAAACCGCGTTGCGTGAGACAGTAGAACTTGCGCCAACCGCAGATCCTGCTAACGATGTGCCTACGATTGCGCACATACCGGTCGACGGGGTTGTGGAGCCGGTACAAAGAGTCAAGGATCGTGCTACGGAATCGCGTGAGCGTCCGGTTGCGTATGTGCGACCCGGAGCTTCCGGATCGGGCAAATCCAGAAAAGTGCTGGGCGCTGTTATCGCCTTGTCTGTTGCGGTGGGCATTGCCGGGTACTTTTTGCTCCCTGGACAGCAATCAGGCGTTGATGGACAGCAATCAGGCGTTGACAAAGTTGACCCTGACGCGCAACTAAAGGCGCAGCTTTCTACCCTTCGCGACGAGGTAGCTCTGAGCATTTATGACGCTGGCAGACTTGGTGTGCAGGGCATAGCGGACGTTGACCTGTCAGAGTTTGGCCGCGAGCCAATAGATACTCAGTCGGCAAAGAACCAGTACGACCGTTTGACAGGGATTGCGATTCAACTTGAAGCGGCCACGCGATCCAATCCCCGCCAATACACCGTGGGCAGCTCTCCGGAAGAAATAGAACAGGCACTACAACTCTGCAAGCAATACTCCGCGGGTTGTGCAAGGGAGTGGTACGAGGACGAGATAGAGAGAGAGGTCATTCTATCGCCATTCGATCTGGGCAAGTCAGAAGTTACCGTGGGCGAATTCAGGCAGTACGTAGAGTCTCAACAGCTGGCTACCACAGCAGAGATAAAGGGATACAGCTTTCTGGTTGACCCGAACAAGGAATTTGCCGTGGTCCGTAGTAACGACGTGAACTGGAAAAGCGGATTCGGCGACGTTGCCGATTCGGATAATCAGCCGGTGGTGCATGTAAGCCGAGCCGATGCGGAAGGCTATTGTCAAGCATCCGGTCAGCGGCTTCCTACGGAGGCGGAGTGGGAATACATGGCTAGAGGTGTCAACCGTTTTCAGTACCCGTGGGGAGATACCTGGGATGCGGCCAGATTGAACTGGAGCGCAAGTGAGGAAAAGATGCTGCCGGTGAACAGCTTTCCGGCCAACGAGCAAGGTTTTTTTGACTTTGCAGGCAGCGTAACAGAATGGACTGCAAGCAATGCCAGCGAAGACAACACCGGCATTCTAAAGGGCGGCTCCCGATTTGACAAAAATGTTGCCAACATGAGACTGGCAGTCAAACGACTCGAATCACTGGACTACACCGGTGAAGACGTTGGTTTCAGATGTGCGCGTTCGACGGACGAATGGCCCGGATAGGGCGAGGAAGTACTTGTGTCTTTGAAAAAAGTGTTCCAAATGGATTGCATCACTTACATACAGGAGTCATTACAATGAATGCCAGATATCGTGTTTCGCGATACCTCAGCTTGCTTGTACTTGTCATAACGGTGCACGTTGCTGGCACCGCGCATGCTGTCAACCGCAACGACATGTTCGCCGAGCTTGAAAAAATCAACGTCAGCTGGAAAGACGTTGCCATCAAGTTCTGGATCAATGATTTTGAAAACGAGTCAGATCCGGGTGTACTGGTTGGTGATCGACTCACTTACCGTGCAGTGTCTGACCAACCGGCTTTTTTTGCGTTTATCCTTATTGATGCCAGAGGGAATGTTGCCGCGTTAAAACCGGATGCCACGGCTGATGGTGGTATATCCGGTGCCAGCAGAACTCTGGTATTTCCTGATGAGCAGCAAAGCGAAATGGGTCTCAATGTTATTGAGCAAGCTGAGCCGCTCGGTAAGGAAACCATCTTCCTGCTAGCCTCTGATCAGGCCTTGCCGGCCAGTGTATTTGAAATTGGCGCACGAGAAGACTATGTCAACTACGGCAATGATGTCGATAGGGTTCGAGCACTGGTCACTCGGCTGAACAAGTATGCTGATTCCCTGAACCTGACATCGCTGCGTTATGAATACTACGTCGATTCAGACACGCAGTTTTCAACACGCGGCATCAGGCGTGAAATCACTGAGCGCATTGAAGAGGTAGAAGTAACCACTAATGCCGTGGTGATAGCCAATGCTGAAGCGACGGATACGGTCCTGCCCATAAAGAGCACGCCAATAGTCATCAACGACATCAATTTCGAATACGATTCTGATGTACTGACAAGCTCGGGTATCAATCAGCTTGAAGTACTGGGCAGTGAACTGGTTGATCGGCAGGGCCAGGATGATCTACCCAGGATAGTGCTTACCGGCCACACTGACTCTACAGGACCCGCCGACTACAATATGAGCCTATCCGAAAAACGCTCTGCAGCATCCAAACGTTTTCTGGTCGAGGAGTTCGGTTTGCCTGCCGATTTCATCAACACCCACGGCCTCGGAGAGTCCCAGCCGATTACGCCAAACGATACGAAAGAAGGACGAGCCCGAAACCGTCGGGTCGGGGTAGAGATCGTGCAGTGATAGCCCGCCACAGAGTGGCCGTGGTCTGGTGGGCTCCTAGTGCGTCTGTATGTTCACCGCTTCGTAGTCACCGGGTGAACGACGTTTGAATTCTACCGCGATTCTGGGATGCCGCAGTGGCGTCTTGTCCTCATCCTCCAGTAGATTCTGCTCTGAGACATAAGCCTCGTAGACGGATTCGTCATTCTCGGCGTACAGGTGGTAAAACGGTTGATCCTTGCGAGGTCGTACATTTTCCGGAATTGCCTCGTACCATTCATCTGAATTGTCAAACACGGGGTCAACATCGAATATCACTCCTCGGAAAGGGTAGATGCGATGCCGCACGACCTGACCGATACTGAATTTGGCTGCTTTCATCATGGGTGCAAGTGTACCTGTATTGTGGTCCTTTGCCGACGGATAGACGGTAAACTCACGCCATGAAAAAAGCGTCGCGAGTCAGTCTGAAGTACGCCATCATCGGCACAGGGATGATGGGGCATGAGCACCTGCGTAATCTGGCTCTGGTTCGGGACATCGCCGGAATCGACGTGCAGGTCGTTGCTCTGATTGACCCAGATGGTCCGATGCTGGCATCCGCGCTGGCGCTGGCCAGGGATCTGGGATATGAGCTGGCACAAAGTTACTCATCACTGGACAATGTTCCTACAGACGATGTGGATGCCTTTGTTGTCGTCTCCCCCAACTTCACTCATCATGCCATCATCAAACAACTGTTACCCACTGGCAAGGCGATTCTGGCTGAAAAACCGGTATGCACAACACAGGAACAGTGCGATGATCTGCTGCTTGCTTTAAAAGACTATCCGGCAGCTTTCTGGGTTGCCATGGAATATCGCTACATGCCCCCGACAGCCCGGTTTCTCGAGCGCTTGCGTAGCGGCGAAACCGGTACCGTAAGAATGCTGTCAATTAAAGAGCACCGGTTTCCCTTTCTGCAGAAAGTCGGTGACTGGAACCGGTTTTCAGTGAATACGGGCGGCACGCTGGTTGAAAAATGCTGCCATCATTTCGATCTGATGAGATTGATGATTCAATCCGAGCCGGTGCGCGTTTTTGCCAGTGGTGCCATCGATGTGAATCATCTGAATGAATCCTACGATGGGAAAACCCCCGACATTCTTGATAACGCTCTGGTTATTGTTGATTTTGATAATGGCTGTCGCGCCTCCCTGGAGCTATGCATGTTTGCTGACGGGGCCGAGCCTCAGGAACAGCTGACGGCGATTGGTGATTCAGGCAAACTCGATGCCTACATCCCGGGCCCGGACAGGTTCTGGCCTGATGAGAGAGAGCGGCACGGTAAAGTGGTCTTCAGTCCCCGGGATCAACGCAGTCCGGATACTGAAATAGTGCAGGTTGATACTCGACTTTCCGCCGCCGGTGACCACCATGGGTCAACGTATTATCAGCACGTACGATTTGCCCGTGCTGTCGGTAATGGCGCACCTGTAGAGGTCTCCCTTCAGGATGGTGTTAAAGCGGTACGTATGGGAGCAGCGGCGCATGAATCCATTCGCACTGGCAAGGCAATCGAGCTGTCCTTTCACCAACCAGCCTGAGGCTATCAAGGGCGCTTCACGGTAGTGGTTTTCAGCATATTTTAATAGTCAAGGCGAGTACTTAGCAAACGATGAGCATACCAACCCAAGCGATCGGCTCTGACGGCCACATGCCCCTGATCGGACTCGGTCTATGGAAGATTGACAAGGCGCAGGTTGCCGATGTGGTGTTCCACGCCATTCGTGCCGGCTATCGCCATCTGGATAGTGCCTGTGATTACGGCAATGAAAAACAGGTAGGAGAGGGTATCCGTCGCGCTCTGGATGAAGGACTTTGCACCCGCGAGGAGCTATGGGTGACCTCCAAGTTGTGGAATACCTACCATCGCAAGGAACACGTTGTCATGGCTATGGATCAAACGCTCCACGATCTGGGACTGGACTACCTGGATTTGTATCTTGTACATTTTCCTATTGCCCTGGAGTTCGTCCCGTTCGAGACGCGTTATCCACCAGAATGGCTGTTTGATCCGTCTGACGAGCTACCCATGATGAAACCCGCCGCCGTGCCCTTGCAGGAAACCTGGCAGGCCATGGAAACATTGGTGGATACCGGACTTTCCCGATATATCGGTGTGTGCAATTACAACGTCAGCCTGATGCGTGACATGCTCAACTATGCGCGCATCGCCCCGTCTGTTCTCCAGGTTGAGTCTCACCCCTACCTGACGCAAGATAAGTTGATGCGTTTTTGTCGGGAACAGGATGTTGCTGTTACCGCATTTTCACCCTTGGGAGCCTTGTCGTATCTGGAACTTGACATGGCGGATGCTGGCGAGTCTGTGCTTGTGCAGGAGGCGGTTACTGCGATTGCCAGACGTCTGGACAAAACCCCCGCACAGATTGTGCTGCGTTGGGGCATACAGCGTGGTAACGCCATTATTCCCAAAACCTCCAAAGTGGAACGTCTGGCAGAGAATGCAGCGTTGTTCGACTTCCAGTTGACAGCAGAAGACATGACTAACATCAGCGCCTTGAACCGTAATCAGCGTTTTAACGATCCGGGTGTGTTTGCGGAAGGGGCGTTCAATACGTTCTTTCCTATTTACGAGTGACGCAAGTCAAGGTTGTCACGCGCAGCGTCATGGCATCTGATACGCTGTTTCGCATCACTACTGAACGGGAGTTCCTATCAATGAAATCTGTCCTATTACGCGGTGCAGTCGCCATGGCCGTTGCTGTTGCCGGCAGTTACGCTTATGCGCAAAGCAGTGTCACTATTCTTCACACCAACGATTTTCACTCCAGAGTAGAGCCTATCAGCAAATACGATAGCCCGTGCTCTGCCGAGGACAACGCCGCCGGTGAGTGCTTCGGCGGCTATGCGCGTCTGGTCACTGCCGTTCAGGAGGCTCGTGAGCGAAATCCGGATGCCTTGCTGTTCAGCGGCGGTGACCAATTTCAGGGTTCGTTGTTCTATACCTTCTACAAAGGCAAGGTCGCGGCCGAAATCATGAATCGTCTTGGCTACGACGGCATGACTGTAGGCAATCATGAGTTCGACGATGGCCCACAGGTATTGCGTGAATTTATCGATGCGGTTGACTTCCCGGTGGTGATGTCGAACGCCGATGTTTCCAAAGAGCCTATGCTTGCCAACAAGATCATGAAATCCACGGTAGTCGAGAAGGCAGGTGAAAAGTACGGCATTATCGGACTTACGCCCCAGGACACCAATGAACTGGCAAGTCCGGGTCCGCTGATCAGTTTTTCTGATCCTGTGGCGGCGGTTCAGGGTGAGGTGGACGAGCTGATGGAGCAGGGTATCAACCGTATCATCGTATTGTCGCATTCCGGCTACGCACTGGATCAGCGAGTCGCTGCGGAGACTACCGGTGTCGATGTCATTGTGGGCGGTCACACCAATACGTTTCTGTCCAACACCGATGAAAGCGCCAGAGGACCTTATCCGACAATGGTGGGTAATACCGCTATTGTGCAGGCCTATGCCTACGGCAAGTACGTGGGTGAGCTGAACGTGACATTCGACGAGGCTGGAGAGCTCATCGAGGCAACCGGCGACCCCTTGCAAATCAACGCTGATATTGGTGAGGATGCGCAGACCTTGACACGGATTGCTGAACTTGCCCTGCCTCTGGATGAGATCAGAAACGAGGTCGTTGCCGAATCAGCGGCCGTCATTGAAGGCAATCGAGAGGTTTGCCGGGTGCAGGAGTGCGCCATGGGTAATCTGGTTGCCGAGGCTCTGCTGGATCGCGTTAGAGATCAGGGGGTTTCCATTGCCATCATGAATTCAGGTGGTCTGCGTGCTTCGATTGACGCTGGCGAAATTACCATGGGTGAGGTTCTCACAGTACTGCCATTCCAGAACACCTTGTCAACTTTCGAAGTATCTGGTGCCGATATTATTACCGCGCTTGAAAACGGGGTCAGCCAGGTTGAAGAGGTCAAGGGACGCTTTCCACAGGTCGCGGGGCTTAAATTCACCTGGGATGCATCCATACCGGCAAATGAGGGTCGAATCATTGATGTGCTGGTTATGAAAGGTGATGGCTGGACACCCATTGACGCTGAGGCGCGCTACGCTGTTGTATCCAACAACTACGTGCGTGGTGGTGGTGACGGCTATAACGTTTTTGCTGAAAATGCAGACAAAGTCTACGATTTCGGACCCAACGTCGAAAGTGTCGTTGCTGACTATCTTGCGGCCAATGCTCCTTACGAACCTTTTGTAGATGGTCGTATCAGTAACCAGTAAGCTTGTGCTGCTGGCGTCAGCGCTCACGCTGACGCCAGCTGTCTGGGCAACGCAGACACCCGCATTGCCGCGAGTTGTATCCATCAATCTGTGCACCGATCAACTGCTCATGCTGCTGGCAGATCCTGGCCAGATAATGGGGCTTGGTCGGCTCAGTCGTGATGCTGCCGGCTCAGTATTTCATGAGCTTGCTAACGACTACTCGCAGCTGGATCCGGTTGCTGAAGAGTTGTTGCCACTGGCGCCGGATCTTGTGCTCACCGGACCGTTCACTCCGCGCCACACACTCAGCCTGCTCAACGAACTGGGATTGCGCGTTGAAACCCTGCCTATCGCCAACTCAGTTGATCAGATGCTGGACAATGTCCAGCGGGTGGGCGATCTGATTCAGCAAGTGGAGCGAGCGGCTGACATAATCGGTCATGTCCGGCAGCGTCTGGCGGCCATTGCTGTCAGAGTGGGATTACTAACGAATCCCCGGCCCAGAGCGGCTGTGTTTGACACTAATGGGTACACCGTGGGCGACAAGAGCGTGCGCGGGCAGATTCTCGAACTGTCGGGCTGGCAAAACGTCGCATTGGAAAAAGACATAGAGGCCTATGGCGTGCTCGGGCTAGAGGAACTCATTTCCCTGAGGCCGCAGGCGTTGGTAGAATCTCCGTATAGCGACAGTACCTACTCGCGTGGTCAGACGCTTACCCGCCATCCGGCCATTCGTGCATCAGGCCTTGATCCATTGATCATTCATGTCCCCAGTAATCAGACAATCTGTGCTGGCCCCTGGACTGTGGACGTTATCGAGCAGCTGCTTGAAGTGCGAGAAAATCTATAGTTGCGTACCCGTCGGATCAGGAGTCCTCGTGCCAGAGGACGTTGGTGGAGGTATTGTTGAGCGTCGGCTTATTTGTTCCCAAAATTCGGCAATCGGCCGTCAATCAGTTCATTTATCCTGTATGAAGTGCTAGGAGCCTGCGCAGCAGAAATCAATCGGCTACGAGCAGCCCACTTTTGGCCAAATTTTGCGCTCATTTTCGTCACTTAGCCAGCTAAACTCCTCAAATGAGCACAAAATTTGACTCAAAATTGGACTACTCTCGCTCGATCG
>JBGCGC010000158.1:0-6583 GCA_045110475.1 Granulosicoccus sp.
CTCGAAACAGCGGCTCACACGACGCCTTAGCTCCAGATGAGAGAACAGTTGCTGGAAGACAATCAGGCCTGAGAAAGAGGTCAGCTGTTGATCATCGAAACGAAGCTCAGGCATTGCTGAGAATTTACAACGGACATCAGATTTGCTATGTTTCATATGGCGGGTTGTGTTGGATGAGATTGTTTTTCGCAGAATTATTTTATCTCAATTCAACCCGCCAACTACCACGAAAACCGATCAATTCTGCGCGTACTGAAACCTCACCGCCAGTGAGGTTTCAGTACAATCCCGGAATAGCGCATTTACACTTGCATGCCAGTCTCATCAGCAGTTCACCCCGTGTTTTTACGCATCAACAGGGTTAACCTATGGTCGATGTGATAGAAGCGGTGCAGGCAGTGACGAGACGCCCTGGGAACCACGTATTACTTGTTGCCAAAAACGAGCGAGTTTTCCGAAAACCTACCGGATAGTGAGTTCTTGATGCGTATTCAAACCCATACATGTAGAGCTGTAGATGAAAAAAATAGTCGTTTTTACTCTCCTTTCCCTGCTCGCCGGGTCCTCTTTCGCAGCAAGGCTGGCACCACCAGCTCAGATATTTCCAGGTAAGAAATCAACCATACCCTTCTCGGCCTCCATTACTTATCAATGGAGTAATCCATCCAATGCCAGTTCGTTTGATTTCATGCTGGTTGATGGCTCTCTAGGCCTGGTTGTGTACAGAGAGCCAGAGGTTTCTGCAACAATCTGTACGAACGGTATCTGTAACTTCACTCCACCAAACAGCTTCAGTCTATCGGCCGGAGACAACCATACGTGGCGCGTGGCTGCACGCTACACCAAAGGTCTGTCACGCTACAGCACCGTTCGCTTCGGCATGAGCGCGCGTGTATTTGCTTTACCGGAAACCCCCATCGCTATTTTCCCGGAGACTGACACATCATTCGAGTTCGGTATAGAAGTTGAGTATCGCTGGCTGGAATCGAACGATGCTGAGACTTATGAGTTTGTTCTGTCAGACCAACAGCAGGGAGCCGTTCTTACCCGCAACACCGTTGATGCCAGTCAAGTTTGTTCCGAAGGTGTTTGTCGTTTTACACCACAGACAATCACGAAACCGCCGGTAAGCGATGAATTGGAGTGGGGCGTGGCAGCCAGAAATAGTGACAGTGTTTCCACTTTCAGCAGTATGAAATTTTCTGTTACCGAGGTAGTCCCGTTAGCGCCTGATATTCCTGTGGCATTGATGCCAACTGCTGGTTCAGAGGTCAGGGCTTGCTGGCTTCTGGATTTTCAGTGGAGGGAGTCACCCGGTGCCGAATTCTATGAGCTTGTCGTATTTGACAATATACTTGGTACCGAAGTACATCGAGACAACCAAGTATCAGCGTCTGTCTGTACAAATGGCCTCTGCAATCTTGTACCCAGCAGTGGTGCGGTCAATCATGGCTCTGGCCATGTGTGGCAAATATCTGCGCGAAACAGTATTGGGGCTTTTGAATTTGCAGAAACCATCTTCGATGCAATAGAGCCCTGATTTTGCTGGACTCCCGAATCAAGAAGATCGAACAAGGCCTGATGCCAATCTTCAATCAATGTATGCAAATACATCTCGTTATTAACTCATGGATGCATTGCTTTAAATCCAGTCAGCGCCCTATCGGGCGGTAATCTTTGCTGTTGTTGTGCCGTGGCAGCGAAGAACTGAAATTCGCGATCCAGATTGCTGCTCTCTTCATTTGAGCGAGATGACGAGGAACATGACTAAGGGCGTTCCGAGGAGTATGCGCGGCAGAAATCAATCGGCTACGCACAGCCCACATTTGGCCAAATGTGGACTACTCTCGCTCGATCGCTTTCTACGGGGCCGCCTCCGGCCGCGCAGGCTCCTAGCCTAGATTATTCATGGCATCACTACATTCTTCCACGCCCCCTTTCCCCGTAGCTAATCCTGCTCAGTCGGCAATACAGCCTGTATTCCACTCCCTCACAGAACTCGTTACGGGAAAAGGGTTCGGTAAAAGAATTCGGCGTTTAGCCAGCCCGTTTCAGGTTGTTTCCGCTTGATTTGGCGTGAACAGAGAAAGAATGAATGATTCCTAAAATGGGAAAACTTGGTTGAAAGTAGGAAATCGTCGGAAATACTTACAGTTGCAGCACCAAGAGAATGCAAAAAATTTATAAGTGTTTGTAATTTGTAAGATTATTATCTATTGCGTAATTTTTGCTGGACGTTACATACGCCAAACAGATGTTTTCATTGCTACCTGCTCTTTGGGCAATTATTGGCGCCGGTAGCGATACAGGGAGTTTATTTGATGAAGTTTAAATGGTTGTCTACATTAGGGGTTTTGGGAGCGCTTGTGTGGAGTACACACGCTACCGCTGCTCCTGTTACCAGTACTGACTTAGTTAGTTATGAGCTGGATACTCTTATCGGCACGATTGGCAAAAATGAATTAACGCACTTGCTGCAAACTGCCCTGGTGCAAACGGTGGAAACATAACTGCTGAAGAATGTTGGGCTGCGGATCTCAACATTTTTGTCGATGATCCCGTGCTAAACCCCACGACAAAGGATGAATCGGTAACTGTATCTTACAACGGTAATCTCGGTGGCTTCATGCTTCCGGGCAACCCTGAATTCTACATTCTGAAGAATTCTACAGGGCGTGCGCTTTTCCAAAACGAAGGTAACCTGTCAATTGGTGTTTTTGATACGACAAACGCGCTACTTTCAAACGCAAATGGATTCAAGATCAATCTGTCTAACAGTCCGATGACTGTCAGCCATATCACAAAGATTAATAACGGTGGTGGAACCACACAAGTTCCAGAACCGGCTAGTCTTGCATTGCTGGGGATCGGGCTGATCTCATTTGTGGGTTTTCGTCGAAAAATTCGTAGTTTATAGCTGCCTTGGTAAGAATCTTGTAGCTGTATAGAGTAGTTTTTCTTGCAGTTTGTACGGTATAGCCCAGCGTTTTTTTGCATTTTGAAGCGCTGGGCGTAAAATGAGTGAACTAAGATTTCCGTCCCAAGTTGCCCAACTTACCATTTACGTGGGGCATCGCTTAACGCCATTTGATATTGGCTAGTAGCTTTGTCTGAAAAACGTTTTTCGCACTGATAACTGTTCACATAAGCAACTTAGTAACTCAAGTTTCGGAGTTCAAAATAGACGATATCAGGCTGCAATCTCGTGTTCAAGCTGCATCGTGAAGGCGTCTAGCTGCAGTGCCTGAACCAGAAAACGAGTTACCCGTTCGTCGAGTTTTTCCATGATGTCGGTCACAGTACAGTTCAGTTCAGTTGCTTGCGCATGGTTTTCAACGTACCCGCAATCAGTGATCTGAACACGCTCCATAACCGTGCTGCGTAATTCAAGCTATCAAACTGATTCTGTATCTGGGAGCGTATCTGACCAACAGATGATTCGGTTGATAGAAGTTTGGCGTCTACCAACATGAGATAGCGTATGGCGCACAGATGAATGGAGGCGGTATGAGAAACAAAAGAACGGGTCTGCTCTTACAAGATGCCCAAGTGCTGTTTCGCCTCTCTGAAATACACCTCGATACTCCAACGTAGTGCATAAACCTGCAACGTCTTTGCGCTACTGATACTGGCATCGGTGCTCAGAAACAAAGCCCAGTCCTTGCGGCTGGCTGTTCGATCTTCCTTGTCGTTGATGCCCCGAACAAACAGCAACTTCACGGGTTGATAGCTTGGCGTTGCGTGCCTGCCCTTGGCAGTGGACAAATCGATCTCCACAACCATTTCCACCGCCTTGCAGGGTAGATCGGCGACTTGTACCCATTGTTTGCGCACAGCCCGGCGGTATAGCTCGTTTGCATCGAGCAACGTGTATCCGTTACCGTGCGGTACGCGATACTTTGTCTTGTTGCGTTTCATGCGCAGTATCGCCACCATACCAAGCTGCATGGCGGCCCGCATCATATCTTTGTTTCCAAACCAGGCATCAGCGACAACATAGGATGCCCGTATTCCATGACGAACAGCGCGACGGATCATGCCGGTGGCCATCTTAACCCTGGTTTGACCAACCGCCTCGTTGTAACGCTGCGCACCGGCACTGCGACCGTCTTTGAAGTCTTTGGCCAGACCCTGCGTCCTGACGTTGCTGATCGCTATTTGCGAATCCAGTGACACAAATGCCTGATCGGTGGACAACCCTAGTGTTAGTACTTGCTGGCCCATCACGCTGGTGTTGCTGACTTGATCAAAGTGGCTGGATACACCTTCCATACGCTTACCCTTCCTTGTTTTGATCGGGTCATCGAGTAGAAAAGCACGGTCCTCATTGCTCTGCAACTTATGGGTACTATAGAGCTGGCCAGCTGTCGATAGATTTAGAGCACGCCAGTTGATGTCCTCGCGCTTGAGCAGATCGTACGTGACGTCCTTTTTCGCCTGGCTGAATAGTCCCAACGCCTTTTGGGAGAACATGCTGATCGAGGACACATTCAACCAGCGCCAGATCAACAAAAGATATACCGCCACTGACACTCCGGTGCCAGTTCGTTTGGTCAGTCCTGCTTTAGCGATCAACGTATTCACACTTAGGCGCTTCCAGCCATCGGCAAACACGTTGTCAATAAAGGGCACAGGATCGCTCAACAAATCAGCGACAAGGGGTGGCAATAGATCCTGTTTTGTAGCATTACTCATAACGAGCCTTGGGTTTGTTTTGATGTGAGTATTTGCGTACCAACATTTAAACAAGCACAAGGCTTTTTGCGTTTATCAAACAAGATGTTATGCGGATTTTCTTAACCTATTTGAACTCCGAAACTTGAGGTAGTGACTGCTCGTTGCAGTCAGAATATTGCTAAGCCAGGCTTTCGCGCAAACTAAGTCAGACCGAAAAACCAGGTACGGAGCTACCGAGACAGTGAAATTTCTACCGCTAGCGGCACCATACACGGATTCAGGCAACGTATCGCCCATGAACAACACCAGGTCCAGAATGCCCGGATGCTACAAGCAGAGCGCCAACATCCAGATATTGAGTTTACAAGGCTAAATCGTTCAATAACATATAACTTTCAGGCAATGAATCTGGAGAATGCGGACCTCCAACCTAAGACAAATGAAGGGTTTCGATATAAGCTTGCTATAGCGTAGTTTACCAACGCGGTGACAAGTTACTATCCAGCATAACCTTCATCCTGTAGCCAGAACAATCTCTCTTTTCTGCGATCGCCACGCCGCGTACTGAAGTGGTTCAAGTACATCTTCACGTTCGAGTTAAGGGAAATCCTGCAATACATTTTCTAAGGTATGCTAGGCACCAATTTGACCAGCGATCATTCCGACAGGTGAGACTAAGCAGAGTCGAAACGCATACCTCGGATACAAGCTCTACCTTCCATGACTTGTGGGTCACGAGTGATTCTGCTCAATGGCTACGGTGTATCTACTTCCTGTTCATTACTTGGTGGGGTGTTCATACAGGTACCCGTCTCTGAGCAATCTGAAGTGCAAGCCTTAGTCGTCGAAGAACTCAGACGTCTGCACGAGGGTGTGTTAGCGCGCTATGGACTTCGCCCATCTAAATTTAATGCCTGGAAGAATGCAAAGTTGGCTAAGGCGAATAAGAACTCAGACGGCTCAGAGGTTTTAAATCGGATTTGACATCCTCCTCTCCCTAAAGGAAGAGGATGTCAATTTCTAGCTTCACGCGCTGCCCTTCCAGTATTGGATGTTGTGTTGCAGGATTCAGGGGTATTATCTACCGATCCGCAGGCTGATACAGAACTTCGACGCGCCAACTATGAATTCCCCAAGCACAAGCTATTTGCTTCAGTGAGCACCCATTTGTATCCCTCAAATACCGACACCAAAAATCGAGAAACATGAAACGCCATTGGCTAAAGGGTGATTGGCACCTGCATTCGCGTCATTCCAACGATAGCAGCAATAATCCGATCTCACGCATCACGGCTCAGGCGCAGCGGCTGGGCTTCGACTATCTGGCGATTACTGATCACGACGTGCATGTGGATGGCGCAGTCGCCACGCATACCTGGGCCGATCCAGACTTCGCTGCGTCGCCGGTGCCCATCTTTCACGCAGCCGAGCTCACTGCCCCGCGTGGTCACCTCAACGTCTTCAAACCAGAGGCTTACGATCACCAGCGCCTGTTTGATGCCCGCAACGCGCGGGACTGGACTCTGCAGGCCCTGAAAACGGAATTGGGCTTGCACCTGTCCGCCAATCATCCACGGGTGCGCAACGATTATGGGTTCAGTTTCGATCTGGCCGACAGTTTCGAGCTCTGGAATGGATCAGGCTTTGCGAAAAACGCAGACGGCCTGAAGGTCTGGGACAATCTGCTGCTCTCTGGTCGGATGCTGCCCGGACGCGGCGGCTCTGACGCGCATCATGGGCCGCACCCGGACATGAGCCGAGTGCAAAGCGTCGAGGCGCTAGGCAACGATGTCGGCACGCCAACAACCTGGGTGCACAGCGTCGGGCGCGACTTACCGAGCATTCTTGCGGCTCTGGAAGACGGGCGCGCCAGCGTATCGGCGAACCCCTACGCACCACGCGCCGA
>JBGCGC010000159.1:0-11421 GCA_045110475.1 Granulosicoccus sp.
AGCCAAATGAGGCCTACCAGACAGTGAATAGTTCAGACTAGGAGTCTGCGCGGTAGAAAATACCGTCGCGAGAGCAGCCCCAATTCGAGTCAGTTTTATCGCTCATTTGAGGCGCTTAGTGGGCCTAAGTAACGAAAATGAACGATAAAACTGGCCGAAGTGGGGCTGTTCGCAGCAGGGATTTTCTGCCGCGCAGGCTCCTAGCCTGCTCTGACTCCCACCCGCTCACCGATGTCGTTGAGGATTCGACGCAAAACATCAAAATCGGTGTGCCGCACGCGCAGCCATGCGTTCGCCATGTAACCCGCTTCAACGCCCTGAGTAGCCGTACCGGGCTCAGGGAAATACTGCTCTACAATGTTGTCGCCATAGTCCTTGTACACGTCCTCGAGACCGGTATAGCTGAAGATGTTACCGTCACGCTCCGGGCGTAAGGCAATTATTCCGCATGAAAACCTGCGCGTTGGCTGCTGATCGGTGCGCAGGTGACACACGGCCATGGCCCATTCACGATACAGATCAAACTCATTGCCAGCGCAGTAACTCTCCCATTGTCCGACACCTGGCGGACGGCAACCAATCTCCGAAAAACGCAAACCTTTAGCTCCCAGAAACCACTCCATGTGTGTGGCCGATGTCTGCAAACCGAGCGCTTCGACGACGCGCTTGCCCATCGCCTTGATCTGATCATAACCAGGTTCATGGATGCGATTGGTTGAGATTATTTGTGGCGAAATCCAGCGAGCGCGCATCGCTTCCAGCACGTTGGGATAATAGTGACTGATGAACTCATGACCAACCTCACCCTCTACTGTCAGCGTGTCATAAAAACCTTCATGGCCTTCGACAAATTCTTCGATGGCAACCGGGGCGCCGTCAGCCAGACCACAGCCCTGGGCCACGCTCACCAGTTCGGATTCATCGTTGGCGCGGTAGGTACCCGCTGCACCCGCTGCATCGCGCGGCTTGATAATCAATGGGTAACCGACATGTCGGCCAAAATCGATGGCATCGGCCAGACTACTAACGCCAGCGGATGCGGCAGTAGGCACACCAGCGTTGCGCAGAACCTCTTTCATGGCCACTTTGTCCCGGCAAAGATAAGCCGTGCGCGATGAGGTTCCCGGAATCGTGCATCGCTCACGGACATGAGCTGCCGGGAGTACGTGCGCTTCCACCACGGCTTCCATACGATCTATCCAATGAGATTCCTGTGCTTTGCGCACAGCCCATTCAAGGGCCGCCTCATCGGTCACTGATGCAATTTGCTGATAAGAGCCTAACCACCCGCGCGTCTCTTCGTCCAGCCATTCATACGGACGCTCACCAATACCAATCACGTTTGCGCCAATAGATGCCAGAGCACGAACAAACTGTTTTTGGTTGGCAGGAAAGCCTGGTTCGATAAATATGACGTTCATGCTGCTCTCTCTGCTGGCAGGCGTCGCCTGCTCTGGTTATCCATCGAAGTCCATCGTGTCTGCTTGTGTAGCATTGTTATTAGCCAACAAGTTCATCAAGATACTGCGGCAACATCTCACGCCACGTTGACCAATCGTGATCGTGTTCTTCACCCCAGGCATCCACTCTGTTGGGTATCCCCTTGTCACCCAGCATGCCCGCAAGACGCCAGGACTCCGCCGGGCTCTCCCATCGCCCCTTGCCGAAGGCCAGCAACACAAAACGCTCGCGCAGCTTATCAAGCATTGCACTATCACTCATATTAGGAAGAAAGCTCAGCGGTGTAGAGAGATAGTAGTCCTCGTTACCCTGGAAGCCCATCAACGACTCCAGATCAAACGTACCACTCATACCCAGTGCTGCATGAAACACATCTGGATAGCGACACAACATCGCCACCGCGTTAAAGGCACCTATGGATGCACCAGCGGTTATGAGGCTTTGCTGTGAATTACCACAATCCGAGCGTATGGCCGGAACAACCTCGTGCACCACATACTCTCCGGTTTGCTTGAGCAACCAGCAACGATGAGCAACCGAACCCTGCTGATCAGCCAGCGCACGTCCGGCCAGACTGTCGAACGAATAAACTTTGATCCGTCCGGCATCAATCAATGGTTGTATAGCAGCGATCAGGTGCATTCTTTCCACTTCTTCTGCATCACCGCCTGCCGTGGGAAACAGGATAACGGGTTGCCCCCAATGCCCCCAGCGAGCGAACGTGATGTCTTGCTCAAGACGAGGTGAATACCAGCGCGAGACGTGTTTCATTTGATGAGAGTCAAAAATTCTGGCGTGTGCCTGAGTCTGCAGTGGAGCGTCCGGCAAGCCTGCCTGCCAGGAGCGTTTCTAGAAGCCATCAGAATCCCCAGCTGCACCTTCCTGTGTTCGCCAGCTTTGTATCCGACTCCAGAATAATTCGGTGAATTCATCAATCTCATGCACGGGAAATAAAGCGACGACTTTTTGATGTACCGCATCGCGCATCGTATCCGACGCAAAGAACTCGTAGGCCACCTCATCCAGGTGTGCGAGATGCGTCTGGCAGAAATCCCTGAACTCTTCTGTTTGGAAACGCTTGTGCGCAATCGCCGCATACTCACTAAGCTTTTCTCTGGGCGACAAATCCCTGTCAGCTACGGCAAAGTAAGGGTCCCAGTCAAGATTACGATGCATTTTACGATTGGTTGCGGCACAAAATATCGACCATCTCAGGTTGGCTTTAATCAACCACGGAAAATGATAATGCAAGGACGTTACCTGACTATCTGGACAGGCATTGGCAAAATCAATCGGATGCCAGATTCCGTCACGCCTCAGAGCCTCGCAGGAGTTGAAATCCCAACCAAAAAAACTGTTTATAGTCGCCGTCATATCTTCCAGAATCGAGGTATCTTCACTCGAAAGGAAATCTATGTCCATACGATATCGATCGTGCAACGGGGCGGCTGGATCATAGTTAACCTTGCGCATCTGCGGGCCCAGACCGACGCAACGAACAAACCAGTCATGCGGTAATACGGCGGATTGCAAGTTCATGACTTCCGTACCACTGATGTCATAGGCTGCCTGAAACTCTTCCAGATTATCAATCTTCGAGACGCCTTTCCAACCGCCTCCATGGTAAGGCTTCATAAAAAACGGATAGCCAAGATCATTGCCAATATCTTCCATGGAAAACATGCGAGCATATTTTCTCAAGGTTTCCTGTAAGTCTTCTGACTCCTCATAAGCCTTGGGTGGCATCATCCAGGTTTCCGGAACCGGCAGACCCAGTCGCATCATGGCGGCATATGAAGTATGTTTTTCGTTGGACTGTAGCGACCAGGGGTTGTTATAAACGTACAGATCATCCAGCAGTATGCCTTTCTTGATCCATTCCCGGCTTGTCGAGTACCAGTGGGTCAAACGATCAACAACGACATCATACTTCACAGATTGCTGCAAATTGAAAGGCTCTATTGTGACGCGTTCAGATGTAAACGACAGTTGCCTGCCGTTGTGCGGAATGCGCAATTTCAGCTCCTTCAGCATAGTCTCGTAACAGATCGGCCAACAGATATCCGCCCCAAGAGACAAACCTATCGTCAGTTTATGCTCAGTCATTTCCTCTCCAGTTACCGGTCCTTTTATTTTCCTAGCTAACAACTTTTGTTATAGCTCTATTCAAGTCAGGCCATTTACTGTTCTGGCAAGACGTCCCGCCAGTTCTACTTACCTCAATGACTTGCATGTATGTTTCAATCAGCGGAATTTTTCAACACCCAGACCAGACCGTCGCGAAGTTGATTCCGCCAGTTATGCCAGTGATGTCCGTCCCAGGCACTTTTAAATAACACCTTAACCCCATTTTCCTCCAATAACCGAGCGAGTGCACGATTTTCAGAGGCTAGCCCTTCCAGCTCACCAGTGGATACAAAAGCTCGCAGCTCGGGAATGTCGGGGGCGCGACGGAATGCCTTGACAAGGCGCGCTATTCGCCGAAAAACAGGATGGGGTCTGCCTTGCAGTTTTCTATCATCAAGAATGAACGAGCCCGAATGCAAAACCACACCACCAAAAACGCCCGGGTAACGAAACACGGTAGACAAAGATACCACAGCACCCAGACTCGCTCCCAGCAGAATTCTGTCGCAAACTCGGTCTGACAAGGCAAATTTTTCTTCCAGAACAGGGAGCAAATCACTAACGATATAGCGAGCATGGCGCCGGCCACGTGAGTACTCACCCGGCCTGTCGGATGTTTGCAACAAGGCGACAACACACGGTGGAATGGTCCCGGCATATATAAGATTATCAAGCGATGTCGCGAGATCCGCATAGGTAACAAAATCAGCGCCATCATGAATGACAAGCAAGGGCATGGCTGTCTTGCCATCGTAGTCTTTTGGCAAATAGATCTGCTCTTGTCGCGTTTGATCAAAAGCTGCACTGCTAACAATCAACGGAATAATGGATCCGGCAGGCGCTCCCTGCGGTTTGCTCCATTCGGGTCGGGCATATCCGTAGGTCTTGCACACCGAATTCTCGCCGTAAGGATCACCCGCTCTCTTGTCGTTAAGTGGATCAAGTGCCAGACGCTCTTCTCGCCCGCAACGAATACTCAATTTGTATTCGAATCGTCCACCATCTTCAACTGGCACATGAAGTAACCACAAGGGCGTACCCTTCATATGCCGAAAATCAATCCGGTCCTCACCACCGTGTATCCAGCGAACCAGCGATATCCGGGACGCCTCACCTACCCAGACAAAGGTCACAAGGCCGGCTACGACCAGAGGAAATTCACGTGTTTGCACGAATTTCTGGAGCGCTTGTGGTGTTACCGGATTTTCAAGGAGTTCAAGCAGAGCCGGATGGGCGTCAGTTTCCAGGTTCATGGACACTCACGCCTATCGTTATTAAATACAGCATGCGATGTCATTACTATATGACTTGTCTGGTCAATGCGGCTAGCCTGGATTGCCTGCTCCCAAGGATGCGCCAGGCACCGACTCTGCAATAAGCCAATCGACAACGGCGACCTGCGCTTCACGCTCGGATGCACCGCTTTCGAGTGCCTCGTTGTAGACTCGCAGTTGCTGGTCTGAACTACTGCCGCGACGCGCAATATTTCGGGCGTTCTCGACTTCCGTAATACAACCCAGGTCTTCTGCATGGGGTCTGAGCAACTCGACCAGTTCGTCTATCAAATCAGGTAACGGCACGGCCTGACGCTTGCCAAAATCTCCCAGTTCTGCATCAACACCATAACGCTGGGCACGCCATTTGTTCTCCAGAATCAGAATGCGCCGATAGTATCTCCAACGCTGGTTGTTAGCTCGCAAGTGACTGAGGAATGTCAACAGAGATTGATAAACCGCCGCTACCGTCAATCCATCTTCTGCCCAGGTACACACATCACAGATGCGAATCTCCAGTGTTGGATGGCGAACGCTTGGCCGCAGGTCCCACCAGATTCTGGATGGGTCAGTAATCATGCCGCAAGAGGTCATGTCATCCACCATCTCCATCCAGTCATTCCAGTTATCAAAAGCTTCGGGAAGCCCTGATCTTGGCAGATTACCTGCAATGGTTGGACGCATCGATTTAAGTCCAGTATCAATACCTTCCCAGAAAGGCGATGACCCACTAAGGGCCAGCATATGCGGCATGAAATAACTCACCTGACTCATCAGATCAACGCGCAAATCCTGGTCCGGTATGCCTGCATGCACATGCATACCGCATATGGCCATACGCCTTGCAATACTCGCCTGCTCCACGCCCATAATCCTGTAACGCTCCATGTCCACAGGTTGCTGATCACTCCAAAGCGACCAGGGATGGGTGGATGCGGCAACAATGTTGAGATCGAAATCGCGCGCTACCGATGAGACACCTTGACGCAACTCCAGAATTTGAACACGTGCCTCCTCAATGGTCTGACACACCTCAGTGCCTATTTCGACCTGACTTTGCAGCATTTCGTAAGTCACACGCGAACCTAACAGTTCTTTGCAGCGCTCCATAAACCCTTTGGGCTGATGGTTGGCCAACTCTCGCGTTTCCGGATTCACCAGAAGGTATTCTTCTTCGATACCTATTGATATGTTGTCAGTCAAGACTGATTCTCCGTCAACTGGTCGACACAACAGGCGTCTTTGCAAGGCTGAGGATAGCCTGTTTCATATTTCACGCCTTGATCGTACACGATTAGTTACGCCACGCACAATGCGAGTAATTCCGACATGAATGTCGTACCGGACGACAGTGAAGCTCTGCATGCTGTCATCACCATCATTCATCGTCACAAGGCAACAACTATCGTGCTCGAACCTGAGCATATATCGATCGACCCTGTGCAAATTGCACATATTCAGGCCTTCCTGAACTGCGGATCATCAGGTAGCGGACTGATGTGCAGCGAAGCAGGCTCTTTATTGGTAGGATCAAAGTACACAGGCTCTTGCGGATCAAAAACACCTATGAAACCTTCCACAACATGCTCAACCATTGCACGAGGCCTTGCAGTACTGTGCATCGCGGGTTCAGGCCAGGTATCTGGTGAAGATTCCATCAATGCACTGGTCTGGTGTGACCACACCGATCCTGAGTTCATTCAACCTTTTGAAAAGGCTAACAACGTTCGCGTGAATCTCAAGGAGTTCGAAGGAACCGGAGCTGCGCTTTCCATTCTTGAACAGTCACGACCTGGCGACTGGGATGTCATGATCATAGACGGCGTAGACGTACCCGGGCTTGTTGATCAAGGATTGCTCGCCAGTATTCCTGAGGAGGCTCTGCCACTTGACGATCTGTGGCCTGAAGTCGTTCTTGCGGACTACCACAAGCATGATGGCCAGTGGTTTGGCATGACAGAACTGTTCGGTTACAACACCATCGCCTACAACAAGAACAACGTTGACGTCAACGACATGCTGGACATGACGACATTGTGGAGCGGTAAATACAAGGACAGAATTGCTGTGTACGACTGGCATACACCAATGATTGGCCTCGTATCGTTGGGAATAGGGAAAAAGACAGCAGAACTATCAGAATCGGACTTACCTGAAATTCGCGATACCCTGTTCAAACTCAAGGAAAATACTGCTCAGTTCACCGATGTTGTGGCAAGCCAAACCGCACTGGCCACCGGTGAGGTCGACATTCTGTTTGGTGGTGGCGAATGGCTCACTGGGGTGTTGTCCTCTGAAATGCCAGAGCTGGACTGGGTGCTTCCTGAACAGGGTGGGTTGATGTGGTCGCAGTCGGTCACGATGCTGGCTGATGCTGCGAATCCGGACATGGCGCTGAAATTTGTGCAATACATACTGAGTCCGGAAGGTCAGGCAGCACTCGCTACATCATCATGCTATTGGGCAATGCCTGCCAATGTTAAAACCGGCGATGTACTGACCGATGAGCAAAAGAGCACTTTGCGCTGGAACCAGCAAGCAGAGTATCTGGCAAATTCACAACGATACCCGTCGTTCTCTGTAGAGCTGGACGAAAAAATGGAAGATCTATGGATTGAAATGCAACAACAATGACGCAAACCAAACTCGTGAGGTACACACAGTTTGCAAAGCGCCTGTAACACCTGGGAGCCTGCGCGGCAGAAAATCCCTGCTGCGAACAGCCCCACTTCGGCCAGTTTTACCGCTCATTTTCGTTACTTAGGCCCACTAAGCGCCTCAAATGAGCGATAAAACTGACTCGAATTGGGACTGCTCTCGCGACGGTATTTTCTGCCGCGCAGGCTCCTAGCCCGGATTATTCATGAAGCCACCAGCCTGTCGTGAGTAAAAAAGTTCAAGGGTCATGGTGGCGACGGTGGGGTTTTGTTTTACCTGCGCTTTTATGGACAGCGGCATTTTTTGTGGTGCCGCTGGTTTTCATGATCGCCATGAGCCTTTGGCAGCGCACGGGTGGCAAGATCGTTGCCACCTGGGATCTTGACAATTACATTGAGTTTCTGGGTAAGCCTCATCTGGTCAAGGCATTGGTTAATTCTCTGGAAATCAGTTTCAGCGTTACCGTCATATCCGTGGTGCTTGCCTATCCGCTGGCATGGATTATCGCCGAACGCGTTCCAGAGAAGTGGCAACGCACAGCCTTGATATTAGCCGTTCTTCCCTTCTGGACCTCCTACGTGGTGCGCTCATACGCATGGCTTCTGGTACTCGCCAAACAGGGTGTTCTCAACAGTTTCCTGTTGCAGACAGGTTTACTACAGGAACCGCTTGCGATTGCATCCACCCGTTATGCGACCATCGTGGGTTTTGTGCATTTTTTCGTTATGCTACTTACGCTTACGATTTACGCAAACCTCAGACAATTATCGCCCAACTATGCTCGCGCCGCCGCTGACCTGGGCGCTGGTCCATGGCGCACATTCTGGCATATCATCCTACCATTGAGCCTTCCGGGAATCATGGTAGGTGCCTTCCTGACCTTTGTCCTGTGCATTGGCGACTATATAACACCAAAAATTCTGGGCGGTAGCAACGAGCTGGTCTTACCTCAGGTCATCATGTTGCAGATTGGCAGACGAGCTGACTTTCCGAGTGCTGCTGCCATGTCTATTGTGCTGATGCTAGTGGTCACGGCAGCTTATCTTCTCTGCGCCCGGTGGCTGAAAATGGACAGGAGTTGACGTCTTGATCAACAAGCTCAAGAGCCTGGGCATCGCGATGTACCTGTTTATCCTCTATGGCTTTATCTTCCTGCCAGTCGTTGTGCTGGTTCTGTTTTCATTTCAGGATGGCCGATTGCCTGTCATGCCATTCAATGGTCCGACACTAAAGTGGTACGAGGCGATATTGCAGGACAATCGCCTTATGGAATCGATGATCAACTCGCTGATAGTGGGTATGTGCTCTTCGGTGATCGCTGTGCTGCTGGGATTTTTTGCAGCCTATGGCCTGGCTCGCTTTCAACTGCCAGCAAAAGGGTTCCAACGGGCGCTGCTAACCGCACCACTGACTGTCAGCTACCTGATTATCGCTCTGGGTTTGCTCATCATGTTCAACACATTAGGCATTTCAAGCTCTTTGTGGACCATCGGTATCGGACATGTCGTCATCAATGCGCCGCTTTGCTTTGCCATCATATACAGTCAGATGGGTGATCATCAGATCAATGTCGAGCGGGCAGCTCAGGATCTGGGTGCCAATCAATGGCAATCGCTATTTCTGGTCACGGCTCCGATTATGATGCCGTCGATTCTCGCCAGTTTTTTCCTGTCTCTCACTTTTTCGTGGGACGAATTCATCATTGCTTTTCTATTGTCCAGATTCGATGTGACACTGCCCGTGGAGATCTGGAGCATGCTGCGTTCTGGCCTGAACCCCAAGACAAATGCGGCCGGCTCACTGGTGTTCCTCATTTCCATATCGCTGCTGTTATTCGCAGAAGTGTTCATTTTCAGAAAGGCAAAAAAGTAGATGACAGCGACAGTAGAAATAAACGCGGTGTCGCATCATTTCGGAAAATTTCAGGCACTTGACGATATCAACCTGTGTGTACCCGCTGGCAGTTTCGCGGTTTTACTCGGACCATCCGGCTGCGGAAAAACCACGTTATTGTCGATTCTTGGAGGATTTGTCAATCCTTCCAGGGGTAGCATCTGCCTTGATGGCAAAGACATCACGAATATACCGCCTGCAAGGCGAACAACCACCACCATGTTTCAGGACTATGCCCTCTTTCCACACATGACTCTGCTGGACAATGTCGGCTTCGGTCTACGCATGCGAGGTGACAACAAGCGCAAACGACACGAAAAGGCGCTTTCTCTGCTGAGTCTTGTCAGCCTGGAATCCAACGCCGAACAGAAACCGCATCAGCTTTCCGGTGGACAACGACAACGTGTCGCTCTGGCCAGAGCACTTGCAGTAGAACCGCAGGTTCTGTTGCTGGATGAACCACTGGGTGCTCTGGATCTGAAACTTCGCAGACAAATGCAGGATGAGTTGAAATCCATACAGGAACGCGTTGGCACCACCTTCATCCATGTCACCCATGATCAGGAAGAAGCCATGGCCATTGCGGATCAGATTATCGTCATGAATAGTGGCAAAGTCGAAGACACTGGAACGCCTGAATCCATCTACTTGCGTCCCCGAACGGCCTTTGCAGCAGCCTTTATGGGTGATGCTAACCAAATCACCGGTACAGTCACTGCAAGGGATGCATCCAGCATATCCACAAAGACAGAATTCGGTCAACTTATCGTACCGGCTAGCTCAGATGTCAACAATGAGATAAGCATCGGCAATCGTATCGGTCTGTATTTCAGACCTGAACACGTGGTGGACAATCCCGGAACAGATACTGATCTATTGCACATCGGAGAAGCCTGCGTTATCGATCATGCGTTTTTCGGTACACATCAACGCTGTAGATTGCTGGCTGATAGCGGCTTGAGCTATACCGCGAATTTTGCCCAATCAGCGGCTGTCGGAAAAAATCAGAGAGTAACCATTGGACTAAAAGCGCAGTATATTGTCGCTTTAACTGCCTGAAACACCCTCATGAATCGAATCAAACCCGAAGACTGGTACAGCGTTTCGCGGTTCAGTGACGATATCCGCCTGATCAGTGAACCACATATTACCGAGTTCTATCGATGCAACATCTGGCACGTCCGTGGCAGCGCATCAGATGCATTGATAGACAGCGGTATGGGCGTTGTCAGCCTGCGGCAACATATTCCGCTGGTCACGGAGAAAAAATTGCTTGCTATTGCCAGCCATACTCATTTCGATCACATCGGTTGTCACCATGAGTTTGAGCATCGTTGTGTTCATGCTCTGGAAGCTGAGCTTCTGGAAAACCCGACAAGGCAAAACACACTGGCCGATCCGTATGTGACAGATGATATTTTTACTGCCTTGCCACCGCTGCCGTATCTGTCATCAAGCTACACGGTAAAATCTGCTCCAGCTACGCAGATTCTTCACGACGGCGATACTATGAATCTGGGCAATCGGATTCTTGAGGTGATACACACGCCTGGCCATTCACCGGGAGGTATCGCACTGTGGGAGGCGGCAACAGGCACCTTGTTCAGTGGTGATATCGTGTATGACGGGCCCTTGATCGAGGACACCTATCACGCCAATGCGGCTCACTACTACGCCAGCATGCAGCGCTTGCTACAACTGCCCGTACGTACCGTCCACGGTGGCCATTTCAAAAGCTACGGGCGTGATCGCCACCGATTGATTATCAGAAACTGGCTTGACCAGCATTAGCACAGGACCGCCAGTAGTCGATAGTCTCTACCGGTCATCGTAAACAACGCCGCCATTAAGCAGGCAATTTTGGATCGCTAGTGTAGTGTGACCTTCAAACGCTTCAAACAGAGACCACCAAAACGCCCTCAGCAAGGCGCTGTTCGCAGGCAAGGTCGGGATCCTTGTCAAGAACAGCAACGCGGCGGAGGGTGTTTTGGTGGTCTCCCCAAGGGCG
>JBGCGC010000160.1:0-3065 GCA_045110475.1 Granulosicoccus sp.
CATGTCGTTTCCACCGTCGTCAGAACAAGGCAGAAAAGCGACGCGTATTGGGTATACGGGGAGCTTTTCTAACGCTGGGCTGGCGGCGATGGGGACGAAATGTGACGACATGTGTTGACGAATTACCCGCGTGGCCCACTAATGGTGCCCACCAGTATCAGCCAGGAAGAGATTTATGAGCGTCAGGGTTGGCACATTCAATCTGAACAATCTGTTCTCACGATTCAATTTTCAGGCGAACGTCAGAGATAATCCGCTGGGCAACAGCGGTGGCCTGACCTTGAGCTTCAGCGAGGACGAGTTTATCGCCCGTACCTTCAACGGCTCGCTTATCAAGGAAAAAAACCAACAGGACACCGAAACCATAGCGCACAGAATTCGGCAGGTCATGAATGCCGATGTGTTAGCCGTGCAGGAAGTCGAGCACATCATGATCCTGAAACAATTTAACCGACAGTACCTTAATGGTATGTATCGTCATCTGGTACTTGTTGAGGGTAACGACTCACGCTTTATCGATGTCGGCATTCTTTCACGCCTTCCGTTAGGAGCGGTCACCTCTCACCAGACCGCAACACACCCCGACGACCCAGCTCGACGGGTATTCAGCCGTGACCTACTGCAGGTAGAGGTTCTCGACGAACGTGGCAATAAATTGTTCAATCTCTACAACACACATCTTAAAAGCAACTTTGTTCCATTCTTTGCAGATCAGGTTGAAGGAGCCAGAAGCGCTAACCTGCGACGCGCCAGACAGGCACAAACGATCGGCAGGATTCTTAGCAAAGTGGAAAGACCCGGGAGCCGATTCCTGCTGACCGGTGATATGAATGACCCACCAGAGTCACCCTATCTGCAAGACATGTTGATCGCTGATAATCGCCCTTTAGTGAATGTATTGGCAGATGCTCAGGAGAGCCGCCCGGCCAAGGCTGAAACCCGTGGGCAGGGCAATGGACCCGTGTCTCCGGTCTGGACACACCGCTTCAATCCTGCCGGCCCGGCAGTCCCACGCTACGAGCTGTTGGATCAGATTTGGGCGAGTCAATCGCTTGCGCCGTTTGCCATGAATCCAATGATCGATCGCAGAACCAGACACGGTGGGGATGGCAGTGATCACGACCCCGCCTGGATTGATCTGAATCTGTAACTGTCGAATTATGGCTAAAATCTTTGTATGAACACGCGTTCGATTGTTTCTTAAGAGGACGCTTCTGGCTGCACAGGCTCACGGGACAACGGTAACGGCGAATTCTGTTTGAGTACTTGCATCGACAAGTTCGAGGTAACGCTGTAGAGGTCAACATCAGCCACTATTTTCTTGTAAAGGCTATCAAACTCTCTGGTAGAGCTGACTTGTACTTTCAACAGGTAGTCGATTTCTCCGGACAGGCGATGAGCTTCGACTATCTGAGCATAGCGATTAACCACTTCGTCGAACTTGATCAGCCACTGCTCGTTGTGCTGATTGGTTTTTATCGAGATAAAGAACGTCTCCTTAAGGCCGACCTTCTCAGCATCCAGAATCACAACCTGTTTGCGGATTACGCCTGCAACCTGCAATCGTTGCACGCGATTCCAGGCAGCGGTTTTTGAGACACCAACAGCTCGTGCCAGCCGCTCAGTTGATTGACCGGCATCGAGCTGCAGCTGCATGAGTAGAGCGCGATCTATGTCATCCATCTTCATAATATCGTTCACACCAGAACACTATTTTTAGAATATTATTCCTTTTTTAAACCAAAATAACAATAATTTTACAATTTTGTTCTTAAATAATTTATTTTCTCCGAATTTCGTTCATCATCGCATGCGAAAAACTGTCTTTCGACCACGATCAGGTGTTCCCATGTTTGAGCAACTCGGATTTGAATCCCTTTCACCGCTATTAGCCTCAGCCCTGTTTGGCGTGTTGCTAGGCATGGTTTTTGGGGTTGCTGCCCAACGATCCCGGTTCTGCCTGCGCCGTGCCCTCGCTGATGCAAACGCGTCTGAGCGTTCCGATGCGCTTGCCGTGTGGCTTGCTGCTCTGGGTATCGCCATTGCCGGCACCCAGCTAAGTATCTATCTGGGCTGGATCGATTTCACCGGACACAGGTTCCATGCCGCAGCTGTTCCCGTGATATCCATTGTCTTGGGTGGCATCCTGTTTGGAATCGGAATGATACTGACACGTGGCTGCGCTTCACGCCTGACGGTACTTGCAGGCAGCGGAAATCTTCGCGCACTATTTGTATTGCTTGTGTTCGCTGTTACTGCACATGCGACGCTCAAGGGGCTATTGACGCCAATTCGAACGAGCTTGTCCAGTTTCACCATAGCGGCGGATTCGGTTTTGCAAATCACCAGCTCACCATTCACAACGCCAATCGTCGCTGTAGCATCAACAGCCTTTGTTATCGCCCTGTTCATTAAACGCCCAGGGATTCGGAGGCATCTATTCAGTGGTGTTGTTATCGGACTACTGGTCGTTTTCGGTTGGGTAGGAACCGGACTGGTTTTGCAGGATGATTTTGACCCCATTGCGTTTCAATCACTGTCGTTTACCTCATCGAGTACTGAATGGCTGTTCTGGAGCATCGCCTCAACCTCAATCGGCGCTGGTTTTGGCGTTGGACTTTTCTCGGGCGTATTGCTCGGAAGCGCAGTCTCATCATTAATCCGCTCTGAGTTTCAATGGGTGTCATTCGAATCACCTTCACAAACCGGTCGATACCTTACCGGTGCTGCTTTGATGGGAGTTGGCGGCGTTCTGGCCGGAGGATGTACCGTCGGCGCAGGGCTTAGTGGTATTTCAAGCTTAAGTTTGTCAGCGATGCTGGCCCTTGGCAGCATTGCTATCGGTGCGATCACCACTAACTCCCTGTCAGGCAGAAAAGCAACATACAATCAGCAAGGTGGTGGCACAAGCCTCAACGCAATTACCCAGTAGTATTAATGACCTGGCAAGGGCGGCTAGTGTAGTGTGACCTTCAAACACTTCAAACAGCGGTTTGTCCAGGGGTCAGCCGCTAGGCGCGAGCTCGAAAAGGTATCGGGTATACCTTGAGAGCGAGCAACAACGC
>JBGCGC010000161.1:0-45063 GCA_045110475.1 Granulosicoccus sp.
TAAGGCGCTGCACGGAGTTTTTACTGGGTTGAGCCTAGTCACTCTAGGTGAGATCCAGGAAAAACGAGTACAGCGTCTTAGATGCTGCTATAGAAGCAGCGAAGCGGTTCTGGGCCGAAATTTTATGTATCACTAGGGTTAAAAACGGACTCAACCAGCTCTTTGGTTCAGGCAACGACGGCGTTCGCTCTGGCGGATGCTCTGAGCCAGCGATGATCGCCACCTTGTGCGCGCTGCAATTTGGATTGCCAGCTGGACTGCAGCAGTTGTTTCTTGTGGTCATCAACATCAAGCGTCTGAATAGTGTCTATCTCTGCGTGTAATAACTCGATAAACTGATCCGTGAGATCTTCAACGTTTACTGAACGAAATCCCGCCTGTTCGATAAGCGCATGATAAGAGTCAACCGTATGCAGATGGTAACCACGTGAATCGACGTAGGCGCCAAATTCTCTGTTCCAGGGTTCAGGGCCGCAGCCGTAGTCGGTAAACAATAGCTGTCCATCAGGCTTCAAGGCTTGATGCAGCCGTTTAAATAACTGCGATTTTTCTGCAATGTGCAAAAAGACATCACGGCTATGAATCACATCAAAGCTCGTGTCATAGGTCATGGTCAGACAATCCTGCAGCTCGAATGAGACCAGCGCTTGTAGCTTGTAGTGGTTCAGCCGTTGTCTGGCAAGGCGCAGCATGTTTTCTGACAAATCAATGCCTGTAACGTTGACCTGATGATCGCGTGCCATCAGAAACGCACTGCCGCCCAGACCGCAACCCACGTCCAGTACCTGCTGTCCCGGTATCAAGGCCAGTGATGCAATAAGTTGCTCAGAGAGCGCAGATCCACCAGGACTTACGAAGTCCTTGCCGAAGACGCGTTCATAGTCCTCTATTGATTCAGTCGTGTATTGATGTGTATCCAGCCACTGCTGATTAGTCATGGTTTTAACAGGGTCAAGGGCCTTCATGGACGACGATAATCCAGATTTTCCACACTATGACAGCATACGGCATTGCGAGTGAATTTGACACAGAGCAGGTGTCTGGGAAATGATGGGTGCGGCTTATTTGAAAGCTGCAATCAAAAAGGGAGCATGGCATATGAGAATTCCGTGGCGAGAACTGACCCTGACCGGGGCTGTAGCCATAGCACTAGGCGCGCCAATGGTGGCTAGTGCGGACGTCGAATCGCAAGACCCCATCAAGCTGACCTTGCACGACTGGACAGGTCAGCTCATCACCACCAATATCATGGCTGAAGTGTTGAAAAATGCTGGCTACAACATCGAGCTGGTACAAGCAGACTATCTGGCCCAGTTTGCCGGACTGAAAACCGGTGATTTGCATGTAGCCATGGAGATGTGGGAAACCACCGGGCGTGATGCCATGGATGAGGCGACCGCCACTGGCAACGTTGAGAACATTGGCGAAACCGGTATGGTGGCTATTGAGGACTGGTGGTATCCGCTGTATATGAAAGAGTTGTGCCCCGGACTACCCGACTGGCAAGCGCTCAACGATTGTGCTGACGAATTCTCCACACCGGAAACTGCGCCCAACGGTCGATATCTAGGCGGCCCGGTGACCTGGGGCGGTTTCGATGATGAAAGAGTGGAAGCACTGGAGATGGATTTTGAAGTTATCCATGCCGGTACGGATGCCGCACTGTTTGCCGAGCTGGAGTCAGCGTATCAGCGCAAAGCGCCCATTGTTCTGTGGATCTATCAACCACATTGGGCACCCGCTAAATATGCAGGCGAGTTTGTTGAGTTTCCTGCCTATTCGGCTGAGTGTTACAACGATCCATCATGGGGCAGCAATACATCGATGGCCTATGACTGCGGCAAGCCTCGGGGTCCTATCTGGAAAGTCGCCTGGAGTGGTGTCAAGGACAAGTGGCCGGGCGCTCACGCTATCATAAGCAATTTCACAATCGACAATGATGAGATGGGTGCCATGGTAGGTGCAGTGGACCTTGATGGCGAACCACTGGATGCGGTCGTAGCAAGCTGGATGAGTGACAATGAAGATCGCTGGCAAGCCTGGGTCAAATAATCCGTAGTGAGCCAGAACACGCTGATTTGCCAGGATGTATGGAAGCTGTACGGCAAGGGTGCCAGCAAGATCATCCGAGATCATGCTGGCGCCCCTGCGTTGTCCCATATTCTGGAGGCGGGACTTGTGCCTGCGGTGCGTGCGGCCAACCTGGAGATACGGGTAGGTGAGATATTCGTCATCATGGGCTTGTCAGGATCGGGTAAGTCAACGCTGGTCCGTTGCATGTCCAGACTCATCGAACCCACCCATGGTGCGTTGATATTCGAAGGGCGCGATCTACGTTCGATGTCATCGCGTGAGATGATCCAGTTGCGTCGTCACAAGCTTGGTATGGTTTTCCAGCATTTTGCATTACTGCCACACCTGAGCGTTTTGCAAAATGTCGCATTTCCCTTGTCAGTACAAGGGATGGACAAGTATCAGCGAGAGCAGCGTGCCAGCGATGTCATTAAACTGGTTGGGCTTGCAGGACGTGAAAACTACTTGCCCAGGCAACTCTCCGGTGGTCAGCAACAACGCGTGGGTATTGCCCGCTCTCTGGCAGTAGAGCCGGAGCTGTGGTTTCTTGATGAGCCATTTTCCGCTCTTGATCCTCTTATTCGGCGAGAAATGCAGGATGAGTTCCTTCGCCTGCAGGAAAAACTGCACAAAACTATTGTGTTCATCACGCACGACTTCGATGAAGCGATTCGGCTGGCTGATCGCATCGCAATCATGAAAGATGGTGCCATCATTCAGGTAGCGACGCCTGAGGAGCTGGTGTGTCATCCTGCTGATGACTATGTCAGTGAGTTCACACGCTTCATCGCGCGAGAGAAAGTGACAACCGTCGCCTCCATCATGCAACGTTTGCCAGAATCGGCGCATGGCGCGCCATACCAAACAGATGCCACCGTTAGCCAGTTATCAGACCATCGGTTGACAGTGCAATCTACCAGCAAGGTAGCCGACGTGGCGCGTGCAATAATCGAGCTGGATCAACCAGTGCCTGTGCTTGATGAGCAAGCCATGCTGGTGGGGCATGTCACTCGACAGCAAGTGCTCGACGTCATTGTTGCGAGTCTGCCTGCATGATTCAGGCGTTGTGCAGATCGGGCTATTACCGTTGGCTTTGGCTGGTTTTACTGGTACTCACCGTGATTCTGTCCAATACCAGTCGCAGTCTTGCCAAAACGTTCGATGCGCGCTGGATGATCAAATACCCGAGCGCCTGGCGTGTGGATATGAAATCTGCCATCTCGCGATTCGTTAAATGGCTGACAGAAGATGCGTCATTGGGCCCGTTGTCTTTCAGCCAGTTCACGCGCGCTATAGCCTGGGTAATTGAACAGCCCTACAATCTGGTGCTGGGTATTCTCTCCAATGGGTTTGTCACAGGGCAAGGTAGCAATGCAGTACAGCACCTGCCTCCGGTAAGCTGGGTTGCAGTCATTGTCGCCGTTGCACTGCTGGGACATTATGCGCGTAACCTCTGGTTGGCGTTACTTGCCGGTGCATCATTCACTTATCTTGCGGTGTTCGGGCAATGGGACAGTGCAATGGTGACATTGGCCTCTATTTTCATTGCTGTGCCTTTTGGTGTTGTCGTTGGCATGTTGCTCGGTATTGCCATGTACCGATATTCGTGGATTGATCGCATACTCTCACCCATGCTGGATCTTATGCAGACCATTCCGGTTTTTGCCTATCTGGTACCGATACTGGTGCTATTTGGTTTCGGCCCCGTCTCCGCTTTGATTGCCACGATTATCTACGCCATGCCGCCCATGGTTCGCGTCACTGCTCTATCGCTGCGCAGCGTAAATCCTGAGATGCGAGAGTTGGGCGTCATGGTTGGTTGCACATCTCGCCAGTTGTTATGGCGTGTACTGCTACCGGTGGCAAGGCCAGGTCTGATGCTAGGTGTCAATCAGGTCATCATGCTGTCACTTAACATGGTAATCATCGCGTCCATGATCGGCGCTGGTGGATTGGGTTATGACGTGCTGACGTCTCTGCGTCAACTGAAGATCGGATTGGGTATAGAAACAGGTGTTGCTATTGTCGTGCTGGCAGTTGCACTGGACAGACTCAGTCAGGCGTTATCGGAAGGTCGTGGTGAGATACAGCGGGGCGGTCACAGAGATCGTTGGTGGCGGCAGTATCCTCGTGTTGTTGCTGTTCTGCTGACGGCACTGGTCTGTTGGCTTGCGGGATATGGCTGGAGCGCCTTGCAAGACTATCCAGTCAGCTGGCAACTCGGCACTGGTGTTTTCTGGGAAGAGCTGGTGCGCCACGTAAATGTCAACTACTTTGATCAGCTGGAAACAGTCAAGACCTTGTTGTTAACTTTTTTCATGTTGCCTGTAAAGCGTTTTCTGATCGGTATTCCATGGCCGTGGGGACTACTGATGATCACTTTGCTAGCGCTGCACTTTGCAGGATGGAGACTGGCACTCGTGAGTTTTTTACTCAGTGGATTCATCGTTGTTAATGGTCTGTGGAATGACGCCATGACTACTTTGTATCTTTGTGGCGTGTCGGTCATCATCGCGTGTCTGATAGGCATACCCTTGGGTATTGTGGCTGCGTTGAACAAACATTTTGGACGTGCTGTTAGCGCCTTTATCGACACGCTTCAGACCTTACCCAGTTTCGTTTATCTGATACCGGTGGTCATGCTTTTTCGTGTCGGTGACTTCACCGCCATGATTGCTGTTGTGTTATACGCCCTTGCTCCAGCGGTACGCTATTCCATGTACGGTGTACAGAGAATTGATGCACAGCTAATTGAAGCAGGAGTGGTGTCCGGTTGCACACCCTGGCAATTATTTTCACGCATCCGTTTGCCATTGGCATCTCCACAAATACTTCTTGGTATAAACCAGACCATCATGCTTGCCTTGTCAATGCTGGTGATCACAGCACTGGTAGGAACACGTGATCTTGGTCAGGAAGTGTATGTTGCCCTGACAAAGGCGGATATTGGACGCGGGGTCGTTGCAGGACTGAGTGTCGCATTCATCGCTATTATTGCTGATCGCATGGTGTCGGCCAGCGCTCGCCGCGCGCAACAACGCTACGCTGTGGGTGGAGAAACACATCAATGAGTGATCCAGACTCTTCCGTTGAAGACGATAAAAAAATGTCTGATATTCCCGAGAAAACGTTGTTGCAACTCAATCAGCTTGGCTGCTGGCATGGCAATATCCACGCTAGCGTACTTGAGGGTGGAATCACTAACCGAAACTATAAAGTCGCCGATGACAGGGGTGAATACGTGGTCAGGATGGGCGACGACATTCCGGAGCATCATATTGTCCGGGTTAACGAGCTTGGTGCAAGTCGGGCGGCTCATGCTGCGGGTATTGCACCGGCCGTACATTTTCATACGCCGGGCACTCTGGTATTGAATTTTGTAAACAGTCGTCCAATGACAGCGCAGGCCATACGTCATCCTGACACTATGCAGCGAGTTGTCAGTCTGATCAAACGTTGTCACCGCGAAGTTCCAATGTATCTTCGTGGCAATTCACCTGCATTTTGGGTATTTCATGTAGTACGAGACTATGCAGCTCGGCTGCGCGAATCCGAAAGTCCGTGGACACCGCAGCTTGATAGTTGGCTTGAGACGTTACAGCAACTTGAATTGGTTGCGAGTCCTTTTGATATCGTTTTTGGGCACAACGATTTGCTCGCTGCCAATATTCTGGATGATGGCGACAGACTCTGGTTGATCGATTGGGAATATGCCGGATTCAATACACCCTTGTTTGATCTGGGCGGGCTAGCCTCCAACAACGAATTTTCACAGAGCGATGAGCTGCGCTTGCTTGAAATGTATTTTGGAGAAGAGCCTTCTGAACAACGCTACCACCAGTATCAGGCAATGAAATGTGCCTCTCTATTAAGGGAAACGCTCTGGAGTATGGTGTCTGAATTGTATTCATCGCTATCTTTCGACTATGCGCAGTACTCACGTGACAACCTTCGACGCTTTGAACAAGCTATGACGGACTTTAATTACCACACTGGGACACCTGTATGAAGAAGTTACCTGCCTCATCCAGAGTCGTAGTAATTGGTGGTGGTATCGTCGGTTGTTCAACGGCCTATCATCTGGCGCATACGGGCTGTGAGGTCTTGTTGCTGGAAAGCCACAAATTGACCTCTGGTACTACCTTCCACGCAGCCGGGCTCGTTGGGCAATTGCGCACCAACGCCAACATTACCCAACTACTGGGTTATTCCGTCGACCTGTACGATCGAATCGAAGCAGAAACCGGCCTTGGCAGCGGTTGGAAAATGAATGGCGGATTGCGTCTGGCCTGTAATCAGGATCGCTGGATAGAGGTGAAACGGCAAGCCAGCACCGCCCATGCGTTTGGTCTGGATATGCAATTACTTTCGCCTGCCGAGGCGCAGTCACTCTGGCCGTTAATGAATGTTGATGATGTAGTGGGTGCAGCATTTCTACCCACTGACGGTCAGGCAAACCCGGCAGATATCACACAAGCTCTTGCCAAGGGAGCAAGGCAACAAGGTGCTATCGTGGCTGAGGATACGCAAGCACTTGACATTGAATTCGACAAGGGTGAGATCCGTGCCGTGCATACGTCCGGCGGGCGCGTCGCCTGTGAGAAGGTCGTTGTTTGCGCTGGGCAGTGGACACGTGAATTTGCCGCCCGTTTCGGTGTGAACGTACCACTGGTCTCCGTGCAGCATCAATACATGGTGACTGAGCCAATCAGTGGGGTTACAGAGACCTTACCGACACTGCGTGATCCGGATCGCCTGACCTACTACAAGGAAGAGGTGGGTGGGCTGGTGATGGGAGGTTATGAGCCTAACCCAGTCCCTTGGGCACTCAAAGGCATTCCCGCGGGATTTCACTACACGTTGCTTGATTCAGACTACACGCATTTTGAGCCGATGCTTCACCAATCACTGGGCAGGGTGCCAGCACTTGCTGATGCTGGCATCAAGCAACTGATCAATGGTCCAGAGAGTTTTACCCCCGACGGCAATTTCATACTCGGTGAGGCACCGGGGCTTGCCAATTTTTATGTGGGTGCAGGATTCAATGCCTACGGTATCGCTGCCGGTGGCGGTGCAGGAATGGCATTGGCTGAGTGGGTACACAAAGGCGAACCTCCCTATGATCTATGGCCAGTGGATATTCGCCGTTTTGGCTTTGCACATCAGGACACAAACTGGGTTCGTACACGGACGCTGGAAGCCTACGCGCGTCACTATACTCTGGCATGGCCACATGAAGAATTCGATAGCGGCAGACCATTACGTCGCTCACCTCTCTATGGGCTACTCAAAGCACAGGGTGCCTGCTTTGGCGAGAAGCTAGGCTGGGAGAGACCTAACTGGTTTGCTGATACCTCCCTCAACGAGCAGCCAGTCGATCAATATAGTTTCACAACACCAGGCTGGCATACGGCTGTGGCGCGTGAACACAAGGCCGTTAGAGAGGCCGCTGTCCTGATTGATCAAAGCTCGTTCGCCAAATATATGCTCGAGGGCCCGGACGCTCTGGAAACACTTGAGTGGCTGGCAGCCAATCAGGTAGACAAACCTGTCGGCACTCTGATTTATACACAGCTGCTGGATGATCAGGGTGGTATCCAGTGCGATCTGACAGTTGCCAGAATTGCGGACGATGCGTTCTACCTGGTAACCGGAACCGGGTTTGCCACGCATGATTTCGACTGGATACAGAAAAACACGCCAGTAGATGCAAACGTTCAATTATCCGATGTCACCTCGTCAAAGGTTGTGTTGTCACTCATGGGCCCCAATGCGCGCAACATATTGATGCAGCTAAGCGATACGGACCTGTCTAATGAGGCATTCCCGTTCGCCAGATGTAAAACCATCAGTGTGGCCAATTGTCAGGTGCTGGCCTTGCGCATTACCTATGTTGGCGAGTTGGGATGGGAATTGCACATGCCCAGCGAATATGCTGTCACCGTCTATGAAGCACTGATGACGGCAGGCAAGCCGCATGGTCTTGTCAATGCGGGATATCGTGTTATTGAAAGCTGCCGTCTGGAGAAAGGCTATCGGGCCTGGGGTAGCGATATCGGCCCAGACCATACTCCGGTAGAGGCCGGTCTAGGCTGGGCGGTCAAGCTCGGTCGTACTGACAAGCCATTCAAGGGATGCGAGGCGATTCGTCAACAACAGGCAGCAGGGGTGAAAAAACGACTGGCCTGTTTCACTGTGGATGATCCACATCAGGTTCTGCTTGGTCGTGAAACGATATTGCGTGATGGTAAGCCGGCAGGATGGTTGTCCAGTGCAGGCTATGGCCACCATGTCGGGCTGGCGATTGGCTATGGCTATATCCGAAACGATGATGGGGTCGACGAACACTACGTGATGAATGGAAATTACCAGCTCGAGGTGGCCACTGAACTAATTGATTGCGCAGTGCACTTGTCGCCTTTGTACGATCCATACATGCAGCGTGTAAAGAATTGAGGAATATCAATGTCCAATGGTAATAGCGTAGGTGACGATGTCCCGAAGCTCATGGCAGCGCTGGCTAATCTCGAAGCCTATGCCGGTGAGTCTGCTGATGCATTCACTTTCGAACGTCAAGGCGGTCTGACTAATCGGGTGTACAAGGTAGAGCACCCCAAACTAGAAGCGGTCGTGGTTCGTCTGGCGGGCTCAGGCACTGAAGACTATATCGACAGAGCTGTAGAGCTACACAATGCGCAACAGGCAGCACATGCTGCTGTGTCACCAGAGGTTCTGTACGGTTATGTCCCGGACGGCCTCATGATTTCGCGTCTGGTACCGGATATCGTCACCATGACTCCCGCCTTGTTCAATAGTCGATCAGAGTCGGTAACGCGTGCAGGCGTGGCGCTGAAAAAACTGCACGCCTCCGGGGTTGCTTTTCAGTTTCGTTTTGAGCTGTTTGCGATGATCGATGATTATCTAAAGATTCTTAATGGGAAGATTCTCGATGGCAAGACCATCGACTTGCCAGACGGCTATGAGGATATCGTCAGGCAGGCAGCTCCGTTAAAAACCGCATTGTCAAAACGACATGTTGCGCTGGCTCCCTGTCACTGTGATCCACTATGCGAAAACTTTCTGGATGATGGGCAATCCATGTGGATTGTGGACTGGGAGTATTCGGGGATGAACGATCCGTGGTGGGATCTGGGTGATTTGTCGGTGGAAGCGGGCTTTAGCGATGTTCAGGATCAGGCCTTGTTGCAAGCCTATTGTTCAGGTGACCCGGCAGAGCACGAATATGGCCGCATGGTGGTTTACAAGGCCTTGTGTGATCTGTTGTGGACGTTGTGGGGTCTGATACAACACGCTGACGACAATCCTGCTGAAGACTTCTGGGCGTATGCTAATGAGCGGTTCAGTCGATGCCGTGCACTTATGAATTCAGATGAGTTTGAGCGTGCCAAACGCCGCTTGTAGGTAGTGATACAAGTTCTGCAAACGACGTGAAGACTGTGTGACTGAGTTAACTTTAGAGCAGAGATAGCGCCGCTTGTTAATTTTTGCAATTTTCAGGAACCGGGATTCCCAGTGGGCGAGGCATTGAAAGTCTTTTAAATCCATTACAATGAGTCATGGGAATTCGAGTACCTCTACGCTACATTACTGTCTTTGGTGTTTCAGCGCTTGTTGCTCTGGCTGTTGGCGTTGTTTTTTTTCTTGGTTTTTTCAGCGCTGCCAAAAACACGCGTCTGTTGATGAGCGATCAGGCAAACGTCATGATCAGCTCGATGGAACGTGATATATCACTGTGGCTTAAACCTGTTAATAGCCAGGCCGCCTGGGTTGCCCGGCATGTCAAAGAAAAATCTGAAACCGTTTCTGATCTTGAGCAATTCGATTCATTCATGTTGGGCGCGTTGGCGGGTACAAGTCAGGTTGCTGGTATGGCGCTCGTCTTGCCTGATGGTATGAGTCGACGCTGGACGCGTGATACCGGTGTTGCAATGACTGAGGATTGGTCTTCACGAGAAGAAATCAGGCAGTGGATCGAGGATAGCAAAACGCGTTTCGAGGCGTCATGGATTGAGCCGTTCTTTACCGATACGATTGCCAAGACAATTCTGCTTCACGATTTACCCATTCATGGGGTAGATGGCAAGCTACTTGCCGTTCTGGCCCAGATCGTTCCGATAGAAGAGTTGTCCAGCCACGTAGTCGATCTCTCTCCACGTGAGGGCATGACGCCTTTTATCCTCTATGGCGAGGATCTTGTCTTGGCGCATCCTTTGTTGATTGAGGAAGCTGGCAATGGCGGTACTGCTTTTACACCCTTAACGGAGCTAAAGGCGATTGATGATGAAGTATTAAAAAGAATCTGGTCGCCTGATGACGAAAAACTGTTATTCCCTGATAGTGATGAAAAGGTCAAGGTTAACGGTGCTTTCATCGAAGAGGAAAAGCGTTACTTTATCTATGTGTATCAGAAAATTGAAGACTACGGGCCCATTCCATGGATTATCGGAGCACATCTCAACACAGAAGTTTACGGTGGAGCTGAAAGCAAACGTCTGATGCAAGCCTTGTTGGGTAGTATTGCGGTGTTGCTGGCGGCAATTGCAGGTGCTGTTCTGCTGGGTCGTTACATTACCCGGCCGGTGACTGCTATCGCCTCCGCAGCACGACTGGTTGAGGCCAACAATCTATCGGACGTACCTGCTCTGGCATCCAGTCACATGCAGGAGCTGGATGATGCGGCGCGTTCATTCAACCAAATGGTGATAGATCTGCGTGAACGAACCCTGATTCGTCAGACGCTGGGTCAGTTCGTGCCGGAGGAGATTGCTCGCACTCTGCTCTCTGAGGGTGGAACCCTACAGTCTAAAACGGCTCAGGCAACGCTTCTGTATTCTGATATAGAAGGATTTACTGCTTTAACTGAATCAATAGGGGGGGCAAACGTGGTTGCACTTCTGAATGACTATTTTTCAGCCATGGTAGGGATTCTGGAAAGTCATCATGGAGTGGTCACTCAGTTTCATGGGGACGCCATTCTTGCCACTTTCAACATACCTGTTGATAATCCAGAACACGCCAGGAATGCCATTATGGCAGCCGCACAAATGCTGGAAACCGTCAAGACACGACAATTCTGTGGTCACTATTTGCGAGTTCGGATTGGTATTGACAGTGGTCAGGTTGTGGCAGGTGCTGTGGGGGCTGCTGGTAGATTAAGCTACACCGTTTACGGCGATCCGGTCAATCTGGCAGCGCGCCTTGAGAGTCTCAACAAGGAGCATGGTACCGGTTTGCTTGTATCAGAAAATACAGCAAGGCTTGCCGGAGATGTTGTAGGGTTGCGCGTTGTGGGTGAGGCGGCCATACGTGGTAAAGCTGACACGATCAGAATCTACACTCACGATCAGGTCGTCAGCGCCTCTGCTTGATAGGTGACGTGGAATCAAGCTTTGGTGAGTAGAAATCAATCAACGTGCTGCATACAATAAAGCGATAGAGACTGTTGCACACATGAGACTTGAAATAGTCGAGGGTAGCAAGCGCTCCTTGAAAATCACGACAGCTACGACAGTGGATAGTAGAACCACACCTACGTTGTTTAATGGATAGATAATTGAACTTTCCCATTCAGGTTGAGCAAGCGCCTTTAACATGAAATAAACTGTGCCAAGATTAGCTAAGCCTAGCGCCATGCCGCTGAGCACACTGACGTGGTTTATCCGTTTATCTGGGAGCAACATATGATGGGTTGCGGATGCAATGAAAGCAAATCCGAAAATCGTTACTATAAAGCCTGGGAATTGACTTGCGCTTAACCCCCAGACCTGAAACAACTTGAAGCTAGCATCGATGAGTCCTGTGCATAGAAAAACGAGTAGCGGTAGTGCCCAGTTGGACACACGAAACCGCCAGCCTACAATAAGAAAAACAGACAAAGCGCCAAAAAACAGTCCGGTTGCTTTCAGGAAATTGACTGTCTCACCAAGCGCGAAAATGCCAATTAATGTTGGAATGACTACGCTCATTTTTGTAGCTATGCTGGTGGCAGCAATACCTGCGTGTTCGGTAGTCAATGCGATCATACGAAACACAATGTAAAAGCAAATACCTTCCAATGCAGCAGCCCAGAACCATCCTTCGGCAATAAGGTTCCAGTCAATGTCAAATAGGGTGGCTCCTGCGAAAAGCGATGCCAGATAGCTTACCGCGATAGCATGGCGTGTTACGGCAGAGGATTGCTGCATCCACCTAAAAAGAATGAGGATCAACGTCGATGAAAGTATACTGGCTAGCAGGTAAGGCATTTGACAGTTATCTTGGTTTTGATTGCTGATCTGCCATTCGGGAAAGCACAGACAAAAAGGTCACACTACACTAGCAGTGACTGAAGTGGTTCATGCACATTCGAAAACCAGTTGTGTATCAGCTTGAGGTAGTTCGATGCCAAGCCCATGCGCTTCAGGCAATTGAAACCATCCTTTCCTGTTCCTGATTGGCGTAAGTTTCAAACGATCAAAAAACACCTGATGGAGGTGGTGATATTCAACATGAGCAATCGACTGACTCGCTGCGGCATAATGTGCAGCAGCAAGTAATGCGACAGCCGTCGATGAAACTTCAAGTGAAAGCCTTACAGCACGGCGGGAGAGCCTTGCGTTCTGTTCTGTCTGCCTGCTGAGCTGAAAAAGTCGGTTGATGCCCCCACAGGCGATTGCTGCAGTCTGTAGAAATCTGACGGCTCCAGTATCGAGTAGCTGTTGGTGGATTTCGCTTCGATATTCTGCCTCTGTTGCCATGACAGGTACACCGGCATCACACAGTGATTTCATACCGGCGATATTCTCTGCACGTAGTGGTGATTGAAAGGCTTCTATTCGATCAGCAGGTAAGGCCTTAAACACAGTTAGAGCCTGGGAGCAGGTGTAGCTGTATACGCCATCAACAATCAGTTTGCACGATTGGTCCAAGCCATTAAGTACGGCATTTACTCGCGCCACATCGTCTTCTATTCGCAGGCCGCCTATTTTCATCTTGACGATGTCAAACCCCGATACGTGCATGGAAGTCATTTCTGATACTAAATTGTCTGTTGATTTGTTTTCTCCATAGAGACCACCGCTAGCATACAAATATATCGCTCCATTGCTGTCGGGTGAATCAGAGCTATGAGATTCCAGTAACTTCCACAGGGGGGCTTTTGCTTCGCGGCTGCGCATATCCCAAAGAGCGATATCGATACCAGACCAAGCGCTTGCCAGTATTCCATGACGCGCTGTCAGGACCGCTCTGGATAGCAGACGTTTATAGATGGCCTCGCTTTCATGGATGCTAGTACCGATTAGCTGAGGACATACTTCCGTTCGAAGGTACCCGACAAGGGCGTCAGGTGCTGAATCGAAACACCAGCACTCACCAAGTCCGGTTATCCCATTGCTGTTTTCGATTGTGATGAAAACAGCGTATTTTTTTCTCCAGGTGATTGCCGGGTTCCAGACCTTTCCACCGAGATCATTGCAATGCGTATGAACCTTTATTCGAACTATCACCGTCACCGCTATGTCACGCTCCGCTAGTGGTGCAAAATCTGGCTTAGAAACAATCGGGTCCGTTCATTCTGCGGGTTGTCGAAGAAGTCTTTTGGTGCGTTTTGTTCCACAATCTCACCCTGATCCATGAATATGACTCTATCAGCGACTCGTCTTGCAAATCCCATTTCATGAGTAACGCACACCATGGTCATGCCTTCTTCTGCGAGAGCGACCATTACATCGAGTACTTCAGAAATCATTTCCGGGTCCAGCGCCGATGTAGGCTCGTCAAACAGCAAAATCTCCGGATTCATGCAAAGCGAACGGGCGATGGCGACTCGTTGTTGCTGACCTCCGGATAGCTCGCCCGGATACTTGCCAGCTTGCTCAGGGATACGTACCTTCTCAAGAAATTGCATGGCAATGAGTTCAGCTTCCTTGCGAGATTTTTTTCGGACCAATGTCAAGGCAAGGGTGCAGTTTTCAAGTACCGTCATGTGCGGAAACAGATTGAACTGCTGAAATACCATACCCACCTCGCGCCTGATCTCGTCGATATTGGCGACGTTATCATTAAGCTCTGTGCCAAGTACATTGATGGTGCCGCGCTGATGATCTTCCAGTTTGCAAATACAGCGTATCAAGGTTGACTTGCCCGAGCCAGAGGGGCCACAGACGACAACTTTTTCGCCGTCGGCAACCTGTAGATTTATGTCCCTGAGCACATGGAAATCATCGAACCACTTATTTACTTGCGTCATGGTGACAGCGGGTAAATCCGATTTGTTTTTATCAACCATGTCCCACTCTCAGTTTTCTTTCGAGGTATGCGCCGTATCTTGACAATGAGAATACAAATATGAAATAGATGGCTGCGATAAATACATAGACTTCAATGTAATAGACCGTCCACTTTCCCGTGCCGAACGCAGCGGAACCCGAGGCGAGAATTTCAAAAAATCCGACGATGGTGACAATGGACGTTTCCTTAAATGTAATAACAAATTGATTAACAATAGCGGGGAGAGAGTTACGAAATGCCTGGGGCAATTGTATCCGTGTCACTCGTTGCATGTAACTCAAACCAAGGGTCAATCCTGCTTCGTTCTGGCCAGCTGGTATAGCTTGTAAGCCAGCCCTGATATTTTCAGCTTGATAACACGCAAAAAATATCGCAAAACCTGCAATCACACGATAGAGTTTGTCGCCTTGTAGCCAGCCGGGCAACACGAACGGTGTGATAACTGCGGCTGTAAACAGAATGGTGAGTAGTGGGAGAGATCTGAAGAAGTCAATAAACAAACCAAAAAGACGAGCGATTACAGGTAGCTTTGATCTGCGCCCAAGCGCCAGAACAATGGACAAGGGCATTCCTATAATAGACACAGCAGCAAAAATAAAAATAGTGAGAGCCAAACCTCCCCAACGCTCCGGGGTGATAACGCTAAGGCCAAACAAACCCCCGTGCATGAGCAGGTAGAATGTGCCAAAGCCGAGTAGCCACAGAATACTAAGCCTTGTCGTACGCCAGAACCATGGAACGCATGAGGCGATTATGGTTACTATCATCACAACACAGGCAAGTGTTGATCGCCAGTGCTCCTCGAATGGAAACAGGCCGAAGAAAATAATCCTGTGGCGGGCATCGATAACAGACCAGCAAGCTCCGGTAGCGTCCTTGCACAGTGGTTCATCGTCGGCACGCCAGACACTTGAGAGAAACGCCCAGTCTATAAAGTTGTAAATGATAGCGACAAAAAATACACTACATGCCACCGTCAACAGTGCGTTGGAAGGTGATGAAAAAAGACCGTCTTTCATCTTTTGAGAAAGCGGTATTTTAGGGGGAAGAAGGTAGGTGGTATCAGTCATGAGTTTAACTCTTCACCTCATAACCCTTGATGGCAATTTTCCTGTTAATTGCGTTCATCACAAATGCGATACTCAAGTTTATGATTAAAAAACCAATCATTAAAATGGCCAACAACTCAAGTGTTTGTCCACTCTGGTTTATGGACGTTGAGATAATCATGAACAAGTCAGAAAAACCGATCACTATTCCAATAGTGGTCGCCTTCATGAGTTGTACATACTGGTTGGTCAGTGATGGTAATACCGCTCGAATCGCCAGTGGTAGGCGAATACGTGTAAAAATGTGTAGCGGCTTTAATCCGTTGACGAAGCCAGCTTCTATCTGCCCTCTGGGCACAGACATTAATCCAGCTCTTACTACCTCTCCGATATAAGCGCCGCCGTAAAGCGCAATTGCGATGACCAATGCTGATAATTCTGGAGGCATACGCATGCCGCCCTTAAAATTCAGACCTTGCAGAGCTGGCATGTTGAGAAGTGGTGTGCCTGGCGTGCGTGCAAGATAGCCAATGGCAAGTATGACTATCGGTAATAGCAGCCATCCTGTTTTCTTGATTGAATGATATGACGATGAATGGTTCAGACGTTCGCGTAACCATGGAAGAAACAGTACCCACAGTATGAGTAGCAATAGCATAAGTGCGACTGACCAGAGTGCTATGTTAAATACCGGGAAATACAAACCTCGACCACTGAGAAAAACGGAATCACCCACAGAGAGCGCTTGTCTTGGTTTTGGTAAATGCGAAACAATCGAGTACCAGAAAATGGTTTGAAGGATTAGTGGGACGTTTCGAAAGGTTTCAACATAGACCGTACCTAGCATCGAGAACAAGGCATTCCTTGATGTTCTTACAAGTCCCACTACAATGCCCAACAGTGTTGCCAGTGAAATACCCAGGAAGCCCAAAAGTAGTGTATTGAGAAATCCGATCAGTATCGTCTTGCTATAGGTATCACTAATTGAATAGGGTAATACCGAAAACGAAAAATCCCACCCGGTTGAACGCTCCAGAAACCCGAACCCCGTTGTCAGACTTTGGGCTTCAAGGGATGCACGTGTGTTCATCACCATTGTTACAAGCAGTGCTGCCACCACAGACAATACCAGCGCCTGAAAGACAATGTCTCTTGATTTCTGGCTGCCTAATACGCTACCCATGGTTTGACTTTTGCCTGGAATGTTTCGTGTCGATACACAGTGCGGTGCTTGATGCCAAACGTTGACCGGCCACCAATGGCAGCCGGTCAGTTCAATCAAGCGCAAATCGTGCGCCGAAAAAAATCCTGCGCGTCGCTGGAAAAACGACTTAGTCGAGTATCATGGGTACGATAACGCCGCCATCGCTCCACAAAGCATTCAAGCCTCGTTCAAGGTTATACACCGACTCAGTACCGATATTTCGGTCAAAAATCTCTGCGGAATTCCCGACCTGCTTGATAACGTTGTACGCCCAATCATCACTTAGACCGAGGCGCTCACCGATGCCAGGGGTGACACCCAACAGTTTTTCAACTGTACTATCGGCAGGGTCAGCCTTGTGCTCATCGACATTGGCTGAAGTTATGCCGTTAGCCTCTGCAATCCAGGTGGCGGCGAACATCCAGTTGACGATATCAACCCAGTTATCGTCTCCTTGGCGCATGGCTGCAGATTCCGGCTCAAGCGCCAGTGCGACATCCATCATGGCATGATCATCTGGATTTTCCGCGCTTTGTCGGGTAACTGCAAGGTTTGGCCCCCAACCGACAATGCTGTCGCAGCGACCTGCAAAATAGGCATCGCGTGTTTCTTCACTTTTTTCAAACGTGATCATCTCAATTTCAATACCACGGCTTTTGAAAAAATTTGCCGCTAGTCGTTCTGTTGACGTGCCGGCATTAGCACACAAAGAGCCACCCTCGAGGGTTTCTGGTGTTGTGCTGCCCAACTCTTTTGGCATCATTACATTGGTTGCGCCAACAAAGTAAGGTACTGAAAATTGAATGCCTAATTCGGTGTCTCTACCCATAGTCCAGCCAGTGGCTTTGATGACGACATCGATATCGCCTGATTGTAGCGAGGGAAAGCGTTGCGCCCAGCTTATCGGGACAACCTTTAGCTTTTCGTCAGAGCCAAAGAGTGCGACCGACAGTGCGCGACAGTAGTCAATATCGTACCCACTCCATTTGTTGTCATCGGTTACTTGTACAAATGGCGGGAAGCTTCCGTTGTGACCAGAACAAAGCAGGCTACCGCGATCCTGAACAGCTTTGAGCGTATCGCCGTTGGCAGCATTTACCGATGAGGCAGTGAACGTGAGTGCTGCGATACAGCTGGCTGCGATAGTGGGGATAACCCGGTTTACGATGGGATTCATGTAGTTTTTCTCCTTAGATGCACAATGGTCTGTGTATTTCATGTTAAGCAAATCCGGTAACGTTTGCACCCGATTATGCGACGTCTTGCTGTGAGAGCCAGTGATATTGTGAAAACTGACAGAGTGATTGAGCCATCCGATAGCTTAATGAATAAATTTAGGATTCTGGTTGAGTCCACTCTACAAGATTCCTCGCTGCGATAAAGTCTTTATCTCAGCCATGAGCGGTTTGTCCTCGTAGCGCTGAGGGGATAATGCGTGCGCATAGTGTGGAACGTCAATGCCTGTTATTACTGATGCGCACAAGTCGCCCGCTGCGCATGCGGCCATGGTACCGAATCCGGACATGGCACCCACGACATAGGCGCCTTCAATTTGTGCGTTCATAGGCCCAATAAGTGGCCAGTTCTCCGGCGTGAGTGTGTAGTACCCACCATAGTGGTGCATGGAAGTGGGCATTCTGGTGTAATAGTGCTTAAGCGAGGGATTTAGTCGGGCAGCACCTCGCAATACAATTTCCGGGAAGGAATCCATCAAGGCGGGGTGACGTAGTGCCGTAGTTGGCGCATCATTAAACGCCCAGCCAAGCTTCAACCATGTACCGTTGTCTCCTCCTTCTGGTCGGCAATGGATAGCGCCCGGCAACTCTTTTGTCAGCCATCGGTGATCCTCACTGTCTAACAGGAGCTGTCGTTCCTCGTCGGTCCAGTCAATTTGTTGGGCATCAAGGTCATTGGAAAATGGCATAGTGCGAGGTATGGCACCTGCAATATCCTCAAACGCGATTTTCTGTTGTAGTGTGTTGTGTACTGGTAGATTAATGGACAGCATTTGCGCTATCTGTTGAATAAACGGCCCAGCGGCATTGACGATTCTCTGCGCCTTGATGACCATATCGCCTTGATCTGTATATAGTGTGTAACCATCTTGCTTGTTGATTTCCCTGACTCGCGCCTTTACGAATAAACCGCCTGCGAGTTTGAACCTCTGCATCATGTACTGTCCCATCTGCTGGGCACTAATTGCACCAGCGCGGCGCACATGAACAAGGGTTTTTAGTCCTTTGTCGTACGAAGGATAGGCATTTTTTATCAGCGCCTGATCCTTGATGACATCAACACCTGATGGTGCATTTTCCCACGATGATGAGTCGGGTGGCTGGTAGGTCTGATTGGAGTTGCCGGTATGAATACGAATTTCATTACACGTTAGTTGCGAGTACCCGGACTCCAATTCGTCCAGCAGCTGGTCTGAATCATCATTGCGAGTCGCGAGCACGTAGCCCCGGCGATTCATATTGATAAGATTGCCTGTCTTTCTGGCTAGCTCCTCCATTAGATCGATACTGCGATCGGTAAATGCCGTCATTATCGGGTGAGGCCACCAGTTGCGATAATTTTCACCGGATTGAGCAGATGTCAGTGCCATGGGCTCGCCTGCATCGACAAGCATCACTTGTGCATCAGGAGCTTTTGATTTCAAGTAATAAGCAGTCGCGATTCCGATAATGCCAGCACCGATCACCGCGATATCGCCTTCGCACTGCTTCATCGGCACAAGCCTGTTAAGACGTAAACACGGTGAGCTTGAAAGTGGTTCGAATTTTTACGGACGCATTGGTGTCGCACTAAATATCCGACGTATTTCCTTGCAATATTTTTTAGTATCGGCGAGGCAGGCAATGTCACTGCTATTAAGCTTCCGCGACTCGTAAAAATGCCGTGGCGCGTCATCACATTGAGAAACCGATTTATCTGTTCCCGATACCCTTGCAGTTCCGCGGGCAACCCGTGATGAACGAGAAGATCGCTGATTGAGTTGTTGTCGGTCATGCCCCTTTTTGAAAACCACGGCTCATGGCAAGAATGACACTGCGTAGAATTTGTGTCAATATTCAGAACAATTGTTCCATATAACGAAACAATTTCTCGTGAAAAGTTCTAACGGTCGACTTACATCCAGTCACTGGGGCCTTGGCGTTGTGCAATCTGCACAGGGCAGGCTGCTAAATGTGTCAGGACACCCTCAGGACCCGAGACCATCTGCAATTAACCGCAATATTGCGAGTAGCCTCAACGGTGCAGCGCGTGTGCTCAAACCATCGGTTCGCACGGGATGGCTTGACGCGCGTAATGGTCTTGCCACAAAAGCCGATGGAAAACGCGGTCGTGATACGTTTACGCAGATCAGCTGGGAACTTGCACTCGAGCTAATAGCTGATGAGTTGCGTCGAGTCAGAAGTGACTTTGGCAACGAGGCAATATTTGCAGGCTCGTATGGCTGGTCAAGTGCAGGGCGTTTTCATCATGCGCAGAGTCAGTTAAAACGTTTTCTCAATACGGTAGGTGGTTTTGTCGCATCGGAAGGTAACTATAGCTATAACGCGGCGTTGGTTTTGATGCCGCACATTGTTGGTCCCTACCGTGAGCATGTGGCTGAATCCACTCGCTGGTCGGTCGTTGCAAAACACACCCAACTTGTAGTGATGTTCGGCGGTATTGCTGAACGAAATACACAAGTCAGCGATGGCGGAATTTCGCGACATCGCGCATCTGATGACATGGTAGCCTGCGCCAAAGCGGGAGTGCGCTTTGTTAACGTGAGTCCGTTAAAGCTGGATGCCGCTGAGTCACTAAACGCTGAGTGGCTCCCACCGATCCCGGGGTCGGATACGGCCATTATGCTGGCGCTTGCGCATACGTTGATTTGCGAAGGGTTGCACGACACTGTGTTTCTTGATCGATATACCGTAGGCTATCAAAAAGTCGCAGACTATATACTCGGGGTCGAAGACGGCCAAGCTAAAACGGCTGACTGGGCGTCCAGGATTTGTGGTCTGGATGCTGAGGTCATACGCCAACTCGCAAGAGATATGGCTTCTACGCGCACCATGATCTGTGTGGCTGCCGGCGTTCAGCGAGCAGATTTTGGTGAGCAGCCGTTGTGGATGAGCGTGACTCTGGCTGCATTACTCGGGCAAATTGGATTGCCCGGAGGGGGGTATACCATTGGGTATGGTGTTAATGGAAATGTCGGTAGCGTGGAGCGTTTGTTCCAGTGGGCAGCACTGCCGCAAGGCAGTAATCCGGTATCCACCATAATACCTGTGGCAATGATCAGTGAACTGCTGCAAAGAGCTGGTCAAACCTATCAATATAACGGCCAGACACATACTTTTCCCAATACCAGATTGGTCTGGTGGGCAGGTGGAAATCCCTTTCATCACCACCAGGATCTCAACCAATTGCGTCATGCGTTTCAACAACCTGACACGATCATTGTTAACGAAATTAACTGGACATCAACAGCGCGACACGCGGATATCGTGTTGCCAGTTGCCTCTTCTCTGGAAAGGCAGGATTTTGGAGGAGGCAAGTCGGATGATGCTTTGGTACCCATGCCCGCACACGCGACACCGGCAGGTGAAGCCAGAACCGAATTCGCCATTTATACTCAACTAGCTCGCTTGATGGGTACCGAACAGGCGTTCACAGAAGGGCGATCCGAGAACGAATGGTTAAGAACGCTATGGAGTCAGACCCGGCAAAATGGAAGGCGGGCCTCGGTTAAATTGCCAGACTGGGATGAGTTTATAAAAGGCGATGTATTAAACGTTCCTGATCCATCACCCGACCAGGTATTTCTGTCAGGCTTTCGCGCCGATCCAGTGGCTAACAAGCTACCTACGCCCAGTGGAAAAATCGAGCTTTTTTCCACAACCATCGATAGCTTTAATTTATCAGATTGCCGTGGTCATGCACGTTGGTTTCCGATACGGGATATCGCACAGGGTGAGCTAAAGCAACATCCGCTTTATCTGCTGTCCGGACAACCCAAAACTCGATTGCACAGTCAGTACGACAATGGAAATTACAGCTTGTCGTACAAAGTGAAGGGCAGGGAGCCTGTCTTGATAAACGCCAGGGATGCTGAAGACAGGGGCATATCCGAGGGTGATGTTGTTGAGCTTTTCAACAAGCGTGGTCGATGTCTGGCTGGTGCGGTTGTTACCAACGACATAAGACAAGGTTGTGTTTTCTTGTGGACAGGTGCCTGGTTCGACCCAGATGATAGTGCGCCCATGAATCGGGATCGTCACGGAAACCCGAATGTACTGACTCACGACAACCGATCTTCGTCTTTGTCACAAAGCCCGGCAGCACATTCCGCATTGGTGCAGCTACAGCGATTTTCCGGTGATATTCCTGCCGTTACCGTACACACTGCGCCAGTGTTTTTATGAGTAAAGATACGCCTCCTCCAAAAGTGGATTCAACACTGTCAAAAGGCCTGGCTATTCTCGAGAATCTGGCGTGCTCAAGTAATGCCAAGGGGGTGACTGAGCTTTCGCGCGAGCTTGGACTCACTAAATCCAATGCGTTTCGGCTTCTGCAAACCTTGAAGCAACTCGGGTATGTCAGGCATGGTAGTGATAAACGATATTCTGCAACGTTAAAAACATGGCAAATGGGTCGATTCGCGGTTGACAATCTGAACTTGCGAGATTTCGCCATGCCTGAAATGAATCAGCTTTCCAGACTAACTGGTGAGGCAATCTATCTGGCTGTTCCGGATAACCTGTCAGTGATTTATATCCACAAGATTGACGGGTTAAAACCCATTCGCTCATGGAATCAGATCGGTGGTAGCGCGCCAATGCACTGTGTTGGTACGGGCAAGGCAATACTGGCAGCGAACTATGAGAAATTACGTGAGTCGGTCAAACATTCTCTAGTTAAGTATACCGACAATACCATTATCGCCATTGAAGCGCTGGATACAGATATGGAGGTCACCGGAAGGCTTGGCTATGCTGTTGACAAGGGCGAATACAGAGAACGTATATTAAGCTTTGGCTCTGCAGTCGAGCTGCCTGATGAAGGGGCTATTGCGGCTCTGGGTATATCGCTACCTGAAGTGAACTTACCCGATAATGGTGAAAAAAAACTGGGGGAATTGCTACTCACTGCGGCCAACAGTGTTTCCGCGAAACTGATGGAGCGCTAAGGGTGTTTGCCGATAAGCCGTGGTTTATCGACCATTGCCAAACAAAATGTTCTGGCATACGAAACACATGTATCTCATTTTGACACCGTACTGTTCGAGGTGAGATAATATATTCGAATCAAGTGCCTTGCATGGGATAGTTAATGTCTGCTAACTCGATTTCGCTGTGGGACGCTTCAGCGGAAGAAAATAACTACACCAACGCGTTCACCAATACAGAAAATGTAGATGTAGTCATCGTCGGTGGCGGTTTCACAGGTTTGTCGACGGCGCTGCATTGCGCGGAGCGTGGATTGTCGGCACACGTCCTTGAAGCGAAGCAAATTGGATATGGAGGTTCCGGGCGCAACTGTGGATTAGTTAATGCCGCACTATGGTTGCCACCGCAAGATGTGAGAGGTCAACTGGGGCAGACTTATGGTCCACGTTTTATAGAACAATTTGGAAACGGCCCAGAAGCTGTTTTTTCACTTATAGAAAAACATCAGATACGTTGTGAAGCCACTCGCACGGGTACCATTCATGCAGCGCATTCTGCCAGCGGCTTTCGTGAACTGCAAGCAAGAGCAGAAGAGTGGAGCCGTTTGGGTGAACCGGTAGATTTGATTGAACGTGATGCAGTGGCCGAGTTGGTCGGTACTCGTGTATTTCATGGTGGCTTGCTTGATCATCGGGCGGGTACCATAAACCCGATGGGTTACTGTCGGGGGTTGGCACGTGCTGCCCTTGGAGCAGGTGCCACAATCAGTACGGGTGTCAGGGCGACAAAACTGACCAAGAGTGACAATGGATGGATAGTCATTACTGACCAAGGTGAGCTACACGCTAAAGCGGTAATACTCGGTACCAATGCCTACACTGATGGCCTATGGCCTGAGCTTAAAAAGGTCTTTACCATGATTCACTACTTTCAGTTGGCGACCAAACCTCTTGGAGGCGAAGCTTCACACGTCCTTCCCGGTAGGCAAGGTTTGTGGGATACCGGGCAGATCATGTTTAACTATCGGCGTGATGCGTATGATCGTCTGTTAATAGGAAGCATGGGGACAATCCTTGGTGACACAACCAAAGGGCTGTCTCAGCGATGGGCCAGAAAACAAATCTCCCGCATTTTCCCCGATCTTGGTGAGGTCGAGTTTGAGCAGGCCTGGTATGGTCAAATTGCCATGACTCCGGATCATTTGCCTCGTATATATGAGCTAGAGAAAAACCTCTTTACACCGATTGGCTACAACGGTCGAGGCATCACCACGGGTACGGTTTTTGGAAAAGCCATGGCGCAAATCTTAACGGGCATGGACAAGTCGGAATTACCTTTGCCTGTTACGGCCCTCTCCACTGTACCGAGTGCACCGTTTTACAAGCGCTTGTATCAGGTGGCGTTTACTGCCAATCAAATGATCAAGAGTATCTGAGCTGTGGTTGAACAATAAATCGTGAGCAATTTTCCTGATCCTTCCGCAGTTGACCTATGCCACACCGGTATGAGTCAGATGGGGCGTTTTTGCGCTGACGCAATGCAATATGTGGATGCATCGATTGAAGCGGATACGCGGTATTGTTTACCATTACTGGTGAAAGCCAGCATGCTGCAAGGTGCGAATGATGCCCGTTTCAATGATCAGATTGCCGATCTCATCAAGCGCGCGCGTTCCCTGTTGCCTGAGGATTCTAATTTTGACAAAAACTTGCTGACGGCTGTGAGTGCGGCGAATATAGGCAATGGCGTGGAGGCTGCAATGCTCTACGATAAAATGCTGGGTGAGTCACCGGATAATTTGTTCTTGCATGTGTTGGCACAGGAGCAAATATTTTGGCTGGGTGAATCCAGATGGATGCTTGATGTGGTCGAGCGTGCTGCATCGCACTGGAAAGAGACGCATGCAGACTATGGTCCTTTACTCTCATTGCGCGCCTTTGCCAATGAAGAGGCGGGTTGTTTTGTTGAGGCTGAATACTATGGGCGCGCTGCGGTCGAAATAGATGCCAGCGATGTTTGGGGTGCACATGCCGTAGCGCACGTCTTGTTCATGGAAGGGCGTACGCAAGAGGGCATCGATTGGTTGCAAGGCTTAAGCTGCAATTGGGGGCATGCAAATCAAATGCGTCATCATTTGTGGTGGCATTTTGCCCTGTTTTTACTGGAGCAAAGTGACTATGCTCGAATCATGGAGCTTCTGGATACGGAAATCAGAAATCTCGATTCGCCATTGGTTAAAGCGTCACCAGCTGCCACCATTGATATTACCAATTATTCGTCGTTGTTGATGCGCCTGGAACTCTATGGTGTCGATGTTGCACAGCACTGGCACAAGCTTGTCACTATATGTGCTGAACGCATAACAAACCATGGTAGTGCTTTCAGCAGTGTTCACGACATGATGGTGTTGTGCGGAAGCGCAGAACTCATCAAGGCAAAAGAATTGCTTGCCAGTATGAAGCAGGAGTTTGCCTCGCCCGATGTGTCAGGTTCACGTGCATTGTCGTACCAGGTGGTGGGTATCCCAGTCTGCGAGGCAATTCTGGCTCATCGTGAACACAACTATCAGCACGTGCTAGACACCCTTGGCAAGGTGCGTCATCAATTGCACGTGATGGGAGCGAGCCATGCGCAGCGTGATGTGTTTTATCACCTGTTGGTATTTGCAGCAGAGAAGGTACAGCGCGACGATCTTCGCAGCCTTTTTATTAGTGACATTGAACAACTCGGGTTCTGTGCTGTATCAGAGCGCGCTGCTTACAAGAAAAAATGTGTTAGCCCGTGATGCATTCTAAAAAAGACAAATCGCTGATGGTTCAGCACGGTACCTCACTTGAACTACCTTTGGAATATCAGCAAGATTATCTGACACCGACAGAGCGCTTTTTTGTCTGTAATAGTGGTTCCTCTCCTGATATTTCAACCCGGGATTATGTACTGCGCTTTTGGGGAAATGGGGTTACGCGAGAACACGTTTTAAACTTTTCGGACCTGGAAGCCATGCCGCAGTATCAAGTAGCCGCCGTAATCGAATGTGCGGGTAATCACCGTGCGTTTTTTCATGAGGTAGACGGCAGACAGATAGAGACTCCGCCTGGCACGGCAGAGCTTATTTGGTCAACTGGCGCTGTGGGAATGGCCTTGTGGGAAGGTGTTCGACTGGCTGATGTCTTGCAAAAGGTTGGTATGACGGATCAAGCACGATTTGTGTGTGCGACAGGCTCAGAACTGGATTCTGTAGAAGGTCGTGTGCGAATGACAATGCCCCTCGAGAAGGCCATTGATCAACATACTCTGCTGGCATTGAAGATGAATTCACTACCTCTGAGCCCTGATCATGGTTACCCGGTTAGAGTGTTGGTACCTGGATGGATAGGCGCGTACAGTGTCAAGTGGGTTCAGGATATTGAAATAAGCGAAAATCCGATCTGGGTAAGACGCAACACGGCGTCATACGTCATGATGGGGGAGGCCTGGCCAGCCGAAAAGTACGCTCCTTCAAAAGGTCAGCCGCTTACTCACCTTAATATCAAGAGTGCACTGGCTTTGCCACGTCCAGCTTTCCTTACAAGAGGAACCCATCGTCTGACAGGGTTTGCACGTTCCCCGGGGCAAAAAATTGCGAGCGTGCACTGGAGCGATGATGGGGGTGATTCCTGGTTCGATGCGAGTCTGACAAGCGACAACGAAATTTACGGATGGGTGAGATTTGCCTTTGATTGGACTGCTCATCCTGGCAAGTACAAGCTAATGACCAAGGCTGTTGATGCATCAGGCGAGGTTCAGCCAGATGCGATTCCGTTCAATTCGGCGGGCTATTTATATAATGCAATTCACCCGCACCCGATTATTGTTGCTGACTAACGATGGCTACTGCCTAACCATCAGGATCGAGGTGTGCTATAGGCATCGCCCCTGGCACTTTTATGCCACCGCGAATGGTTCCAACATCAATATTACCCCAGCGTTCGCGTAAGAATTCCGGCAAGCGCCTTCCGTCACCCGACGATAGCCAAAGCCTGACAAGGTAGCGCCTTCTGTCAATATCGTCGTGATCAATAAATGATTCACGAGCATGAACAGCAATCAGATTGTTGACCAGTTGAATATCACCACGTTGAAGAGACATTCTTAAACAGTGCTGGCGCGCGGCAGACTGAAAATCGTCGAGTGCTGTCAGCTGTCGTTGTGTGAGCTGTTGGACTCCATCAAGCCGCTGGGCTGATCGAATATCGGGGTCCATCCCACAGCAGACCAGTTGCTCATCAACGCTGTTAAAAATATGAACCGGATAGTAAGGTAATTTACCTTGCGGAATTTCACCATAACGGTCGCACTGAAACACATCATAAAGATGCATGAGTGACTCAGGGTTATGTTTAAGCAGGTGATTGTGAATGGCCGCACTACTGGCGACAGAGCTTTCTCCGCCGTTCTTCGCGACACGCAAACAGAGCAAGCCGACGATATCGCACGAATCTGAGTGGAAGGGTTGTGCCTGATTGGTTTGGTAGATGCGAGTATTGCCAGATTGACTAGCGCGCTGATCAATAACGTGACCAAGCAGGTGAGCTTTGGCATTTTGTGAGACTGCATCGCCTATCCACGTGCCAATGCCCCAGTAGGCTCTAACCAATTCTTCATCACTCCAGTCAAGTGCCGGGAGCCCGCGCAGCAATGTGAAACCCTTGCCGTTGAGAATGTCGCCTTTCAACGTTAACAGTTTTGCACCCAAATGCTCGAATGCAAAATCATTTCGAGTCAATTGATTGATTGGTTTATTGCTCTGAATCCCAGCGTTAACAGCGATATGGATTTCGCTTATTTCCTGTTCGTTTAATTGAACAATCCAATCGTTCTGCCCGGAAAATGATTGGCTGCTCCAGAGCTGTGGACCTGTCCATTGAGTAGCCCCCGAGATGATCATCGTACGTAGTCAGCTCCAGTAATATCAATAGTGCAACCGTTGGCGTGGCGTGCACGACCGGAGGCTAGAAACACATCGGTCTCGGCGACATCAGATGCCGGAGTAATTTCTCGCATGGGCAGGGCAGCAGTTATAGAGTCCTTCCCTACAGCTGCTTTATGGTTTTCAGCCATTTCGGTACGCATCTACGTAGGTGCGATTGTATAGGCTAGTTGGCCACGTCTCGCACCTGTGACCAATAGACATTTGTTGTTCAGTAACATGACTAACCCAGCTAATCAACGCCGGCGAGCTGAACATCAGAGTAGAACCTGGCTGTGACATCCGGGTGGGAACGCATGCGGGTTTTTAGGGTATTGGTGCCGTAAGATGCGTAGACCGGATTACTGGAGTCCGCATTCTGAGTGCCACTGGCTTGCTCTGCCAATACAGCAGGTAGCTCAATGGGGTCAAAGCAGGCATCCAGCCTGGGATTGATAAAGTAGGCTATGGATATGCGTTGTTTGCCTGGTGGAGGGCTAACCACCTGATGTGCGGTCGCTCGCAGGTAGCCATTGGTTGCTGCCTGAATCATCTCACCCAGATTGACAACAAATGTACCGGGCCGACACTCGACGTCCACAAGTTTGCCATCGCTCATAACCTGCAAACCGGGAATGGAATCCTGGAGAATCATGGTGATCAGACCTGAATCGTTATGCAAACCTAAGCCTTGACCACTGCCACCTTCTTCCGGTTGCGACGGATAGCGGATGATCTTGACGCGTGTGTAGGGATCAGGTGCCATTCTGCTATCAAAAAAGTCAGCTTCTTTACCCAGACCCACGGCCAGAGCTCTCATCAACGCCAGTCCTACAGGCTGCATTTGTGCCATCCAGCTGTTTATGGTTGTCGACATGGCAGGCAGGCTGGCAGGCCATTGATTGGGGCCGCGCAGTCTTTGCCAGGGTGGGTCATGGGGGGAAAGCCGAGGCGCAGGTTCTTCCGGGCCCACGTCCAGTTGATCTCGCCAATCAACACGGCCATTAGTGCGCTCATTTTTTAGCAGAGTGTACCCACGGAATCCGGCGGATCTACCAATAGCGATTGCTTCACGCTCGGATAGTGGAAGGTCGAAAAACTGATTGGCTATTGCAATTGTCGCTTGATTAGCTTGCTCGCTGACACCGTGGCCTGTCAGATAAAAAAATCCTGACCCGTGGCAGGTTTCGCGTAGCTGATTTATGAATTCCAACGCACGTTTGGCAGTTGGATCAGCCAGGTAAGTCGATATGTTAAGTTCTGGAAGCATGGGAGGCGCAACAATTGGCGTTCAGGGCTTGCCGGACTAGCGCTTTTTTTTTGGCGTTGTTGGCAAACTATTTATTGCTGTAAGTTTCCGACTATTGTTGGTTTAACTCATGGTGTTCATCGAGGGCCGCAAGCGCCCCAGCGTGTACCTTCATCCCATGAATACCCGTATCGGGCACTGCTAGGTTCAACCCGGTTTCTTCATCGAGCAGGGTGGACACCATCAAAAAACCGTGACTTTCTGGTAAGTCTGCTCTGGTCACCAACAAATAAGCTCCATCAGTTAACAGAACCTGCAGTTTGATAGGCCCAAATTCCTCAAACGGGGCAGTACCTTCAAACATCGCTTTGGCATCGCCAGATGACAGCACGGCTACCTTGGCCTGATCTGTCTTTAGCAGACTTGCCATTCGCACAAAGTTCCTGGCGCGGCTGACAACAGCTTTGGATTTGGGCAAGTGTTCGGCTAATACTGCAACCCACTTGTCGGCAATTGCATCAGCCTGAAGATCGCTTCGTGTTGTCAATACCTGGAGATGCCTTACTCGATAGGCATCCCACTGGGCATAAGGCGTGTGGGCGTTGAGAGCGTTGAAGGGCAGAAGTGTAACGATAAGCAACAACATACGCTGTTTATTGCCAATATTGGTCAACAGGCGTTTGTATCTTGAGGCTGTGGGAATGAACATTCTGGCCCTCTATAGCTGATAAACAAAACTATTCATCAAATACTTCCAATGGACAGATGGTAGACACAACGTAGTTTGGTACGTCTACCACGTTTCCAATGCGCAAATCACATGCTACGCTCATCACGACAAACGATTGCTCGCGAGTCAGGCCCTTGGTGGCTTGCAACCAGTCAAGCATTTGTAGCAGAGAGTTGCGAGCGGCTAAAGTAATGTCGTTAGACAGCTGTGACAACGGCTTGATCTTTTCGCTATCAAGGTAGGTCCACTGAGGTGGAATTTCTCCCGCCTCCTTGAAGGGGAATCCGACGGTTGCATGAAACTTGTCTGGTTCCAGCGCTTTGATTTGAGCGCCGCCTTCGAAATGTGGCTGTTTGATGAGTGATCCCATGCCCTTGCGGATGGACGTTTTCACCGTGACCACGGCTCCGGTTTCTATTGCGGTTCCAGCCACCTCTCCATCGCCTTGCGCGTAGTGCACATCCCCGATGAAAAATCCGCAGCCATCGATGAAGCACGGCAGGAGTAGGGTGGTACCTACCACCATTTGCTGAACGTCCATGTTGCCACCGTTTTCTCGTGGTGGGATGGTTCGTAAACATTGATCTTTATGGCTTCCGTTCGGTCCACAAACATCGGCTGGACGGGCGCCGGTTGTTTCAGGGGGCAACGCAACACCACCAGCCGCTGCCAGCTCTGTTTCACGCTTAAGCCATTTTTCTACCTCAGGCTCGCCAGGCAAGACGCCCACGCTTCCCATGAATGCATTGTTGGGAATTCGTACCCCGGGGACTTCTGCTGATACTGCTTCCAGGCTGTTCAATGCCCAGTTAGCGACGAAAGGTTCGGGGAACAAGTCGGGCAAAAAACCAAATCCCGGTATCAGTGTGGTGTAGCCGTACTCATCGGGGATTATATCTATTAGTTGAACTGCCAGAACATCACCTCTCACTGCACCTTCAATGTGAATAGGGCCTGTCATGGGATGAATAAGGTTGAGGTCGATCGCCAGGACATCTTTTGGCTCTGAATCGATGGTCAGGTTTGAATCCAGCGCGTCACGCGTATGAACAACAATGAGATCGCCAGGGTTAGCTGTGGCGACAGGCTGGATGGCGGGATGATAGCGATTGAAGCAATTTGGGTCTTGTTCGCAATGCTCTCCCTCTTTCGTCACCTCCACAATAGTTTGCGTCTTGACATCAGTGGTATCTGACCACGCACTCATGGCCAGAGACAATGCGAGTAAGAATGTTGAGAAGGATTGAGCGGACGTCGACGTGATAGAAATAATTTTCATATTCGAGCACCATTTTTATGGAATGCCGAGCAGCTGCATTCGTGTGATATTGCAAATGCCATTAGACTCACTCTATCGAAGAATTAATAAAAAGCAGAGCTTTGGCGAACTACACTTTTGAAACGGGATCTGCGTAACATTACTGAAAACGGTTTTTTAACGCAAGGAATAAATAATCATCGCTCAAGCTGTCTCGGAATTTAGGTCTCTTGAAGGTCTGCATCTAAAAACTTGGACTTGATCTGACAGATGCTGAATGATCAGTTTTGGTCGGTATTTTGTCTAATCCAGGCTAGTGGGTCACGCGGGTAATTCGGTAACAGACAGTTCGTTTCCACTGTCGTCAGAACAAGGCAGAAAAGCGACGCGTATTGGGTGTACGGGGAGCTTTTCTAACGCTGGGCTGGCGGCGATGGGGACGAAATGTGACGACATGTATTGACGAATTACCCGCGTGGCCCACTAGATATTCTCGATTTGAAAACCCTTGTCATTTCCGCGGGCGGAGATCCATGCATGGCATACAAAGATTTGTGCCTGCGCGGGAATGGTTTGTACCGTAGCTTTGTTCGTTGTCGGCAGTTCGGTTAGTCGGTCAGACATTGCGCTGTCTTTTAATATCCACTTGTACTTCTATTGATCTATCGCTTGTCTACCTGTACAGAGAATGCTTGTAGTGTTCTGGCCAAAGACGACTGCTACATCTGATATCCACATGCGCCGTAGTATCTATCAACACATAACCCTACATGCTCCTGAATTAGTGTCTCTGCTGTAGCTGCCAGGTTTCCAAATTGCCTGGCAGGGAAATGTTGTGAAATGATTGTTTCCGGAATCGTGGTGGTGTTGATATTTGAACACAGAGTATCCAATGCTTTTCGTACTTCAGGCATTGCCCAGTAGTAACGAATTCTGTCACTGTAGCTGTACTGTTTAAGCAGCTCTACTTCTGTAGTATCACCTTGATAGTATTGAATCCAATCAGACGGATTTTTTGTCATTGCCTGTTTGATCACGTTTACCAAATCCGATTGCCTGCTTTTGCTAACCAGCAATTTTTCTATCTGTGCCAGTGCGAATACTGCTTCGCGCATTCGGTACGTCAGCTCCGGTCCAACTTTTAAAAAAAAGAAATGTCGATCAACTAGCTGATGTAATGCTTGTGTAGGTTGGTAGTCGGTTGAGTGGGCTTCAAATGTCATTTGTGAAATATATCTTACCGCAGTTGTTAGTTCTTTTGCTTCTGTGAGGTCGAAGCGATGCACTGCTGTATGGCTGAAATCGACGCCTGGTTGCGTTACTACCGATGTAATCCTCGGCCAGACGTGATCCAGCCCCTCTTTTTTAAACGCCGTACGGTGTGTGTCGATCGTTTCATGGAGGCAGTCGACGGTAGTGACTGAAAGACTGCTCATGTTATCCGTTTCACCCCCTGGAATGGGAACCTCAGTGCCTATTACATAGATCAACTTATCAGGATGCGGTGAGTAGCGCTCTGCTACTTTACATAAGCTGGCCGCCCGTTCTGCTACCTGCACAAAAGAGGGTGTTGGCTCGTTGCCGCAGGCCATGGAAGCGTCTAGATGTATCTTTCGAAATCCTGCAGCTGCATAATCTCTGACCAGTACCTGCGCTTTTTGCATTGCCTCCCTTGCATCAAGCTGACGCCAGGGGTTAGGCCCCAGATGATCACCGCCCATTATGATTTTATCGTCTGTTACCTCGTATTCCCGAGCCAGAGACGTTATCCAGGCTGCGAACTCATCGGCTTTCATGCCAGTGTAACCACCATCCTGATTGACCTGGTTGCACGTTGCTTCAATCACTGCTGGTGTTTGGTGTTTTTTTGCATACCTGAAGATTGCTCGAATAGCGTGTTCGTTTGCCGTGCAAAAGCAAGGTAGGCCGCCGGCATTACCCCGACGATTATTTTCAATTAACGAGTAAATGTTTGTCATGGTTTGCAGTCTGTAAGGTCGCAGTCACGTTTCATTTTTTGCCGGATTGTCTCTGATAAATGATTCAATGTCGCCAAGGTTCGAGTTTCCTTCCATAGGTCCTCGCTTTGTAACAGCCATGGCACCGGCTGCGTTAGCATATCGACCGCATAGATCCACTGGTTCTCCCGCGACGACCATTGCCAGAAAAGTACCGCAATAGCAATCTCCCGCGCCGGTAGGATCTACCTCATCAACCACATGGCCGGTAAGTTTAAACTTGCCATGATCCTTGTTGTAAATCGTGGATCCCAGTTTACCCTGTGTAAGTGCGATGGTATCCGCGCTTCCTGCCAGGAGAGTTTTTACAGCGTCATCCAATGATTTATCAGGGTACAGATACCTGAGGTCGACGTCGCTTGGAAAGAGAAAGCTACTTCTTTCAACCAAGTGAAGCAGAGAAGTCCTGACGCTAGGGTCACTCATTAGTTCAGGTCTTGCGTTGGGGTCGCAGCTTATTTTTCCACCACATTGAAGAACCTGACTCGCCACTGATTCAATGACGCCTCGCAATTTCGGGTTGCCCAATGATGATCCTGATATATGCAGTATCACAGGTTCATCTGGTAAGGAAATCGAATCGAAATCTATCGAGTCTGCAGCGGTATTGTTTAAATGGAAGATAAAAGTTCGACTACCATCGTTGAAGTACGATACAAACGCGACCCCGGTAGACTTTCCTGAAACACTGAAAATACCCTCTGTGCCTACCCCGTTCGCCGCAAGCCTGTCAGTCAGTGCCTTGCCAAAATTATCATCGCCAACAGCGCCAAAGATCCGGGTAGTGGCCCCGATTCTGGACGCTTGATCTATGCATATGGCTGGAGCTCCACTCGGATAGGGGCCAGAATATTCAGCCATTTTTTTAAGCTCACATCCTTTTTGGTGGGACACAAATTCCACCAGTAGTTCTCCTGCAGCGATAATGGTGGTATTCGTCACTTAGTGCTCCGTCGTCGGTTGAGGTATTAACTTGTCAGATTGGGCAGAGGATTTCAATTAGATTTTACACGCGTAAAAAAATGGTGTACGTTGTCTCCCAGTTCAAATCGGACACCCCGATAGGACGCTGCACTTACTGTGGGGATTGGATGTTGCAATGGCACGTTCGGCAGAGCTCAACAAGACTAAGATACGCACTATGGCGCAGCTTTCTGAAACCATTGGCATATCACGTCCCACATTGTCCAAGTACTTTCAGGATTCAGGTTCCGTGCACTCAAAGACTCGTGTACGGATAGAGGAAGCACTGTGCAATTTTGACTACGTGCCAAATTACTTTGCTACCAATATGAACCGCCGGTCGACTCGAACCATCGGCGTTATTGTTCCTTACCTGAACGACCCGTTTTTCACAACGCTCATCCAATCCATTGAAAAGTCGGCGCTGCAACATGGCTACGCTGCTGTCTTACACAGTGCTCACGGGGATTCTGCGCTGGAGGAAAAAGCACTTCAGAATATGGCCGCCATGTGTGTTGATGGTGTCATTGCAGCACCAATTGGACAAAGCAGCTCTCACGGAATAATTGATGGGTTAAAACAGGATGTGCCTATTGTATTTATCGATTCGCGCTGTCCAGGTAGCTTTAATGATATTGATTTTGTCGGTACCAATAACCAGCAGAGCATATCCCTGATCGTCGAGTACTTGCATGGCTCTGGAGCGCCTCCTGTTTTCTTTGGCATGCCGAGGCTTAACAGTAATAGTCTTGAACGGGAAAAAGCCTACTTGAGTAGCGCGAAAAAATTGCGATTCAAACCAGAGATTATTCCCGTGCAAACGGCAAGCTCGGTATGGAATTTTGAAGAGTTTGCCTTTGAAACCATGGATAAATATTTTGCGAGAGGAGAGTACGCTGACAGTACGGTGCTCTGCGCGAACGACAGGCTGGCAATCGGCGTTCTTCGAGCAGCAAACAAACATCATTTGCTACCGAATAAAAGTTCTAAATCATCATTCAGAGTAGCCGGGCATGATGATCACCCGCTGTCGGCTTACGTGTATCCCGCTCTAACGACCGTGTCGCGAAATACCGATGGAATGGGGCAAGCCGCAGTAGAACAGATATTTGATCAGATAATCAACGGCAAACGTGATGGCCAGGGGGTCGTAAGAACATTCAATGCAGAACTGCGCCTGAGAGAGTCTGCATGAATTTTATCTTTACCGGCGTTTGTAATTCAGCCTCACCTTGTTATGAGCCGTTTTGCCAGGTAAAGCTGTGTACCTAAACTTGAAAAGAGAGGAATCATGAAAAATACACTTACACTAACCGCACTGGGAGTCATGGCAAGTCTGTCAGTCTCTCATGGTGCCAGCGCTGAAGAAATAACGATTGCTACTGTTAATAACGCCGACATGATCACCATGCAAGAGCTTGCTCCAGCATGGGAGGAATCAACCGGCAACAAGATTAACTGGGTTGTGCTGGAGGAGAATGTTCTTCGTCAAAGAACAACTACGGATATTGCAACTGGGGGCGGATCTTTTGACATCATGTTCATTGGTGCTTATGAAACACCAATCTGGGGTGCTAAAGGATGGCTGACACCACTGGACGACTTCGCTGATGACGCTGACTATGACCTGGAAGATGTATTTCCATTGGTGAGAAACGGTCTGTCTGCAGATGGAAGTTTGTACGCCTTACCGCTGTACTCTGAAACATCATTCACTTTCTACCGTACAGATCTTTTCGAAGCTGCTGGTGTCGAGGTGCCAACAGAGCAAATTACCTACACGGAATTTGCCGAAATGGCTGCAAAACTGCATGACCCGGACAACGGTGTATACGGTACCTGTCAGCGCGGAAAAGCTGGCTGGGGTGAGAATATGGCATTCGTTGGTACGGTGGCAAATGCATTTGGTGGGCGCTGGTTCGATGAAGACTGGAACCCGCAGTTGGACTCATCCGAGTGGAATGCCGCAATTACCTACTATGTGGATCTGATGAACGCCTCTGGCCCTCCGGGTGCGTCTGCTAATGGGCACAACGAGAATCGCGCTCTGTTCAAGGATGGCAAATGTGCCACCTGGGTAGATGCTACCTCAGCAGCGGGTGACGTTCGCAATCCTGAAACTTCGACGGTGGCAGATACCACTGACTTTTTCAAAGCTCCCAAGCAGGAGACTGACAAAGGTACAGGCTGGTTCTGGTCGTGGGCGCTGGCTATCCCACAGAGTTCAAAGAAAGTTGATACCGCCAAGAGTTTTCTGAAGTGGGCAACATCCAAAGAGTACTTTGCGATGGTTGGTGAATCGAAAGGTTGGGTAGCTGTTCCTTCCGGTACGCGTAAGTCTGTAGAGGAAGATCCACGTCGTCTGGAAGCAGCGCCATTTGCAAACACGATCGTCGAGGCAATCCTGTCAGTCGATCCTGCTGATCCAACCCGTGATCCAGTGCCTTACACCGGTGTGCAATTTGTAGCGATCCCCGAGTTCCAAGGCATCGGTAACTATGTAGGTCAACAGGTTGCAGCAGCGCTGGCTGGACAGATGTCTGTAGAGGATGCGTTGGCTAACAGTCAGAAGTTCGCAACTCGCGAAATGACTAAAGCCGGTTACATCAAGTAGGTACTTTGTGATGCAAAGTGGGCTGAAGCTACGATGCTTTGGCCCACACTCCGACCTTCTGGATTTTAGGGGCGGCAGGCTCTGCGATCAGAGTCATTTACGCGCCGGTGCGAGTACAAAAGCTAAAAAGGGGATCTGATTGGCTACCAAAGCTTCAAAATCTGCCGCTAGACTGATGATCTCACCAGCAGTGATGTTACTGCTGGGATGGATGCTTGTGCCGCTGTGTATGACGCTCTACTTTTCCTTCCTGCGCTATAACTTGTTGCAGCCGGGAAGCGGCAATCCGTTTGTGGGTTGGGAAAATTACTACTGGTTTGTTACCGACCCCAGTTTCAATGCTGCGCTAGTCAATACGTTGTTGCTGGTTGGTGGTGTTCTTGCAATCACAACCATTGGTGGCATCTGCTTCGCATTGCTTCTTGATCGACCGATGTTCGGACAAGGTGTGATACGGATAATGGTGATTGCGCCTTTTTTTGTAATGCCCACCGTATCTGGATTGATCTGGAAAAACATGTTCATGAATCCGGTGAACGGGATATTTGGCCATCTTGCCAAGACCATCGGGATGCAGCCTCTCGACTTCTTTGGTCAAATACCGTTGCTATCAATAATTGTTATCGTGTCATGGATGTGGCTGCCATTCGCAACACTGATTTTGTTGACCTCTTTACAGTCTTTGGATCAAGAACAGCTCGAAGCAGCAGAGATGGATGGCGCAAATTGGTTTAACCGCTTCAAGTATATGATGTTGCCGCATATGGCGCGCGCTATTACAGTTGTTATCCTGATACAAACAATATTTCTGCTTTCCATCTTTGCAGAAATTCTGGTAACGACTAATGGTGGGCCGGGTACCGCGACTACTAACCTCACGTATCTGATATACGTGTCATCGTTGCTTCAGTATGATGTGGGGATGGGTAGTGCCGGTGGGGTTATCGCCATTATTCTTGCCAATATTGTTGCGATCTTCCTGATGCGGATGATCGGAAAAAATCTCGATGCATAGGGAGGTAGGCTGATGGCACGCGCTGTTTCGAATCGGGAAAAAATCTTTAACACTGTTGTGGTGGGAACATTGGGTTTCGTCATGTTCTTTCCGATCATCTGGATTGTGGTTCTTTCGTTAAAAACCGAAGAAGACGCAATCAGGGCACCTCTGGAAGTACTGTTTAGCTCTGGCTGGACGACAGAAAGTTTTGGTGCGGTTCAAGCGCGTTCTGATTACTTCAAGCATTTCATGAATTCGGTGATAATTTCCGTCGGTTCTACGCTGTTGGGTTTGTTAGTGGCAGTTCCCGCAGCTTGGGCAATGGCGTTTGTGCCAAGCAAAAATACTAAAAACGTCTTAATGTGGATGTTGTCGACAAAGATGTTACCACCGGTTGGCGTTCTTGTTCCGATCTATCTCCTGTTCCGAGATCTTCAACTGCTGGATACTCGGTTTGGCCTCACTATTGTCTTGATGTTGATCAACCTGCCGATCATCATCTGGATGCTATATACCTACTTCAAAGAGATTCCCAACGAGATTCTTGAAGCTGCTCGGATGGATGGTGCATCGTTAAAAGCGGAAGTCCTTTATGTGCTAACTCCCATGGCGATCCCGGGCATGGCCTCTACGGTACTGCTGAACATAATATTGGCATGGAACGAAGCCTTCTGGACAATTAACCTGACATCCGCAAAAGCGGCACCGCTTACAGCATTCATCGCCAGTTATTCGAGCCCGGAAGGGTTGTTCTATGCAAAACTGAGCGCTGCATCAGTAATGGCGATTGCGCCGATACTCATTATGGGATGGTTTAGCCAGAAGCAGCTTGTACGAGGATTGACGTTTGGTGCAGTAAAGTAAGAGCGCTCACTATGCTGGACATAACACAGCCGTGGAAAAATCGCGCGTACTCAAGTGCCAATTTAATGGTGACATTCACTTGTTGCAACTGATGTAGATTACGAGTAGTGCCGGGTTATTTTCGCGTTACGAACCAAAACAAATTTATCAGTTAGATGAAAATGGAAGAGCGATATCGTGAGTGATTCTGGACGGCTGGAGGGTAAGACCGCGCTTATCACAGGCTCGGCGCGTGGTATTGGAGCAGCGTTTGCAAAAGCCTATGCATTGGAGGGTGCAAAAGTGTGCATTGCAGATATCAATCTGGATGCTGCGTTAGCGACTGCAGATGCAATCGGTGACAGTGCTGTTGCTGTACACATGGATGTGACTAAACAGGAGAGCATTGATACGGCGGTTGCTGAAACCGTTCAGAAGCTGGGTTCGATAGATGTTCTCATGAATAATGCAGCGCTATTTACAGCGGCACCTATCGTCGACATCAAGCGTGAGGATTATGACAGTGTATTTGCTGTGAACTTTGCGGGTTCCCTGTTTACTCTGCAAGCTGTAGCCAGGCATATGATTGAACGAGGGAAGGGTGGGACAATCATTAACATGGCCAGTCAGGCAGGACGGCGTGGCGAAGGGTTGGTCGCAGTTTATTGCGCAACGAAGGCCGCTATTATATCCCTGACACAATCTGCCGGTATGGACTTGATAAAACACGGTATAAATGTCAATGCAATATCGCCCGGTGTCGTGGATGGTGAACATTGGGACGGTGTTGACGCTTTATTTGCAAAATACGAAAACAAGGCACCCGGACAGAAGAAGAGAGAGGTTGGTGAGGGAGTTCCATTCGGGCGTATGGGTGTCGCTGAAGATCTTACAGGTATGGCGGTATTTCTTGCTACTGATGATGCCAGATATATCGTTGCACAAACCTACAATGTAGATGGCGGGCAGTGGATGAGTTAACTGGCTTTTGATGTCCTGAAAATATCGTGGCAGAAGATATTGATTACATCGCGCCTGTCTTTTGCAATCAGGCAATTTAACTGCCGATTTGCAACACAATCGAAGCAAACCTGATTAACACTGACCAGCAGGAATTGATGATGAAAGCAATCCTTTACCCAAGCAACGGAATAGTTAGTGTTGGTGACTTGCCCGAACCGGTTGCTGCTGAGAATGAGGTGGTCATCCGAGTGTGCGCGAGTGGAATTTGTCATACGGATATCGATGTACTTTATGGCAGGTATGGGACTTCTACCTATCCATTGGTGCCCGGTCATGAGTATGCTGGAGAAATTGTTAGTACGGGTGATGGCATTAAAAAATTCAAATCCGGTGATCGGGTTGTCGTCGACCCGAATATCCACTGTGGGCAGTGCAAGGCGTGTAAGAAGGGACTGACAAATCTATGTGACAAGTTAGGTGCCTACGGCGTGACAGTGAATGGTGGATTTTCCGAATTCAGTGTTGTCCATGAAGATAATATTGTGCCGATGCCTGATATGTCTTTTGAGGTGGCAGCGCTTGCCGAACCTGTCGGTTGTGTGTTGAACGGTCTTGACGCAGTCGATACTGATTCAATGGATAATGCGTTGATTTTCGGGGCAGGACCCATTGGAGTCCTGATGGCACTATCACTACGCACTCGCGGTGTCGTTGATATCACGATGCTTGATATCGATGAATCGCGGCTGGAGCTAGTTGATTCCTTTGGTTTCAAAGCCGCTCATGCCGCTCGTGATCATGTCGCTATGGAAAAATCATTTGATTTTGTCGCTGATGCTACCGGAGTGCCAGCTGTCGCTGAAAAACTCATAAAATATTGTGCGAACGGCGGGAGTATTTTGTATTTTGGAGTTTGCCCACCTGGAGAGAAGATTTCCGTTTCGCCCCACGAAGTGTTTCGCAGACAGCTTCGAATCGCTGGTACTCACTCACTTAATCATAATATTCCAGAGGCTTTAAAAGTGATAGACCAGATAGGTCCCGATATCGAACGGCTCGTATCTCACAAAATAGATTTGAAAGATATAGCGGGTTTTCTTGACAAGAGTAATCAGGAAAGCTCGCTGAAGGTACAAGCCGTTAGCCGTTAACGTTGTAGGAATGATAATTTCGGGGTAAGGTTGGGCGCGTGTCAAGCTCTAGTGGGCCACGCTGGATTTATAGTCTGGTACTCATTTATTGTGGATCTGCCAAACTCAACGATGCAGGCTCTTGTACGGCACAGAGGTGATGGCATGAAATCCAAACTCACACACACGATTCAGGTAGTCAGGTATGAAGATTGTCGACGTGCGCTCGCATGTTCTCCAGTACGAGCTTCCGGGTGAGTTAGGCTACTCGCAGCAGTTCTATGAAAAACGGACGGCTCACTTGGTAGAGGTCACTACTGATGAGGGTGTAACCGGGTGGGGTGAGTGCTTTGGCCCCGGCAATATAGCCATAGCCAACAAAGCCATTGTTGAAAAAGTGATCAAGCCAATTATTCTGGGCGATGATCCGCTCGACCGCGATGTCATATGGCACAAGGTGTATAACCTGCTTCGTGATCACGGACAAAAGGGAATGCCGATACAATCATTGTCAGGTGTCGATATCGCTTTGTGGGATATAGCTGGCAAGATCATGGGTCAGCCTATCCATAAGTTAATTGGCGGCGCACACCGCACTGAAGTCAGTGCCTATGGTTACGGCATGATGTTAAAGCGTGAAAGTGTCGAGGATCATGTCGCTCGTTTTACTGATGAGGCCGCAGCAATTATTGATGCTGGATTCTGCGGCGCAAAGATGAAGACCGGACTGGGAGCTAGCGCAGATGTAAAGCTCTGTGAGGCTGTGGCCATAGGGGTAGGTGATGCGAAGTTTATGGTTGATGCCAATCATTGCTACACCACATCAGATGCATTTTATGTAGGCCGAGCGCTTGAAGAGATGGGCGCATATTGGTTTGAGGAGCCAGTAGCCCCTGAGGATCTTTCTGGCTATAGAGAACTGCGCGCAGGCTTAAAGGTTAATATATCGGGCGGTGAAGCGGAATTTAACCGGTGGGGTTGGCAATCCATATTGAGCAATCGAGGCCTTGATATCGCCCAGCCCGAAGTGTGTGCCTTGGGTGGAATCAGTGAGTATCTGCGGGTGCTTGCGTTATGTCATGCGCACTTCACTCCTGTAGTCAATCATGTGTGGGGTTCGGCAGTTGCGGTTGCAGCTAATCTGCAACTGCTTGCTGCCATGCCTGCGTTACCCGGTGGGTTAAACCCGTGGGAGCCGATGCTGGAGTTCGATACCACAGACAATCGATTTCGTGACCAATTGCTTGCTGAACCTCTGGATATTCAAGCTCAGGTGAAGCGTAATAATGGCAAGGTTCGTGTGCCTACCGAGCCAGGCATTGGTGTCACACCAGACAAGGATTTTATTGCCGAGTATGAGATTGATGGTTGAAACAATTCCTATATCGGACTGGCTTGTATGGACAGCCTTTGCAGTTCATCCAAGAAAAAAAATGATGTCAAAATTGGATTTATCAAAGAGATGAGAATGCATGATGAGTAACAAAGCCCCAAATCGTGTCGATGAAAAGGCCGCGCGCGCCCACCTTGATACGATACTCAATGATCATGCACAAGCCTTCGAGACCTTCTTCCTGGCAAGGTTTCTAAACCTGTCTTTTGAATATTTTCCGCCTGACGCAGTCGATGCGGAAAAGGAGGTTTGCCGGATCAGTTTTCCAATGTCAGATATGCTCAGAAACCCGCAAGGTTCGTTACACGGTGGTGCTATGGCAACCGTTATGGACATCTCAATGGGCCATCTAGTTAATAAGGTGGCAGGCCCCGGAGCTACGATCGAAATGAAAGTCCAGTACATGCGCCCGGTGAGTGAGGGCATAGTGACTTGCGAAGGTCGGTTTACTCGCAGGGGCCGTTCAATTGCTTTTATGGAAAGTCGCTTGTCTGATGAAAATGACAAGCTTGCGGCACTGGCAACAGCGACATGGAAAATGCCTTAAAGTCATCACAAGGCGTAGTGAGTCAAGTTTCTGCCTACTGTTATGAACGCGCTTTTGACCCCATCTGATCAGGCTCCGCAAACATGAGCATGCAAGGCAGTTTACAAGCCAGAGCACCTGCTCGTGGATTTGCCAAAGATGAATTTCGCTTGCGCACGCAACGGGCTCAGGCGCGGATGGCACAACTGAACCTTGCTGGGTTATTGCTGATGACGGAGCCAGAGGTGCGCTATTTTACCGGCTTTCAAACACTGTTCTGGCAAAGTCCAACCCGGCCCTGGTTCGTCTTTGTTCCTGCCAGTGGTAAGCCTGTTGCTGTCATCCCCGCTATCGGTTCTGAGCTTATGCGGCAAAGCTGGTTAAGCGATGTGCGGACATGGAGCGCTCCGGCACCGGAGGATGATGGCATTAGTTTACTGGTTGATTTGTTGTCACCGCTGTCACAGCGAAGCGAGCGCCTGGGCATCATGAAAGGGCATGAGACGATGCTGCGCATGCCTCTGAGTGACTATGAGAGGCTGATGAGCGCCTTGCCAGGCCTGGACATCATTGATGCAACACCGCTTGTTCAGAGTTTACGTATGGTCAAATCAGCAGCGGAAATCGATAAGCTTGCGCATATTTGTGCCATCGGGTCTGCAGCTTTTGCACAGGCTCCAGATTTTATCCGTGTGGGTAATCCACTGGAGGAGATTTTTCGCGAGTTTCGTCGTACGGCAATCGGGCTGGGTGCTGACGATGTGCCCTATCTGGTTGGGGCAGCGAATCAAGGTGGCTATGCTGATGTAATTTCACCACCGACGCGGCGTGAGATCATGGCCGGAGATGTAGTTATGATGGACACTGGCTGCACATGGGATGGCTATTTTTGCGATTTCGACCGTAACTGGGCTGTCGGGCATGTCGATGACAAGGCCAAGCAAGCCTACGATGTGCTGTGGCGCGCAACGCAGGCAGGTATCGAAACAGCGCAAGCCGGTAATACAAGCCGTGATCTGTTTCTTGCCATGTCAGCAGTATTATCGGAAATGAGCGATGTAGGTGGGGATGTTGGACGAATGGGACACGGCTTGGGAATGCAGCTAACCGAACAACCTTCGCATGCTGCTTTTGATAGAACCGTTTTAGAGGAAAATATGGTTCTCACCATAGAGCCATCACTATCTTATGGAAACGGTTTAATGATGGTTCACGAGGAGAATATCGTGGTAGGTGCTGATCGCGCTACCTTGCTGACTACACGCGCCTCGCCGGAATTGCCGATTCTTTGAATTATATTATTGTGGTGTCACATGGCCTATAAACTCCTTTGCAGTAAATTCAGGCCATGTCAGATTCTTCAAGGCAACAGCAGTTTTTTCAATACAACAATACCGTCTTCCGGGGTCTGAGTGTTGTCCTGTCAACTGATGTAGTCGTTGAGATAGTGTGCTGTTTGAAGAAGCACAATTGCCTGTGTCGAACGTACTCGAACAGATTATTTCTATGCATGATCTTCATCTGCAATCTGTTGAACCAGTTCTATCAATCGCGTTCGCACAATCATTGCCGGTTCAGACAAGGGTAACTGCCTTGATACGCAGATTGCCATGTTCACCACCATATTGGGTTTAACGATGCGATAGCTTTTCGCCAGCGGTAGCCTTTTGCACAAAGCCAGAGCAGCGGGGCGAGGCAGGATAGTAGATCCAAGGCCCTCCCCCATAGCGCCAGCCAGCATGGAAATGGATTCGGTATGCATGACAACCTCAGCATCCAGATCAGCCCGGTTAAGAGCACTGTCGATGACTTGACGAAGTGTATGAATCTGGCTGGGCAGAATTAACGGGTTGGCAACAACATCCACCAGAGTAATTTCAGGACGGGATTTATTTTCTTCCTCCATGGTTACAAAATACAGTTCTTCAGTTTGCACCGGTTCAAACGCCAGTCCGGGAATGCCACCGGGATCGTAGATTAGAGCGATATCCATTTTCCCTGCCAGAACCATCTCACTGATGATGGCTCCTACATTCTCATTGATGTGCAAAATGATCCCAGGATGCTCTTTTTTGAGAATCATGATAAAGCGCGTAGCAACCAGTGATCCGACACTCAGTGGTGCAAGACCCACCGAAACAAACCCCGATATTCCTTTATCAGTGGACGAAATGTCCAGTTTAGCCTGATCCATCTGCTTGAGAATCAGTTGGCTATGGCGATACAAAATCTTGCCTGCTTCAGTCGGCACCACCCCTCGTTTTGAACGAATAAGCAGCGGTTTGCCGAAGTAGGCCTCTAAACCGGCGATTTGCTGACTGAGTGCTGGCTGGGCAATGTGAAGAATGGAAGAAGCTCGCGTAATGCTACCGATATCCACGATCTTTACGAAAGCATGGAGCCGTCGAGTGTCCAATATTCAAGATTTCCTGTGTTCGGGATTCGCTCCGTCTGCACAGGTTAACCCAATGCCGGCGACATAGCCAAAGGCATTTCAGCATCGCCGATCGCTAGTGTAGTGTGACCTTCAAACACTTCAAACAGCGGTTTGTCCAGGGGTCAGCCGCTAGGCGCGAGCTCGAAAAGGTATCGGGTATACCTTGAGAGCGAGCAACAACGCGGATGACCCCTGGACGAGCCGCCCTTCGGG
>JBGCGC010000162.1:0-34708 GCA_045110475.1 Granulosicoccus sp.
AATCGGCTACGAGCAGCCCATTTTTGGCCAAATTTTGCGCTCATTTTCGTCACTTAGCCAGCTAAACTCCTCAAATGAGCACAAAATTTGACTCAAAATTGGACTACTCTCGCTCGATCGCTTTCTGCCGCGCAGACTCCTAGGAGCGTCAAGCTAGCAACGTATTGCAAGGCCACTATCTATTGTTGAACAATGTGGCAACTGATGTAACTAGTGATAGTGACAAGGGCGGCTTTTGCCGTCCTTGTTGTTTCCCGGATATATTCTTTATTCGGTAAAAAAACCTGTCTATTAAGAGGCAATCATTCGGATCATAGGTCGCATGGGACAAGTTTCAGAGCATACGGACCCCCGATTACTGGCTAATCGTGATGCGCTGGTTGAACAGATTCTATTGGCTTATAAGTCACTGTCGCCCGCAAGACGCCTTGTGGTAGGTATTGCGGGCGCGCCAGCCTCGGGAAAAAGCACTTTGGCCGAGTGGTTGGTTACGCGTCTCAACAGCAAGCTGTCTGATACACAAGCTGCTGTCGTCGTGCCAATGGACGGCTTTCATCTGGATAACGCGATTCTCGATGCACGCGGAAATCGATCGGTGAAAGGTGCACCGCACACATTTGACGCTGTTGGTTTTCAGCATTTATTGCAACGTTTGTCGTCCCCGGTGCCGGACTCTGCTGAAGCATCGGTGGGCGTTGTGTACATACCCGTGTTTGACCGGACGATGGATCTGGCGCGATGCGCTGCGAGTGAGGTCACCTCGCATCACCGAATTGTTGTGGTTGAAGGTAACTATCTGTTACTAAATCGTCCCGTCTGGCGTGAGCTGCGTGTTTGTCTGGACATCAGTGTCATGCTCGACGTTCCGTTGGAGACACTCGAAAAGCGCCTGGTAAAACGCTGGATCGATCATGGCCTTGATGGGGCAGACGCAACAGACAGAGCGCTATCCAATGACATACCGAACGCTCGCGTGGTTACTCTCGAATCGTCAAGTGCGCATTTTTTGCTCAAAGGCGTGAGACAATAGACGATCCGTTTCATATGCGTAAATCAATGACAAGCCCGAATGCACTCGCTGGCCAAGAGCCTGAGATCGTGACTTCTCAACAATCGGATGTCAACAAACCGGAGGGTTCTCCAATCCACTTAAGCGTTGGCTGGCGAGAGTGGGTCAGTCTACCCGAGCTGGGCTTGCCTGCCATCAAGGCCAAGGTCGATACAGGGGCGCGTACATCAGCAATCCATGCCTCGGACATAGAACGCTTCAAACACGATGATGGCTCCGACTGGGTTAATTTTACGGTCATGCCTATCCAGCGATTGACCACCATCAGTCGACGCTGTGCTGCGCCGTTGGTAGATATCCGCAAAGTGACAGACTCGGGTGGTCATACCGAGGAGCGCTTTTTCATTTCTACCAAACTTGTTATCGGTGAATTGACACGTACTGTGGAAATTACGCTGGCACAGCGATCAGACATGCTGTTTCGGATGCTGTTGGGCAGAACATCCATGGTGCCAGATATTGTGGTAAATCCGCATCTGTCGTACACATTAGGACGAATGAAAGCGCGAGCGATTTATAAAAAAAGTGCCTCTGGGGCCGATACGTGAAAATTGCGATTCTGTCCAGAAATCAACGCTTGTACTCGACAAGGCGCTTGATTGAGGCAGCGGAGCAACGGGGGCACGATGTTCGTGTCATTGATGTGCTTCGCTGTTATATGAATATCGTATCGCGCAAGCCTGAGGTGCATCTTGAGGGCAGGAAGCTTGAGCACATCGATGCTGTTATACCTCGAATAGGAGCATCGGTGACTGCCTACGGTACAGCGGTTCTTCGGCAGTTCGAGATGATGGGAACCTACACGCTTATTGAAAGTGTCGCGCTTTCCCGGTCGCGTGACAAGTTGCGTTCACTCCAGTTGCTGTCACGTAAAGGAATAGGGCTACCGATAACAGGATTTGCAAACAAGCCTGGTGATAGCAAAGACATTATCAAGATGGTGGGTGGTGCGCCGGTTGTTATCAAGCTGTTGGAGGGTACGCAAGGAATCGGCGTCGTTCTGGCAGAGACTACCAAGGCCGCTGAATCAGTCATCGAAGCCTTCATGGGTCTGCAGGCCAACATCCTTGTGCAAGAGTTTATCAAGGAGGCTGGCGGTGCCGACATCCGTTGCCTGGTGGTTGGTGGCAAGGTCGTGGCAGCCATGAAACGTCAGGGCGCAGAAGGCGAATTCAGATCCAATTTGCATCGCGGTGGCTCCGCCAGCCTTGTCAAGATTACTCCCGAGGAGCGAGCGACAGCGGTTAGCGCTGCCAAGGTTCTTGGTTTGTCAGTGGCTGGTGTGGATCTGCTGCGATCAGAACGAGGACCGTTGGTTATGGAGGTCAATTCGTCTCCGGGTCTGGAAGGCATAGAGGCTGCCAGTGGCAAGGATGTGGCCGGTATCATCATTGAACAGCTTGAAAAAAATGCCCGGCCCAACAACACGAAAACCCGCGGAGCCCGCGGTTGAATTCGCCCAATACGATGATAAAAAAATGAAAAAAAGGTCTCTTGGTGAAAATGGAATGCCAGCATCAGTCGTTGCCTTTGGCGCATGGGCTATCGGTGGATGGAAATGGGGGGGGACAGATGCTACTGCTTCTGTAAAAGCAGTACAGGCTTCTCTCGATGCAGGTGTTGATCTTATCGACACAGCAGCGGTTTATGGCTTCGGACTATCGGAAGAAATCGTCGGTGAGGCAATCAAGGGGCGTCGGAGAGAGGATATTGTTCTTGCAACAAAGTGTGGCTTGCGTTGGGACATCGAAACGCCAACCTTGCATAACAAGGGGCCTGATCAAACGATCTATCGCACCCTTACTGAGTCATCCATAAGATGGGAATTACAACAAAGCCTCAAACGACTGGGTACAGACTATATTGATCTTTATCAGACTCACTGGCCCGACCCTGAAACGGATCTGGACACGGTTGTCGCCACACTTGAGTCGCTGAAACAGGAGGGTGTCATTCGTGCATGGGGTCTTTGCAATGAAAGCCCTGAACGCCTGCGGGCGGCGGTAACGCTTGGTGCGATAGCCACTGATCAGGAGCGATATAGCCTGTTGGATCGGCAGCAGGATGGCGAAAACCTGACTGTGTGTGAGGAGCATGATCTCGGATTTTTATGTTATTCACCGATTGCACAGGGTTTACTGACCGGTAAGATCGACGCCAAAAGAGAGTTCAGCACTGATGACCTGCGTATCGGTAATCCGCGATTTGCACCTGCGGTACTGGAGGCCGTGCAGACGGTTCTGGCTCCGGTCAAATCACTTGCGCGTGATAGAGGTGTCAGTACCGAGCAGCTGGTACTGGCGTGGACCTTGTGTCAGCCTGGAGTCAGCCATGTGCTTGTGGGTGCGCGTGATGTGGAGCAGGCAAGCTCTAATGCGTTGGCCGGTACCATTGAGCTTGATACCGAAGAGCTTGGCTTGATACAACAGGCGGCGGATGCCTGGCCGGGGTTTGAGAAGTTTTTATAGCCCGAACTATTCATTGACCGAAACGGTTTTCATAGCGAATTCGGAATGCCTCTGCCGAGGCTGGCAAGTGTTGTCGAGTGGCCTGCACATACGCTGACTGACTTGTTCCTCCCAGCGCTTTAATGATGTCGAAATGTTGAGCGACGATAACTTGCATATGTGCTGAGTCGTCATATTTGACCACTCGGATGGGTTGCGCAACCCTGGCATGCTCTTCAATCAATTCGATTAGCCGTGCATTTTCACAGCAGGCAAACGCGGTTTGATGAAATTCGTTATTTAACGCAAAGACAGCACGCAAGTCCATTTTTTCACAGGCTTGCTGATGCGCCCTGGCAATGCCTGTGAGCTTTGAAAGCGTGGATCTTGAGGCGGGTAAGGGTGTTCTCTGCGCTGCCGCAGTTTCAAGAATAATGCGTACTTCATACAGCGCATCCACCTCGTCGGGTTCAAAAGCGATGACTTCAAAACCCCGATTTGGTTTGTGAACCAGTAATCCCCGGATTTTTAATTCATTGAAAGCAGCCCGAACGGCATGTCGCTTCACATCAAAGCGCGCCATTATCTGATCCTCGGTCAAACGATATCCCGGTGTGTACATTCCGAAAATGATGTCGTTCTGCAGACAATCCACGAGCGAATCAGACATTTGTATTTTCTCCTTGGACACTCATACATCAACAGCCCGGCATGAGCTGCACGTCAATTGTCGTGTTGTTATCGATAATATTATTGACAAATTTTCTGCTCGTGTTCATGATTCCTGATAATAATATTAATAATCTATGATTTCTACCGAGCAGGCTCCTAGCCAATGCCACGAACAGGAAGAGTAAACATGATAATTCGAACAAGTGCACTCGCCGTTGCCTCTGTGCTTTTTGCAAGTCAGGCAATTGCGTGGGAGGCAACGCCGGGGAAGCCCTATGACGGACAGACATTAAAGGCTCTTATTGTCAAATCCAGCCAGTTTGAGGCGCACGAAGCTCGTATGGCAGCTTTTGAAGAGGCAACTGGCATTGACGTTCAGATCGATTATGTGCCGTTTCCTAATATGAGAGAGGCTCTGACGGCTGAGATGATCGGTGGAACCGGCGGATATGACATTGTTTCTGTGATGGACCAATGGGTAGGTTCACTGGATAATCTGCTGGAGCCTATTGATGACGGCATCGCTGCGCAAGGTGTGGATCTGGCGGATTTTCCGCCAGCACATATGCGGCATGGATATCTTAACGATGAATTGGTGGGTTTGCCCGTACGTGGTCATGTTCAACTGTTGTTTTATCGCAAGGATCTCCTTGACAAAGCGGACGTAGAACCACCCACAACGTGGGACGAGGTGGTCACTGCTGGCAAGGCCATACAGGACAGCACTGAGGCTTCTGCTATCGCATTGCCCTACGGTAAGTTAAGTGGCCAGAATCTTATGGTCTGGATAAACCTGTTGTGGGGGCATGGTGGTGATTTGTTTGACACAGATGGCAATCCCGTCTTTAACTCCGATGCAGGTGTGATGGCAACGCAGCAGTATGTTGATCTGCTGCTGAAAGACAAGATCGTACCAGCGGGTTCAGCAGCCTTTGTTGAACAGGATGCGGTAAATAGTTTCAAGCAAGGTAACTCTGCTATGTTGCCACTTTGGTGGTGGGTGCGTTCGCAATTGACTGACCCTGAGCAATCAAAGGTGACCGATGAACAATTAGGCTTTACATCATTACCCTCTGTTGGTGAGGCTGATCGCACCACGTTTACCAATACCTGGATTTTTGGTGTAACCGAAGAATCGCGTAACAAGGATGCTGCTGTGGAATACCTGGGCTGGTTGACAGATCCTGCATTGGAACGCGATGTACTACTGGATGAAAACCTCAGCGAGGTAGTTGCTGTGCATTTTTCCAACTTGCGAGACCCAGACGTCAACGCTCGTTGGGGTGGCATGCATCAGGCTGCGGCTGATGCGCTGGCAACCGCACCGGGAATGGAATTCGGTGCAGACTGGCCGCGGATCTCCGAGGTCCTCGAGACTGCAATATCCAGTCTCGCCTCTGGTGAACAGTCTGATATTCAGGCAGCGCTTGATACGACTGCTGACGAGATCAAGCGTATTCGTTAACAAGTAGATCGTTGGGGGGGTGAATTAAATTCGTGCCCCCTTTTCTACTTCTAAAACAAGATTAGATAGCCGATGCGGGATCGATCTCTGTCCTATATTCTCTTGATTCCAGCTTTCGTTATCGTCCTGGCGACAACGCTCTATCCTTTGGGTTATTCGTTGGCAACTGCGTTCCGGGAATGGGATCTGACGCGTCAACGCAGACCTGGGTCTTTTGTCGGTTTTGACAACTTTGTGCATGCTTTTTCAGAAAGCGGGTTTCAGAATTCGCTCTGGGTAACGACGGTCTTCGTTGTTATCAGCGTGGTCACTACGCTTGTTCTGGCTATGTCCTTGGCACTTTTGCTAAGGCGCAAGGGTAAAATGCACACGTTTACTCGCATCGTACTCATTCTACCTTTTGCGATGAGTCCAGCGTTGATAGGTGTCAGTTATCGATTCATGTTTAATCCAGAATTTGGTGTGTTGGCCAAGGGAATTGCCGGTGTTTTCCCGAGCCTTGCCGGAACACCCTGGTTGGCCAGTCCCGATCTGGCTATGGGTATCCTGATCGCGACTGACGTTTGGCACTGGACACCTTATATGACGTTCATGTGTTTAGGTGGGCTAGCCTCGGTTCCGCGTGAAACTGAGGAGGCTGCACGCATTGATGGCGCTTCAAGTATGCGTGTCATATTCGAAATAGTGCTCCCCCAGATGAAAGGTGTTCTGGCTGTCACTGCTATTCTCAAGACCATCTTTGCTCTAAAGATGTTTGATCAGGTTGTCACGTTGACAGGCGGAGGTCCCGGCACGTCAACGGAAACGCTGGCCTATTTTATTTTCAACGTCGGTTTCAAGTGGTACGACATGGGCTATGCATCAGCCCTTGCATGGATTCTTACTGCCATCATGATGTTTATCTCGATCTGGTATGTGCGGATGCTGCTTGGCGAAAGGAAATTGGCTACCGCATGATAAAACAGCTGATATGGTGGGCTGAACGTGGTTTGTTGGTGTTTATCTCCATCGTCGTGTTATTTCCGATTTTTTGGATGTTTCTGACTGCCTTTAAACTACCGCGTGACGCTTACTCGATTTCGCTTGTGTTCACGCCTACCTTGAGCAATTTTGTCACCGTATTTTCAGACCCATGGAACTTGGGTTCCATGGTCATGAATTCAGTTGTTGTTGCTGGAACAACGGTGATCATTGCGGTGCCCTGTGCATCATTGGCAGCCTATTCGTTCTCACGTTTCCGAGTGCGCGGGCGTAAATTTCTCTTCTTTCTCATATTGTCCACGCAGTTCATACCGGCTGTTGTCATTGTATTGCCGTTCTTTTTGATGTTCAGGACGCTAGGGCTGCTTGATACCCGTATCGCGCTTATCATCGTGAATCTGGCTATTGTGACGCCCTTTGTTATCTGGATGATCAAAGGTTACATTGATGCTATACCCACTGACAGTGAAGAGGCTGCGATGCTCGATGGTGCTTCACGTTTGCGAGTCATTCGTGACATTGTATTGCCAATGGCAGCGCCGGGAATTCTGACGTCAGCCATCTTCTGTTTCATTCTGACGTGGAACGAGTTCCTGTTCTCGTTGATTCTGACTCGCAGAGACGCTGTCACCTTGCCTGTTGGTCTTGTCAGCTTTCGAACTGAACGTGGCGACCTTTGGGAATTAATGAGCGCGGCAGGCGTTATGATTACGGTACCAATCTTTATCATGGCACTGATAATCCAGAAACACTTTACGCGTGGCATGACAGCCGGCGCCGTTAAATAGCAAAGGGGCACCACATGGCTGAAGTGCAGCTGGTTGATATCGAAAAACACTACGGTGATTTTCAAGCCGTGGCGAGGCAAAGCCTGACTATCCACGATGGTGAGTTTCTTGTTCTTCTAGGACCATCCGGCTGTGGCAAGACTACCACAATGCGGATGATTGCCGGCTTGGAGGAGATTAGCTCGGGCGATATTTTCATAGCGGGTCAGCGGGTAAACGACAAGCCGCCCAAGGATCGGGATATTGCGATGGTCTTTCAGAATTACGGACTATATCCCCATATGAGCGTAGAACAGAACATCGCTTATCCGTTGAAGTTGCGAGGTTTTGACAAAAAGGCCAGAGCTATCCGTGTAGGGGAAATTGCTGACAAGGTTGAGCTTAGTGAATTATTACAACGACGCCCTTCAGAGTTGTCTGGTGGTCAACGGCAACGGGTGGCATTGGCACGTGCGATTGTGCGCACACCCAGGATTTTTTTAATGGATGAGCCCTTGTCAAATCTGGATGCCAAATTACGCGTCACCATGCGTGCTGAGCTGAAGCATTTGCATCACGAGCTGGGGGTAACAACGGTCTATGTCACCCACGACCAGATGGAAGCCATGACACTGGCAAGTCGGGTTGCCGTTATGCGTGAAGGTCGCATAGTTCAGCTTGATACCCCCAAAAAGATATATTCACAACCTGCTGACCTTTTCGTTGCAGGCTTTATCGGATCACCTGCAATGAACCTCATAGAGGGGGAAGTTTCGAATAATGTGTTTGTCGCTGCCGGTGTAAGGATACCTGTGATTCTGGCCAATCGAAAAGATGTTGTTTTGGGTGTTAGGCCCGAAGATGTAGAAATCAGGGACGCCTCGGATGCAAGCATCACTGGACGTCTTTATGCGCTTGAGCTCACTGGTGATGCCACACTTATAACAGTGCGGGAGGGCAAGACTTCTATATGTGCACGCGGCTCAGCAGATTTCGAAGAATCCATCAATACACGATGCCATCTTGCTCCTCGTGAAAATGCAATGTTACATCTGTTTGATCGTAAATCTGGTGAGCGGTTGCTGGATTGATTTCCTGCAAGCGTACGTTTTATGAATTTACTGACTCATGCGGTTGTCACCATGCCCTTACATAAATGGGCAGGTGGTTCTGACAAATCCTGTTCAGATCACCTGCTTGAGAATCCTGAGTTACATCACAAGTTGTTTGAGTGGGGAGTTAAATTATGAGTCACGACGTTCCACAAGGTCTGCTCGAACAGCTCAAGACACTTGATACGCCTACCGTTTGCAACGCTATAGAAGTTGCTCAAGGTAGACGCGGGTTCGCTGATTTTACAAGACAAACCATGTATTGGTCTGAGCCCGCAGAGCGTTGTATGGTTGGGTTCGCCAGGACAGCGACGATTGCCGGCAGTGAAAGACCGGAAGAGGGAAAGGAGGTACTGCGTGCACGACGAATGGACTATTTCCGATCCATGGCTGACGGTCCGAGGCCAGGAGTTGCCGTCATTGAGGATGCTGATGGCAAAGCAGCGATAGGCGCCTGGTGGGGAGAAGTTCATGCTTATGCTCACGGGCATGTTTTTGGTCTTTGCGGAGCGATAACCAACGGTTTGATGCGTGATCTCGATGATTTGCCTTCCGGATTCCCGATTCTGGCAGGTGGAATCGGGCCAAGCCATGGTTTTGTGCATGTGCGAAAAATCGGAACACCGGTTACGGTAATGGGCCTGCAGGTGTGCGAAGGTGATCTGTTACATGCTGACCAACACGGTGCGATTGTTATACCACCTGATGTTATACCGGGTTTGCCCGCAGCGATTGATTTGCTGCATTCAAGCGAAAATCTGGTTCTGGGACCCATTAAGGCTGGACGAGTGTCACTAGCTGATTTCGAACTTAACTGGGCTGCTTTTGAGAGGGCAAGGACTTGATCCGTGTGCTGAGCTGGTATCAGATCAGACCATTAAATCATTGTCGATAAGCGAATGTAAACGCTGGCGCGTGATAAGCATCAAACGGCCTACTTGTTCAGCTAGTTCTACAAGCAGGGTTGATCCCGTCCGACTAACGGTTACCGTTACTTTGTTGTTGACAATGACAATAACGTTCATGTGGCTATTTTTTGACGTATTGGTATGAAGTATGCGGGTGGGGTCATTGACCTCGTACTGGAACTGATTCGTCAATGTCTAACCCTGCATCCAGCAAAAACCTGTTCGACGACTCGCTGTTGGCGTGCGTCGAAATGGTGCTGGAGTTTCATCAGCACCGCGTAGACCTTGCGGGACTGCGCGCCGAGCTGCCTCGCAACGTAGAAAGTCCGGCTGATCGCTGGCGCTTGTCTGATCTGCCTAATATTGCCAGACATCTCGATCTTGAACTTAGCATCTGCCGGACCAGCAACGAGGACTTAATGGCAACACAGGTGCCTTTGATCGTTCCTTTGATAAGAAACCGATTCGCAGTCATTATTCCCGTCTCTGAAGGTAAACCAAGCTACTGTTTACCCGGAGATTTGCCCGTGGAGCTAAGCGATGCACATTTAACGCAATGGTCTACTGGAAGAGTCTTTGTGATGAATCCACGGCCGGTGGAGCAAACGCTGGTTACTGGACACATGGAACGGCAAAGGCCGATTGACTGGTTCTGGCAGCCCATATTACGGTATACGCCGAGTTTTGTTGAGGTGATTATCTGTACGGTTTTTATCAATTTGCTGGTGATTGCACTGCCATTATTTACCCTCAATGTCTATGACTCTGTGGTACCGAATCTTGCAATGTCGACCTTGACAGTCCTTGCTCTGGGTGTTGCCTTTGCAATTGTATTTGATGTCTTGTTGAAGGTAGCCAGATCATCGGTACTCGAGCGTATTGCCTCCCGTACAGGGACTCAGTTCGATGGAGAGCTTATGTCGCGTATGTTGCGCATACGTGATGAGCAGATGCCACTGTCAGTGGGTGAGCGAAGTAATCTGTTCCGGGAACTTCGAGGTCTAAGAGACTTTTACGCGACACGGCTTGTACCAGCATTGGTCGATTTCCCGTTTTTCCTTCTGTTCCTGCTTACGATATATTTGATATCACCCATTCTGACATTGGTGCCTATGGGAATAGCGTTCAGTATTCTTTCGTTGAACCTACTGTGCCAGATTCCGATTAAACGTACCACTCGTGATCTATTCTCCTCCACTCAGCAGAAGTCATCAATGATGATCGAGTTGCTTAGTGGCAGTTCTGCTCTGAAGCAGCTTAATGCAACGGGTTCCAGTCTTGGGCGGTGGCAAATGGCTGCAGGCCAATCGGCTGAAGTGTCCAGACGAAGCCAGGCCTGGATGTCGTTTGCTCAATATGGATCGCTTGGGCTGATGCAGGCGAATCATGTGTTGATTGTTGTCGTAGGCGTGTATCAAATCCAGGGTGGATATTTGACAATTGGTGGACTGGTGGCAAGTACTATTCTGGCCAGCAGGACCATCGCACCCATTATGAATTTACACTCGGTGATTGCCCGGTGGACGCAAAGCAGAGACTGTTTACGTGCTATCGATCAACTATTTACCTGCGATCTGGACACCTCGACAAGTCGCATCGTACCTGATGCACCTTTGCAGGGAAATCTGGTCTTGTCGGCATTGAGTTATACCTATCCCAACAAGTCACGCCCAGCCCTGAAGTCGATTAATCTGAACATACGAGCAGGAGAAAACGTCTGTCTCGTCGGACCCTCTGGTGCCGGAAAAAGTACATTAGCGAAAACCATTGCCGGTGCATTAGGTGGTTTTGAAGGTCATATGAGTATTGATGGCTTTGACTATCGAGCTTTGTGCGTTGCAAGGCTGCGTAGCAGCGTGGCGCTGATTCCACAGACACCTTTTCTGATGTCTGGATCAGTGCGCGATAACCTGCTTTTGGGCATTACTGACATCACAGAGCGTGAACTGAACAGAGCAGTCCAGTTGTCTGGACTGGACCAGGTACTGGTGGAAACCGGAACTGGCCTTGATACAGAAACAGGGGAAGGTGGTATGAGCCTGTCTGGTGGTCAAAAACAGGCCATTTCAATTGCAAGGGCTGTATTGAGAAATCCGGCAGTGCTGGTCTTTGATGAGCCTACAACAGGTCTTGATGCATCTCTTGAGAAACATTTCGTCAGGAGCATGAAAGAATTTTCAAAAGATCGAACACTAATTATCGTGACCCACCGTACCGCATTGGTCTCTTTGACCGAACGTGTCGTGTTAATGGACAAAGGTGGTGTAGTAACTGATGGAAAGCGCGACAGCGTCATGCAGCAGATTGCCGCATGAAGCACAGTAAATACACAACAAAGCTGGATAGTTACTTTCATGATGAGCTGGTCGGTGCATCCCTGTATTCGTTGAGACGCCATATTGTGATTGGGCTGGTTGTCGCGCTTATCCTCAGCTTCAGTCTATGGGCTGCCATGTCTGATGTAGATCAACATGTACGTGCCACAGGCCGAGTTGTTACCGCCGGGAACACGCGTACTGTACAACATCTAGAGGGTGGCATTGTAGAGCAGATATTGGTGAAAGAAGGTAAGCAGGTCAAAGCTGGCGATGCTCTGTTTCTGATTGCGAACACCCGAGTGCGAACCACTCTGGCGGAAAGTGAACTTCAGCAGAGCGCCCTGATGATAAAGCGTATCCGACTACTTGCAGAAGTTGAAGGCAGTAACACCGTTGAGTTTCCTGACTATCTCAAACGCTTGCAACCTGACATTGTTGACGCAGAAGCTGAGCTGTTTGTATTAAGGCGTCAGGAATTTCTTGAACGTTTGTCCGGACTTGATGCACGACAAGAACAAAAACAACATGAAGTAATGGCTCTGGAATCTCGCATCGCCAATGTCGATAAGGAGCTAGGTGTGTTATCCCGACAGGCACAGATTCGAAGAAACCTTTTCGATTCAGGCGTTGTATCCGAGGAAAGTTATCTGCAGGTGAAGGGTGAGCTGGTTAGAAAACAGGCAGATGCCAAAAGCACGGAAATGCAATTACCTATAGCCGTTGCTGAAAAACTTGAGGCCACCAGCGAAATCGCTGAGGCAGGAAATGAGTACGTATCCATCGCACGAGCGGAGCTCAACGAGGTTGAGATTGGACTACAGAGTATTCAGCAACGACTGGCGGCATTATCTGATGAAGTAGAACGATCCAAAATCGTATCACCGATTGATGGACGAGTTAATCAACTATTCGTGAACACAGTAGGTGGTGTTTCCCAGCCTGGTGCACCTTTGGCAGAAATTACGCCTGCTCGTGAACTGCTGGTCGTTGAGGGGAACATCTCGACCAAGGATCGTGGCAAGGTGTGGCCCGAACTGAAAACAATGACCAATATCAGTGCATATGACCATGCACTCTACGGTGGACTTGAAGGACGTCTCTCGTACATTAGCCCGGATGCATTCTCCGGTGATGATAAATCGCAGTACTACAAGATACGTGTTGAGCTGGATTCAGATCGTTTCGATGATGTACGTATCGTTCGACCCGGAATGACCGCAGAGATCAATATCCTTACGGGTCGTATAAGTATCCTTGATGCCTTGCTGAAACCGCTAACACGCCTGCGCGGTACTGCGTTGAGAGAAGGATAGAATGAGCAAGCAAGATAACACTGATGACGCGAACGCGCAGACTGATTCTGTGGAGCAGAAGATTTCCCCGTATGGTCGACTGAGACGTTGGCTTAAGGTCGACGATGAACACCCGTTCCTTAAACTGTCGTTGTTCCGGTTTATCACTCCATCTATATGGACGATTACATTTGTTGTCAGTACTCTGGTCCTGGTAGGGTTCACTATCCTGAGTAAGGCCTTTCTGACCAATGTGCCCTTAAACGGTCTTATCATCGGTATCATGCTTACTGGTGTTGGCATGTCGATAAGTTCGAACTTCAAGCTGTGGGTAACTGCGGCTTATCTGAGACGCCTGGAAGTGATATCCATGCAGTTCAGAATCCGTGATGAAGAAATAGATGCTCTCTATACTGGTCTTGAAAAGCAAGCCAGCATAATGGACTGCAAGAATTTCCACAATCTGATTGACAACCTTAAGAATACAGGTGCACTGAACGTCACTGATAACGACGCACGGATGATCAAGTCCAAACTCGGTGCGCGGATGAGCCGTGGGCGCAGTCGCGTTAGTTTCCTGAGTGGGCTACTGGTAATGTTGGGGTTGTTGGGAACGTTTCTGGGATTGCTAGGTACTATTGATTCTGTGGGTGAAGCCATGGCAGGTATGGCAAACATGAGTTCTGGTGGTGATGGTGACGGAATATCAGGGTTCATTGCCAGTTTGTCGGCTCCGCTGCAGGGGATGGGCCTGGCATTCAGCTCTTCACTTTTTGGTCTATCTGGTTCTTTGCTCGTTGGTACGTTCCAGTATTTTTCTTCTGCCGCTCAGGATACGTTCATAGAAAATTTCAGTCGTTGGCTGGATGAACAAATTCCCAGTATGGGACAGGCAAATCGAGCCTCTGGCAGGTCCAAAGGCAGTGGCGCTGTTGCCGATGATGAGTTGAAAGCGTGGATAGTGGGTTTTATTCAGTCATCCAGGAATGCACAGATAGAACTAGCGGATGTTGTGGACGCGATACGTATTAGTGCTGATGCCTCTCGACTTGCCATTAAGCAGACTGAAACCATGTTTATTCAACAAGCTGCGCTCGCTAAAGGTTTGTCAGATTTGAATCGTGGTGTTGCAAAGACCATAGAAACTCAAGCGCAACTGGAATCAGTACTGCAACCTGATCTGCTCGAAACACTGGTCAATAGTCATGCGCAGATCGCAACAGGAATCAATTCACTAGACCAGAGGTTGCACCAGTTTGCAGATAAGCAGTCCTCAGTTACCAAAGGCCTGGATGGATTGTCCAGTACGTTACTGAGTGAGATACCACGTCATGTTGTGCAGACGTCAGACCGGTTGAGTAAGTCACTTGATCGGATAAATAACAAAATGGCGCGACTATCGATCAAGGAACATGCGAACGTCTCGGAGCTTGCAAACCAGATAAAACGGCTTGAGCAGATGATTGCCCTGACAGAAAAACGATCTGTACAAAGAGACACACAAGCTCAGGAAAAAATTCAGCACCAGTTCAGGCGGGAGTCTGATCGTCTCAAGCAGGAAATTGGCAACAATATTGATAATTCAGTGAGTAAAAACGTAGTGCCTTTCATTGTTCAGGAAAAACGACAGCTTGAAAAAATCGTTCGCTTGATCGACGAAAAATATGGCCGCAGAAGTGATGACGGGAATTACCCTGATGAAGGTGCCGCATAGTGCTATCTGGTGAGCACACAGGGCTGATTAGTGAATTGTTCGCATTGTGTTGTTGTTCTGGCCAGCTCTTGGCAGTCACACGGTTATCCGATTCAGCTGTATGCAAGGTGATATATGAGCGCTGATAGTGGCTCTGATATGGCGGCGAATGCCTGGCCAGGTTTCGTGGATATTTTATCTGCGGTCGTTATCATGTTTGTGTTTTTTGTGCTGATCATTTCTGCAGTTTTGTACTTTCATACAATTACCTATACAGCGAAAGTAGAAGGCAAAGTCATTGAGTCCAATGAAACGGTGGACATGACCGGCACAATGAGCTCTGAAAGCATCGCTGAACTGAAGCAAGAGAACGAAGAGCTGCGTGAACAAGTCCAGTTAGCGGCAGCTATGTACGATTCGTCTGATGGGGCCAGTGAGTCTGAATCTACCTCAAATGCTGATGCACCACAGACGTTCGGAATGCAGGCAAGCGAGCAAGCCGTTATAACCTCGGATGGCGGCCAGGATCTTGTTCTCTTTCACGATCCTGGGGCCATAACCGTTGACGCAGCAAGTGAGGTCAGAATCGAGGAATTTGTGAAGAACGCTCTCGATAAATTTGGCTCTGAGAACATCGAGTTGACGATTACATCACCCAAAAACGCTGATGCATCGACTCAAACTCGAGAAAAACGGCTGGCAGTAGCAAGAATGCTAAACGTGCGGAATGCGCTGCTTAACTCCAATCTCGACAGGCAGAACATCACCTTAACCGTGGTAGAAACGGAAGCAGTTGAAGGCTCTGATGATTGGACGCGAATGAGCATAAATGTCATAAAATGAACAAAAACTCAGACAAAAAAATTATTTTTTCCGGCGCTTGCTTTTTCCATGAGATGGCGCGCTTGCGATTGTCCATTTGCCTGCTTTTCATGATGCTCATGACTAGCGTTTCGAGTCTTGCAGATCAAAAGGATGTCAAGTTGTTTGGCGATATCATCAGAGACGCCATGTTGCAAAGCCCGGATTTTGCTATTGCTGATGCCCGCATCGAACAAGCAAGGCAATCTGCCAGACAACGCGGAAGCTACCGTTTTCCAAGAATTGATGTCGCGGCGGGAATTGGTCCTGAGCATAATGATCCTGCACCTACCAGTGATACAGGACATGCGCACACAACCGGTAAGAACATCAAGCTGGCATTAGCCAAACTTGTGTTTGACGGGGGTGCGTCCCGCTCTGAGTACCAACGTAGTCTAGCATTAACCGAGGCTGCGTCTGCAGAAGCCCGTATCGTTGCGGAAGAACTTTTTCGCGACGTCGTCAGATATTATATCGATTATTGGCGCTTTCAACTAGAGTCTGAGCAGGCTGAAGATTTCATTGATACCATGCAGGGTCTGGTAAGCAAGCTGAATACAATGTATACAGCAGGCGCTGCCAGCAAGATCGAAGTCGATTTCGCTCGTGCGCGATTAGCATCGGCACAAGGGGTTGCCAGTACTGCAAAATCGTCCTTGAATAATACATTCAGTGAGCTGGAATATCTGATGCAAGGGCTTCGCAGGTTTCGGGCAATGTCTCCGGAAGAGTTCACTACGCTGGATTTACTGCCGTTATCGGAGTATATGGATCGTGGCGAATGGTCAAACAGTGGATTTGTTACCAATGCCTACAACGCCGAGGCTACACGCCTACGTGTCAACGCTCAGCGAGGACGTTTATTTCCCACAATTGATTTTGAATTAAGTGGATCGCTTGTTGAGGACGAGGGAGGCCCTTCTGAAGTTCGTGGAAAGGCAGGAGCAAAGTTGTTACTCAGTTATACCTTATACAATGGAGGGGAAAGACGTGGAGCTATTGATAGAGCCAGAGCCCAACTCAAGGAGCTGGAGGCCGAACGTTTACAGCTGGAAAGGGATGTGTTTCGATCAATCGATCAATCGTACAATAGTATCACGGCCTCTCAGCTTGGATTGCAGGCGGTAGAGGCCGAAATCAAGGCTAACCGAGAGTTACAACGGTTAAATTGGAAAAATTTGCAGATGGGACGAGTCAATATCATTGAACTTATTGATGTGGAAGAACGACTATTTAATGCCCGTGCTCGAAGTAATGAAGTCGTGTCTACTATATATCAATCGTACTATGATCTGCTGCTGTCCTCTGGATATATTGAGCAACTGCTGGAAAAATTCTCACTGCAGTTGCCAGAGGGATTCGGTAACTTTGCAGACGAGCCACGTTAGTTTTCATGGATTAGACTAGTGTAGTGTGACCTTCAAACGCTTCAAACAGCGGTTTGTCCAGGGGGCAGCCGCTAGGCGCGAGCTCGAAAAGGTATCGGGTATAACCTTGAGAGCGAGCAACAACGCGGATGCCCCCTGGACGAGCCGCCCTTCGGGAGACCACCAAAACATCCTCCGCCGCGTTGCTGTTCTTGACAAGGATCCCGACCTTGCCTGCGAACAGCGCCTTGCTGAGGGCGTTTTGGTGGTCTCTGTTTGAAGCGTTTGAAGGTCACACTACACTAGCTCGCTCAACCCTATAATTTTTCCGTACAGACTGCCCGTTGTTACAGAATTTCTCGATAGTGTTCATAAAAAACCAGGGTCGCTTTCTGTTCATCACTACGCTGCGCGTCTCGTTTTTTCGTCTATTTCGCCAAGCATGTTGAGCAGGTCGATAATATCTTCATGAGTGAGCCCGATGTACTCAGCCTCTGGCATGGAGGACAAGGCAGATGCTGGATCGTCGGAAGTCTCATTAATATGTCGCGTATCACTGATTCCCAGTAGTAAGCACGCCTTGTTTACCAATCTGATGATGCATAAAATGGTGTCGTACTGATTTATGGTTTCATCATTCTGTTGAACGACAATGGTTTTAAAACTCTCGGGTAGATTCCACTGATCAACAAGATCACCCCCATGCTCGCAATATAGCTCATTTATGGCGAAGTCGATAGCGTCATTACTGAAGCGTGATGCATCATTTTCAGCGAGTTGTTCGATGATACAAAGTATTGAGAGTTTGCCAACATCATGTAGCAGGCCCGCGACAAAGGTTTCGTCAGCCAGTTGTCGATATCCGCTATTTGCTGCTACCCAACGACATCCCAGTGAGACGGCCGATACGTGAGACCATAAGTCATCAAGGCGAGATTTAAATAACCCTTTAGATGCACTGTACATCTTTTTTTGGCTGACTGAAAAAACAATTGCAGCGATTTGCCGTAGTCCGAGCCTTACAGACGCTTCGCGTATATTTGCGATGGTTGTAAGGCCGGAAAAGAAAGAAGAATTGGCAACTCTCAACAGCTCGGAGACGAGCACCGGATCCTCTTCCAGAATATTGCACATCAAGGATACGTCGAGTTTGTTTTCACGGACTTCCCTGTCCAGACGCACGGCTATGTCGTCAAACACGGGTAGTTCGATATTTTCATCCTTTAGTCGCTCTTGAACAAGAACTACTAATTTCTGGTGTTCATTCATAGCTTCCACGATAACCGTGTTTCTAACCACCCTGTATCATCGGCAGAACGGTTGCGAACCTTTAACCAAGTCTGGGCTAGGGGTAAGTCAGTGTCGTGGTCTGGCTATCTTGCTACACAGATTCCAGAACTTCATAGTGGCTTGGTGCCTTGCATAGCGTCTTCTCGCCTTCGAACAGCGGGGTGTTAGTTAACCCTAGTGATACATAAAATTTCAGCCCAGAACCGCTTCGCTGCTTCTATAGCAGCATCTAAGACGCTGTACTCGTTTTTCCTGGATCTCACCTAGAGTGACTAGGCTCAACCCAGTAAAAACTCCGTGCAGCGCCTTATATACTGCTCTATAAGCTTCTGGACTCAAAATTTTATGCATCGCTAGGGTATAAAAAACGTAGCGAAGAAAATGAGGTGATAAAGAGTCGGCGAGGATCTTACTTTAGATCCTTGGAGATTTGTTTCGTAACGCCTGGTGTGAAAATTTCCGAGTTGCCTGCGGATCTTCCGCGAAGATCCAACCGGCGTGTATTTTTTGCCAGCGGAGCTATCTGAACATGAAATTTACTCACACTGTATTGATTGTCGATGATAATTTTGAAGATCGATTTATTCTCAAACGGTATCTGCGTAAGACAACGTTGTCTCTTGTGGTGTTGGAGGCTAGTAGTGGAACCGAGGGGCTTGAGCTACTGACAACCTCCGTAGCTGAACTCACAAAATCGCACCCTGAGATTACAACCCCGGTGACACTCTTTCTGGACATTAATATGCCTTTAATGAATGGCTGGCAGTTTATTGAGGAAATGGAGCGTCGGCGCGGTGAAATTCAACTGTGCCCAACTGTTGTCATGATGTATTCTACGTCTGATTCTTCCAATGATAAATCCAGGGCTCTGGAGAGCAAGACAGTATCCAACTACATAGTCAAGGGGGAGTCGTCCCCAGAGATCCTTGAACGCGCGATATTGGCGGTGGCGTAGGGGTGTCGGTAAGCGAGCAGGCCGTTTGACATAAAATGCAAGGCTTCACAAGTCTTGAAGCACCTAACCTGGATTATTCATGAAATCACCAAATTCTTCCGCGCCCCCTTTCCCCGTAGCGAATCCTGTTCAGTCGGAAATACAGCCTGTATTCCACTCCTTCACAGAATTCGCTACGGGAAAAGGGTTCGGTAAAAGAATTCGGCGTTTCATGAATAGTCCAGGCTAAGTCGTTGTAAAGCAGTTTTTGATTGTCCCGAACAAATCCACTCATCACTTGAGATAATATTCATGAAGAAGGTGAAACCCTTTTACAGAACAAGCGTTACTTGTGCTGCTCTTGCAGCCTCGATTTTCGTCGCTTCAACTGCAAATGCAGCTGATCACCAAGAGGCACCAGCCGCCGCAGCGATGCTTGCCGCAGATATCGGTGATTACTACGCCTGGCACGACGAGGATCAGCTGAATCTGATCCTGACGTTTGGCACGTTTGCGGCACCAGGCCAGCCAGCAACTTACAACAGCGATGTGCTCTACGGTTTTCATTTTGATACATCGACTCCTGAGGACGCTACAGCCGACGTCAATATCTATGCACGCTTTGCACAGGATACTGACGGGAACTGGGGTTTGCAGATCTCAGGTATCGGTGATGAGGCGCTTGAAGGGTCTGTTGAAACAGTGTTATCCAATAGTCAACTCAGTGGGTGGGCAGGTCTTGTAGATGATCCCTTCTTCTTTGATCAAGAAGGATTCAACACAACTGTCGGTACTGGCATATTGTCATTTGATCCGAACAGAGATGCGGTCGCCGGATTGAACATTACCGCTATTGCCATTCAAGTACCGGTGGAAACCATTATGTCTGGTGGCGGTGCGCTGCAGACCTGGACGACAACATCAACACTTTAGAGGAAGCGTCAATGAAAAATACGATGAACAATATACTGATCACTACGCTGCTGACGTGTGGTTTGTTGGCAGGCTGCTCTGATAGTGATGACGACGAGAATTCTGACGACATGCAACCGGTGATTGAAGAGCAGAGTTTTGATTTTGACTCCGTTGCACCATCGGACTATAGCCGTGTCGACCGGATGGGAATGCCTGCTATAGCCACAGCCTTGATAAGCAGCAAGGATGCGTATAACGACGCCAATCCGGCGGATGATGCTGCCGCTATGTTTGTTCCTGAAATTCTCAACAGCCTGACAAACCTACACGGTGCGCTGGACGATCAGTTGACGGCCCTCGGCTTTACGCCATGCACCGTGGTGGGAGACGGGACGGGTACATGCGCGCAATTTGCCGTGCCACTGATCATTCCTGACACTATCAAGATTGATACAACTGCAGATGCTGGCTTTCCCAATGGACGATTACTGACTGATCCGGTAATTGATGTAACGCTGGCAGTAGCATTGCTTGAGTTAACCGGAGAACCGGCACCTCACACCCCAACTGCACTGGTTGGTGCTCTGAATCCGGCAGCAAACGATAAGGAATTCGTGGAAGCGTTTCCGTTTCTCGCGGATCCGCATCAGTAGGACATCAGTAGGTATAAGGGGAAGTTGCTTGTACCTTCCGTTTACCGTCGGTTAGTGACTCACAATCCGGTCATCTGAAAAGAGATGACCGGGTTGTGGCTAAAAGGCTGTTCCTGACTAGTAAGGCTGTTTTGTACAGGCTGATACCCTTGCCAATATAGTCATTAGATTCTGATTGTGCACACGGCTCTCAGCTTTTGGTCACCAGTCGGTAGTAGACAAAGTCTGAAGTTGCGCCGTTGACATAGCCATCAACACCGCTATTCATTGCAACTTGATACGCTGCCTGAAACATGATGATAATCGGAGAGTCCGCTTGTACACGCCTCTGTAGCTCAACATACATATCGAGCCTTTTGGCAGGATCTTCTTCCGTTAGTGCCGAATTGGTCATTTGATTCATGTCATCTGGCACAGCCCAGGCGTTTCTCCATGTGGTCGTTGCCGCGTAGTTTTCATCCGAGTTATCAGAATTGTAGGCGAACGCCTTGGCATTCGAATGTGGATCCATGAAGTCTGGTCCCCAATACAAAAGCATGGCCTGATGACTCCGTTCGCGATATTTCGTGATTACCTGACTACCCGTGCCCGGTAATATTTCCAGATTAATACCTGCCTCTGCAAAGCTTGCCTGAATGGACTGGGCCATGTCTGTAAAAGGCGATGCGTTAATGACATCGAGTGTCACCGTGACAGGTGTTTGAATACCTGCCTCCTGAAGTATGCTTTTTGCCTTGTCGATGTCATAGGTATACGGCGTTTCGTCAAACGATCCGGGAAATCCCTTGGGCCAGAAGGCCTGATGCACTTCCATCTGACCTTTGATAATTGAGTTGGTCATTCCTTCATAGTCAACCAGATAACGCGCAGCCTCCCAGACAGCGGGTGAGGTGAGCGCTTCGGTTTTCTGATTGAAGCTCAGAAAGTGCACAGCAGCCTGTGGAAATACCTGCACTTTCAGCTTGTCCGTTGAGAGAGACTCAATCTGGTCTGGTGTCAGATTCTTAGCCATGTCCACGTCACCGGATTCAAGTAGCAATTGTTGTGTCGCTGCTTCTGCCACATGACGAATAATGACGCTCTTTACCGCAGGTGCCCCTTTGAAATAGGCGGTATTGGCTTGCAGTCGAACCAGCTCTGCCGGTCGATAGGCAACCATTTCGAATGGGCCAGAGCCAGCGGAGTTTGCATTGAGCCAGGTATTGCCCAGGTCGCCGTCAACCTCATTAGCCAGAACGGTTTCTTGATCCACAATAGACGCTGGGCGTGATGCCAATACATTCATGACAAACGCTGGAGAGAAGTCACCATCGTAGATAATAGTGACCTTGTTGCCCGAACTGGTGACCATCTCGGCTACGTTGTCAGGCGTCCAGCCCAATTGCGCGAGAATGAACGCAGGTGTGAGGTTCAATTTAATAACGCGGTAAAAGGAGAAAACCACGTCCTCAGCCCTCACTGGTTTACCTGAATGAAAAGTTGCGCCCTCACGGATTGTAAATTCAATGCGCTTGTTGTCCTTGTCAATGGACCACTGGGTCGCCAGACCTTCAGCGAGCACGGTCGGATCTTCTGCATCGTACTGCACAAGTCGATCATAGACGTTGGTAACAAGCTCACCCGATGAGAATTCGTAGGCTTGAGCAGGATCTATCGCAACGATGTCATCGATGTTCTGTGCGACAACCAGAACATCGCCTGGCGTTGCAGCGAAGGCGGGGGGCGCGAGCCAACCCGCTAGTGTCAGCACCGATGCAATAAGCATCGATTTCAAAGATATCATGGTTTTCTCCTTTGGAAGCTTTGAATAAGTGGTTGTAAACGTACCGTCAAAAATAACTGACGAACCAGACAGTCCTGTATCTTGTAACCTATCGTTGATAATTTTTCAAATCAGTGGCGGCAACCATCAGACAATTCCAGAGCCTGCAACACGCTGAGTCAGGGAAAAACGTTTGCACAGGACACAGCACCTTAAAGCATGTGGATATGTGGTAGAACCAAGGTATGACAAATGAATCTCTATTGGAGAGCTCAGCCTCATCAAGCCCGGTATCGAGCCATGAGCGCCATCGCCTGACGCAAGTAGCAATGAGCGCGTTGCGTTTTTGTCTTGTCGTTTTGCTGACGTTCACTGGATTGCTCGCTATTACGTTTTTCATCGGTCGGGTAATTCCCATCGATCCAGTACTGGCGGTGGTTGGCGATCGCGCGAGTAATGAAGTGTATGAGGCTGCCCGGGTTGCCATGGGACTTGATCGTCCTTTGATTTTTCAGTTTCTATCCTATGTTACCAGTGTTTTCCAAGGTGATCTCGGGCATTCAATTTCCACTAATAGAGCAGTGGTCAGTGATCTGGCGAGGGTCTTCCCCGCAACTCTCGAAATGGCAACCGTGGGTATTATCATCGGTGTGTGTCTGGGTGTCCCCATGGGAGTGTATGCGGCGAGAGAGCAGGGCAGCTGGATTGATCACAGTATTCGTGTCATCGCACTATCAGGTTATGCCATACCCGCGTTCTGGCTTGGTCTGGTAGGACTTGCGCTTTTCTATGCCAATCTGGGTTGGGTCGCTGGCCCCGGACGTATTGGTATCTATTACGATGGCCTCGTTGATCCTGTCACAGGATTGCTATTGATTGATAGCCTGCTTGCAGGTGACACGGAAATTTTCTGGAATGCGGTGAGTCATCTGGTTTTACCGGCCACCATTCTGGGCTTTTTCGCCCTTGCGTATATAGCTCGCATGACGCGTTCTTTCATGCTGGAACAACTGAGTCAGGAATACATCATCACTGCACGTGTCAAGGGGGTCCCGGAGTGGCGTGTCTTGTGGGTGCACGCCTTTATACCCATTCGTATTCAATTAATCACCGTTATCGGGCTTTCTTATGCGGGCTTACTTGAGGGGTCTGTCATGATCGAGACGGTTTTTTCATGGCCGGGGATAGGGAATTACCTGACCGTGGCTTTATTGAACGCCGATATGAATGCGGTGCTGGGTGCGACCTTGGTGATTGGAGCGGTATTCATCATCATCAACAAACTCTCCGATTTACTGTACAGCATGCTCGATCCCAGGAGCTAGCAGTGAGCACTCTGCGATCATGGTTGAACGATGATTCGCCTGAATCACGATGGCAGGCAAATCTTGGGCGTGCCTGGCAACTTGTCTGCCTGTTGGCTGCAAATCCGCTTGCGATGCTGGGTTTCATTATTGTTGGCTCGCTTGTGTTGCTTGCACTATTTGCTCCCTGGATTGCGCCAGAGTCGCCGGTAGGACAGGACCTATCCAATCGGCTTCAACCGCCAGGCAGCAATCACTGGATGGGCACTGATGAGCTCGGTCGTGATATTTTTTCCAGAGTGGTTTACGGCTCTCGCATCACGTTGATGATCGTAGCCCTGGTTGCGGTCATTTCGGCACCGGCAGGATTATTGATTGGCGCCGTGAGTGGCTACTTTGGAGGCTGGACCGACAAGGTCTTGATGGGGCTTACCGATATCTTTCTCTCCATGCCCAAGCTCATTCTGGCGCTGGCGTTCGTAGCAGCCCTTGGACCAGGTATCGAAAACGCAATCATTGCTATTGCCATCACTGCCTGGCCAGTATATGCACGAATTGCAAGAGCCGAGACACTGACATTTCGGCACTCTGAATTCATTGCCGCCACGAAAATGCTTGGCGCGTCGAATGTACGAATCATCATTTTCCATGTTTTGCCGTTGTGTACCTCATCAATGATCATACGGGTGACACTGGACATGGCAGGCATCATCCTGACAGCTGCGGGTCTGGGTTTTCTCGGGCTCGGTGCGCAACCACCACTACCGGAGTGGGGCGCCATGATCTCGCGTGGTCGAACCTTTATCCTCGATCAGTGGTGGGTCGCAACCATGCCCGGAATTGCCATCATTGTCGTGAGTCTGGGTTTTTGTTTTCTGGGTGATGGTCTGCGTGATGTACTGGATCCTCGTCAAAAGGAGCAGATATGAATTCATTGCTGCTCGAGCTTGAGAATTTATTCGTCCGCTTTCCTTCGCCACAGGGACCCGTTGACGCGGTCAGCGGTGTCTCACTGACTCTGGGCCGAGAGCGCCTCGCAATAGTGGGTGAGAGCGGCTCCGGCAAGTCTCTTACCGGTCGCTCCCTGCTTCGGCTGGTTTCAAGTCCTGGAAGGATGAGCGCGGACAGGTTGCACTTTGACGGTATCGATCTGATGCTGGCGTCTGCGCGAGAGATGCGAAAACTGCGCGGCGCACGTATATCCATGGTCATGCAGGATCCACGCTATTCGCTTCACCCGGTAATGCGGGTCGGTGATCAGATTGCTGAAGCATTGCGTTGCCATTATCGCTTGTCTCGCTCAGAGCTTAAGCGTCGCGTACTTGCCATGCTTGAGCAAGTTCGTATTGCTGATCCTGAGCGTGTTGCACGACTGTATCCACATCAAATTTCCGGGGGTATGGGTCAGCGTGTGATGATTGCCATGATGCTGATCCCTAAACCGGATGTGCTGATCGCCGATGAACCCACATCGGCTCTTGATGTGTCAGTTCAGGAAACGGTGCTTGCTTTGATAGACACATTGGTTCGTGATAACGGAATGGGGCTGATACTCATCAGTCACGATCTCAATCTGGTAGCCCGGTATTGTGATCGTATTCTGGTGATGAATGCCGGAAAGATTGTAGAGGAGTGTACGGCTGCAGCCCTCGCAGAGGCCAAACATCCTTACACTCAAGGCTTGTTGGCGGCTGTACCTCAAATGGCGGACACACGGGACGTACTTCCCGTGTTGGAAAGAAAGCCGTGGAGAGCTAATTGAGCTGTCTGGAATTAAAAGACGTCAGCGTCTCCTACGGTCGCACACAGGTTGTACATGATGTCAGCTTGTCAATTGCCGCTGGTGATAGTTTTGCGCTGGTTGGTGAGAGCGGGTCAGGCAAGAGTACTGTGCTCAAAGCTATTGCCGCTATTACACCTGAATGGAGCGGAACCATCAGCGTATTTGGCAAACCCGGAAATCGCGCCGGTAACAAGACGTTTGCGCGACAATGTCAGATGGTTTTTCAGGATCCTTACGGCTCTCTCCATCCGAGAAAAACGGTTGATACAATACTCTCGGAACCATTAATAGTGCACGGAATAGGCAATCGACACAGGCGTGTGCCAGATATGCTTTCTGCAGTCGGACTTGACCAGAGTTTTCGTTTTCGATTCCCTCACCAGTTATCCGGAGGCCAAAGGCAGCGGGTTGCGATCGCGCGTGCATTGATGCTTCAGCCCTCACTGTTGCTTCTTGACGAACCAACGTCTGCGCTGGATGTTTCGGTTCAGGCGGAGGTACTTAACTTGCTGAAAAAACTACGCGCAGAGCACAACCTCACCTACCTTTTGGTGTCTCACAGTCTGCCGGTTGTAGGTTTCATGTGTCAGCGAATGGCGGTGATGCGGCATGGCAAGATCGTGGAAACCTGTTCTACGGATGCGTTGGCAACCGGTACATTTGAACATGCCTACACACGCGAATTATTTTTAGCCAGTGGTGGTACGCCGGTTGTGTGACCCACTAGTTTTCCACAAACTCCACGACAGCGTTAGCTTGCCATTCGATGACAAGCTTTCCCTCGCGGAACGATTCACCGATAACCAGTGCTTGCTCTATTTCCTCTTTTGTGCCAGCGCAAAACGAACGGTATTGTGTCTGGTTGTCGATAGTTGCTGTGTTTACTCTGCAAAGAACGCTATCTGCATATTCGCTGAACTGTTCGGAATTTTCAGTATCAGTATCAGTATCAGTATCAGTATCTGGAGTGACGGAGTTGTCGCTCAGGTTGAACGTCCCCAGCCCGGGAAGTGTCACTGTGACACCTTCGGCCGAAAAAGAGATGGCCAGATTTTCCCGCCGTATCAGTAACAGGGTATCCAGTTCCGGGGACACTCCCTGTATATCAAGAGAAAACGGCATCAAGCGATTTTCCAGTTCAATTAACTGCGATGGCGAAAGGAAGAACTGTGATAAAACCGGGTCTTGGGAAGTCAGGATGTCCCATCGATCCTCATCATTGCATTGCGTCTCGCTTGACGCCATCCGGCAAATCGATTGTGTCTCTATTGTTGCGTATTCAGTAAAAGACTCTCGGATAAAGTCAGACACCTTCGTGTCAGCTGCGTCTTCGAACGTCTGTTCCGAGCTGAGATAGCCACCTGATGCGTCTGCATTGCCGATCGAGTAATAGTCAGTTTTGCTCCCATCCTGAATATGCGTTACGTTAGATTCAATGCGAAGCTCGCCGAGCTTGTCTGGCTGGTTAAGATTGAGCTGACGTTCTTGTCTGGAACCGTTGTCGAAGGTTGTCATTAGAATGGCATTGCTGAACCCGCCTGATGCCTCTCCACTGTTTGTTGACGATTGCAGATTTTCGACAACACTGTTTGTTACATCTACCAGTGATACAAAGGTCAGATCCTTGCCCTCTGACCAGCGTGTCGTGTAGAGCGTTTCACCAAAGCCCAGATCAGTAGTCATCACGATTTCGTAACGATAGCCACCCGATGATCGTTTGGTAAACATGCCGCTGTCGATTGAGACAACAGTACCGATCTTGTTGGAAACCTGTTCCATAATGTCGGCCCTGGTTTCGTCCGGCAAGTTGCCATTACCTCCAAAGCGCTCCAGATATATTCCGGCACGCAGTAAGAATTCCCAGGATGCCATGGCGGCGGAATACGGAGTGCTGATATTGGCACCCTGCAAGTCGCAGCCACTGTCTACTGAAGTCGCCGAGCAGTGTTCCATCACCTGCAGCCAGCCCGCTTCAATACGAAGCTGCAACAAGCCAATTTCCAGTTTCGAGTCAAGCAAGTGTTCGACAGATGAGGTGAGCATGTTCAATGGCGTTGCATCGGCTGGCTCTACTGCTGGTTGATCACTTGAAAGACTGGAGGGAAATTGTGCAAGCAGACGCTCAGGTACATGGCGGAACTGATAAGCAGGTTCAAACGTATCGGGCAGCGGAACAAGCGATCTGTCATCGCCAATGCCACCACCATCACCACTTCCTCCGAGTCCTCCTCCACTGCAAGCACCAAGCGCAAGCACGATGCAGAGGAGTGTGACCCTGCGATAGAGTGCACACAGACGATCTCGCACCGTGCAATCAATCGATTGGTTCAGGATCATGATTATCCTCGAAGTAGAAAATACCAAGCCCCGTTCTGTTGCGACCAGCCCCAACTATTGCCGGATTGCTGTCCCGATCCTGTGTAGCCAGAAAGTGGTCAAGGAACAGGAGAATCTCCTTGCTTTTTTCGCGACTGACCTGTCGGAAGACCTCTACGCCATCGTCGGTAACGTTGTCGTAGTTGACCGACAACTGCAGCCGTGACGTTTCTGGTTTGTGGACATCATTGAAATCGATAGTGCTGATATGATCAGCGACGCTTTGCATTGCCACACTCAGCAATTCCTGCGAATCCTTACCCGGGACATACCCATTGGATGTCATGCGTGCAATGCCATCATCGTCCACGGTGACCGCACCCACTCTTACCAGCTCATCAAGAATGGCTCTGTATGGCGTATTGTTGCCGTATTTGTAGACGAGCCTATTAAATGTACCTTCGCCATCGGTCCTCGCAGACAAGTGCGCCGCATTGCCCTCGCTATCGTGAAATTCAGAGTCGTGTATCCAGGATGTCAGCACTCGGGCGGCATGATTGTAGGGAAAATACTCTCGCGATTTGTCTGTCGCTGTCTCCTTGATTTGTTTGATTTCGCGGCGGGTTATCCCTGTCAATACGGAAATCCGTGAGACGGTTTGCTTGCGGTTGGCAATGCGAAAATCGGTGTCCGCAACTTCCACGTACAGTTCTTTGCACACCTGTGCAAATTCACCGTACCCTATGCCATATCGCAAAAGCAGCCTGATGAAGGGCCGTAACGTCACGCGTATGATCTTATGAAGAAAATCGTTCGATGGCATTCGTCAAGATGGGTTCTGGAACCTGCACAATGCGGTTGTATCGGCAAGCAGGCTTGTACTACTTAACGAAAATAAATGGATTTCGGGACGTTGTTGCGAAATCTGTGTCCCAGAGACCAAATTCTGATGCAACTTGAGCCGCGATATAAGGTCTGTACATCGAGCCTGCATCGAGGGATTGAATCCTTGACTGCGGTAACATTGGCTGAAGTGGGGTTGTTCGCAGCAGGGATTCTAGACGCCTTTTGTCTTGTTGCACATTGCCGATTTTTCAGTGAATACCCAAAGCGCCTCTCATGGGCTTACATGTACTAGGAGGTTAGCGCACTAATATCCACAGTGCACCTGTCAAAGGGTTTCATCTGAAGATTTGAAATTGCATAAATGGGGTCATCCGCTTGCTAACGGATGCGCTTGTATTCTCCTGGTGTCTTGCAAGGGGTTACCTATTCTTGCCTGATTAGCCGGTTTATTGTCAGGCAGGTATCCGGTTTGTTAGTCATCGTCCAGCATTCTTTCACGTCGCTCCATTTCTTCACGGAAAGCTTCCTGAATTTGCTGCAAGACCGATTCTACGTCTGCATCAGCCTCGTCACGGTGGAATTTGCCAGTTAGCTGCATATCAGGGTGAAGGGCGCCAGCTTCATGCAAGGCCCATAGCTCTTCTGCATACCGGGTTTGTGCAAGTTCTGGAGCGTACTGAGCGTAGTATCGGGTGATATTGGCTACATCCCGGGCCAACATGGTAGGTGCGTTGTTGTTGCCGGCAGCGTCCACTGCTTGCGGCAAGTCGATAATTACCGGACCGTCGGTGGACATCAGGACATTGAATTCTGACAAATCGCCGTGTACGAGGCCGACACATAACATGCGCAATACGTAGTGCATCATTGTGGTGTGATCCTGTACAGCGCGCTCGGCAGGAATCAGGATGTCGTTTAATCGTGGGGCTACGTCGCCTGATTCGTCGGTGATCAATTCCATCAATAGCACGCCATCAAAACAGCCGAAGGGCTCTGGTACACGGACTCCGGCATCACGCAAGCGGTAAAGAGCCTCGACCTCAGCTGTTTGCCATACCTTTTCCTGTTCATCTCGTCCGAAGCGTGACCCTTTCTCCATGGCCCGCTGACGTCGGCTGTTTCGTACCTTACGTCCTTCCTGGTACTGTACCGCCTTCTTGAAGCTACGAACCGCTACATCCTTGTATACCTTTGCACAGCGTATGTCATCACCACACCTAACCAGATAGACGGTTGCCTCCTTGCCACTCATCAACGGCCGCAAAACTTCATCGACCAGACCGTCTTCTACAAGGGGTTGTATTCTCTTGGGAGTCTTCACGGCTGTTTCCTTATGCGTGTACGGATGTCGAGTTTATGATGTCCGCATATCTTTGTAACGCGGCAATGCGTGCTGCGAGTAGCAGGGTATAAAAAGGTAGGTAGCAAGGCGACAGGTGTCGTGCTCGAGTATAGTAACGGTCTGCACCGATGCATACGGTTCCAGTTGTGTCGACGTAAACTGCTTTTCTGTTCTCGCTCTGAAATAGCGCCGTCAATCTCGCCCAGTCGGTAAAGTTGGTCTCTTTATTGTACCCGAGTCCACTCTTGTGTTCGACAGAACATGAGTACGCAACCGGATACACTCAGGATGTCATCTTTAACAGACATCCTTGATTTATAGGTTTTGTCGTTGCCGGGATCCCAGATCCTTCCACCCGCCCAGCTAGTCTTGTCGCGGACGTCCATATCCCAGACCATCGTCTTGCCCAGGTGCTCGTAGGTAGTGGATTTCTCATCCTGAAGGTTGTATGCACTGACGATAGTGCCACACAGGAGGTTGTCGCAATCCTGGATGGACACATGCAAATAGCCTTGATCGGAGGATTCTGTTTGCCAGATGCCGATAGCACCCTGATCTGCGGCAGATACCGTGTTACCAGAAAATACTATTAGCAACACAAGAAGAGTTCGGACATGGTTTACTCGGATCAGGACTCTTGGGTAGTGCTTGATCATAGGAAAAAATTACAAAGCAAAGTAGGATTGCAACATTATAGCGATTGCTTGTAAGTAAAGAAAATTGCAGTCTGTTACTGAAGGTGAAAAACCTTGTCTGATCTGGCTGCGCTCAACGACTGGCGGTGCGATAGGCTTCAGTTCCGTCGCGATCGTCCCATAAGCGCAACCGGATAAATGCGAGGATCCCTTCGATTTGGCTGCCCTGCACAGCGTCATCTTTTTTCCGTCGTCAACGGTTCAGGCGTGACTGTTTACGGGCAGAGTGACGCTATCAGAAGAATCAAGAATGCTGCGAAAGAACGCATGCAGGTTTGTGAAAATGCCTGCATCATCGTATTCTGTCGTTGAGAGGTCTTAAATCGAGGCCTGATCAATGGAGACAACATGAAATTAAGACATTCATTTGTAGCTGCCGCAGCAGTAAGTACAATGTTGCTGGCTGGAGTTGCCAACGCTCAATCACCACAGTTCTTTCGTATCGGCACAGGCGGTGCGGGTGGTACCTATTTCCCCATCGGAGGCACGATTGCCAACGGTATTTCTTCCCCTCCCGGTGCCCGTGCCTGTGAAGATGGTGGCCAATGTGGAGTGCCTGGCCTAATCGCCATAGCGCAGTCGACTACAGCCTCTGTATTCAACAATGCGGCAGTACAAAACGGCGAGCTTGAAGCCGGAATGGCCGCCGCCGATGTGACGCGGTCGATGTTTTTGGGGGAGGGCAAGTTCGAAGGCAAGCCGCACCCTAAATTGCGCGTAGTAGCCAACCTGTACCCGGAAGATTTGCATCTGGTTCTGCCCAAGGGTGCCACGCTGGACAGCCTGTCTGATCTTGAAGGCAAGCGAGTGGGGATTGCGCAAGCAGGTTCGGGTACTCAGGTTGCCGTACTGGAGATGCTTGAAGCCTGGGATATCACACGAGACAACATTGAAGAGGCAGAGTTGAACAACAGTCAAAGCGCCGAGCGCCTGGCTGATGGTCAGCTTGATGCCTATTTCTATGCCGCTGGTTGGCCAGTGGCTGCCATGGTTCAACTTTCCTCAACCAAGGGGATGAACCTGCATTCTTTCACTGAAGACGACCTGCAGAAAATCAATGAGATTATTCCTGCTTATATTCCATCTATGATTCCCGGTGGAGTTTACGAAGGAATAGACGCCGATGTACTAACTCCCGCGGTCAGTGCATTGCTGGTTGTCTCATCAGATCTGGAAGACGAGCTGGTGCACGGTATTACAGAAGCATTGTGGAATGACAACACCCGTAAGTTGCTTGACAACGGTCATGCCAAAGGTAAGCAGATAACTGCTGAGACAGCACTGGATGGTGTAATTGCTCTGGGTGTGCCACTGCACAGTGGCGCTGAAAAATTCTACAAGGAAGCTGGTTTACTGAAGTAGGTTATGGCGAGGAGCAAACACTGCAGTGTTTGATTCCTGCAATATAGGCGGCCTGTGATTTTGCAGGCCGTTTTTCGTAGACAGATCGAACCAGGCAGTCCACATGACTAAATCCGAGCTCGACAGCGAACGCTTGTCAGACGATGACCTCGCCGCCATAGAGCGAAAGTACGACGAAGGAACCGCTACGCGGGAAGTAGGGCCAACAACCGGACTTGTCCTTCGTGTAGTGGCGCTGGTTTTTGCTGTGTACCACTACATCACCGCAGGCTTTGGACTGCCCGCTGATCATTGGCATATCGGATGGCACCTTACCGGGTTGTTTATCCTCACGTATGCGTTCTTTCCCATTGTTAAATCCCAAAGTCTGTTTGCCTTGAAAGTCAGCGCCTGGCGTATTGGCAACATACCGGTTTATGACCTGGTGTTTATGGCACTGGGAGTTCTGACAGCTCTCTATGTTGGTCTGGCATGGCGAGGTATCCCACTGCTCGGAATAGAAGAGCAGACGTTCCGCATGGGCAATCCAAACGCTATTGATGTTGTGCTGGGCGTCGTCATTATTGTATTGGTGCTGGATATTGCGAGGCGCACATTGGGTTGGGTATTGCCGCTTATCATCTGTGTTTTTATTTCATACGCGCTTTTTGGCCCAAGTTTTCCAGGAATTTTGCAACACCCTGGTGTCCGGTTTAATACCTTTGTGTCAAGCATGTACTTTCCACAGGAAGGTATTTTTGGTGTCACGCTCTGGGTCGTTTCCACCATTGTTTTTCACTTTGTTTTGTTTGGTGTTATCGCACAGAAGACGGGGCTGGGTAAGCTGTTCATCGATAACGCCACCATCCTTGCCGGCCGCTATACCGGTGGGCCGGCAAAAGTATCTGTCGTGTCATCAGCATTTTTTGGAACCATATCGGGCTCGTCAGTTGCCAACACGGTGTCAACGGGCTCATTGACAATCCCCAATATGAAACGTATGGGATACCCGGCACATTTTGCCGGAGGCGTAGAAGCCGCATCGTCTGCCGGTGGACAGATTACCCCTCCCATCATGGGCGCTGCGGCCTTCATTATGGCCGAATTTCTCGAAGTTCCCTACACAACTATTGTTATCGCTGCGATCTTCCCTGCGCTTCTTCACTATGTAGGGGTGTTTTCAGTGGTTCACTTGATGGCACTCAAGCTGGACCTTAAGGGTTTGCCCAGGGATATGCTTCCAAAATTTGCTCAAGTATGGAAAGAGGGCTGGGCCAACATTATTCCACTAATCGGTCTGCTACTGGTTTTGTTTGCCGGTTATACACCTTTCATGTCGGCATTTTGTGGAATCTCGCTATCCATCGTCTGTGGTATGGCTCGCTACCGACAACCAGTTACGCTGGTCCTCCCGTTGGCATTTATCGGCTTTGTGTTGTGGAAATTTATTAATGGCGGGTTTGAACTGCCTATGACCATCATGCTTGTTGCCGGGTCACTTATCGGTCCGCTTAATCCTCAGCAAAGAACACTCGTTCCACAAATGGGCGCGGCACTGGAACTGGGTGTGAAATATGCACTGGCTGTCGGGGCTGCCTCTGCTGCGGTGGGTATCGTTGTGGGCGTTATCAATACGACGGGTATCGGATTTCGCATCGGCTTCATGGTGACGCAGGGTGCAGGCACTCTGGCGGCTTCGCTCTACGAGCTTATTAGCTTTGGCGGTCTGGAGTTTTTCGCCGTGGAAGATCTCACCTTGTTTCTTTCGCTGGTACTCATTGCCATTGTTTGCATATTGATGGGGGCTGGCATACCAACGACGGCGTTGTACATCATGTTGGTGTCAGTTGCACAGCCAGCGCTGGCACAACTGGGCGTTCCGCCTATTGCCAGTCACTTCTTTGTCTTGTACTACGGTGTGGTTTCAGAGATAACGCCGCCGGTCTGCACTTCTGCCTATGCGGCCGCAGCCATAGCCAATGCCAATCCTTTTCGCACCGGGATATCGGCATTTACCCTGGGGCTGGGTAAGATTGTTGCTCCCATGGCGTTTGTTTATGCACCCGTGTTGCTCATTGTCTCGTCAACTGGTTTCGACTTGTTGACGTTTTCCTATGCTGCCACCAGTTGTATTGTCGGCGTGATTTTTCTTTCGGCAGCCGTGGTTGGCTATTTGAAAGTACCAATGGGCGCTATTCAGAGAACCCTGCTAGCGGTGTCAGGGTTTATTATGATAGCACCCAGTTTTCAGGCTGATCTGGTTGCACTGGCCATTGCTGCGCCTGCCTTATTAATACAATTCCGAAAAAAGTAGACTTGGCAACCGTCATATTTCCAGTGCTACGAAAACTGATCAGCGCTGACATGATTGCATGGTCGATCTATAAGCTGGAGTTTGCGAAGCAATAATGCCTGTTTGTTATACCCTAGTGATACATAAAATTTCGGCCCAGAACCGCTTCGCTGCTTCTATAGCAGCATCTAAGACGCTGTACTCGTTTTTCCTGGATCTCACCTAGAGTGACTAGGCTCAACCCAGTAAAAACTCCGTGCAGCGCCTTATATACTGCTCTAT
>JBGCGC010000163.1:0-17155 GCA_045110475.1 Granulosicoccus sp.
CCATATGAACTGATTTTGCTGTGGTGTTGGTTGCTTGAAGAATGACCGACGACTACCAAGGAATCAAGCCTTCGAATTGCCGGATTAGGAATTTCGCAGACACAGGAGGTTCAGTGGATGGATCAATGCGGAACAAAATCGCGCGGTGTAATCTGGCAAACCCTGTTGGAATAAACGGATTGCCATCATCGACAGTGCCGTCTTCTCTACACCGGTAGAACCTAATTGCTTCTCAAACTGGCTGTCGAATATCAAATCAATCAGATAGGTTGGCGCTGGAAGCTATTTCAAAAGCTTCACAAACGATGCAGGCTAGGAGCCTGCGCGACCGGAGGCTCCTAGGAATACATAAAATAGTCTTGAGTTCTATTCAGAATTTCGAACATTCATGTGGTGAGAAGCAGAGCGCCCGTTGACTTCAATCTGGTATTTCCAGATCATAAACCAGTATGCCTTCCAGCCCGTTCAAGGCAGCTTCCACAAGTTTTGCGCCTGTTGACTGGTGCTTGGAGTCTTCAAGGTATCGATCTCGAGACTGCGCATTGTCAAAATCTACAATGAAACCATTCGAGTAATCCTTGTCCATCCCTGTTTCAGGACTCACGTTAGCTCCCACATGAACTGCTTGAATGCCTTCAAGATGGTCCTTCAAAGCATCTATCTCACCGAACAGCTCAGCTATTCGTTCACGACTTGTTTCCGGTTTGAATCGGATGAATACACAGTGACGAATCATGATGTTCTCTGTTTTCGATTTCTCTGATCTACAAAAAAATTGATCGACGGTTTTCCTGACAAGTGCAAGGCCTTAAGCGGCCGCGCAGAAGCAATTCCGGACCGCAGACTACTACCCCGTTTTAAACATAAAAAAGCTAAGCTACAAGGCTCACTCGCTGCCCGCTGTCAGACGACGCCACCATGGCTTCAATGACCGCAATAGTGTTTCGTGCTTGCTCACCGGTGACGGGAGGCTCGACCCCTTGTTGTATGGCAGACGCAAAATCCCGATAGATGCCAGGCCAATCACCTTTCAGGGTGGGCGTACGCCGCGAAACCGTTCTGCCGTCCTCCACAGTGGTTAGGATGCCGTAATGAGATTCATCTTCCAGGCCATAGCGCTCGTCTGTGGGCTTCATTGCCTGATGCCAGATCTGGTCTTCCTGCGGATCTAGATGCTCCTTGAACCAGGAACCCTTCGTACCGTGCACACGATATCGTAGTCGATTGTCCGGAACCAGCATCCCAGCGCTTAGCTCTAGGCGTATTCGTCCCTTTGCCAAGCGCACATAAAATTGATCAATAATAGCTGAACCCTCACGCTGTTTCTGCACGTCCGCCTGTACCCAATCTGGCAGGCCGAACAGAGTCAACGCCTGGTCAACCAAATGTGCCCCTAAATCGTAATGGATGCCTACGCCAGGCTGCTCATATTCTTGCCATCGATCTTTCACGATCGGGCTGTAGCGATCAAAGTGAGCTTCAAAATGCAACACCTCACCAAATACTTGTTGCTCCATCAACGATTGCAAGGTCAGAAAATCTGCATCATATCTACGATTTTGATAGCAGCTGGCTATTTTTCCTGCTTTTTTTGAAGCAGCAATAACAGCGTCCGCCTCTGTCACCGTTGCTGTAAATGGCTTGTCGCTTAGCACGTGCTTACCTGCTGCAAGTGCTTCCAGCATTAGTGGTGCATGAGTGAAGCTAGGCGACGCAAGCACCACAAGATCAATCTCATCGTCCTTTAGAAGCTGTGCCGGTGTTTCATAGATTCGAACCGCAGGATGATCAGCTAATACATTTTCCGGTTTGCTGGTTACCACCGCAACCAGTTCTACCCCGGCCGCTTCGTATAGAGGTGTGTGAAAAACTCTGCCAGCAAGGCCATAACCGACGAGACCAATCTTTAGTGGCTTGGTGTTCACGATATTCTCACTCCAGTATCCGAATCAAAAAAATGTGCCTTTGACATGTCAAACCAGAGAGCCATGGACTCCCCCATTTTCATCGGTAGGTTGTTTGCAACACGCGCAGTGAAGCAGTATTCATCGTCACGAGTGGCTATAAATGTGTCTGATCCTGTGGGCTCTACCAATTCAACCGTCAGCGATAGAGTGTTTAAACGTTCGCCACCAGACTCACTGTTGCTGCCCGCTTCATTGATATTCTCAGATCGAATGCCAAAATCAATTTTCGGATTATCGTTTGCTCTGGTGAGCAATTCATTGCTGGGTTCGTGTAGTTTCAAGCGATGCTGACCGAACAAAAAATTCAGCCCTTCGTCAGATTTCACGAGCTCCCCTCTGACACGATTCATTGCTGGCGAGCCCATGAAATCTGCAACAAACGTGTTTGCAGGACGGTTGTAGATTTCATCAGGTGTACCCACCTGCTGTAACTCTCCATGCTGAAGAACGGCTATTTTCGTCGCAAGTGTCATGGCCTCTATTTGATCATGCGTTACGTAAACGACGGTGGTGCCAAGCCGTACATGCAACTTCTTGATCTCTGCGCGCATGTCCACGCGTAATCGCGCATCCAGATTGGACAAGGGCTCATCGAACAAAAAAGCCTGTGGATCACGTACCAATGCACGTCCCATGGCAACGCGTTGACGCTGCCCACCCGATAATTGTGCAGGCTTTCGTTTTAGTAGTGACTCTATTTGCAGAATAGCGGCAACTTCCGCAATTTTCGTATTGCGCTCAGCCTTTGGAACTCCACGTGTTTCCATACCGAATCCGATATTATCTGCAACCGTCATGTTCGGGTACAGTGCATAGGACTGGAATACCATCGCGATATCGCGCTTTGAAGGATGCAACTTAGCGATTGAACGACCGGCTATTCGAATGTCCCCAGTGGTTGCTGGTTCAAAGCCTGCGATCATATTCAGTAGCGTGGATTTACCGCATCCGGAAGGCCCCACAAGGACAAGAAAACCACCTTTGTCAACATCCAGAGACACAGACTTAAGAGCATCCACACCTGCGTATTGTTTTCCGAGATTGTCAATCTCAAGAAATCGTTCAACTGTATTTTTCATCAGATAGGTTTTAGCCCTTAACTGCGCCAGCCATCAGGCCACGTACAAAATATCGCCCTGAAACCACATAGACGATGAGAGTTGGCAAGGCTGCCAGTACTGCACCTGCGAAATGCACGTTGTATTCCTTGACCCCGGTAGAGGAGCTGACCAGATTATTCAACGCTACGGTCATGGGAACTGAATCGGCATCAGCAAAGCTTGCTCCAAACAGAAAGTCATTCCAGATATTAGTGAATTGCCAGATGACGGTTACAACAATGATCGGTCCTGATGATGGCAGGAGAATTCGGAGGAATATACGAAAGAAGCCGGCACCGTCAATTTGGGCTGCGCGTACAAGTTCTGTAGGAAAAGCCGCATAGTAATTTCGAAAAAACAACGTGGTAAAGCCCAGACCATATACAAGATGTACTAACACCAATCCAGAAGTGGTTCCCGCAAGCCCCAGAACACCGAGCGTCTTTGCCATAGGTATCAGCACAATCTGAAAAGGTATAAAGCATGACAACAGAATCAGGCCAAAAACTACACCGTCTCCACGAAACCGCCACTTCGTGAGCACATAACCGTTCAGCGCACCCAGAAGCGTAGATAGCAGCACAGCGGGCACAACCATCGCCATTGAATTTATGAAATACGGTTTCAACCCGGTTGCCTCAACGCCTATTTGCGCAGTGGACCACGCACTACGCCAAGGGTCTAGCGTCCAGACTTGCGGTAAAGCAAGCATGTCTCCTTGCCGGATTTCTGCTAGTGGTTTGAACGAATTTACCAGCATGACGTACAGCGGCAGCAAGTAGTAGATCGCAAACACAATTAGCACAGCGTATAGCGCCAGACGCCCTATATTGAACTTACCGGTTGACAGCCTGTTCATCGTCTGGGGTCTGATCGTAGTTCAGCGTACAGGTAAGGCACGATGATTGAAAAAATCATAATGAGCATGATGATGGCAGAGGATGCACCGATACCCATTAGGTTGCGACTGAATGTGTAGGAGTACATAAAGGTTGCAGGCAATTCAGTCGCTTTGCCCGGCCCACCACCTGTCAGCGCAACAACAAGGTCATAAGACTTAATCGCCAGATGTGCAAGCACGACAAACGCTGACAGAAAAACCGGTCGCATCATGGGGATGATAATTCGTCGATAAATGCGCACACGCGATGCACCATCAATTTCGGCGGCACGAATGATATCCGCGTCTACCCCTCGTAGTCCTGCAAGAAACATCGCCATGACAAACCCCGAACTCTGCCAGACCGCGGCAATGACAACAGTGTAAATCGCATGAGTGCGACTTTTTATCCAATTGAACTCAAAACTCTCCCAGCCCCACTGGTGCATCGTTTGTTCAAGCCCGATGCTCGGATCAAGAAACCACTTCCAGGCAGTACCTGTAACGATGAAGGATAGCGCCATGGGGTAAAGATAGATGGGGCGCAACAAGCCCTCTGCCCGTATTTTCTGGTCCAGCATAATGGCAAGTAACAAGCCCAGGACACTGCAAATTACAATGTACAGACCACCGAATATCGCCAAATTTTTTAAAGAGCCAGTCCAATGACGCAGCTTCCACAATCGTTCGTAGTTTTCCAGACCCACGAATCCATACGATGGCAGCATCTTCGAGTCGGACAAGGACAAATAGCCGGTATAGATAATAAAACCGTATACAAAAAACAGGATCAGCAAAAAGCCTGGACCCAATACCAGGCGTGGAAGCCAAGCTTGCAGCTGCTCTTTCATAAATTTATTAACAGCAAATTGGTGAGTCGGTTCACTGTGACAATGTTGTGGCTGAATCAGGGTGAAAAGACATTGCCAATCGACCCCGTGCAGCAGATCGAAACCGTTGCACGGAGTTGATGATCTTACATGGCGGCTTCGATTGAATTAGCCAGCTCTTCCGCAGCTTCTTCGCTGCTTAGTTCACCATTAAAATGTTGCGTTACCACATCGTATACAGCATTTTTTATTGCTGCCGGTGCCGCATGCCCCTGAGCCATGGAACCAAACAGTGAGTTGGTCGTGTTGGCTTCCGCCAGGTCTGACATCGCTTTCTTGCCACAATCATCAAAGTCATCATTCGGCACATCAGTGCGCGCAGGCGCTGATCCTTTCACCACATTGAAAGCTGATTGAAACGTCGGATTCATGATGGATGATGCCATCTTCAATTGCGCATCGGCGTCGCCTTCCTGTCCAAACATGGCGAACTGATCTGAGTTGAAGGTCACCGATCCCTGGGTTCCCGGAAATCGGATGCATAGAAAGTCGTCACCAGGAATCTGCTCAGCCTTTACGAATTCACCTTTAGCCCAATCTCCCATCATCTGCATACCCGCTTTGCCTTCGATGACCATGGCCGATGCCAGATTCCAGTCACGACCGGAGAAATTGTCATCAACATAGGAGCGCAAGGTGGCCATTCGCTTGAAGACCTCTGTCATCTCATCACCGGATAAAGCGTCCATATCCAGATCTATCATGGATTGCTGGTAGAAATCATTTCCCATTGACAGCACCACGGCATCGAACATCGTGGCGTCTTGCCAGGGCTGACCGCCATGAGCCAAAGGTGTTATACCGTTCGCTTTCATCGCATCGAGCACAGCAACCAGCTCTTCCCAGGTGGTCGGAACTTTGCCACCTGCCGCATCCAACGCTGCCTTGTTGATCCACACCCAATTAGTTGAGTGAACGTTGACAGGGGCAGATATCCAGTTACCGTCATGCTTGGCAAACGCCTGCAGTGCGGTAGGAACAACCTCATCCCAATTTTCCTCGCTGGCAACTGCATTGAGATTTCCCAACACGCCTTCATTCGCCCAGTCAGTGATATCAAATCCCAGCATCTGCACGGCAGTCGGTGCGTTTCCAGCAGTGACGCGAGCTCGTAGAGTGGTCATTGCTGCCTCCCCACCGCCTCCTGCGACAGGCATGTCTTGCCACCCGACACCCTGTGTTTCAAGATCCTGCTTCAGAACATCCAGAGCGGCTGCCTCGCCACCCGATGTCCACCAATGCAGTACCTCTACATCAGCGGCATGTGTTGCTGATACAACGCCCAGACTCAGTGATAATGCGACACTCGCCGCGATTGATGTGGTTTTCATGCTGTTTATACTCCTTGGGGTATTTTGACACACGGATATTCCGATGGAATAGTAACGTTACAGTAATCGTTCGTCAAAAGTTATTTTTACAAGTATATTGACATCTGTAACGTTACAGATATTATTCCTGCTATGGGGAAAACAAAGGACTTATCTACTGCTAATCGCCGCGATGTCCGCCCAACCCTTAAAACCGTGGCTGACGCTTGCGGATTGGCGGTGACCACCGTATCGCGAGCGCTGAACGATGGCGAGGACATTGCGCTGCGTACACGCACCCGCGTTAAACGCGTTGCTGCCGACCTTGGCTATGTTCCTAATCGGGCGGGCCAGGGCCTACGAACAGGACGTACTAACGTACTTCATCTGCTTTTGGCACCGCATGCAGAGATCACCAGCTACACCGCTTCGATTATTGAGGGCTTCAGCCGTATCTGCCGAAGCAACGGCTACGAATTATCCATCTCACCAGACACACGGGACGAGGATGAATTAACGGCGGTAAAGTCTATTGTTGAAAACCGACGGGCAGACGGCATTGTGTTGTCCCGAACGATGCCTAATGACTTACGAGTCAGGTACTTACTGGAGCACGAATTCCCCTTTGTCACGCATGGGCTGACCGAGTTGGCCACACCACACGCGTCAGTCGATTATGACAATCAGGCTTTCGCAGAACTCGCTGTCAATCGATTGATAAAAAAGGGGCGTAAACGGCTGATGCTTATCGGAGCAGCCCCGGGACTCACCTATCAGACCCATCTGGAAACCGGCTTTGTCCGTGGACTGGCCCGTAATGGCCTGAAAGAGCTTGAACCACCCGGCCAATATCATCTGGAGACGCCTTTGCCTGCCATTCGCCGGGACTTGTGTGCGCGTTTTCAGCAGGCCAACGCCCCTGAAGGAATAGTCTGCGCGGGTGAGCTGGCAGCCCTGGCAGCTTCCGCAGGAATACGTGACGCCGGAGGAGTACCGGGTGTTGATGTCGATATTGTATCGAAGCAGACATCCTCAGTACTCGACTACGTCGATCCACCGATGGACTCCTGCTTCGAAGACATTGTCATTACAGGTGAGCTCCTCGGCAATACGCTATTGCAAGTGTTAAGAAATACAGAGTCGAAAGAATCGCTGTGCCATGTGATAGCACCACAAGAGCGCTTTCGAACCTGATATTCAAAAATTCCAACTATCACGCTTCATTGACAGGTATTTAACATGACTGATACATCGCCAGATTTAAGTAAATACATCGCAACTGCAAAAAACGAGTTGCAAAAGCACTCACAGGTTGAGCACGCTTTCAGTAAAGTGCGCGACTCAATCTGCACAGCTGTTGAAGATGTGGCCAACCTTCAGGCGAAGGGCGTTACGGTTGTTCCAGAGTTGTCATATTCTGACGTTGCAGCCGGAACTGTTTCGTCGGCGGATATTCAGTCAATCAAGCAACGGGGCTGTGTAATTGTACGTGATGTATTCAGTCGCAATCAGGCTGAAGAATGGAACAATGAACTTGGTGAATATCTTGATACCAATCGTTACCTTGAACGCGCAAAAGAGAAAGCCGGGTTGGATGATTACTTTGGTGATCTGAAAGATGCCAAGCCGCAGATCTATGGAGTGTACTGGTCTCGACCACAAGTCATGGCCAGGCAAGCAGAATCCATGGCAGCGACCAAGCGCTTTCTTAATCGTCTGTGGAATACAGATGCGCCAGCCGGGCCCGAATTCGATCCCGACCTTGACTATGCCTACGCCGACAGAACACGTCGCCGTGCACCGGGCGATACCACACTGGGCTTATCACCTCACATGGATGCCGGCTCCTACGAACGATGGGTTGACCCTGCATTTCAAAAGATATATGCAAAGGTGTTTTCCGGTGAACTGGACCAGTACGATCCATGGTTAGCAGCGCACAGAACACAGACCCGTGAATACGAATCTCCCGCCGTCAGCTCCATGTTTCGTACCTTTCAGGGATGGACAGCTCTCACCGAGCAAGGCCCGGGGGATGGCACCCTGGAATTGCTTCCGATTGCAAATTCCATCGCGTATGTTTTACTGCGTGCATTACAAAAAGATGTTCCGGAACACGAATTGTGTCTGGCAAAACCTGGTAGAGCGCTCGGGGTAAATCAAGAGTGGCACCCAGACCTGATGCCCGGAATAGTCCCCATACAGACAGTGGCGCCAGGTGATACCGTCTGGTGGCATCCGGATGTCATCCATGCAGTTGGCAATGAGCACCGTGGTAATGAGCATGCAAGTGTTATCTATATAGGCGCGAGTCCGGCCTGCACAAAGAACAAAGCTTATGCACTGAAACAAGCCGAATGCTTTAAGGCAGGAATGAGTGCACCAGATTTCGCTGCTGAAAACTATGAGGTTGATTTCAAGAATCGAGCAACCATCAATGATTTAACTGAATTGGGAAGACAACAAATGGCTTTGTAGAGCCATTGGCTCATAAGTCAGGTGCGTATCGGCCAGACTCAGGGAGTTTTCTGTTTTTTTCCAGGCCGATTTCTGCTTCTCTCGTCAATAGATGACGGCTACAAAATCATGTGCAGTCGGACGTTGACGTGCAACACCATAACAGGGTGCGTACAACGGGTAAACAGCGTAAGTAGCTACTTGTCAATGCCGTGCGTGGGTTGTGCGATGCCAGTGGAAAAGCGATCAAGCACATGCTCGGCACTTCAAGCATGTGCTTGCGTAACAGCCCGATGATTTAGTAGCTGGCAGCCCAGAAATATTCGCTCTCAGGTAACGCCGGGGCGTTGTATCGAGCACGAATGCGGATGGACTGATGGAGAAAATCGCCCTGAAAGGCCATGCCATAAACAATGTCAGCCCAGATATTGTCTTCCCAAAGTCTGAACCACGCATTAGGAAAAAGTTCTTCTTCGACCGCTATGCGAAGACTGTCCGCCGATGAAGCCGGTTTATTGCAAACCAGCACGACACCTCTTTGCACTGGTGGAATGGTGATGTTGGCGTCACCTGTTGTCCGCCCGAAGCCGAACTGATTCTGAAGGCCAAACTCTGATACCCGACTCGTAAACGGTGGGGAGCCGAATATTGGCTGACCAGGCTGGGTGAGAAAGTCCTCCCACGCTTCGAATGGATCGCCATCTTCCGGATCGCATGGTCCAAAACTAGCTGCAATCAGACCGATTCGTACAACGCCAAGAGGTCACGATATACCGGACAATACGATCTGGTGGAGATTTACGAAGGGAATGACTAACTCTAGAGATCTGTACACGCCGATCGTGGATAGTTGGACACTCTATGAGAATTCAGAAGATGTTCCAGTGCTGATAGACTGCAACGAAAGCGTATGAACGGTAAATCAATATCTGCGGCGAACGATCCACACCTGCGCAATATTGATGTGGCGCTTGAGAGCGCTGCAGCACGTGCTCGTAAAAATTGCCAAGCAGAGCGGAACGAAGATAGTTGTTAATAGAGGTGGTCAAAAAGCGCTAATTGGTCCTGATGACTTGCCGAATTCAAGTAATGAAGCTAGCCAGTGAGTGTAGCTAGCCTGATGATCCGTCGCCTAAAGGCGACGGGGTTGCAGATCCCCTATCGGGGACTCTAAAAACGACAAAAACGTCTTTAGTCAGTGCGGTCGCATAGTTCGGCCTTCCGTTTTTCATCAACACTTCGAGCTAGGCGCACGCACTGACTATTCATAGACAGCCAGTGCTAGAACACGATGTCTTCAAGGCGTTTTTTCAGTCTGTGTCTCAAGTGACGGCTACTAATAGGTTTTGCCGGAGTAACAGTGAGATCAAAGACTTCGATCTCACCTCCATGCCGACTTGTACATACAAGCACTTCGACATCTTTAAGGTGAAGGGTCACACGCACGCCGTTATCGTTTGACTGTGAGCCAGCTTCAAAGGCATCTCTTACGCCGCGAATGGAAAACCGTACAAGATGATCAATACCAAGCTGCGCAAGTTCCTCTGCAGCATCTACGGTGCTGCCGGCATCAATGATTTCGCAAAACCCGGGTGAATTGGTCACATCCACTTTGGGTAGCTGCGTGTCCGGATCGATGAACAGCACGCCGGCCTGACCATTATTGACGACTTGAAACTTGGCTTCACCGTCATCCAACTCTCCAGTCACGCCGAACACTACGGCATCCTGGCCTCGCCCTCCATCAAAGAAGTCGGAGCCATCGCCGGGTTTCCAGATGAACATATCCGAGCCTGCTCCACCGAACGCACGATCTCGATTGTTAGCTGTGAAGTGCTCAACGCCACCAAGCAGCACGTCGTCGCGCCCGCCACCTACGATCACATCAGGCCCAAGGCGCCCATTGATCACATCATCTTGCCAGGTACCAAAAAGCACATCTCCAAATTCGAGTGACTGATCTCTGCCACCACCAGAAAGAGCACTATCCTGAGGCTGCACGAAGGGGTTTCTCGAGGAGTTGTTGTCTAAGCCCTGAATCAGATTAATATCGCGATGCTTGTTGTAGTGACGCTTCTCCGTCGCAAGTGCTGGATTTAAAAGGCTAAATAGAATCAGGCAGCTCGAGGTGACTGCAAGCGTTGTTTGTGTATTCATGAATATCTAATCTCCGTAAAGTTTGTGAGTGTGGGTGATAGTTACGTCGTTTAATTTGCTACGCTGAATCAGCCACCACCGCCGCAATCGCGAGTCTGGCTACAGTTAACATCCTGAAGCCAAAAACCTGATAGCCAATTATTGATGCAATTAGCTGATTCAGACGTAGGTACCCATGACTTTAAATTCGGTTCATTGCACAACGTATTTTTTTCATCCGCAGATGGCGGTGAAGTGCCCCAGAGCACTGGACCAACCGAGAAGTTAGTTTTTCGGTAATCAGGGGAGAACCGGCCTAGAGAAAAGCAGGCATACAGAGGAACAAATCGTTAAGGTCCTGCGAGAGGCAGACCAATCAACGGTCGCCGAAGTGTGGCCAGAACGCATTTAATCACTAAGCAAACGACTTATCGGTGGCGACGTCTCTACGATGGCATGCAGGTGAATGACATCAAGAAGCTAAAAGGGCTTAGAGAAGATCGCACCTGGCAGGCGATACCCAGTCATTCGCAATAATCGCGTAGCGTTCCATATCCGTCATCAATTACCACGTAAGATTTCATCGCTCCCTCATGGCTCATACCTGATTTTTTCATTACTGCACCTGATGCAGGATTGATACTTAAATGTATGACCTCGTTGGCAGGCATCGTAGCCGCCATGACATTCGAAGCAGGCTACCCGGTCTGGATGGGCATAAGTACAGCACTACTTTTTGGACTGGTGGGCGGCCTGTTTTATAGCTTTCTGATATAAGTGATCAGCATTCTGCCTTGCTCAACGATCGCTCATTCTACTGCTGAGGTCTCCATTGATATTCCACATCAGGAACTGACTCCGGCGGAGGACTGATTCCGTACTTTACTGCCTTAAATCCATGTTTTTCATAGAATTGGCAAGCTCGGCTGTTTTGCTGATGTGTACACAGCTCCAGTCCGGCTGGGTATTTTTCTTTGGCATGCGTAATCAGCGCTGTTCCGACGCCCTGACGCTGGTAATCCGGGTCAATGTACAGTCGATCGATAAGTGAGCCTTGATACGCAATGAATCCTCTAACGAGTGACTCGCGAGTTTCCAACCAGATATCACATTCCAACGCGATAATCTTGTGAAAGACCCTTAAGGCTTTCGTGTCATCAAGCGCCTGAAACTGGGGGAGATAGGTGTATTCATCAAGCCCGGATTTTAACCAGATTTCAGCAGCAAGTGCCTCATCTGATATTTTAAACGGTCGAATCATCAATATCCCCTTGAGTGAGATTTACAGATGCACTCGATCGTAATCCAAGCTACATCTTCGAAGATTTTTATCAGAACCATTATCGCCACGTGATTACTACCCGTAAGCACCGAAACGCAATAAACTTCTATGCCGCATAGCCATGAGCGCCAGCAATTGTATTTCTCAATCTTAGAAACAACTATGTCAAGATAGAAAAAGCCATAGCGCAGAGAAGCGCAAGATTCAACACTTGGCATTCTCACTTACCATTTGTGCCCATGCCTGAATGATCCTTTATCCCATACGCTATGCGCTACAGCGCTGATTGGGAAGGAGCTAGACCGTCAGAACTCATTTACTATTAAATATTTCAATCGTTAAGCCTTCCTTGTCTTTACCCTTACAGCTCATGATGCTATTCCCATGGTCTTTTAAGCTGCTTAGTCTAGCGCCTTTCTTATTGAGATCATCTCTAACCTGAGCAATATCTCCACTTGTTGCAAACGTCAGCCTTGGACGTTTACCCTTACCTTTGTGGAACGCGATATTAAAATCTTTGCTGACATTGTATTCAGACCATCCAGAGCGAACATCCGTAGCATTGAGATTGAGAACATCGCTGTAATACTCGGTTCTACACCTCGAACAAGTGATGACCATAACTTGGCTTTAAACATCATTGCCCATCTCCTGTTCGTTATCGCTCATATCGTCTATTTTTCACCTTGTCTGACGATGCAGTGATAGGCACAACGCCATGGGTCATTTTTCGAAGGATGTACTCCATCGGACCTTGTCTACACACAGAGAGCCATAGAATGGCCGCAATATGTACAAGCACAACAATTCCCAAAGCGATGACCACACACATTGCCATGCCCGCTTCCCGGTAAAGGCCAAGGCCATAGCCGTTAAAAATCAGTCCTGCAATAACCCCCTGAGCAAGATAAGCTGTTAAGGATAGTCGCCCGGCAGCGGCAGTCCGTTCGCCCAGCCGCCCCGATCTGACTAACTCCACGATAACAACAAGATAAACGATGGACAGGCAGGGCGCACCCAGTGCAAGAGCTGAAAATGCCAACAAACCAGATACCTCACCGCTTATGATGTTTTGGACAGAACACATGTACGCGGTGTTCAGGAGGAGCCCCATGACCAGAAGTAGGGGTAACCGGCTTCTGATCGCAGCATAGCTAGTCGCTTCAGGCTCGAAGAAGCCTGTCTTTGCGGCTGCAAGACCGGTGCAAAATGCAGCCATGGCCGACGGTCCGTTAAATAGCGCGACCACGGTAAACGCATAAGGCCAGTCAATAAAACGCTGATGGACAGCGTCGGAGAAACTACCTGAATAGCCACTGGACGCGCTGTATTCCATCGGTAATTCGCTCAATGCAATACCCAGTATCGCAAGGCTGAACAAGGACATAAGCGTTAGTCCGGCCGCAAGCTTCAGAAGGCGAACAGGTGTCCATTGTCTAACGAGTAGCAGCGCCGACCCCAGCAGGGCGTACAGGATGAGAATGTCGCCATCAAACACAAGTAAAACATGACCAACGCCTAGCAGCAAGAGACCTGACAAGCGGCGCAGGTACTTTGCGACTAAGGGTCGGCGTCGGCGTTGAGCGGATGTGTACTGGGCGAAGAAACTCCAGCCAAACAGGAACGAGAAAAGCGTAAAGAATTTGCCCTGAAAGAATACTTCTACAATGACGGTAGCCACTTTATCAATCGGCGCATCTGGCTTGGACATCGCATCAAGCCCAGCCAGAAAGGGCACATTAACGACACAGATACCCACCAGGGCCATAGCTCGGAGAATATCTACCTCGACTGTTCTTGTGGACATCGCTACACTATCCTGACATTGAGCAATTGCTCAACTGAGCATACGCTCAATAACAATGGATTTGCAAGAGGTTTTGTATGACGTTTGCAAGAAAGTCTGGCGCTGCGCGTCGCGAAGAGATGATAAAAGTGGCAGCGGCCATGATTCTTAAAAAGGGGCTCAAGGCCACAACAACGCGTGATATCACCACAAAGATGGGTGTCGGGCGAGGCTTGCTGAATCACTATTTTTCGTGGGAAGAGCTCAGAGCATTGGCTTTTTCCTCCATCGCCGAAAATGACATTGAGCACACTTTTCTTACCTCGCCCCGTACCAACCCAGAGAAAACACTGAAACGGTATACGCGAGAGGCTTTTTCTAAACACGCTGAACCTTACTGGCGCCTATGGATGGAAGCGATTGAGGAGGCTGTTGATGACGAGCGCCTGGCCCAGATTATTCACTCACACGCCGCACAGACTAGAGAAAACCTGCAAGCACTGCTGACGCTTGGAGTTGAAACCGGCAAGTGGCAATGCAAGAATCCCAAGGCTACAACCTGGCGCATCGTTGCACTGCAGGATGGCCTGCTCGGATTTTTGCTGCTGGATACACCCGGACTAACACGACGACAGGCAGCCAGATTGTTTGAAGACGGGGTAAAGCTGGAACTGGAGTAAATATCAACCAAACGACAACGCCGCCAACTGGCAAGCGATCTGTTGCGTTACCGGCGAGTGTCAAACCTCTATCGCCACCACACTGCCAGACCAAAGAAGCATAAAAGCATAAAACACAGCTTAAGAGTAGATGCCGCATTGTTTGCTATTGAAATTTTCCCTTTTTATATACCCACAGATACGGAGTACGCGAAGCTACGTACTTAGCTTGCAGCAAAGGGGAAGGCCATCGGCCCAAACGATCAACTTGTTGCCGCCCACCGTCCCGCCTTATGGCACGATCGTACACTTGTTACAGACAACATCAGTGAGCTCAAACGTGCAAAAGGGCTTTCAGTGGTCAATAGGCGTAGATCGCAGAATACCAGTCCTTGTGCGCATGGGAGGCTGAGGCAAAATGTTAATAAATTTGAATTACACGCATTCAATGCCAATTGATGATGCTTCACGTGTTGCGGCCTAACTCAACTATAGATCAGACAACTTCGTTGCCACGCACGATATCCAATACAGCTTCACCGCCAAAATCCTAGATAGCGCCACCGCATAAAAGGTAGAGAAGATGCCACATTGTTTTGACATGGCAAAGGTGCATATCTTTATTTGACTTGGAACGCATTAGTTTACACAGTCACTCGTTTTGTTCGATATATCAGATTGACCATAAGCCGAAAGATGAACATGGCGGAGTAAATATTCACACACGCCCTAGGTATTAAACCCAATTAACGAGAACTATTGCCATCTATAATTTCGTTGGCAGATCTGTTTCGACGATCAGGTTGTCATCCAGATAAGCCTTTTCTTTATAAACTCACTTTGGAATTTCTCACTCTATGAAAAACTCTCGTCTTTCACTTCTTACATTCATCGTGTTAGCCTCAAGTGCAAATGCCGCTGAGCACAGCGGAGCCTCACCCGCCTCGCATATGCAACTCAAGGACAGTAGTGGAAACATTGCGTGCTTTGCTTACGATACCGATGAAACGACAGACCCAATAGCAAGAGATTGTCCTGAAGGCACTTACACCGAACAGCTTTTTAATCAAGACTGGGCGCAAATAAGTCAACGATCAGTTGTAATTGGTAGCACCCCTCCGCCCTCGAACACCCCACTTTTACCAATACGAGTCGAGAAAACCTGTGTGTGGGATGAGGGTCGTCTCAGGGACAATGGGAACTCCGCAGACGCGGGTTTTATAAACGAGCCATGGTGTTCAATCACCTGCCCCGCTGGCGTAGCAATAGACGGAGAGGCCACAGCCACGATCCCAGGTTTTTTCGGCACCGACGATGACTTCATAGACCGCGTGTCGTCTACCAGCGGCACAGGAACTCCGACGATCAGGATTAGCATGGACACAGATTTATCAGTAGTGGTTGCTTTTGAGAGATTCGAAGTCAACCAGGAAAATGCACCATTCACAGGTTACACTTACGTTATTGAAGCAGCTGCCGTCTGCTTGTAAGGTTTACCTGCATCGGGGGCTGATGAAGTAATGCTCCGATACTCGATGTAGACGCGATGCACTGGTCTGCGAACCAAGCAAAGTAAACGGAACTACCTGAATGGCTAGTATCCGTAAAATGTTGTTTGTACGGTACGACCCGCATACAACGTATTGCGCACTCACAACACCTGTTTACGATGGCAAGGTGGGTGCGCATATTCTCACTATAAATTCAGCTCTCCCAGTTTTCATCTACGGTAGTACATAAGGGTATAAGTGAGATAGCATCCCGTGTTTTTGTAGAGCTGGCTCGGATATGCGGGCTGCTTTATTGTTACTGAAGCTTCTCAACGAGCATAGAAAGTGAAGCAACCGGACAATCTAACTCTATCGAACGAGTCTTGGTTCACTGAGTCATCGAGAATAGTCGCGTTGTCTGGTACTGATTCCCCGAGCCGTACATCATCGGCACTGATAAAGCTGGAACAGAAGACCATCTCACCAGAAATCAACGTCAGCCTACACTGCGCGCCCACAACGAAACTGCCGAACTAGCCCGGACTATTCACGAAACGCGGAAGGCCACCCCGCCTGATTCTTCCATTCGAAGGGTTGAGTGATTTCATGAATAGTCCAAGTTGATGTAAAGCAGCCCGACAACCTCACAGCGTCAAACGATCCTTCCTCGATCCCCTCCTCTAAAAATCGAGTTGTGTCAGGTACCGTGTTGCCAGTGGCCAAGTCATCGACAGCGATGAAAGAGAAGCCAACTTCAGAAAATCCTGATATCAGCGCGATTCGACATTGAGCATCAACTGGATTTCCTGTGTTGTTCTTAAACAACGCGTTAGCTTGCAGCCGGCCAAACGACCCAGTTGAAAAACTGACAACAGATGCGGATATCCCGTCGAAGCTAATCTGATCAATGTTATCTGGTGCTGGATCAGGGGCTGGTTGCAGTACAAGCTTTGGACTTGGCTCTCGCTCTGTAGAGACAATGCAATCGTTGGAGGCCGGACGTAGATCAGAGACAATTGTTGTACCGTCGTCGGGATAACGAAGCAGTGATCGGCTCAAACCGTTGGGTGTTTCAGATGGAAACTGGCACGAGATTGGACCTCGGTGCTCGCAGCCTACTGCCAGCAAGTAGTAAGCATTTGATTTATATGGTGCCGGCACCAAGAGTCGAACTCGGGACCTACTGATTACAAATCAG
>JBGCGC010000164.1:0-15176 GCA_045110475.1 Granulosicoccus sp.
ACGTTGCCGATTTTCATGTCGCCGAGACGCTTGGCCCACCATTTCAAATGGCGGTGACGAGACTCGGCTGCTTTCAAGCGGCTAACCCGTTGCTCGCCGTAGGCGTCAAACAGCTCCTGTACGGTATGCACAAGCGAACCCGCCGCCATGGTGCCCCTCTGCAGATCCGTCTCCGTCTGCGTCGCCCAGTTCAACGCATCACGCCGACGGGAGAAGGTCTTGCACAAGGCAGTGCCCACGCCTTTGCGGCGTACCGTGGCTTGATAGGCGAGGGTGCCGTTAGCCCGCCTGCGTTTGGTGATGGTCGCCATGCTTTGCCTCGAATGAATCGCTTCGTTTCGAGAATAGTAGGCGGTTTGACGAGGTGGTGCAGCGAGAGTGCAGCATAAGGGAATTTTGCGCTTGCCGAGAATTGGCTAAACGTATGATTTCATTGGTGGGCCCACCAGGACTCGAACCTGGGACCAAGGGATTATGAGTCCCCTGCTCTAACCAACTGAGCTACAGGCCCACACTTGAACGCAAGTATATCCGCCTCCAAGAGGCAGGTCACCAGCCATTTACGCGATCAGGCGCTCCACCACCACATTCAGCGTCGCCGCGATGTCGGCCTCCACCTTAAGCCCAATCAAATCATCGGCCCGCGTGCGCCCCCGGTTCAGCATCGCCACGGGCCTGCCACTCTCAGCCATGGTGCGAGCAAACCGAAAGCCCGAGAACACCATCAGCGAAGAACCAATTACGAGCAGCGCATCTGCAGCAGCCAGCTCAGCGTTGGCCGCCTTCGTGGTGACGGCGGGGACCGACTCGCCGTAGAACACAACGCTGGGTTTCATCATCCCGCCGCAGTCGGGGCAGGGCGCCACTTTAAACGAAGCAAAATCCTCCCCATCCAAATCGGCATCGCCGTCCGGCGCGGTGGTCGCGTCGAGCTTGGCCCACTCGGGGTTGTCGGCGAGCAAGGTCGCTTGGTATTGATCACGCGGTTGTGCGTGTTTGTTCTCAACACAGGCCACCTCATCTAGCCGCCCATGCAAATCAATCACGTGTTCGCTACCAGCGCGCTGATGCAAACGATCCACGTTTTGCGTCACCAGTGCGTGCAAAAAATTATTCGCCTCAAGCGCGCCCAACGCCCGATGCGCATCGTTCGGCTCGGCGTGTTTGATGCGCGGCCAGCCAATCATGCTGCGCGCCCAGTATCTTTTGCGCGAGGCTTCGTTTTCTACGAAGTCTTTAAACTGCATGGGCGCGTTGCGCTTCCAATCACCGTTGTCGTCGCGGTAGTCGGGGATGCCCGATGCGGTGCTCATGCCGGCGCCGGTGAGGACCAGCAGGCGTTCGCTGCGCTCAAATACATCGCATAGCGCGTCTATTTCCACCGCGGCGGCGGGTGCTGGTTTCATGGTTTGCCGATGCTCATCGTTATGGTCTGTTCCTTATGTTAATGCGCGCTCAAATGTTGGCAACTCGGCCTTGCGCCTACTATGCTATGCCTAACAAGAATAATTAGGGAGTCTGTCATGACCCGTGTTTCACGTTCTGTTCGCGGCGCCAGTCTGGCCGCCATGATTTCTCTGGCACTGTCTGCACAAGGCGCCACGCTCATAGATACCTTTTCGCCGGGTCTTGGGTCTCTGGATTCCATTGCGATTGATGCCAACAACGACGAGCTCTTTGTGCACGTTCAAAACACCACCACGGTGCATGTTTTGGATGCGACGGGCACGCCGATGTCTACCTTGGTATCCCCCGGCAACGGTAGCAACGACTATGATCTCGACTTTAGTTTTGAACCTCTGACGATCGGTGGTGCAGTCGCGCCCGCCAACAGTCTGCTGGTGTTCAATGGCGATGACAGCCCGGAAACGCTTTACGCACTGGATATCACGGTTGATCCTGCGGTGACGCTTGCGACCGTGGCGCTCGACAGCTTTTCATTGGTGGGCGGTGCGCAGGTGCCCGGTGTCAATCAGGTCGCCACTGTGCAGTTTACCGGTGCCGACACCATTATTTCGCACAACGCCGACACAGGCATTCAAGAAACCTCGTTTCTGCCAGGCCCGCAGCCGTTCGATATTTTCTTTGGCGATATTGATATCGCGGAAGACACCGGCAATTTGGTCCTGGTAAGCAGCTCGCAAAATGTTGTGCGTGAACTCACGCCCACCGGTTTGTGCGTGCGCGATATCGACGTCACCGATCTGGGTATCACCGGCATGTCGGGCGTGGCGATCGATCGGGATTCGGGGTTCTTTTATATCGCCAGCACCAACGGCAATGTCTACCTTCTGGATCCGGCTCCCCCTACCGAACCGGACCTCGACGGCGACGGCATCACCAACGACGCCGACAACTGCATCGAAGCGGCAAACCCGGGTCAGGAAGATTCAGACGGCGACGGTCTTGGTAACGCCTGCGATGCCGACATCGCACCGGAAGCCAACGATTGCGTGGTCAACGTGACCGATCTCGGCGCACTGCGTTCGGCGTTTTTCTCCACGCCCGGCGCCGGCAACTGGAACCCGGCGGCCGATTTCAACAGCGACAACGTGGTCAATTTCATCGATCTTGGCATCATGCGCCAGCTGTTCTTCGCGGTGCCTGGTCCCAGTGGCGAGGGCAATATCTGCACGGGCTGCGGCATCTAAACGCACCTCAAGCTCGCTTTACCGCAAGGCGCCGCACTTTTTCGTGTGGCGCCTCCCTAAGCCATCAGGACGCACACATGCGTCCGATCGCACTAAAGGGGAGCTTTCATGATTAGACACATTCTTGCGTTAACCAGTCTGGTTTTCGCCACGGCCACTTCGGCCCAAAACCTCACGCAGCAAAACGTTGAGAAAACGCTCGAACTGATCGAGCTGGCTGTTGCCGCCCACGGCGGCGACAAACTCAATGAGCTGAGCACGGTCACCGTGCAGTTCAAAGACACCAACATCGCGGCCGGTCAAAGCCTGCGGCCCGATCCGCCGTGGGATCGCAACACGGCCGACGGTATGGTGGTGATGGACGCGCAAAGCGAACGTTTCTACAGCCGCAATTGGGGCACCGGCGGTGGCTTCGAATTCGACAACGTGGCCATTTTTAACGGTGACGACAGCTATCAGGTGAACCACCGCGCGGGCACGGCGCAACCGATTGCCGAGCTCGACTACGCGGCGCGCACTGGTCCGTTTGTACGCGTGACGCCGCCTATGTTGCTGCGCCAATTGCAGGCGCGTTCGCAAAACGCACACTATCTTGGCGACGCCACAGCCGAGGGCGTGGACTACGACGTGATCGCGTTCTCCATGACCACCGGCCCGGCGATCAGTTTGTACTTCGACAAAAAGAATCACCAACTCTTACGCTCCGAGCGTTTTCTGCCGGGCTTTGGTTTGGTGGAATATCGCTTTAACGATTACAAGAGCATCGACGGCGTGCCGTTCAATATGTCGTTTGTGCTTTACGTGGCTGGCGACATCACCCTCGAGCGCACCAACACGCGCATCGAGTTGGGCGATGCCATGGAAGATCGCATGACGGTGGACAAAGGACTGCGCGTAACCGAAGCGCTCGAGCCCGATCCGCTGACCCGTCAGGAATTGGCCGACGATGTGTATCTAATCGGCGGGCAGGGCACCTACGCCATGTTTGTGGAGATGGACGATCACGTGGTCGCCATTGGCGGCACCGGTGGTATTCCGGAGCGCATCGAATCGTTGCGCGAAGTGCTGCCGGAAAAACCCATCCGCTACGGCGTGCTCACCCATCATCATTCCGACCACGTGTTGGGTGTTGCTGCCTATGAAGCGGAGGGCGCAACGGTGGTTGCATCCGAGGCGCATGAAGGGGCTGCACGCGCGGCGGCCGAAGATGGCGAAGCATTGAAGTTCGACGGCGTGGGCGAGAAAAAACGCCTGGGCAAAGGTAAAAAACGCATCGAGCTGATCGACATTGGCCCTACAGCGCACGCCGAGCATTTCGTCGTCGCGTGGATGCCGCGGCAGAAAATTTTGTTTGAAGCTGATCACTTTGCACGACCCCGCTCGGGGCCGGTACCGCCGGCGGTAACCGGTGCGCGCAACTTCGCAGCCGCGTTGAAACGTCTTGGCATCGAACCAAAATACATCGTGTCGGCGCACAGTCCGCGTCCGGCCACGATGGACGATCTCCAGGAGGCGCTCGATCAGGAGCCCGTGAAAATCAGCGCGCGTTAGAGCTATCGAACGCTGATGGTTGGCGGGCGCCCTCGCGCATGGGGGCGCCCGTCATTTTTATCTTGGCGGGGCTATTTGAAAACCTCGCCCCAAACAATAATGGCGCCGATGATGATCGAGACCAAGATTTGAAACACAGTTTTCAGATGATTCGGACGGCCATTGAGCGCAAGCGGACGTGGCTTTTTTTCCGCTTTGGCCGGGCTCGGTGAAACCTCTTCCGGCGAGTCAGCGTGCGTGGCTTGCGTCAGCCCCGGGTCGGACGGCTCCGGGATTTGCGGAATATTCTTGGCGCGCGTCCAAAACATGCTAGTACCTCGGTGTGCTAAAGCTGCCAGCGATAGCCGATGTTAAACACCGAGTATTCGTCCAGATCACCAGTGTACAGCGTGTAACCCGCCGTGACACCGCGCCACATGATGCCGCCGCCAAAACCAAGGCCGCCGCCATCGGCGTCGATGTCGTCGGTAAACGCCGTTGCAACGCTGATCCCGACATCTGCGTACACCGCACGGCCGTAAATGGACCAGTCGCCTTCGAGCTTTTGGGTGAGTCGGTAGCCAATCGAGCCGCTGCCGTTAAGGTCGACGATCACGGGACTAATGTTGTCGTCGCTTAAGCCAAACGTCAGGCCGGCTTCCAGCGTGCCCGAGGTATCGGAATCGAAATCCCAACGATAGCCAACGAGAAACCCAATGGCGTCGAAATTGACATCCGGTTCGTCAAAGCGCTGGTTCTCATAATTCACCTCGATGTCAAAGCCGTTGGCCGCCGCGCCAACGCTCGCCAGTGCCAATACGCTCAAAGTCATTATTTTTTTAATCATGGGGTGGTCCCTCTAAGGCAGTAGAAAATAAGGTAGTCAGGCAATAAAAAACCTGTGTCAGAGTCATCTCCGACACAGGTTCTTTCATTTGGTTCGAACCGATTAGTCTTCGAGCAAGAAGCTGCGCAGCTGATCCGAACGACTTGGGTGGCGCAGCTTGCGCAGCGCTTTGGCTTCGATCTGACGAATACGCTCACGCGTGACGTCAAACTGTTTGCCCACCTCTTCGAGCGTGTGATCGGTGTTCATGTCGATACCAAAACGCATACGCAGCACTTTGGCTTCGCGTGGCGTCAGGCCGGCCAGAACGCCGTGCGTGGTTTCTTTCAAGCCTTCGCTTGTCGCCGAATCCACCGGGCTGGAGACCACGGTGTCTTCGATGAAATCGCCCAAGTGCGAATCTTCATCATCACCAATGGGTGTTTCCATCGAGATGGGCTCTTTGGCGATCTTGAGCACCTTGCGCACTTTGTCTTCGGGCATTTCCATGCGCTCGGCAAGCTCTTCAGGGTTGGGCTCGCGACCCATTTCCTGCAGCATCTGGCGCGAAATTCGATTAAGTTTGTTGATGGTCTCAATCATGTGCACGGGAATACGAATGGTGCGGGCCTGATCCGCGATGGAGCGCGTGATGGCCTGGCGAATCCACCAGGTGGCGTAGGTCGAGAATTTGTAACCACGACGGTATTCAAATTTGTCTACGGCCTTCATCAAGCCGATGTTGCCTTCCTGAATCAGATCGAGGAACTGCAACCCACGGTTGGTGTACTTCTTGGCAATGGAGATAACCAGTCGCAGGTTGGCCTCCACCATCTCTTTCTTGGCGCGGCGAGCTTTCGCTTCACCGATAGACATCTTGCGGTTGATTTCCTTGATGTCCTGAATGCGTAGCTGGCTGGCAACACAGATTTGCTGGATACGCGTTTGCAACAATTCGATCTCTGTACGGCGCTCTTCCAGTGCTGCTACGTAAGGCTTTTTGGCCTTGCAGGCATCGTCCAGCCAGGTGAGGTCAGTTTCACGCCCTTGAAAAGAGGAGATGAATGTGCCACGTGGCATGCGGCACTGCTTTACGCACATGTCGCGGATTTGACGTTCCAGCGAGCGAATGCGCTCAACCTGTCCACGCAGGCCGGTAACAAGCGTTGCAACGAAAGCCGGTGCATATTTGAATTCCAGAAAGATAGCCGAGACGGCCTCCATTTCTGCCTTGCCCTTGTCATCCTGAATGCCGCCGGCCGCATCAATGGCTTTGAGCGCCTTGGCATAAGTCTTTTGCAGCGCCATCATGCGTCGTTTGACTTCTTCAAGATCGGGGCCTGTGTCCACGACTTCATCGTCATCATCATCGTCCGACGGCGGCTTGGCGACCTTGATCTCGTCGGTGGTCTCCATAAAGTTGATGATGATATCGGTGAAGCGCAACTGCTCTTCCTGCACCTGCTGGTAGCGTTCCAGTAACAGGTTGATGGTTTCGGGGTAGGTGCCCAATGCACGCAGTACCTGCTTGAGGCCTTCCTCGATACGCTTGGCGATCTTGATTTCGCCTTCGCGGGTCAGAAGCTCAACCGTACCCATCTCGCGCATGTACATGCGCACGGGGTCGGTGGTTCGGCCGAATTCGCCATCCACTGTGGCCAGTACCGCCGCTGCCTCATCGGCCGCGTCCTCGTCGGTATTGGAGGTTTTGTCCGAGATACTGATTTCGTCGTCGTCTGGAGGTACTTCGGAGACCGAAATACCCATGTCGACGATCATGGCGATGATTTCTTCTACCTGTTCCGGATCGACGATCTCGGTAGGCAGGTGATCATTCACTTCAGCGTAGGTGAGATAACCCTGCTCCTTCCCCTTGGAGATAAGCTCCTTGAGGCTGGTTTGCTGGGTCTTGTCCATTGCAATTCTAGCGTTCATATGGTACCTGCTGTCAGCGTAACCCCCTATTATACTCGATGGGCCGCGCAATGAAAGGTAAAAATGTGGCTGATAACGTCAACTCGGTTAGGTGTTGCCGGCCACGATAGATAAGGTATTGCCAAGCAACGCCATTTAAAGGGCCTCTCTGATTTATACTAGCGAGCTCGCCAAGCAGTTTTATCGCCCCTCAATGCGCAAGATTGCGCAGCCAACCCAAGGAGACTTCAGTCGCATGACATCCCGTCGCGAACTCGCCAACGCCGTACGTGCGCTCAGCATGGATGCTGTCCAGCAGGCTAATTCCGGCCACCCCGGCGCTCCCATGGGCATGGCTGACATCGCCGAGGTCCTCTGGAACGACTTTCTCGCCCACAATCCGGATAACCCTGCGTGGGTTAACCGTGATCGGTTTGTACTGTCCAATGGTCATGCTTCGATGTTGCTCTACTCGTTGCTGCACCTCACAGGCTACGATCTGCCCATCGAGGAGTTGAAAAACTTCCGGCAATTGCACTCCAAAACCCCCGGTCACCCGGAATACGGCTATGCGCCAGGCGTGGAGACAACCACCGGCCCGTTGGGGCAGGGCATCGCCAATGCTGTCGGTATGGCAATTGCCGAGCGTACCCTCGGTGCACAGTTCAATACCAATGAACATGCCATTGTTGATCACCGTACCTACGTATTTCTGGGTGACGGCTGCCTGATGGAAGGAATCTCTCACGAAGCCTGCTCATTGGCGGGTACTCTCGGGCTTGGCAAGTTAACGGCCATCTACGACGATAACGGTATCTCGATAGACGGTGAAGTGGAAGGTTGGTTCACTGACGACACACCCGCACGTTTCAGGGCTTATGGCTGGCATGTGATTGCTGGCGTCGATGGTCACGACGGGGACGCTATCAAGGCGGCTCTGGAGCAGGCGCGTGCAGAGTCCAGCAAACCGACGCTAATCTGCGCGAAAACCACCATTGGATTTGGTTCTCCCAACAAGGGTGGCAAGGAGAGTAGTCATGGTGCGCCTTTGGGTGCTGACGAAATTACCCTGGCGAAAGAACAATTAGGCTGGAAGCATGGTGCGTTCGAAGTGCCTGAGGAAGTCTACGCAGGCTGGAGTGCCAAGGCCTCTGGTGCGTCCCGCGAGGCGCAATGGGATGAGCTGTTTGTAGCTTACAAAAGCGCAAATCCTGACAAGGCTTCGGAATTTGAGCGACGCATGGCAGGTTCATTGCCGGATGGCTGGGACACCGACTCACAGGCATATGTTGATGCCGTGGTTGCGAAGTCTGAAAGCATAGCGTCGCGCAAGGCATCGCAAAATGCATTGAATGGTCTTGGGCCATTACTGCCCGAGTTTCTGGGCGGTTCTGCCGACCTTGCAGGTTCCAACTACACCATCTGGAGTGGCTCAAAAGAGATTCTGAACAACGCCGATGGTAATTACATTAACTATGGTGTGCGTGAATTCGCCATGATGGCTATCAGTAATGGCGTCTGTCTGCATGGCGGTTTCAAGCCTTATTCAGCGACATTTCTCATGTTTTCAGAATACGCACGCAATGCGTTGCGCATGTGTGCATTGATGAAGCTTGCCAATATCTTTGTGTTCACCCATGACTCTATTGGCGTTGGGGAAGATGGTCCTACGCATCAACCGGTAGAGCAAACTGCGACACTGAGAATGGTGCCGGGTATGTCGGTGTGGCGTCCTGCAGATGCCGTTGAGTCGGCCATTGCCTGGAAGCTGGCGGTAGAGCGACAGCAGGCACCTTCGTGTCTGGTATTCAGCCGTCAGGGGCTGGACCATCAGGAGCGCAGCGCGGAACAATTAGCCAATGTTGCGCGCGGTGGGTATGTGCTTCTGGAGCCTTCAGACAAACCTGTCGCTATCATCATCGCAACAGGTTCAGAAGTGGGTATTGCCATGAAGGCCGCACGCTCATTGGGTGAGCAGGGAACCCCGGTAAGAGTTGTCTCCATGCCAAGTACTGACATCTTCGATAGTCAGGACTCAGCCTATCGGGAATCTGTGCTGCCATCTTCACTACGGACACGTGTAGCGGTAGAGGCAGGTAGTACCGATGGCTGGCGCAAATATGTTGGGCTTGACGGCGACGTTCTGGGTATCGATACCTATGGCGAGTCGGGACCTGCCGGAGATGTCTATAAACACTTTGGCCTGACTGCCGAGAATTTGATGGAACGCGTCAAGGCATGCATTGCCAGTGTGGCGTAGTGCTCGCGCAGAGCCGGTCAAGTCAGAAAAAAATCACAGTAGATAATCAAGATACACAGGGGAAAACATGACAATAAAAATCGCGATTAACGGTTACGGCAGAATCGGACGCAATGTGCTTCGTGCCATTCATGAGCTGGGCCGCGCATCGGAGTTTGATGTCGTTGCCATCAACGATCTTGGTGACGCTGAAACCAATGCGCATCTGACTCAATACGATACGGCGCATGGCCGATTTCCGGGTGAGGTATCCGTTGATGGTGATCATCTGGTCGTTAACGGGGACAAGCTTCGTGTCTTTGCAGAGCGGGACCCATCCAAATTGCCATGGGGTGAGCTCGGCATCGATGTCGTCATGGAATGTACCGGTTTGTTCACTTCTCGAGAGAAGGCGGGCATGCATCTGACGGCGGGTGCTAAAAAGGTCATTATCTCGGCACCCGGTGGTGCAGATATAGATCGCACCGTGGTTTTTGGTGTTAACCATGCGGATTTACAGGCCTCCGACCAGATCATATCCAACGCCTCTTGCACAACCAATTGCCTGGCACCGATGGCGAAGGCCCTGCAGGAGTCGGTGGGCATTGTGCGAGGACTGATGACCACCATTCATGCCTACACCAATGATCAAGTGCTGACCGATGTGTATCACAAGGACTTACGACGTGCGCGTTCTGCCACCATGTCCATGATTCCAACAACTACAGGTGCTGCCAAGGCGGTCGGACTTGTATTACCTGAGCTTAACGGCAAGCTGGATGGATTTGCCATGCGAGTGCCCACCATCAATGTCTCTATTGTCGATCTGACGTTTACAGCGGCGCGTGATACATCGGTGGACGAGATTAACAGCATCATGCAAAAGGCTGCCGATGGCTCCGTACTTGCCTATAACGACAAACCGCTGGTTTCCATCGATTTTAATCACACCTCAACCTCATCCAATTTTGATTCGGGCATGACGCGCGTCATGGAAGGTAATCTGGTCAAGGCATGTAGCTGGTATGACAACGAATGGGGCTTCTCCTGCCGTATGCTGGATACCACCATTGCTGCCATGAATGCCTGATCGTTTCGTTTTACAAGAGGTCGGTACATCATGATGAAGTTATTCAAAGAGCAGCCTTTGTCGGGACAGCGCGTACTGATACGCCAGGATCTCAACGTCCCTTTGAAGGATGGACAGATCACCTCCGACAAGCGCATTCGCGCCTCCATACCGACATTGCAGTACGCCATCGAAGCAGGCGCCAAGGTGATGGTGATGTCGCACCTTGGTCGTCCGGTGGAGGGAGAGCCCGAAGCGAAATCATCACTTGCGCCCGTTGCTGCGCGGCTGGGTGAGCTGCTCGGATCGCAGGTACGACTCATTACTGACTACCTGGACAAGGCGCCTAACATTGCTGATGGAGAAGTGGTACTTCTGGAGAACGTTCGCTTTAATGTGGGTGAGAAAGCGGACGATGAGCAGTTAGGCAAGCGCTACGCCGAATTGTGCGACATCTATGTCATGGATGCTTTTGGCACGGCGCATCGTGCTCAGGCCTCCACGCACAGTGCCGGCATGCATGCGCCGATTGCCTGTGCCGGACCCTTGCTGGCTGCGGAGCTAGACGCATTGTCTGCAGCGTTGGTCAATCCCAAGCGTCCATTGCTGGCGATTGTGGGTGGCTCCAAGGTGTCCACCAAACTAACCGTACTTGAGTCGTTGGCAGATAAAGTGGACCAACTGATAGTGGGTGGTGGCATTGCCAACAATTTCATTGCAGCCGCAGGCCACGATGTGGGCAAGTCCTTGTATGAAGCTGATTTGGTGGATGCGGCTGCGGCCTTGATGACGCGTGCCGAAGCGAGAGGCGCATCGATTCCTGTGCCTGTGGATGTTGTGTGTGCTCCTGAGTTATCGGAAGATGTGGCGGTCAGCATACGCGCGGCCTCTGAGGTGCAAGCCGAAGAACGTATTCTGGACATCGGCCCTGAAACAGCCGAAGCCTATGTTGAGCTTATCCGTAACGCAGGCACCATCGTCTGGAATGGACCGGTTGGCGTATTCGAGATAGAGCTTTTCAGTCACGGCACCCGAGTGCTGGCAGAAGCCATCGCAGAATCCAGCGCATTTTCCATTGCGGGTGGGGGTGACACGCTTGCCGCCGTAGATAAATACGCCATAGAAGACAGAGTGTCGTACATATCGACAGGTGGTGGCGCATTTCTTGAGTTTCTGGAAGGCAAGCCACTGCCGGCTGTGACCATGCTGAAGTCCCGTAACTAGGGGGAGTTTGGCGTTTAATCGCTTCTTTTTATTCTGCAGGTGCTAGTGCCTGCACACAACTTGAGATGCACAATTATGACGGATACGTTATCACTGCTCGGCGACGAAGCTGAATTCCTGCTGGACCACACCTGCAAGGGCGTACCCAAGGAGATGGTTCAGGTGCCCGGCCCCGACTACGTGTCCCGAGTCATTGGTGTGAGTGATCGTGGCCCGGGCACCATGCGCGCCATGCAGCAAATATTCAACACTGGCCGATTGGGTGGTACGGGCTATATGTCAATGCTGCCTGTGGATCAGGGTATTGAGCATTCGGCCGGCGCCTCGTTTGCGCCTAACCCGATCTATTTCGACCCTGCCAACATTGTCGAACTGGCGATTGAGGGTGGTTGCAATTGTGTGGCCTCTACCTTGGGCGTTCTGGGTTCCGTGTCGCGACAGTATGCGCATCGTATTCCTTTCATGGTCAAGCTTAATCATAATGAAACGTTGACGTTGCCAGCGATGTATGAGCAAACTCTGTTCGCTCAGGTAGAGCAGGCGTTCGATCTGGGTGCTCTGGCCGTTGGTGCCACGATCTACTACGGTTCATCGGATTCGCGTCGCCAGATTCAGGAGATATCCGAAGCGTTCTATCGGGCACATCAATTGGGTATGGTAACTGTGCTTTGGGCTTATTTGCGTAATTCCGAATTCAAGAAAGACGGTACTGACTATCATGTGTCTGCCGATCTGACTGGCCAGGCCAATCATCTGGCAGCCACCATTCAGGCAGATATAGTCAAGCAGAAGCAGGCTGAGAATAATGGCGGCTACAACGCTATCGGTTTTGGAAACACACACCCTAAGGTCTATTCCGATCTCACCACTGATCACCCGGTGGATCTGGTTCGCTATCAGGTCGCCAACTGCTATATGGGTCGTGCTGGTCTGATCAACTCCGGTGGCGGTTCGGGTGAGAATGATCTGCAGCAGGCAGTGCGCACGGCAGTCATCAACAAGCGTGCTGGCGGTATGGGCCTGATTTCAGGACGCAAAGCATTTCAGAAGGATATGAAAGACGGTGTGGCGTTGCTGAATGCTATCCAGGATGCGTATCTGGATGAACGGGTAACCGTTGCCTGATTGGGGGCTGGCACGGCCAACAAGACCCGGTCATTCTGGCACCGCCGATAAGTACTGGTCCTGGTTAATACCTATTAAGTGACAAACGAAAAGCCGGCGCATGTGCCGGCTTCTCTCAAGCGGTCAGTCGATCCACGGCTTCCTGATACTTGGCTTTTGTGTTGGTTATTATGTCGTTGGGTAGTAGAGGGCCGGGTGACTGCTTGTCCCAGTTTTGGGTCTCAAGCCAGTCACGCAGAAACTGTTTGTCAAAGCTCTTGGGGCTGGTGCCGGGTTGCCAGCTGTCCGCTTCCCAGTAGCGTGATGAGTCTGGGGTAAGGATTTCATCCATCAACACCAGATTGCCCTCGGCATTGGTTCCGAATTCGAACTTGGTGTCAGCTGTGATGATGCCTCTCTGAGCGGTGTATTGAGCGGCGCTGTTGTACAAAGCCAGGCTAATGCGTCGTACCTCGTCAGCCCGTTCTCGGCCGACGATGTCGCTCATACGATCGAAGCTGATGTTCTCATCATGATCGCCCAGCTCAGCTTTGGTAGCCGGGGTAAATATTGGGCTGTCAAGCTTACTGGCTTGTGACAATCCTTCGGGAAGTTCGACGCCACAGACAGCCCCCGATTTCTGGTAATCGCTCCAGCCGGAACCAATCAGGTAGCCACGCACAACCGCTTCGATAGGCAAGGGCTTCAGTTTTCGGATAATCATGCATCTGCCGGATGCCTGCGCGCGCTCAACCGGATCCGGCAGAATTTCTTCCAGCGGTATGTTGGCAAGGTGGTTTGGGATCAGGGCGCGGACTCTGTTAAACCAGAACATGGCCAGCTGAGTGAGCAATTTGCCCTTGCCTGGAATGACATTAGGCAAGATGACGTCGAACGCAGAGACTCTGTCGGTCGCGATCATGAGCCAGTGTTGTTCGTCGATGGTATAGATATCACGCACTTTACCGCGGTAATGCAATGGCAGCGAGGCAATGCTACTGGTATGCAGAGCGTCCGGGTTGTCGAGGCAATCCGACGTATCGACAGGAGGGGTGGTGGCCATGGTTTTACACGCGAAGAATCTCGGCTGTGAAGTATACTATGCCGCCCGCTAGTAACTCGCCGAGTCTGGAATGAGCAACGTACACGTTGGTATTGTCATGGGTAGTAACAGCGACTGGCCGGTCATGCAAAAGGCGGCCGAGTTACTGACCGAACTGGCGGTGCCGCACGAATGCCTTGTTGTTTCGGCGCATCGCATGCCTGATGAGATGTTCAGCTACGCCGAGAATGCGCGCCAGCGTGGCTTGCAATGCATTATCGCTGGTGCAGGTGGAGCCGCCCACCTTCCGGGTATGCTGGCAGCCAAAACGCTGGTACCCGTATTGGGCGTACCCATGCCGACTCGTCATTTGAGCGGGCAGGATTCTCTATACTCGATCGTACAAATGCCCAAAGGTATTCCCGTTGCCACGTTTGCTATCGGTGAGGCTGGCGCTGCTAACGCAGCTCTGTTTGCCGTTAGTATGCTGGCGAATCACGATGAGCAGTTGCTTGCACGACTGGGCCAATGGCGAGAGGCCCAGACCGCCCATGCCAGAGCGATGGAGTTGTCATGAGTTCTGACGGTGCGGTGGGTCATCAGGTAAGACGTCTGTCACCCGGCGCAACGCTGGGTGTTATTGGCGGGGGACAGCTCGGCCGATACTTCGTTATCAAGGCAAGACAGTTCGGCTACGACGTGTGGGTACTTGATCCGGACGCTAGTGCGCCAGCCATGCAGCTTGCCACGGTGCCATTGGTAGCTGCCTACGATGACGAACAGGCTTTACGAAAGCTTGGCACTGCCTGCGATGCGGTGACTATTGAATTTGAAAACGTGCCAGCGAGTAGCCTGGATTTACTGTCGGGTATGACGCAGCTTGCGCCAGGCTCAGGGAGTGTGCAGATTTCCCAGGATCGATTGGAGGAGAAGCAGCATGCACTTGACAGCGGCCTGCTGCCAGTTCCACACGTCGCTGTTTTATCAGCGGCCGATGTCATCGTAGCGGCTGAGAAAATTAGCTTTCCCGCTATTTTAAAAACCTCCCGCTTGGGTTATGACGGCAAGGGTCAACGAACGTGTCATAACAAAGAAGAGGCGTTAGCAGCGTTTGAGCAGTTCGGTGCCGTTGCGTGCGTACTAGAACAACGTATTGACCTTGCTGCTGAAATATCCGTTGTGCTGGCACGTGGATTTGATGGCGAGATGGTGCTTTTTCCTGTCGCTGAGAACATCCATCGCGATGGTGTTTTACATACATCGGTCGTGCCTGCAGCACAAAGTCAGGAAGTAAGCTCAGAAGCCGGTAAGCAGGCCTGTGCTCTTGCCCAGTCAATTAATCATATTGGTGTGTTAGCCGTCGAGTTTTTTGTTTCAACCGATGGAAAACTGTATTTCAACGAGATGGCACCGCGACCACATAACAGTGGGCATTACACGTTAGATGCCACCATTTGTAGCCAGTTTGAACAGCAGTTGAGAGTGTTGTGCGGACAGCCGCTGGGGGCTACCGACTTACTCTCGCCGGTGGCAATGGTTAACCTGTTGGGTGATGTCTGGAATGGTGCTGCACCATC
>JBGCGC010000165.1:0-14134 GCA_045110475.1 Granulosicoccus sp.
GGTAATCCATATAGCCAAACGCTCAGAAAAGTCAAAACATTGATCAGGCACAACAAGAAACTGGCAGCGAGCCGGCCCGGTAACACCTAATCCCGAAAATACAACGAAAACGAAAAAAACTAGAGAAATGGAATAAGTAGAAAAAGCGACAACTTCTTTGAAAAACACCGTTGCAGTCTTTGAAAACTGAAATCGATGCCAAACACACGTTGTTGGACAAGATTTCTGATGGCATGTGACATCTTGTCTGGTTGTCGATCATCTCGTAGACACACACTGGTAGCATCAATCAGCAGGCGTTTAGCTGTATCGCGCCACCATCAGTGCTGCTGTCAGGCTGATCAAAAATGGCCTGCAAGGGCTTGCCGAATAGGTCATTGAAAACAATTCTCTGCTCTGTGGTATCTTTTACCGGTGAAGGTCCTCGGGTGTGCTGAAACGTCGTGTGGTAACGCTTTTAAACACATTCAAAGCCTTCGTCTATTTAGCTTTGCGATTTATTCAGGTTAGTGCGCCCACTCAATGCATGGGTATTGGGGTAAAAACCCTTAATTGATATTTGCTGAAATACAGTCAAAAATTAATGTCAGTTTGAACAACACTAATTGATCAGAAGTTCCCTAATATTTGAGAGACCTACAAATTGCTTGCTTTGATATTGTTTTTGGCTCTTCGGAAAAATATGTGGGTAAGAATCAGCTAATTGGCTGATAGAAGTGCCAGTATTACGATAAAGGCGCACCCGGCACCACTTTTTGACATGATGAAAGTGCGAACAACCATCAATCAAAAAGTAGGAGCCGGAGTGCTACTCAAGACTATCCTGAATCGTGTGCAAAAGTTTAAGGGGTTTGTCTATAAATCGGTAACTTTTAACGACCACGCCACTGAGCCCACTGTGAATGTTGAGGTGGTAGCACGCTCGAATAGCAGGCCGATGTGTTCGGGTTGTGGCAAAACGTCTCCCGGTTATGATAGACGTCCTGAACGCAAATACGAATTCATACCCTCTTGGGGAATCAAGGTGTTTCTGTTGTACTCGGCTCGTCGTGTGGACTGTCCACGTTGCGGTGTTCGGGTTGAACGATTACCTTGGGCCGTTGGCAAGCATCAGCTGACACAAACCTATGCCTGGTCGATTTGATTGACAGTATGGGAGGATCTACTGCCCGAATAAGTAACAATTTCTCTACCGGGTGGATGGATATCATTCGGTTTTGGGGGCTAGACCCGCTACATGAGTTTCCATTACACAAGTTAGCCAACGAGTACGCGACCAATACTGCAGATGATGTTCGCTGGAATGCCAGTGGCGGTAGTCTGCTGCAACAGTTGAATTTGCTGGTGTAGCTCGATCTTGCAGAAGAGAATCAACAGGTAGATTCCATCTTATTGAACAAACAGACATCCTACCCGATGACCGCCTGCGGCATATTATTTGACAACCAGAAAGAGTACTTGCAGCATAAGCAATATGCCAACTTCACGTTGAAAGGTAGTGCCAGACAACGTGCTCGATCTAGCTACTACGATATTGACTACACCCGTGTTTCGCAGTCAATGGCGAATGTCGAAGAGCCATTGTGTCGTGTATTGATAAATAGCATCGGAGCAGGTGATAACACCGTGCCGACACCGACACCGACACCGACACCGACACCGACACCGACACCGACACCGACACCGACACCGACACCGACACCGACAGATACCTCAAGCCCTATAGCAGACACTTGTTCGCTGGGACTAGCACCTGAGCATGATATGGAGCTTACGGCTGGTGTGGCGATATGCCTGCCATCAGTTGCAGCCAGGCAGCAGATACAGATGCAGTTATATATTCCGGACGACGCTGTCGGAAAATCGCTGGAGATTCGATTGGCTCATGGCAGGGGCAATGGTGATCTACTGCACAAAATTGACGGTAGGCTGAATACGTTGATATTCGATGCTGTGTCGAACGGTTCCGAAATAGAAGAAGTAATAGCGATTCAGGCAGCTCAAGGCGGCTGGAACTATATTCATGTTCACGCTAACACTGCGCTATCAGGGGCAACGTTGTTGGCAAGGTTCACCAATTAGGCTGGTTTCCGCTCGTTTGCCCTCGAGTCAATAGCATGCACCCCTACGAATTCGTCATCGTCAGAAACAGGAGCAATAGGTACCAGGCTCAGAAATAAGTGTTTTACTACATGAGACTATCAACACAATTGTACAAAAGACACTGATTTCCTACGCCAAGTCATACATTACGCGGTGTGGCTCTCCCGCATTATTCTCACTTCGGATTAATTCAGAATCTGATGCCCCGGCCTGACAGCAATCTGCGGAAACTCTTTCACCAACTCCACCAAACGATTTAAACTAATTCGGCTCATCGGTTGATTGGTTGAGAACTTACCCGGCTCCACATTATTATTCCATCCCCATGCTGTATGACAAGCATCACCTGCAATCAGTATGGGCCCAGATGCGGTATTAATTAAATAAGCCGTTGAGCCAGCTGTATGGCCAGGAGAATGGATCGCAAACACACTGCCATCACCAAAGATATCGACATAAGGTTCAGACCACTCGCGTAACTCAGGGCGACCTCTCAATACGGTGTCCACAATTCCACGCGTTGCGGCAAACAAGAAATAGCGCTCAGCACTTTCACCACGCCCGACATAAACCGGAACCTGCTTATCCACTGCTGGCAAACCGCTAATATGGTCGAGGTGTAAATGAGTCATAAACACCCCTTTGAGCGGTCGCTGCATATTGCTAATCACTGATTCGGTGCTGGTCAGTATTTCCAGTCGATCAAAACCTAATTGAGATCGTAAAATTCTGGGAATACCTTGCGCGGCAGGGTCTTCGACAAACTGCTGTGAGATACCCGTATCAATCAAAAAGTTACCATGAGTCGGGTGCTCAATGTGATAGGCGTAAACCTGAATCGGCTCTTCTTTGTCTTTCAGTGCGGCGCTTTGTGCTGTCGGATGATTGAGATTTAGCAGGCCGCTCAACGGCACACTCCAATTGGCTGATTTGATGGCTCTAAACTTCACATGCTGCCCCGTTGAAAGACTACTCACCAGCGCTTCGCGGCTACTCGCTTGTCCCAGCGGCGATACGCTTGCGGCATGTCGGGTGGCTGTTGCTTGGCTCGCCCAAGCGACAAACGCAGCGGCAGGCACTGCAATCATTGCCAGAAGAATTAAACTATTACGTACCTTTTTACTCATGGTGATATCCGAGTCAGTTGCTAACTAGTTTTAGTTTGCCTATTCTTAAATAGTATGTAAATCTAATAAATAACGATATCGGTATCCGAAAATGAATAGCAATGAACTGAACTGGCAAGACATCCGGTTATTCCTAGCCGTGGCAGATGGCGGCAGTTTTAGCGAAGCCGCCCGCGTATTAAAACTGGGTCAACCAACCCTGAGCCGGCGCATTGCTGAGTTGGAAGAACAATTAGGCCAGCCGTTATTCACCCGACTTAGTCAGGGCTGTGAGTTAACCACCTTCGGTGCGAAATTATTACCAGCCGCTGAGCAGATGGCATTGTGGTCAGCCGAGGCAATGATGCAGATTCAAGCACCTGATAAATACGAAGGGCGTGTATGTATCACTGCTCCACCGGCAGTGGCGTTTATCTTCTTGCCACCGTTTGCCGCAGAGCTAAAACAGCGATTTCCGGATATTCAGTTGGAAGTACGCAGCGATATTGCCACGTTGAATTTGGCACGTGGCGAGGCTCATTTATCGTTGCGTATCGCAGAGCCTGAAAATGATGATCTAATCTGTTTGGCCTCGTTTTATGGCAATGTTAAAGCGTATGTTTCCGAAGCTTTAGCCAGTGGTTTGAGCGAACAAGATCAACGCAGCATCCATGGTATGGATTGGATCTGTTGGCCTGATGACTATGACTATTTGGAGACGAATCAGGTGTTGAAACGCGAGATTCCCAACTTCAAACCCTCGTTTACTTCTAACGATTACAACGTCCAGCTTGCGGCGTGTTGTGCAGGATTAGGCGCATTACCGTTGCCAGAAGGTGTGGAGAAAGTGTCAGTGCTCAAAGGTTTGATCACGCTGCCGGTTGATCTGAATAAATACACTGCGGGACAATTGCACATGGTAGTTCACAAACGACAACGGCATGTTCAACGTGTAATAAAAGTGGCTGAGTTGTTAGAGGATTATCTGGCCAGTGTCTGGAAAGTAAAGCATAAAATACAAGACAAGTAATCAACCAAAATGATACCAGCAAGTTAGTGATGTAAAGCGACACCTTCGCTCCTACTTAACCTATTCTCATGGGGTGCGAACGCTCTCTCGCTTTTGGTAAAGGGCGCATTGTCGCGCTTCCTCATGTTGGTGGACTGCATCATGAGTGCAGGCGCGTGGCTTAATACTGGATACGATGTGAGGTACAGGAGCGGTTTGATCGTCTGAATTATGCAGCACGCTGATGGAGTGCGTTCAGATCTTTGATTACTGGCACCTTAGTGAATTTGTGAAAAACCGGGATGAGCGGTTGATTGTATTGAACCTAAAACTGGCAATTTCAGACAATTACATTGCTCCATGACGGAGTTTCTAACAACGGCCCTCGTAGCCAATAGCTTCACTCGCGATTTAAACTCTCTGGTTGATACCAATTAACTAGCCATATTGCAGAATTTTGTGTGTGGAGGTTTAGGCATGACTGTCTTACCGGCTTTTGTAGTGACACGCGAAATCACTGACGGTGTAATAGCCGCTAAGCAGTTGAATACACCGTAGTTTCAGAAAGGTGAGGTCTCCATTCTTACCCGCAGTGGACGTCGTTTACCAAAAGGTGCGTTAATACTGGCTAAGTATGCTGGAGAGAACATGGTTGCAAAAGGCCTCGATAAATTGAACAGGGATGGCAGAGTATTGGTTGCAGCTGTTCAATAGCGCCGAAATTCGAACGTTGCACGTCGCTCAACAATGAATTCCAAAAAATTGCACTTCACGCAGAAAAGGAATAGCGCTATATTACCGTCAAGTCAATATGAGAGGTTGCAATACCAATGCATTCGAAGCTAATTTCAATCGCTGCAGTTGCCATGGTGTCTACGCTGGCTTACGGCACTCAGGCCGACGCTGCCACGCTACGCATTGCCTCGCAGGGAGATGCCACAAGTCTTGACCCACACAGCCACAACGAAAGCTTTACCAACTATTTTTTGGCTAATGTGTATGAAGGCCTGGTAGGTCGCGACAGTGATTTTGAGATTAGTGGTCAGCTCGCTGAAAGCTGGGAGCAGACTGGCGATACAAACTGGGTTTTTAATTTACGTCCTGATGTCAGTTTTCATGACGGCTCAGCGTTCAATGCCGAAGACGTGGTGTTCAGTTTTGATAGAGCACTGGCTGAATCATCCAACTTCAAGCATGTGCTGGCATCAGTAGAAAGTTATCGCGCCGTCGATGACATGACTGTCGAGATAATCACAAAAGCCCCTAATCCTATCTTGCTCAATGATCTGCTTGATCTCATGATTCTGGACAAGCAATGGGCTGACGCTCACGGCGCACAGGATCCTATCAACCTGCAAGCGGAAGAGAAATCATTTAGCGCAACCAATGCCAATGGCACAGGTCCATTCCGTGTCAGTAGTCGCGCCCAAGGGGAGAAAACCGAACTGGTAAAAAACGAGAACTATTGGAACGACAGCGGAAACGTTGAAAAAGTTGTTTTTACTCCGATCAACAACGCATCAACTCTGGTTTCTGCTTTATTGTCAGGTGAAGTAGATCTGGTTATGCCCTTGCCTCTACAGGATATCGCGCGTGTAGAAAAGGCTGATGGCATCAAGGTGGTTTCGTCGCCTGAGGCGAGAACCATGTACATCGGAATGGACCAATGGCGTGATCAGATTATCGAGAGTCCGGTTGAAGGGAACCCGTTCAAAGACAAACGCGTTCGGCAGGCGTTCGCTCATGCAATAGATGCTCAGGCAATTATCGATCGCGTCATGCAAGGTCAGGCTACCCTGTCAACACAATATGTGATGAATAAGGTAAATGGTTATAACCCTGAACTGGAGAGACTGCCGTACGACATCGAGAAGGCAAAATCATTGCTGGCAGAAGCAGGCTACGGTGATGGTCTGGAACTCACCATGGATTGCTCAACGGACCGCTATGTTAATGATGGACAGATCTGTCAGGCCGCCGTCAGTCTACTTGCCAGAGTCGGCGTTAAAGTTAACCTCATCGCACAACCCAAGGCTCAGTTCTTTCCCAAGGTGGTTTCACCTGAGTTCGGTACTTCATTTTTTCTGCTGAGCTGGACACCTTCCACCATGGACAGCCTGAATGTGTTCCAGAACGTTCTGGGTACTCGTGATCTGGACAACGGTAAAGGTGCCTGGAATATTTCAGGTTGCTCAGTACCAGAGGCCGATGCGCTTGCCGAGAAAGCGTCAGTGGCTATGGACGCTGAGCAACGCAGTGGCATGCTCAAGGATGCAATGGCGTTGATGGTTGATGAGGTATGTCTGATACCGCTTCATGTTCAACAGCTTGTCTGGGGCGCTAGTGAGAACATTGAAATCGTTCAGCATCCTACCTTTGAATTTCCATTGGAATATTATAATGTTAATTAAGCGTGGTATTGATCGCTTGGTTGAATAGTGGCGTTAGCTTTGTTTGCTGGCGTCGCTGTTTCGGGTAACTCCCCGCGGTGATTTGACTGCGCAAATTCAGCGCAGGCTCCTAGCCCAGTACTTATTCCACCCTGACAGGGCTAATCATGTATTCAATTCTCACAAGGCTGATCCAGGCAGCTATCGTAATGCTCTGCGTGGCGTTAGTCGGATTTCTTGTATTCCAGTATATCGGTGACCCTGTGCTGGCGATGGTTGGTCAGGAAACATCGGTCGCTGATCGAGAAGCGCTGCGTGAGCAACTCGGTCTCAATGATCCTGTGTTCTACCAGTATTCGCGATTTGTGGGCAACGCCATACGGGGTGATTTTGGAATCTCCTACAGCTTCAATCGTGACGTTAGCGAAATGATTGCCGAACGCTTACCGGCAACGATCGAGCTTGTGTTGCTCTCGGGAATTATGTCACTAGCGTTGGCAATTCCTGCCGGAATTTATACAGGCACCCATCGCAAAGGTGGTATTGCACAAGCGATTATGGCGCTATCCGTGATAGGCGTGTCCATTCCTTCTTTTTTGTTAGGTATTCTGTTGATTCTGGTTTTCTCTGTCTGGATGACGTGGCTACCGTCATTCGGTCGTGGTGATGTTGTCGGAATCTCGGTGTTTCGGTCCAGTCTGTTTACGATAGATGGCCTTCGACATGCCTTGATGCCTGCTGCCGTGCTATGCCTTTTCCAGCTTGGCGTCATCATGCGCCTGATACGATCTGAAATGCTTGAGGTGCTCCGTACTGACTACATCAGGTTTGCATGGGCGAGGGGTATTCCTGCTCAGCGAATCTATCTACACCACGCGTTAAAGAACACACTAGTACCTGTTGTAACTGCCGTTGGTTTGCAACTGAGTTCCTTGTTCGCTTTTTCTATTATTACCGAGTATGTATTCCAGTGGCCCGGAATGGGATCCTTGCTTCTGCACGCGATTGGTCAGAGTGACATACCCCTGCTAGCGGCGTATCTGATCTTTGTCGGATTTATATTTACGTTAGCTAATCTCGTTGTTGATGCGATTTACGTGTTGATTGATCCTCGTATTCGGCATGGCGCACGCTGAGATGCTAAATCGTATCCGATCAGAATTCTGGTTCCAGTTCCTGGGCTCGCCAGTGACGGTTGTTGCCAGTTTTGTCATTGTGTTTATTGTGCTCGCCTGTGTTTTTGCCAATTGGGTTGCGCCACACACGCCGTTTGATCCGGCCACACTTTCAATCATGGATAACAATCTGCCGCCAGTCTGGCAACCGAACAGTGATCCAAGATTCATTCTCGGTACAGATATACAAGGTCGCGATGTGCTATCAGCCATGCTCTATGGGGGCCGTATTTCGTTGATGGTAGGTCTTGGAGCTGTCGCATTGTCTGCCTTCATCGGGATGTTGATTGGCTTGTTATCAGGCTACTTCGGAGGGCTCACGGATTCCATCCTTATGCGACTGGCAGAAATTCAATTTGCGTTTCCTCCCATTCTGATTGCGCTGTTATTCAATGGCATCCTCAAAACGACTTTGCCGGCTAACCTGTTTGCGCAGGCGGCAGTGCCTATCATGATTCTATCGATAGGGCTTGCAGGCTGGGTACAATTCGCTCGCATAGTCAGGAGCTCTGTGCTGGTACAGCGTAGTCAGGACTACGTGACTTCCTGCAGAGCCATCGGCTTACCCACAATGACCATACTGCTAAGACACATCACACCCAATGTGTTGAGCCCGGTTCTTGTGTTGGCGATGCTACAAATTGCTGTCGCCATCGTTACCGAAGCCACATTATCTTTTCTGGGACTTGGAACACCACTGACGGAACCTTCTCTGGGTGCGTTGATTCAGGTTGGTAGCCAGTATCTGTTCTCCGGGATCTGGTGGGTCGTGATCTTTCCGGGTGCCATGTTGTTGATTATGGTCATAGCCTTCAATCTGGTTGCTGATTGGGTTCGCGATTACCTGAATCCGAGACTCCGATGAGCACTTCACTGTTACAACTAGAAGATCTGCAAATCAAGTTTCCTCATCGTTTTGGGGATTTCACGGCGGTAGACGACTTCAGCATGCAAGTTAGTCGTGGTGAGATAGTTGGGCTTATTGGTGAAAGCGGCGCAGGAAAGTCCACGATTGGGAATGCGGTCATGGGATTGCTGAGCAAGCCCGGAATAGTCAGTCAGGGTCAAATCAGGTTACTCGATAAGGAGTTGACCGGGCTGAACACTGGCAGTATGGCGAAAATTCGTGGACGGCGTATTGGTATGATTTTTCAGGACCCGATGACGTCGCTTAATCCATTGATGACGGTAGGTGACCAACTCAGTGAATCCATAGCAATTCTGCAGGATTTGTCAGGCCGGGAAGCCCGCAGACTGGCGTGTGTTCGGCTAGCAGACGTTGGCATTCCTCAGCCCGATAAACGCATGCGTCAATATCCACACGAGTTTTCGGGTGGGATGCGACAACGTGTCGTGATTGCGCTGGCGCTGGCGGGCGATCCGGAGTTGCTCATCGCCGATGAACCCACGACGGCGCTTGATGTCTCTGTGCAAAAGCAGGTGCTTGATCTGATCAAGAGCATTTGTAAGGAAAAACAACTTGGTGTTGTGTTGGTCACACACGACATGGGTGTGATTGCAGAGACTGCTGATCGGGTCTATGTGATGCGAACTGGCAAGTTAGTAGAAACAGGGCCCACAATAGATGTGCTGACTTCACCGACTCAGGTTTATACTCGCGAACTTATAGCCGCTATTCCGAGAATGGACTGTCGTGAGGACCGGTTCCGTCATCCAGTGAGCAGAGGCGGCGAAATCGACAGCTGGTTAGTGCAGGACGAAACCAGCGATAACGATGACAACTTTCTCAGTTGTACAGCCCTCACCAAAGACTTCGATATTCGTACACCGGGTATTTTTGGAAAAAAAGACACTTTTCGAGCGGTAGATAGCACGGCGTTCACCATCAAGCGAGGCGAAGTACTTGGTCTGGTCGGTGAAAGCGGATCAGGCAAGTCTACGCTTGGACGCCTGATAACCGGCTTACTGGAACCTGGTTCGGGTGAAATTGAATACGCTGATCACGGTGCGCTGACTTCACTTGATAATGCTGCAAGGCGCAAGGCATTTCGACGGGATGTTCAGGTAGTGTTCCAAGATCCTTATTCGTCGCTTAATGGTCGTATGCGGGTTGATCGAATACTGGCTGAACCGATGTTGTTTCATGGTCTTGCCAATCGGCGTGATGTCTCTGGTCTGGTGGCAGCTTTGCTTGAACGTGTCGGATTGTCGGCTGATGATGCCTTGAAGCATCCACACCAGTTTTCAGGTGGTCAGCGTCAACGTATCTGTATTGCTCGTGCATTGTCCGTCAGACCTCGATTTTTAATGTGTGATGAACCAACATCGGCGTTGGATGTGTCTATTCAGGCAGACATGCTAGCTTTACTAATGGAGCTTAAACAAAGCCTTGGTTTGACCATGCTGTTCGTCAGTCACGACTTAGCTGTCATAAGACAGGTTTCGGATCGGGTTGCCGTTATGCGAAATAGCCAGTTTGTAGAGTACGGTCCGTCAGAGGAAGTATTCGATACACCGTCCAGTAAATACACGCGGCTATTACTCAACACAGCGCCCAGGTTAGACCGTATGGCATATACATCCAGTCAGTATTGATTTTTACTTTTAACAGACACTTAACCAGAGACTCAAACCATGATTGGAATCGTAGGCTGTGGAGCCATGGGTGGTGCCATGGTGCAAAGGCTGCTAGAGCATAAACAATCCATCATCTGCTATGACCCGGATCCAGCTGCCAGGGGCAGGATGAAAACTACAGGTGCTGAGGTGTCAGAGGACCTGAATTCCCTGGCAACCTGCTGTGAGCTCATCATTCTGTCGCTTCCCAAAGCGGATATCGTCAGAGCTGTCATGCGTGATCTGGGGCCACTACTACCGTCAGGCACCGTAGTACTTGATACCTCAACCTCAGAGCCTGATACAACTCGAGAGCTCGCTAAAGTGGGTGATGAGGCAGGCTATGTATTTATAGACGGCCCCGTGAGTGGAGGCCCGAAGGGTGCACTCGCAGGCACCATGACGATGGTTATGGGAGGGCCTGCAGAAACCATTGAGCGCATTGTTCCGATACTGGAACTACTGACTGGTAAGAGAGTGCACGTCGGTACTTCAGGATCAGGTCATGCAGCAAAGATCGCCAACAATCTGCTGTGTGCTGCGAATCTGGCGCTGATCAGCGAAATGGCTCGATTAGCCGAAAGCCAGGGAGTCGGTCTGCAGAAACTGCTGGAAGGCGTAAATGCGGGTTCAGGACGGAGTGGTGTCAGTGAGGTTAACTTCCCACTGTGGATTCTTGATGAACAATACAACTCAGGCTTTACGATGGGGCTAATGCGCAAGGATGTCGGCCTGGCGGTATCACTGGCGGAGCGCAGCGCCCTTGATCTTCCAGGTACTCGCGCCATCGCAGCCATCTGGGAAGCAAGCCGCATGACGATACCTGATGCTGCTGATTTCAATGAGATCTACAAGTTTGGAGAATCATCCCATGTCTGATCGAGTTGAACTGTTCAAGAAACTTATGACCGGGCTTGGCCTCGGTAGAGTGCCGCAGAGCCTGATTGGTGGTGTGCTGTATGACGGGAAGGGGGCTGACATTACTCTCGAAGATCCGTACGCACGCACAACACTGGCGCGATATGCCGATTGTGATACTGAACTGGCAGCTGCTGCGTGTGAGTGTGCAGCTACCACCCAGAGGCTATGGTGTCAGGACTACAGTGCAGCAGCACGCGGCGACATCATGCAATTGATTGCCACGGCAGTTGAGCAACACGTAGAACCACTGGCACAGCTCGAGGCATTGGTTGCAGGCAAGCCCCTGCGAGACTGCCGCGTAGAGGTCTCGAAGGTGGTCGAAATGTTTCGCTACTACGCGGGGTGGGCGGACAAGCTGCACGGCGAGGTTATACCGGTGCCTTCAGGCCACCTTAATTACACCTTGCGAGAACCTGTCGGCGTTGTATTTCAGATCACTCCGTGGAATGCCCCGGTGTTTACCGCTGGCTGGCAGATTGCACCGGCTATAGCAACAGGCAATGGTGTGGTCATCAAACCCAGCGAACTGACTCCCGTTACTACAGTGGCATTGGTTCTACTGGCTGAACAGGCTGGCTTGCCAAAAGGGCTTGTCAACGTACTTGCGGGTCTTGGTCCTACGGCAGGGGATGCCGCTATAGCGCATGATGCTGTTCGCAAGGTAATCTTTGTTGGCTCACCGGAAACGGGCCGAACCGTAGCCACGTCAGCTGGTCGTGCACTAAAGCCTGTCGTTCTGGAATTGGGTGGAAAGTCGGCCAACATTGTTTTCCCGGATGCTAACCTGCAAGCAGCTTGCCGAGGTGCACAAGCTGGTATTTTTTCTGCTGCCGGACAAAGCTGTGTCGCGGGATCGCGCCTGCTGGTTCATAAAGATATTCAGGATGAATTCCTGAGCATGCTTGAGTCCGGCATGCAGCAATTGACATTGGGAGATCCGTTGGAGGAGTCCACAGAGATAGGACCAATAAGTAATGCTCGCCAGTTCCAGCATGTCAGCGACATGGTTAAAAAAGCCGCAAAAGATGATGGAGGTCGAATCATCGCTGGTAGCGCACCGCAGGGTGATGCTTTCTTTGTCCCACCTACTATCCTTGCCGACCTGGACGCCAATGCCGATGCCGCACGAAACGAAATTTTCGGGCCCGTTGTCACAAGTCTTGCTTTCAATGATGAAATCGATGCAATAGAGATTGCCAACAGCACTGACTTCGGGTTGGCAGCGGCTGTCTGGACGGCGGATGTCGGTCGGGCTCACCGCGTAGCTGCTGCCGTGCGCGCAGGTACTTTCTGGATCAACAGCTACAAGGCTATTCACGTATCTTCTCCTTTCGGAGGCTCACGCTCGTCTGGTTTTGGTCGATCAAGTGGAATGGATGCCTTGATGGAATACACGAGTCCTAAAAGCGTCTGGATAGAGACGGCGAGTACACCTCGCATTGCTTTCGGATACGCACCTGACAGCTGAGGACAACGTTTATGAATTCAACGTCGACTCGAGAGCCAACTTTCAAGCTGAGCGTCTGTTATTCCAAGGCCAATGATTGCCCCTACAGGTAACGTACTAAGATCAGCTAGCGTCATTGTTGTAAATCTATCAACATCACTGATGTTCTGATCCTGACAGTAGTCTTCAATGCGTATCTGTGCTGCTGAGCCATGCAGGTCTCTCCTGACGATCTGGCCTATCTGGCCGAAAGTGGGTCAAAATAGCCTCCCAACTGAACCATCAGAGAGTACGCAGTTGAAAGTGAGCAGATAGGCGAGTATCGGCTTGAGAGCAGTAGCCTGATTTTGAATAGCGTCTTCGAGTGGCTGGTTGAGCAATTTGAATTACAAGTTGACGGTGAACGCACATGCTATCCAGTGCGTGGATGTTGCGCGATTGAGTCCAGCATAACTCAGTGCTTTAATGCCACGAGGGCCAATTCTAATCGCTAACTTATTGAATCTACGAGAGGTAAAGTGTCGTTAAAGGACTGAAAATCCTCGTGTCGGCACAGCAACGTCTGCCGGGTTGCGCGCCGCGGTTCGATATTGTCTCCGGCCACCATTTTGATCGATGAGTTACCGCTAGCCCAATATCATGAGATTCGGGATTACTCCGCATTTTCTTCTATATGTGGATGTCTGGGACGCCGCTCATCACTTAAAAGAAGTTCTAAAAACCAATGAGTGGCAGGAAGAACGTTTCAGGCGTAAAAACCTTGTCACCTGATTCGCACTTATAAACTACCTAAAAAACACCGCCAGTAAGACGGTGTTTTCTCAAAAGCGACAGTGAACTAGAACTTGCCGTTTGGGTTTTTCCAGTCAGCTTCATTTGGAATTGTTTGAATCACGTCCCAGTGTTCAACTATCAAGCCGTTATCCAGACGGAAGAGATCATAAAATGCCACGTGATCGCCCTTACCGAATTTACCCTCACTCATACTCAGAACAAAGTTGCCTTCACCCAATACTTTATGCAAGGTGTCGTACTGCATGACTAAACCGTTGTCCGCAAAATACTGTAAAGCAGCGTTCAGGCCATCAAGACCATCTGCAACTGCTGAGTTGTGTTGCAGGTAAGTTTCCGTACTGACGTATTCTGTAATTTTGTCAGGATTTTCCCCCATTAGAATATCGTTTACAAACGCCTCAACAATGGCTTTGTTGCTATTTGTTAATTCAAGATCTTCAACCGCTGTGACCCCGTCGAATTGTGTTCGTCCACTCGGATTCGGCGGAGTAATATCACTCAGGTTGTCCCAATGCTCCACGATTAAGCCATCTTCGAATCGGAATACGTCAAACCCCGCCTTGGGGCCGAAAAAATCGTACTCGGTGTGAGCAACCACGTAATCGCCGTCA
>JBGCGC010000166.1:0-3621 GCA_045110475.1 Granulosicoccus sp.
ATGGACAAAGTTCTTTCAGCCTCAACTGCCTGATAATAAATGCTTAGTGATGCAGGCAGGTTGGCGTTGTGCTTGGCGGCGTAAATCCAGCTGGCCCAGCTCTCACCTGATTCTATGGGCAGGAACACAAGATTCGTTTCAAACGCATCGAGAAAACTATCCGGCCCGCCCATCTCGACTTGATCGCGGTATCGTTCGTACTGCTCGCCTTCTGCCACTCACGATTTTACATCGTCGATGTCGGCTAGCGCTACGCGCCGAGTGTCCTCCTGGAAACTCACGTCCACGATAAAACTGACCTTCAATAAGTTGGCGTTAATCTTCTCAGGCTCGGTCGGATCAATACCGTGGGCCTCATCTGCGGCAGCGTAGAACAAATACTCGCCGTGTGGCTCCTTCATCGTAATGATATCGGGCAACAGCGCGGGATTGCCGGCATTGCCGGCCAGGCTCAGGGCTATGAAAAGTTCGTCCAGCATGGTTGAATCACTTTTAGTGGATTAAGGGGAACGATGACGATGCATCTCTTTTGTTAGTGATGTCGGCCTCAGCCCAAGACGACATCGCCTCGCAGCTCATCACTGCTAGGCGCCAGGCTTATAGTTCGCCAGATCTTTGGGATAAAACTCATGATCACAAAATATGTCACAATATTCAATAGTTTTATCTCAATGAAAACTCCAAGAATCAATAGTTCATGAAATTGCAAGATAAAAAATACGTGTTGAAAGTATCGCTCAACAAGCGCAACACGCAATCCGATAGCAGGTCTGTACCACAATACTGCTTGTCACTGTCCATTTTGCTGATCTCCATTGCGCTTACAGCTTGCGGCAGCAGCAATAATAATAATTCCCAAGCTGTAGCGCCAGATTGCCAATCGTTGGTTAACGATCCAATGTGCACTGATGATGTGGTTCCACCTGCCAACGACGGAACTGACAGCGACAGCAATAGTCAGGTGAATTCATCACTCAATGACATCCCTCCTGATATAGAAGGTGGCAGGTATTATCTGAACAGCAACAACTCTGCGATTCTGACTGGCCCCGTGTTTGGTTCGGGTGACATTGACAACCAATCTGTAGCTAAATCCTTGCGCTTTAGTGTGGAGGATTCAGCAAGTGGGCTTAGGCTAATCGAACTCAGAGCGATTGACTATGGCCGGGGTGCTACCAATTTGCTTGGTGTGGTTGAGAATACGGGGTCCGAGTTTGAGTGTGATAGCGCCATTAAGGGACTCGTAGTCTATTCCTCGACGGGTGAATTGCTAAGCAACACTACAGCGGTGGACCCGATTACTGTGGTCGGTGTCGTTGGATCAGAAGATAGACCAGGTGTGTTCCGTAGCGAAAACAGTCGGTGCATCAGCCCGGGAAGTCTAGCTTATTTTCAAAAGAGTGCTGGAGGCGGTGTCCAATTCTCGGAGGTTGCCGAGGCCAGAGCGGAGTCGTTTTCAAGAGTCAATCGTTCTGAGCGTTTTCTAACTCAAGCCTCAGTGGTTCCAATTTCCTACACACCCGCTGAATTTGGAGTTAACGTTCGCATTGTCAATAACCACAATCTGCCCGTTCGAGTCCTGGAAGTCAACGGTTTCGCACTCAATGCCAGTAACAACGCAATTGGTACAGGTAGTGTTTTTTTTAACGAGACACTGGAACCTGGACAAGAGGCGACTATCACGCCACCGTTGCTCTTGCGGTTTCAAGGCAGTGCGAGTCGGATGCGCGTTGTTATAGAGTATCGGATTGTCGATAACATGTAAGTCAATGGGTCCACAGCAGCGCAGTGAAGGCGGTGGCGTTCCCGATAAGACCGGTTTACGAAGAGATCGGGTCGGCGGAGACAGGATCACCCCCCACTTGACAGGTTTTTAAGGGAAATGGGCATGGCGTTTTCTCGGTCTCGTTTTTAGAAAAAGGTCAGGACCGAGCTTGAGCCTAATGGTTTGTAAACCATGAAATGCAGAATTCCCTTACCTTATAACCTCCCTACCATCAGAAAATATGATACCGACTATCACCCACCCGTCGAAAACCGCTCATCCCGCAACCATTAACACTCGGCCTGGGCTCCGCACACTCCCCACGTGGGGAGTCTTCCGGCTTCATCGAGTATTCATAATCAACGTCGCCATCCTTAGGGACTTCCCTGCAACGAATATCAAACCCATCTGCATCAACAATACGAAATCGATACCGTGTTGCAGATAGCCTGCGTACTGTGTTGAATGAGGTTCTATCGTTGCGTAGTGCTGCTTCTATATTGAACTGGCTCGTATCGCCAGTGTAATGCTGTATTGCAAACTGCTCATCCATACGCTGCTCATCGCCACTCACTCTCTGAATAGAATAGCCACCTTCATGCACCATGGTATGGTGGAATTGACATAAACAGGCGCCATTGGCCACACAGGTTGTTCCGCCATCGGCCCAATGAGTGATGTGGTGTATCTGTAAGTTGTGTGATTGCGTACAACCGTAAAACTGGCAATGCTGGTCACGGTTTTTAATTGCACGGGCCATGGCGGGTGGCCATAGTCTGGATTTACGCCCGATGTTTGTGGGTTCACCGTTGGTAATCGTATTGGTGGTGATACTGCAATCGCAGGCAATGCGGCGTGCGGTTTCACGGGCAATGGGGCCGACGCCTTTTATGGTTGCACGTTTGGATGGTGTGCTGTTTTTTCGAGCAACAGCATCACTGTCTGATGCTGACATTTCAGCAGCATCCACTGACACGATAACCTGATACCGATCGGCGTTAGAGACATCACGGCCAGCAGCTTGCAGGCTTGCTTCTGCCATTAACACGGCGGCATCGGCACGGCGTTGGGTAAACTTGTCTTCGGAATCGTCCAGCTGGGTCAGGGAATGTTCAACGCCGTTCAGGAATGCCCGAGCACGCTCGGGCGGTAAGGCCAGTTTTATAAGTATGCTGCCATTACTTGTTTCATCCCACGTCAACGATCTGGATTCCCATTGTTTGAGGGCCAAGTCGTTTTCAGAGCCATCATTACCATCTTCACGCCAACGATATTCGTTGCACAATCGAACTACATCAGTGACAGATGCGTCCAGAGCGACATGACATAAGGTTTTTTCATTATCAGGATCGGCTACGTTGACCAACACGCGGACTTTGGACCAGGAGAGCTTGCCTGCTCTGAAAAGCGCAATGGTTGTGGGAAGCAATCTCAACTTACGGCCAACTCGCAGGTATTCCCACCCCGTCTTCACGCTGATACCTATTTCAGAATTCATCCATGCTGCACAGTGACTGGCGCCGCTGGATTTATAGCCTTCAAGCTCATCGAACCTGACCAGCAATTCAAGCAGATCGGCGTGATACGACGTCATGTCTTGAGACAGCGCTTTCAGGCGCTGGCGAATAGTTGCAGAATCTGAGGGTAACGCTCTGGTGTCAGCAGGCTCTACTGCACCTTCAATGCATGCCATGGCCAGGCGTATATTCCGGCCGAAATGTTCACGCTCTTTAGGCCCGAAAGAGCTCATGCCAAGCGGCATTCTGCCAGTGATTTTATTGACCGAGGACGTTGTTGAATCTTCCATGAAACAGTGCTCCTTTTGAAAATGTATTATAACATTTCAAGCTGTTTCG
>JBGCGC010000167.1:0-16352 GCA_045110475.1 Granulosicoccus sp.
AACGATCGAGCGAGAGTAGTCTAATTTTGTGCTCATTTGAGGAGTTTAGCTGGCTAAGTGACGAAAATGAGCGCAAAATTTGGCCAAAAGTGGGCTGCTCGTAGCCGATTGATTTCTGCGGGGCCGCCTCCGGCCGCGCAGACTCCTAGCAATCGATAAAGACAAGTTCTCGTCACACAGGATTCAATAATGGCCTCTTACCCCGTACTCAGGTTTGGTTCCAAAGGCCCTGACGTTGCACGACTGGTTGAACTATTGACTTCTCAGGGTTGTATTCCTTACCCCAGAGTGACCAGTAAGTCGCCCGTATTCGGTCGCGCAGTGGAAAACATGGTGCTTTACTTTCAGATGACGCATCAAGGGCATGATGGCGAATGGATGATTGTTGATGGCATTGTTGGTCCGAAAACCTGGCGTGTACTGGAAGACACAGATGGACATCCACAACGTTCATTTCTGGAAATGGGTATTCCTGACGGGGTTTCTGAAACACGCCGGAAGATACTCGAAATTGCTGCAAAGGAGCATGGTGTTTGCGAGGATGCTGGTATTCCAAATCGCGGAAAAGAGCTGGATAAATATCTACCGTCTGAGATCAGGTCAGATCCATCAAAGAAAGGCCCTGCGTGGTGTGCCTACTTTGCCTCCTGGGTCACCAGAGAGGCGTACGGGAAACACGTGCTGGGCAAACCGGTCGCCTCTGTCTGGACTGCCTATCAACGAGCCCGACAGAATGATCGATGGATACAAAAAGGCACTGCTTCGCCAATTCCTGGTGATTTGTTTATCAATCTTAAAGATGAACACTACAAAACCAAGTGGACGACAGGCCACATCGGTTTTGTATTGCAGGTATCCAAGGATGGTCAGTCGATCAATACTATCGAAGGCAACTGCGGTAACCGGGTGAAGATTGGAAAGCGCTATCTTGCTGATCCGTTAACCAGAGGTTTTATCAATCTTGTTGGTGACACTCCATCATTTACCCGTGGATCGTTGCGCGGAACCAGAAACCTCGGCGCTAGTGCTACTCGCTGAATATTAGGCAACGTGGTTAAAGAGTGGCGGCCGGGAATCTGTTGCCCGCGGTTAAGCCAGATTGCCTTGAGTTGGAAGATGAGCAGCATCGGCAACGCAAAGCGACAAGAGATCCTGTCGAGTATAAGAAGTAAAAGGCTGCCGAACAAGGAAGTAACATGCCGGCGTTGAACTTATGCTGTTCCTAGATCTAAGTTGAGGTCGCAGCGTCCAATATGCCGTGAATTGCCTGCCATAGTGACTGCACTTTATCCCATCGGCAAAATGATTCACCATGAAAGCCTATTTGAGCGGTTCGGCCTTCGATTCCTCTGAAGGAAACAACACGTTTTTCCGTATTGATGGCAAGACACGCGGGATGCCGCAAAAACGCGGTCTGAATACCGTCATCCTGAGACCGGACGGTACACACAAAGTGAAAGCCAGCCACGATGTTTTCGCATCTCAGGCTTTCTGGAATCACTGGGCAGAATGGGTAGCTGCTCAAGCAGACGAGGGTGATATCGTTGCAGTCGCCTCATACGATGCTATCCGAAGCGTACCACGAGGAGGTTCAGCGGCTGATCTGTTGGCAAGCATTGGTGCCGATAAAGCGTTTAGAAGCGAACGTTCCAGTGATTGGCGTAAGGCGGTTCGCACCCCCTATGCCTTGTTGTTCGTCATTGGCGAGAGCAGTTGTCATGAAGTGCATCATTTTCACGAAGGGCCGAATGCTCAATTGAAAGTGACGCTGAATACAATTCACTTGCGTGGATCAGCGTTCGAGTCGATCGAGGGTAACAACACCTACTTTAAAGTTAACGGTAGCTCGATGAACATGAGCACACAAAGAGGACTGAACACGATTGTTCTGAATCCCAACCTGACGTTTAAAGCGCAGGCTAACCATGACATCTATGCAAATCGAAGCCTCTGGACAAGCTGGGCTGACTGGGTAGACAGCTCAGCCGACGACGGCGATATCGTTGCGGTGGCATCGTATGATGCGGTGAAGAATGCCCCGACTCGTGGCAAGGCTGCCGATCTGCTTCGATCTGTGGGTGCACTAAAAGCCTTTAACATGACGATCGGTGCAGATTGGCGACGTGAACGAGCGTCATACGCCTTGCTGTTCACAGCAGGTAGCCAGCGCAGTCTTGACGTTAGTGAGCGCTTGACTGGCCCAAACGCACATATCCACACCACAATAATCACGCCCACGTCCGATCTGGCCAGCCGTTCAGTTATGAGGTTTGATTCTGCCGGTACTTATCTGTCCAGTGAGATCAACGTTCAGGAGACAGATTTTACAGTGAGCATCTGGTTCAAGACAGCCAATGCCAATTGTGGAATTTTTAGTGTCGATGCGGGTGAGCGAGGTATTGATGGAAATGATCGTCATCTGTACTTGCAATCGGGCAATCTGGTCGCCCGTCTGTGGAGAAACGAAACCATTGCCACCACAGGTGTGAATTTTGCCGATGATCAATGGCACAGAGTGACCTATGTTGTCGGGCAAGGTGCCGGTGGCCAGAGAATCTATGTAGATGGAGTTCTGAGAGCTAAGGGTATTAAAAGCCGTTCGGATTTTAGTGGTCAGACAGGTATTAACATCGGGTTCTCAAATGATGCCTCAAGCAATTATTTTGAGGGGGACATAGCTGAGGTTTCTATCTGGTCCATTGCGCAAGGCGAGCGGGATAGCCAAGCCTGGCTGGAAAGAGTTGTTGGTAACGAATCGGGCTTACAGGCACTGTGGAGTTTTTCTGGAGGTGCCGGGCCTGTCGTATTGGATGTTGCGGGAAATGATTTTGATGCATCGATTCATGGTAGCCCTGCCTGGGTTAAAAGTGACAGTTTTCCAGGAGAATTCCTGCCCGATATCATACCGAAAGACCTTGAAAAACTACGTAGTCAAGGTGAGGAGTTGTCTACTGTTGGAACGACCCTTGGCAAGGGCTTTGATGAAAATCCACCGGAGGCTATTGAACCCAGGCCGCTCAAGCAGTTGATCAGCGGTGGTCTGATGCCTCAATTTGATTTGATGTCCCAGCTTGAGGGCGCTGTGAGTAACGGCGAACTGGTTTTTGACGAGCAGTTGCTGGGAGAATACGCAGACATCGCAGGTTTTGCAGCGAATGTACTGAGCGTCTTTGTTGCCATTAAGAATCCCAAAATCGAATTCGTGAAGGGGCAGCCGGGTATGATTGGTGCTCCGGGTATGCAGACAGTTATTGATGCAGACGGTAGTACCCGGCTGGCGACTCCCGAGGATCACGCGCTTAGGGTAACGGGCGAGGTCAGGCTGTTTGGTGATTTGTTATTCCAGCTGCAGGCCGATTTCTTCCATTACAAGAAAGAGCCTAAGTGCGCCTTCAAATTTGTCAGCACGCAAGCGTTGGGTGTTGGTACGTTTCTGCCAGGCGTTCCATTGATTCAGGCATTGAAAATGTCTGGGCCGACGCTGATTGTCTGCAACGCCGAAACGCTTTACGATCCCTCCCTTGATTCAGGAATCAATGAAGGCTTTAACTTTTTTGGTAACCTCAAGATTGCCGAATCCGATGACAAGGCCATGCAGTTTATCGGCGGTTTGTTATCTATCAAGGAGCTGGCGGTTCATGCAGCGATTGATACCTCGGCTAGAGCGCGCAAGATCATACTGGAGGCCGCGGTACAACGTAACGTGACCTTGCTCGATGCACCGGGCTTCAAACTGCGCTTTACACGATCAGATGTGGGACTGGAGATATCCGGCACGCCACCCGAACCGACTGTCAGCCTTTCCAATGATGTTGTACTGACGCTGCGAACTGGTGGTAAGGATACTCATCTGGTCTTCACCGGTGGTATCAAGGTTCAGCCAGAATCAATTTCGGGTTTCTTTACCATGAACGGTACCGGTCGCCACCCGGACGGCGGGTTAACAGGTGAGATACAAAATTCGGGAGAATGGGTTGACCCTCTGGGTATTCCCGGTATCACCATTCGTCAACTGTCGCTGCAGTTGGGTGGAACTTTTGCTGCGCCATGGATCGACAACGTAGGGGTTCATGGCAACATGAAGATCGGTGATATCGATGGCAGTATGTCTGTATTGATAGATACCAATGACCCTGACCAGTTCGTACTGGCAGGTGCCAGTGACAGTCTCACTATGATACAGATCATGAGTGCGATGTTGCCTGTAACATTTGTAGCTTACCAGGCCATGCCTGCCAAGTTGAAAAAGGTGCTGAACGAGGTTATTGACGTCAAGCTGGAAAACGTAAAAGTCAACATTGTTCCTTCTGCGACATCGATTGGTGGTGTGCATTTTCGCGATGAAGGCGTCACTATCATGGGTAAATTGACGGCCTGGGGATGGAGTGCAAGCGCATTTATCAACGTCGATACCTTTGATGGCTTAACAGTGCGCGCAGACATGGAGCCGGTCAATTTGTTTAACGTTTTTGCCATTACCGGCGCACAAGGTGATCCTGCGCCTGTCCTGAGAACCAGAATCGGGCCAGACGAAACGTCTGGCGTTTACGTATCGGGCAGGGTTAATCTTTTGGGACTGGAAAAACAGCTCTTGATTGAGGCAGATGCCCAAGGCATGAACTTCTTGTTTGAAGAACGGCTGGGCAACATCCTTACCAATCGTCTTATGTGTACCTTCGGCAACGGCAACTTTGCAGCAAAGGGCTCTGTAGATTTCAAACTCAATGTGATTATTCCAACGAAGCTTGGTGAGATACCGTTGATTGATATCGGTCTCAATGCTGAAGCGATTATCAGGGCTGGTGAAATTGACGGGTTCTTCATGTCGCTCAACGGCAAATTCCGATTTTACGGACGTATGGTTACCATGCCGGAATTGAAGCTCAGCATCGCACCAAGAGATTTTGAAGCGGTGTACAGTGCGGTCATCAAGCAGATCAGCAACAGCGCCCTGGAGTTGTTCGGTCCGGTGTTTGAAACTCTTCAACAGTGGGCAAACGCTGTCAAAAATGGTGTCATTAAATTTGGAGGCGAGATTGCAGATGTAGCACTGAACGTTTATCAGGCTAGTAAAGACGAGGCCGTAAAAGCGTACAAGACGCTTAATCGAACAGCCAACGACGTGGCAAAAGGACTTAATGATGTCTATCGGGCCAGTTCCGCAGAAGTGGCCAAAGCCCTTAAAACGGCCAGATATGCGATTGATGATGTGGCCGATGCCCTGGAAGACACTTTTAACCTTGGTGCAAACGAAGCCGCCAGAATTCTGAAACAAGTTGACTACACCGCGGAACAGGTTGCTGGTGCTCTCAAAGACGCTTATGGTGTGACGGAAAGGATGGCAGCCAATGCACTCAAAAATGCCGGGTATACCGTTAATCAGATTGGCGCCGCCCTTGATGACGCATTCTCTGCTACCGAGAAGGTTGCAGCCGATGCGCTTAGATACGCCGGGTATGGCGCCGATGAGGTAGGTGGTGCTTTGAAGAGTGCGTATCGGGCCACGTCAGGTGGCGTAGCGCAAGCGTTGAAAGTTGCCGGATTCGGTGCCAACGACGTGGGTAAGGCGTTGAAGAGTACCTTTAGACAACTTTCAGCCAACGCTGCTGCGCAAGTGCTGAAGGCGGCAGATTTCGGAGTCAAAGACGTCGGCAACGCCTTGAAGAACGAGTACAAGACGACTGCTGCGGATACTGCCAAGGCGCTAAAGCGCGCAGGATATGGTGTGAAAGAGGTAGGAAATTTTGTCAAGGGTGTCTTTGGGCTAGGACCAAAAGCCCTTGAAGGTGTATTAAAAGGCGCAGGTTATGCAGCCGGACAGATTGAAGGTTTGTTCAAAGACCTGGGTGGGGAGTTCAACAAGTTATTCAATGACGCAGAAGAGATTGCTGGTGGCATCGTTGAAGGCATCGGCGGGTTTCTTGGATTGTGACCCTTTGTCAGCAAGTTCCACCAATACACACTCATTAAAACAAGAACACAATAATCATGTCTAAAGAGAATCGTGCAGTAGAGTTTATGAAGCGTCTGAGCGAAGACCGCGAATTCAGGCTCAACATTGGTCTGGAGCTTCTGGAAATTGAAGAAGGCGACTGGAGCAAGCTTGTCAAGGTTGCCAAAGATCACGGCTATACGTTTACCAAAACGCAACTGCTGGCCATCATGCCTGATACCTTTTTTAAAGGCCATGGCAAGAATCCGGATGTAGGTTGGGATGAGTCTACGCGCAAGAGACGTAAAGCAGGTAAGGCAAAAAAATCGGATAAGGTCGGTAAGTCTCGAAAGTCCAAAGCGGTGACTTGATGGATGATGGGTGAGATAAGTGGGTATAGCTTCTGTCTCAACGACTGAAGCGATGAATAGCGTCTGGACGTCGGGTTAACTCAGGCAATAAATCCAGGCCAAGCCCGGGCTCATCGGAGACCGTGATTCTTCCATCGTGTATTGGTGGCAGCTTGTCTACAAATTCCGGGTACCAGGTGTAGTAGAAGCCGCGGGCGATTTCCTGTTCTTGAACGTTTCTGAGGTTAAGGGCTAGATGAGTGGACACGGCAAGTGTCACCGGCCCGGAGCAGTCGTGAAACGCAATGGGGCGGGATCTTGCTTCGGCCAGTGCGGCAATTTTTTTCGCGGCGCTAACACCACCGGCCCAGGTGATATCCATGATGGGGGTTCCAATGTTGCCTTCATTAATCAGTGCTGAGAACTGACCCAGACTTGCCAGTGTTTCGCCACCTGCCAACGGCGCTGTTGTAAAGGCTGATAGTTCACTGACTTCGTGGGTTCTATCCATATACACAGGGTCTTCAATCCAGTCCATGTCAAGGGGCTCCAGCGCCCTGGATATTTTCTTTGCAGCGTTAAGACTCCACAGGCCATGCAATTCTGCTTTCAAGCGCATTTTATCGCCATGTGCTGCCCGTATTTTTTCGAAGGGTTCTATGCCTTTCCTGAGATCAGCTGTTGAAATATCGACACCATCAATAGCCCCTGCGGCTAAATCGATGGGCCAGATTTTCATGGAGCTTATTCCCATTTCCAGTAAGGCCGACGCAAGTTCTGCAGGTTGATACAGGAAGGCCTCCAGATCTTCGTAGCTTGCACCGGTAACAGCTGCTCCAAAATTATCCGGCCGCACGGCCGATGTCTTGCTGACGTAGTTAGGGCCTGCACAGGTGTTATATACCTGGATGTCGTCGCGGGTTTTTCCGCCTAACAGATCGCATAACGGCATGCTGGCAGCCTTTGCGGCAATATCCCATAGCGCGACATCGACAGCTGCCAGTGCTCGAACCTCTGCACCGCTACCGCTAAATCCGACATACGGTTGCATCTTCATGTTCAGGAATTCAATCTTGCTGGCATCCTGACCCAGAACAACAGGGGCTATGCGATCGTGAAGATCGGCTTCTACAGCGCTTGCGCCAAAGTAGGTTTCCCCAAGGCCTGTTAGCCCACTATCGGTGTGAATTCTCACCCAGACCAGGTTAGGATGTTCCTTGAGGCGCAGCGTTTCCAGGGCAGTAATTTTCATGGGGCTAGTTGCCTAAAGATAAGTTTAATTGGGTAAAACCGCGAAACCGCAAACGCTGTGAACGTGTTTGCCCGGTTACAGTAAAATTCGGGTAACGTTGAATAAACCGACCTATGGCAATTCGACCTTCCATGCGTGCCAGACTGAGACCCAGACAAGAATGCGGGCCTCCGGCAAAAGCCAGATGTTTGTTGGGTGAGCGTAGTAGGTTCAGCTTGTCGCCGTCCTTAAAGACCGTGTTGTCCCGGTTTGCCGCTCCTATCATCAAATGCAGGTTGGTGTCTGCCGGTATGGTCTCGCCAAGCAGTGAAATCGGTTCGGTAGTCATCCGGTTACCGAGCTGATTAGGACTTTCAAACCGCAGGAATTCATCAATCGCTGTATTGGTTACTTCGCTGGATGATAGTAGTTGTTCTTTTTGCGCCTGATTTTCATGCAGGGTATTCAAGGCATTGGCGATCAGATTGGTGGTGGTTTCGTGTCCGGCGTTAAGCGTAAAAATGCAGTTCTGGAGTAATTCGGTGTGGCTGAGTTTTTCACCCCGGGTCTGTATCAGACGCGTTAGAACATCGGTCTCGGGATTGCCAGGATGTCTTCGACGATCTTTAACCAGTTTTGTCAGGTAATCACAAAACGCCTGAACGGCAGTATCGCCCTCGAGCTTTTGCGCTTGTGTGATTGTTGGTTCTAACGCTCCCAGAATAGCCAACGACCAATCTCGTAACGGTTCACGCTCGTCTTGTGGCATATCAAACAGGTTGCCAATGACGTTTATCGGAATCCGGGATGCAAAATGTTCGACGATATCCAGCTCATTGTCAGAACAAAGCAATGGCAAGCCATCGAGAAGCTGATCAACCAGAGCGATGAGACCAGGCTCCATCCCGGCAATGGCTCGCGGTGTCATCGCACCAACCATTATTTTTCTGACTCTGGTATGCAATGGAGGGTCATTGAATACAAGTGAGCTTGTATGGTGCTCATACAATGGCGAATTGCCAAATCGTGGTTTGAAAACTGCTTTTTTATCGGATGAGAATCGAAGGGTATCTTTGTATATGCTGTTCAGCGCCTGATGGTTCGAGACAAGATAGCTCCCATCTGACTGTTGCAACAACGGAGAGCGTTCACGCAGATGTCGGTAATACGGATAAGGATTTTCAATAAAATCTGGCGGTGGATTTGTCAGGTCGAGCACAGTGGACATGTCACGCAATCAGGTAGCTCAGGCAGGCACGCACTCTATCGGAGAGTAAATACTCAGTGGTAAGTATGGCGTGCCTGACTTTACACGCTTGACAGTATTTGTGGCAAATACTGTCTGGGTACTACCGCGCACGTGAAAAACTATGGCGCGTCGCTGGTGGTTTTTTCCTGACTGGCGTTCGGGCCAATAGGGTCAGGGTTACTTCATGCCTGATGTCAGTTTCCGTAAACAGTGGTTGTGTACGTGCCAAAAATGCCGAGAAGGCTGTTGGCATGCCAGTCTACATGGGTAACTTCAGTGATACCGCCATTGGCTTTAGCGGCTTCTATGCTGCAATCGCCACTAGCCAGCAAGGATAGAAGGCTGGTGCACACAGAAGTGCCGGATTTCGCCCCACCACTGGCGGATGTTGCCAATGCAGGTAGGGTAACGTCAGTAACCAGAGCGCCAATCGGTGTTGTTGAAGCGCAGCTGGAGAGAAGCGTCGCAGCCGCGATCGGTGCTAACAGTTTCATTGCCTTGTTCATCGAAGTTTCCATTGTTTGATCTCGGGATCTTGTACACGAGATGGGTTGTGAAAGTGAAATAATACATGCAAACCTGATCATCAAAGTTCGATCTGATGCTTTGATAGTCAGTACCTCAAATTATACCCTAGTGATACATAAAATCTCGGCCCAGAGCCGCCTCGGTGCTTCTATAGCAGCTCCTTGCATGCAGCTCTATAGGCTTCTGGACTCGAAATAGTATGTATCACCAGGTTTTAGCTTGAGACCGTGTACAAGTTAGTCAGGCACGGGATAGTACAGTCAAATGGATGTTTACTGCGAATCGTGTGTTAGCACTTGCCCGTGTGTACTCTGGTCGAATAAAACCGTGAATGGATTTATTTTTTCGGCCTTACTTGTTTTTGTCCGGTCTTGCGTCGCCGAGGCGCTCGAGGTTTTTTATCGACAATAGCGGTGCCAGGTAACTCGTCGTGACCGGTGTATCCTTCAATGTCAATGCAGGCAATGTTGTCACCGATATGCTTTTCTATATCCCGCAGGTGTTTGAGTTCATCAATATTGACCAGTGAGATCGCTAGTCCCGGTTTTCCTGCGCGGCCGGTTCTGCCTATGCGATGAACATAAAGCTCGCAGACATGGGGTAGCTCGTAGTTGACGACAATGGGCAGATTGTCAATATCAATACCTCGGGCTGCAAGATCTGTTGCCACCATCACGTGTAGAGAACCGTCTTTGAATTTCATCAATGCCCGGTTACGTGCGCCCTGGCTTTTGTCACCGTGTATCGCAAGTGCCTGGATGCCACTTTTCCCCAGTTTTTCTACCAGCCGGTTTGCACCGTTCTTTGTTCTTGTGAATACCAGTGCCTGTGATCCGGTGTGCTCAGCAAGCAATTTTGTCAATAATCGTCGCTTATTGCCCTGATCAACCAGATAGGCCACTTGCTGAACAAGCTCTGCGGTTGCGTTCTGAGCTGCTGCTGAAATTTCTGCCGGATTATCCAGTATGGTGCGCGCCAATTGCCTTATTTCGGATGAAAACGTGGCGGAGAACAACAGGGATTGACGCTGTGCGGGCAATAACCGAAGTATGTCCTGAATGTCATCTATAAAGCCCATATCCAGCATACGATCAGCTTCATCGAGAATGAGTATATCGATATCGAACAGGCGGACAATATTCTGCTTGTGTAGATCCAGTAACCGGCCTGGTGTTGCAATCAGAATGTCGACAGGTTTTCGCATCGCCATGCGCTGTGGGTTTATTTTGACACCGCCGGCAACTGCCAGAGATTTTAACGGCAGGTACTTGCCATAGGTCTTTACCGATTCTGCAACTTGAGTGGCCAGTTCTCGAGTGGGCGTTAACACAAGGCATCGCGGCTGTCCCGGTTTTGTTCGGCCCTTGCGAGATTGGCTGAGCTGCTGCAAAACCGGCAACGTGAATCCTGCTGTTTTGCCAGAACCTGTATGTGCTTCAGCCAGCAGATCCCCGCCTTTGAGCACGACTGGAATCACTTTTGACTGAATAGGTGTCGGCCTCGTATAGCCGGTGTCTGACAGGGCATCCAGAAGCGCGGGAACAAGCTTAAGGGCTGAGAAATCGGAAAATTCAGTAGACAAATGTATTTCTAGGAGTCTGCGCCGCCTCCGGCCGCGCAGGATCCTAGCCTGGATTAATTGTGAAACGTCTGATTATCGCGCAGGACCCTGTGCCTGTGGGGAATTTCGCGAGCGAGCAGAATACAGACTGTATTTCCGAGTGAGTGAAATTTGCTACAGGTGCAGGGGACAAGTGAGAATTAGGCGTTTTCATGAATAATCCAGGCGGGTTGCCGTGTTACAGACTATAACGTTATAAGGTGTTGGACATGGTAAAGCTGTTTGCGGTTGTATGACAGTATGAACGATTCATTCTTTGCCAAAGACAGCCTTTGCAAAAGACAACCCATCGACGGAGGACATCACTGAAAGCTTCCTGATGTGGATGGCTTTGCGGTTTATGACAGATGCCCTGTCGGAAGATAATCGGCAACGAATTGAACAGGCCATAACCGCGCGACTGGTGTATCTTGATCAACAGGACTTTTCCTTGAATAAGGGTATGCCCTGATGAGGCGCTCAGTTGTCTTTATGTGTTGATTTGCTGATAAGCGCAACGAAGGCAGGTGAATGAATTATCCACTCTATGAAAATTCCCATGGGCATTGATTAATGAAAATTTCGCGACTGCGTACTCAGCTCACCCAGCATCCATGACAGATCTTCTATCTTTCTGGCAACCAGATGCTCGACACCCTGTTCGCGTTGCGTTTTACCATAGACAGAGACCATTTTTGCGCTGAGTACCTCCTGACGAAAAGCCTCGACAACCTTGCCCCATACAATCACGTTGACAGGACCCACCTCGTCCTCAATGGTGAGAAACACCACACCTTTGGCAGTCCCGGGACGCTGGCGAACCTTGACGATACCGGCAAGACGGGCCATGCCGCCGTCAGGTACGGCAGCCCAGCTTTTCGAGTCCATGATGCGTTTTTGTTTGAGGCGCTCTCGCAGCAGCGACAAAGGGTGACGTTCGAGGGTCAGTCCCAGGCTCATGTAATCAGCTACTGTGTTCTCACCTTCAGTCGGTGTGGGTAGATCCAGTACCGGTTCTGTCGCTGAGGCATCTTGCAGCAGCTCGGGTAAAGCCTCGACACCCAGTAGATCCCACTGAGCCTGATGGCGATCACCGCTGATGTTGGCCAGAGCGCCGGCAATTGCCAGTGCCTGCTGGTCGGTCTGGTTGATTCCGCTACGCCTGACCAGATCAGCAGCACTGATAAAGGGGCCATTGCTGCGCGCTTTTAACAAACGGTTTGCACCGGATACCGAGAGCCTGGATACAAGCCTCAGTCCCAGGCGTACAGCGCCTTGGGGCAGGGCATTGTCTGTATTGCGAATGACAGGTGTTGCTTCTATTGTGTCTGGTAAACACTCAGGCATGCTGTGCTCATTAGCTGAACATTGCGCTGGATCAACGAGTGAATGATCCCATTCGCTTGCATTGACATCCACGGCAAGTACCTTGACGCCATGACGTCTTGCATCTTGTGTCAGATCGGATGGGTCATAGAAACCCAGTGGCTGACTGTTGAGCATGGCACACAGAAACGCTGCGGGTTCATGGCATTTCAACCAGCAAGAGACGTATACCAGCAAGGCAAAACTTGCGGCGTGTGATTCTGGAAAACCATATTCGCCAAAACCCTCGATCTGCTTGAAGATGGATTCGGCAAAATCCTCTTCGTAGCCTTTGTTTAACATGCCGCCAACAACACGATCATGAAATTTTGTGATCTGACCACTACGCCGCCACGCGGCCATGGAACGGCGCAGCTCATCAGCTTGTCCTGCCGAGAATCCGGCTGCGACCATGGCAATTTCCATCACCTGCTCCTGGAACACCGGCACACCCAGGGTACGTTCGAGTACGTTTTCCAGTTCCTTGTTAGGGTAGGTGACAGGCTCGATACCCTGACGACGTTTTAAATAGGGGTTAACCATGCCACCCTGAATGGGTCCCGGACGAACAATGGATACCTCGATGACCAGATCATAGTAATTACGGGGGCGCAGGCGGGGCAACATGGACATCTGTGCGCGCGATTCTATCTGGAATACACCGATCGTATCGGCGCGGCAGATCATGTCATAGGTGGGGGTGTCATCAGGCGGCAGACTGGCCATGCTATGGCAAATACCCCGATAGGATTCAATCAGTTTGAAACATTTGGCAATGGCTGTGAGCATGCCCAGTGCCAGTACGTCCACTTTCAGTAATCCCAGTTCTTCCAGATCATCCTTGTCCCATTGAATGATTGTGCGATCAGGCATGGCGGCATTCTCAACCGGCACCAGCGTGGACAAGTCCCGATCAGAAATCACAAATCCTCCAACATGCTGTGAAAGATGACGTGGAAAGCCCAGTAGTTGCTGTAACAGCCAGGTAAAGCGTTTGATCAATGGGCTGTCGGGATCAAAGCCCATGGCTTCCAGTCGTTCATTGATCATGTCGGTACCATCCCACCAGGCAAGTGATTTGGACAAGGCTTCTATCTGGTCTTCTGAGAAACCGATAGCTTTACCCAGATCGCGGATGGTGCTGCGCTTTCGATAGGTGATAACAGTTGCTGCCAACGCCGCCCGATGCCGGCCGTACTTGGCATAGATGTACTGGATGACTTCCTCACGACGCTCATGCTCGAAATCCACGTCGATGTCAGGCGGCTCATCACGCTCTTTGGATATGAAGCGTTCGAACAGCATGCGTGTACGTGATGGGTCGACCTCCGTGACGCCAAGGCAGTAACAAACCGCCGAGTTAGCCGCGGAGCCGCGTCCCTGACACAGGATGCCTTCGCTTCTGGCAAAGTGTACGATGTCATGTACGGTAAGGAAGTAGGATTCGTACTGCATGTCGCTGATCAGTGACAGCTCATGTTCCAGCTGTTGTTGTACCGACTCACTATGGCCTTCCGGCCAGCGCCACCGTGCACCCTCCATGGTCAGTTGCCTCAGGTACTCAGATGAGCTTAAATCTGCAGGTACCACTTCACGAGGGTATTGATAGTCGAGCTCTGCCAGATCAAAGGTACACAAGGCGGCAACATCCGATGCGTTCTGCAAGCTCTGCAACGGGTAGATGGAACACAAGGCGCGTACATCGCGAAGGTAGCGTTCACCATTCTGGAACAGAAGCCTGCCAGCATCGTCCAGCGTGCAGTTATGCTTGATGCAGGTGATGATGTCCTGTAATGCACGACGGCGGCGTTCATGCATATGCACATCACCAGCGGCGACTACCGGCATCTCATACTGTTCGGCTGCGGCAATCAGCCACTGCATATGCTTCTGGTCATAGCTGCCATAGTGAAGCTCCAGCGCCACAAAAGTGTAAGGGCCCAGAGAGCTGAACCACTTGAACCAGTGACTCATGCCCTTGCGCTTTGCGGGCAGATAGGGTGGCACCAGCAACAGGCAACAACCATCCAGCCCTGCATGGTCAATCATGTGGCGCGTGATCTCATATTGGCCCTTGACAGCCTTTCTGCGGGCATCGGTAATGAGCTGGCAGAGGCGGGCATAGGCGGCCAGATCACGCACGAGCGCCACCATACGAAAACCATCGTCCAGGGCGAATTCACTACCAATGATTAGCCGGAAACCTGTTTGCGTCATGACCCGTTCATTGATTTTGCCGGGGGCCACTTCGGCAGTGTGCAGAGGCATTTCAAGCTGGCTTGCGGTGTCGTGCAAACCAGCTTCTACAGGGGCGTTGGCCGGTTGCGTGCCGCTTTGCCGGTTTGCCTCGGCTGCCAGCTCTTTCATACGCCCATAAGCGCGCACCACACCAGCCATGGAGCACTCGTCCGTGATTGCCAGTGCCGAATAGCCGAGCGCTACCGCCCGGTCTACCAGTTCCTCCGGACGCGATGCACCACGCAGAAAACTGAAATTGGAGACACAGTGCAGCTCGGCATAGGCCAGGTTTTCGTGAGATTTAGACTGTATGTTCATACACTGGTATAAAATACAGTTATTGTGCCAAAGGTCAATAGTCGATCAGGTTAAGAGGTGATGGGATAGTGGCGACTCACGCACCGTGCATGAGGTTTGCGCGCTTGATCCAGCTACCAGCCCCCATTTTCGCTCAAATGGCTCCGATCGATGCGCCAAACAGCGTATTATTCGACCTTTATTTTTCTGGATGGTTAAAAACATGCCCAGCAATCTGATACTGGATATCGGTAACGTCATTTGTAACTGGAACCCCGACGGGCTGGTTGGCCTGACATTCGACGATCCGGCTGACCAGCAGGAAGCACTACGCGTCACGGTCAATACACCCGATTGGCTGGCACTGGATCGTGGCGATATGACTCTGGATGAGGCAATCTGGCGTGCTCAGGCCAGAACGCATCTTGATGATAAGGACATCGCCAGCGTGTACGACAACCTCTGCAGGTCACTGGAGGCCTTGCCGGAGAGTATGGCTGCCATGGCCCGTGCCCGTGATCAAGGTGTTCCAATGTATGTGTTATCTAATATGCAGGCCCATGCCTGGGAGTACTTGCAAAAGACGTTTGAGTGTTTCAGCTGGTGCAAGGATGTTGTTATATCGTGTGAAGCTGGCTTGATCAAACCTGATCCTGCCATTTATCAGCATGTGTGTGACAAATTCAGTGTGACTGCGGAAAGTTGCGTGTTCATCGATGATATGAAAGAGAATATTGATGCCGCCATTGACTTCGGAATGCATGGCGTGCAAATGACTGACAAGCATAACGGCGGTGAAGTCATTGATGCTGTTGTAAGTCGGATCATCGCTGCAAGAGGCTGATACACAGAGAAGCCGAGTGCGTCAGTATTGGTGGATACAGAGTGCGCGGTGAGGATTGATCGCAACAGCGATTAATCATTAAGAGGGTCGATAGAGATGAACACGATAAAAAGAGTCCTACGGCAAAAACAACGCCGCCTACAGACGACAGATTCGTGAATATGTTCAACCATGGGTCCATTAGTTTGCAAAGATACAGTGCCCGGTCGTGATTCACCATGGAACTGCAGATAACTGGGCACCCGTCGCCATGGCGTACGCTTTAAAAGATGAAATCACATCCGGTGTAGAGCTTGTCGATTATCTATGAGCCTGCGCGGCCGGAGGCGGCCCCGCAGAAATCAATCGGCTACGAGCAGCCCACTTTTGGCCAAATTTTGCGCTCATTTTCGTCACTTGGTTAGGAGTCTGCGCGACCGGGGGCGGCCCCGTAGAAAATACCGTCGCGAGAGCAGTCCCAATTCGAGTCAGTTTTATCGCTCATTTGAGGCGCTTAGTGGGCCTAAGTAACGAAAATGAGCGATAAAACTGGCCGAAGTGGGGCTGTTCGCAGCAGGGATTTTCTGCCGCGCAGGCTCCTAGCCTGGATTATTCATGAAGCCACCAGATTCTTCCGCATTCCCTTTTCCTGTAGCGAATCCTGTTCAGTCGGCAATACAGTCTGTATTCCGCTCCTTCTCAGAATTCGCTACAGAAAAAGGGTCTGGTGGAAGAATCA
>JBGCGC010000168.1:0-5759 GCA_045110475.1 Granulosicoccus sp.
AGCCTGGACTATTCATGAAACGCGGAAGGCCGCCCCGCCTGATTCTTCCACCAGACCCTTTTTCTGTAGCGAATTCTGAGAAGGAGCCAACGTGGCCCGGCGGAATACAGACTGTATTGCCGACTGAGCAGGATTCGCTACAGGAAAAGGGAATGCGGAAGAATCTGGACTGGGCGTCCCCGTGGCTTCATGAATAATCCAGGCTATAACCATCACCATACCCGGGTGATGCGTTAGCATGGAGCGCTACATCCTAATGAGTTGGATATCGTGTCCTCAGCAAGCGCTATAAGAACTTTTTTTCAAGGGCAGTGGCAGGAAGGTAATGTGCCCGTCTTGGGCTCGGCTGATCATGGCACCTGGCTCGGTACTCTGGTGTTCGACGGAGCCCGTCAGTTTGATGGGGTCTGCCCGGACTTGCAGGCCCATTGTGAGCGTGTCAACCGCTCTGCCGAAAGTCTGGGTATGACGCCGACCATGGACGTGACAGAGATCATGAACTGTGTGACCGAGGGGCTGTCGCTGTTTGATGACAGCGCTGCGATCTATATCCGCCCTATGTACTGGTCTACTGGATACGGTGACGGTTTTATCAGTGCAGATCCTTCTTCAACGGCTTTCTGTTTGTGCCTGCAGGAAATTGCGATGCCGGACGCCGAGGCGAGCGCCCGACTGACCACCACGAAATTTCACAGGCCCACATTGGAAGTGGCAACTGTCAATGCCAAGGCAGCATGCCTTTACCCCAACAACGCACGCATGATTCGTGAGGCCTATGCCAAGGGTTTCACCAATGCACTGGTATGTGATTCTCTGGGCAATGTTGCCGAGTCGGCGACCAGCAACGTGTTTCTGGTGAGGGATGGAGAAGCCTTTACGCCAATACCTAATGGATCGTTTTTAAATGGCATAACACGACAGAGAATCATGATCTTGCTTGATGATCTCGGCATCAAGGTACACGAGACCACGTTGACTTATGACGACTTCCACGCTGCCGATGAGGTTTTTCTGACGGGCAATCTGTCCAAGGTTACCCCAGTCACGGCTTTCGATGACACTGAATACAAGGTGGGTGATATTGCGTTAAAAGCACGCGCCGCTTACATGGATTGGGCAAGATCATGAAAATGAATCCGTTGGGAAACACTGACACACTGATCAGTGAACTATGCCTTGGCAGCATGACCTGGGGTACACAGAATACCTACGAAGAAGCCGCCGAGCAGATTGCCTGTGCCATCGATCATGGTGTTAACTTCATTGATACCGCAGAGATGTATCCAACCACGCCGCTGACAGAGGCCACTTTGGGAGATACAGAGTCCATCATCGGGCAGTGGTTTGCGCGGACCGGTCGACGTGATGAGGTGATACTGGCCACCAAGGTCACCGGTAACGGTCGCGCATGGATCTACGGCGGGCATGATATATCTGCTGAAAAAATTCGCATCTCGGTAGAACGTAGTCTGAAGCGTTTGCAGACTGACTACATTGATCTGTATCAGTTGCACTGGCCCAATCGAGGGAGCTACCATTTTCGGCAAAACTGGACGTTTGATGCAACGTCACAAGATACGGCTCTCGTCAAAGAAAACATACACGAGGTGCTTACCGAGCTTGATGCACAGGTCAAGGCAGGAAGAATTCGACACATCGGCCTGTCCAACGAAAGTTGCTGGGGTACCAGTCAGTTTCTGTCCATTGCTGAAGCAGGCAATCTCCCACGCGTGGTCAGTATCCAGAATGAATACAATCTGCTAAATCGCTTATATGATCTTGACCTTGCCGAGCTGTCGCATCATGAAAAAGTGGGTCTGCTGGCATTTTCACCGCTGGCTGCCGGCATGCTCAGTGGTAAATATACAGATGGAAAAATGCCAGATGGCTCACGTCGTAGCATGAATGAGAATCTGGGTGGTCGTTATACGTCACGCAGTGCACCCGTGTGTGACAAGTACGTGTCGCTTGCGCGTGAGCACGATGTTGATCCATCCAAGCTGGCATTGGCGTTTTGCGTGTCACGGCCTTTTATGGCAAGTGCCATTATCGGCGCTACCACAATGGAGCAATTGAAGGTAAATCTCGATGCGGTTAATCTGACGCTTAGCGATGAATTAAAGCAGGGTATCCAGTCTATCTATGAGGATCATCCGGTTCCAATGTAGATCGCGTTACTCAAGGAGCGCGCTTCATGTCGTTGTGGTTTCCTTTGTGTGCTTCCCTTTTAATCGGTGTTGCATTCTCTCAGCAGCCTGTTATCAATGCATCGGTTGCGCGTTTGCTTGGCTCTCCCGTTGCTGCCGCTGCGATTTCGGTGTTCATCACGTTTTGCTGTCTGCTCGTGATGGTTCCGTTTAGTGGAGGCACGGTGCGACTTTCGGTGTTACTGACCTTGCCGTGGTGGACGGTACTCAGTGGACTAATAGGTGTTGCACTGGTCGCTGGTGGGGCAGCCCTTATCCCGCTGACCGGAGCAGCCGTCTTTTTTGTTTGTATGGTTGCCGGTCAGCTGCTGGGGGCATCTATCGCTGATCATGTGGGAGCATTTGGTTTGCCAGTGCACACTCTCAGCGTAAAGCGTTTTCTGGGTCTGGTTCTGGTAGTGGTTGGCGCGGTGCTTGTGCACCGGGGCTAGCAGACACCGTCTTTTTGGAATCTATCCATTGCAGCAGGGCAGGTGGCATCTTCGGCGGAGGCTGATTAACATCAAGTAGCTTCAGGATTTTGTCTGTGCTTATGCGTTCGCCACGACTGGAAACAAACCGCGCATCAATCATGATTTTTGCCACGGTGTCATTGTTGCGTGTAAATTCTTGCCCCATATATACCGACTTTTCGTCCCACCCAAGAACCCGGGTAGTGATCGTAAATACCTGTCCGAGTTTCAGCGACTTTCTGAATTCGACAGTGGCACCGGCAGCGACCGGATACCAACGTTTTTTATTGATTTTTGCCAGCGTGTTTGATCGCAGCATAAGATCCGTTCGTCCCAGATCGGCATACGTGAGATAAACGCCATTGTTGACATGCAGCAACACATCCAGATCGTTGGGGTAGACCCTGACTTTCGTGTCTACAGGGCCAAGGACGTTGCAGCGAGGTCGCCATCGTTGCGTAAGAACCAACCAGATGAGGCGGAAGAACAATTTCATTGGCGTTTCGGATAGTTGCGGTTGGCTATTTCAGACTTGTTGGAACAAACTTCTGTTCAAGTAGTGATTTGAGTGGCGGAAACAATGGCTCGGGTAGTTCATTCCAGTCGAACCAGTGCCAGGCTTCGCATTTGTCAGGTTCACAATTTACCGGTTCTCCGATAAATTCGCTTTCAGCAGCTTCGACAAATAACGTAATGTAATGCCGGGACTCCGCAACAAAGTAGTCATCGGTGAACCCGGAATGACAGACGCTGTGCAGCTCCAGAGCAGTCTCCTCCATCACTTCTCTAATGGCACACTCGGCAATGCTCTCACCCGGATCAAGGTGTCCGCCGGGTAAGGCCCAGGTGCCAGCACCATGAGCACCACGACGTTTGCCCAAAAGCACTTTATTGTGGCGACAAAGGATAACGCCAATACCAACGAGAGTTTGCATGCGGATAGCTTGGTAGATAAAACTGAAGACAAGCCCGGAGTTTGCTTCAGCCCGGAGCTATGATTATTATGCCAGCACTGACACACGTAATTTTCAAGGACTATGGCACAGCAAAAAAATAACTGGGTACAGGTGCTGGTGGTGGTGGCACTGCTGATACTCACTCTACCCCTGATTTATATGCTCGTGTCGCGTGTGCTTCTGCCGCTGGAATGGGATGAGCCGCATTTGCGGGATTCAGGCAGCGAGAGTCAGTAAGCACCAGGTTGCCAGAAGCGGTTTAGACGAGGATCGCATGGCATGAAGAATGTCAGGCGGATTGTGCACAATGCCTCCCATCCCTGGTTCGTGCCAGTCACCGTTATCCTGTTGCCACTGTCCGGGTGACAGCACCATGTAGACTTCCTCGGGTGGGTGGTGATGTACCGGATATTCAATCTCAGGTGCCAAGAGGCTAACGCCCACCCAGACATCATCACGTTCTTCCAGTCCCCCTGGACCGATGAGCGTGGCATTGGCATGTCCGGAAGCGAAGGGTTCACCAATTTTCCCGGCATCTGATCTTTGCCACCAGGCAAGTGAAGGTGCAAGTGCTTGCAAGGCTCTGGCATGTTCTACGACTGCAGCATCCCCAACGACGTTGTCAACGGCAGTCTCCAGCAGCGCACAGGCTGGTACTGAATGCGCAGTTGGGTTGGCAGGTGCCTCCGGGTTGCTGAGTGCGCTCATGATACGGTCAATGACACGATGGGCTTCGCCGCCAACCATCGCTTTGGATAAAATAGCCTTATGCAACGAACTCAGGAATTGTGTTAAAACCGGGTTGCGTGGGTGCATGTTGGTACCGCTCTCAGGCGAAAGTTGTTCTGGGCAGTATAGGCGCTTGACGAATTCGAGCCCATTATTATCGATGTGCGCGTGTCCAGAGCCCACACCTGATACATCTATACCAAAAATAGCGCCGCGGTTCCGGGCTAGAAAATCGAGTAGCCGGTACGCTCTGCAAACAGGCGAAGTGCCTCGGTTGCCGCTACCGAGTTTCCAGAGTCGCTCAGGGCAGGTGACCAGGCACAGATCGCCATTTGCTTGGGCACGATAGCGACAATTGCACCCCCCACGCCACTTTTGGCCGGCAAGCCTACCTCGAAGGCAAACTCGCCGGCACGATCGTAAGTGCCACACGTGAGCATCAGTGCGTTAATGCGACGCGCACGGCGCGGTGTGACGATCTGCTGCTTGCTTACCGGTTGACTGCCATCGCAGGCTAGAAATGCGAATGTCTCGGCAAGTTGCAGACAGGTTGACTTTATCGAGCATTGATTGAAATAGACATCCAAAACCTGTTCGACAGGGTGGTTCAGATTGCCGAAGCTCTTCATCAGGTTTGCCATGGCATGATTACGAAACCCTGTGGCTTTTTCCGAAGCAAAAACTTGTTCATCGATATGAGGCTTTTGACAGGTTTGTCGTTGAATGAACGCCAGCAGTTCCTGAACCGGATCATCGTAGGCTTCCAGCAGCGTGTCTGCTACAAGAATGGCGCCCGCATTGATCAAAGGGTTTCGCGGTATCCCTCGCTCATGTTCAATCTGGACCAGCGAGTTAAACGGATCGCCAGATGGCTCCAGGCCTACTCGTTCCCAGAGTTTTCTTCCATGATGCTCAACGGCGAGTGTCAGACCCAGTACCTTGGAGATACTCTGGATGGAGAACTCTGTTTCAGCATCGCCTGTGTGAAAGGTCTCGCCGTCTTTGGTGTGGACAGCCAAGCCGAATTGACAGGGATCGACACAGGCCAGGGCGGGGATGTAATCAGCGACCTTACCTTGCCCAACCAGTGGTGCAACGGTCTTCGCAATATCGTCAATAACAGATTGAAGTGACATTCTGGGAGGTCGCCGGCCAGATTAGGTAAAGATGGGCACTGTATCACTAGGAGCCTCCGGCCGCGCAGGCTCCTTGCCTGGATTATTCATGAAGCCACGGGGACGCCCAGTCCAGATTCTTCCGCATCCCCTTCTCCCGTAGCGAATCCTGCTCAGTCGGCAATACAGTCTGTATTCCGCCGGGCCACGTTGGCTCCTTCTCAGAATTCGCTACAGAAAAAGGGTCTGGTGGAAGAATCAGGCGGGGCGGCCTTCCGCGTTTCATGAATAGTCCAGGCT
>JBGCGC010000169.1:0-8355 GCA_045110475.1 Granulosicoccus sp.
CCTCCCGCTAGATCATCATTGCCCGATCCACCATCCATCACGTCATTGCCACTCAGACCAAACAGCACATCATCGCCATCCTCGCCCTGCAGATCATCGTCGTCAGCGCCTCCAAAGAGTCTGTCGTTATCGGGCCCTCCGAGCAGTCGGTCAATGCCTGCACGACCAATCAAAACATCGTTGCCTGAACCACCCACTAGCTCATCATTGCCCGACCCACCATCCATCCGGTCATCATCATTCAGGCCAAACAAAACATCATCACCATCCTCGCCCTTCAAATTATCGTTGTCAGCCCCGCCGAACAATCTGTCGTTACCGAGCCCTCCGAGCAGTCGATCAATGCCACGACGACCAATCAGAACATCATCACCTAAACCACCGAATAGCCTGTCATCGCCTGATTCGCCATCTATCCGGTCATTGCCATCACCGCCGAGCACCCTGTCATCACCCTCACCAGCACACACCACGTCATTGCCCCCTCTTGCGTTGATCACATCATCGCCGCTGGTACCCAGGATCACATCACGACCATTAGTCGGGACATCGCCATTGGCCAGATTCACCGTGACGGGTCTGCCCAGACACAATAGAGCCTCAACAACAGTCACACTCACAGAATACGACGGAATAACCTTACTGCGTAACGAGCTGTTAACCACAAGATGATACTCACCAGCGTTCAACCCAATGTCTATCTGAGAATAGGAGGAATTGCCAAAATCATCGCTAAAAGCCAGTACGTTTCCGAATTCATCACTCAACTCCAGCCCGGTGTCAAAGTCCTGCTCCGTACCGTCGTTGAACGTGCGAATCACCACGTCCTCGGGCTGCATCAAGGTGAACACAAAGCGATCAATATCACCCACCGGGGCAATGCTGCTCGATAGTGTCTGACCCAGGCTGATGGGGGTGGCATCAGCGGGCTGATCGTTGGGTTCTGCGGTGTCAGGTAAGGGCATGAATACGACGTAGCTCTCGCCAGTATCGGCATCTGCACCGAATGCTCCAATGATCAAATCGGCAACCCCGTCATCGTTGAAGTCCCCGGCACCACTGACCGATCCGCCAGACCTGTCGTTCTCGTCGATACCGTTCAGCACAAAACCATTATTTCCATCAAGATCGGACAGATTCAGTTCACCGCTGTTGCCGACACCACGGCCACCGAATACAACATAGCTTTCCCCGCTGTCAATGTTGTTGTTAGGGTCGGCCCTACGAGCGCCGATGATCACATCACTGACACCGTCTCCGTTAATGTCTCCCACCGTACTCACTGATATACCGGAAAAATCGTCTTCGTCGACTCCGTTAAGTACAAAGCCATTACTGCCGTCAAGACCATCAAGTTCCAGTGAGCCTGAACTACCCACACCACTGCCGCCAAACACCACATAACTTTCCCCGGCACGGCTGTTGCCATTAGGATCAGCATCACGTGCACCGATAATCAGATCGTCCACCCCATCATCATTGATGTCACCTACCGAACTCACTGATCTACCTGAATCATCATCTTCGTTGATTCCATTGAGTGCAAAGCCATTACTGCCATCAAGAAGGCTAAGTTCCAGCGAGCCAGCACTGCCCACACCACTGCCGCCAAACACCACATAACTTTCCCCGGCATCGCTTTTGCTATTAGGGTCAGCGGAACGTGCACCGATAATCAGATCGTCAACACCATCGTCATTGATGTCTCCTGCAGCACTGACCGAAAATCCAGAACGGTCCCCTGCTTCAATTCCATTGAGCACGAAACCAGTACTGCCATTCAGGCTACTCAGATTCAATGAACCACTGCTGCCCAGCCCGTTGCTACCGAACACCACATAACTTTCACCCGCATCGCTGTTGCCATTAGGATCAGCTGAAGATGCACCAATAATCAGATCGCCAACACCATCGCCATTGATATCCCCTGCAGCACTGACCGATACTCCAGAAAAGTTTGATGCTTCAATTCCATTGAGCACGAAGCCATTACTGCCATCGAGGCTACCCAGATTCAATGAACCATTATTGCCAACCAAACTGCTTCCGAACACCACATTACTTTCACCGGCACTTCTGTTGCCATTAGAATCTGCATTAAGTGCACCGATAATCAGATCGTCAACACCATCGCCATTGACATCCCCTGCAGCACTGACCGATCCTCCAGAGTTGTCGCTTACATCATTGCCATTGACCACGAAACCATTGCTACCGTCCAACGTTGATAGATCGAAACTAGGCGTACTGACCACACCACTACCACCAAACACGACATAACTTTCCCCGGCACTTCTGTTGCCATTAGGATCAGCGAAACGTGCACCGATAATAAGATCATCGACACCATCACCATTCACGTCGCCAGCAGTACTGACCGATAAACCACTAAGGTCACCGGCATCGATTCCCCTCGCGACAAATCCAGTCCTACCATCCAAATCTGATAAGTTGAAGGCGGCGGGCATCGGGGCGGCAAAGGTGAACAAAGGCAGGCCCACCAGCAGCGCGGCGGTTGTCAAGCCTGACAAGGCCTTACTATTGGCCTGCCGCAACAGGGATACACAAGGCAACAGAGCAAACCTTTGGTTTTTCGAGATTGTTGACCACAGCATTTCAGGCGTGCGATACCCGTAGCAACGATGAACATTCGAGCTTGTGCTTACTCGTTTATCTCGTGAGTACATCTCTACTTTCCTCTTGGAAGGGGTACTGGCTGGATATTGACAGACAACCGTTCTAACCAGCGTTGTAAGAGGACTGCCAATGTTCTTTTCGAGTATCGATGCGGTTGCATCCAGCACTGAAAACCACAACTGTCACTTGCCAACGCCTATGTCTCTCGCTGCATAAACAGTGTGTACCCACTACCAAACATCTGGTTCAAAGCAATACGAATGTCACACAAACAGGCGTGGCACTGACGAACAACAGATCCCTTACCTGATCGCTAGGGTTGGCATGAGCACGACGCTTTCGCGCAGTCAAAAGCCCTCAAGGCAAGTTAGTCGGAGTCTCACAAATGGACGCCTGGATTATTTATGAAGCCACAGGGACACCGAGTCCAGATTCTTCGGAAGGCCGGCCCCGCGCAGACTATTTTCCTGTAGTGAATCGAAGCACAGGCTAGGGTCCCCCGACGTAAATACAGTCTGTATTCCGCCGGGCCACGTTGGCTCCTTGCCTAGGCGGCCCCCGCACAATTCGCTACAGAAAAAGGTTTTACGCAGGGCCGGCCTTCCGGGGCTGGCGTTCCAGTGAAAGAATCAGGCAGGACGGCCTTCCACGTTTCATGGATAGTCCAGGCTAGTAACACAGCATGAACACCACATAGCTTTCGCCAGCACAAAAAAGGTGCTTTAATGATCTAATCCGCAACGCCGTCATCGTTAAAGTCTCTGGCACAACTGACCGATGGGCCAAAAACGGGGTCCTCGTCGAATCGTCTTTGCAATATGAGGGTGGACAAATCTGTCACCTGTCACTGTACAGACAACATCAGCGCGTTAAAGCAGATGGAATTACGTTAGATTGAATAGATGGAGCGACTTACGTCACTCGTTGGACAATAGGTAGAAGCGTTAGGCCTTGAAGGTTTACCCAAGATGGCGAACTAACGTATTCCAGAAATTGAATTCGCAGCTTATCTGCACTAATCGCACTATAGGTTTGAAAAATACAGATAATTCCGGCTAATCAACAGAAAAAATACTGATTAGCCCGAAATTATTGCTATGTTTCTTTAGTAACTTATTTGGCCCCACGATTGGACAACTTAATTGACCAAACGAAGGAGCCTATCCTGGATTATCATAAAGTTGATCACGTCACTACATGATGTTTAGATCCAACCCGTTGTTTCTGATAGTTAAGAATAGCTCATCGCAGCACTATCCCAAACCCGATTGCCGACGTCGTCGCTCAGGCAGCTGTATTTGTAATTCACAGCAAATGCTCAAGAGTTCAGGGTTAAAAAAACACTATGGCTCTTTGGGTAACCTGACAATGGTGGTCGCCCCATCATCAGATCGGTTATAGAGTGGGCTGGTACCATTTATCGTCGGGTTTTCCATTGTTAAAAATACTTCCGGTGGAAATTGATCTGGATTCGCAGCCATATAAGCTAACGTATCTCCTCGTTCTTTCAGCACTCGCTCGCTTATTCCCAAGCCAGGCAAGTCTGCAGGTTTTATTGACAATACCTGACGACCTTGCCAAACGGCACGCTCGTTCCTGTTGCGGGTCGTGCCATCCATTTTCTGTTTGCTGCCGTCAGCCTCTACCGTATCAGTATAGCCGGCAGTCGACACATCTGGCTTGTAGTTATGGTTCTCTGGGGCGAAAAATGATCGGGCATCAGTATCTCCACCATAATGTATGTCGTTGTATGCACTTTGATAAATGTCGGCGTCTGCAGCGTCTTGCGGATCACCGGTTGCTTTTAAACCGATGATCAAAGACGCTAGTACAGCAAGAGTTGATTGGTGCTGTAGAGTATCTACTTGTGAGACCAGGTCGCCGTCATATTTAGACAATGTGCCTAATGTATCACTCCCGTTGATGAAAGGTGTCTTTCCTTGCACACCTAAATCAATGCCGCTTGATCGAAGGTGATACAGAAGTCCGAGGAAATTACCCGGTTCGGCAAACCCGCCAGGAGATTGTAAATCGGGCTTAGTCAGCCCTTCTTTAATATGTTGGTTAAGCTCCTTGACCAACTGAGGTGACTCTGTGATCGAATGAAATATCTCACCAACGATTCCATGAAAAATACGAAGAGATTTTTCTTGCGCTGCAGAAGCAAGCATAATAGCAATTGAACTCTCCATTTTAGGTCCTTCCTTCTCTTCCTTAATACTCTGCGTTTTTCGTGCTTGGTTCAAATATGAAAAACCGTTGTGTTGAAGGTCGTCCCCATCTTTTATGAGTCTTCCAAGATTCTGAATCTGCTCTGATCCGCTACTCTCCAGAAATTGTGCCATTCCAGTAGATATATGACGAGCAGTAGCGGTATACCATGACAAATCTGCCTGTACTGTGAGCGTTTCCAACTCTCGGTGCGATAGGGCTTGTGCATGAACTTGAGGCGTCCGATCCACCTGTTTGTAGTTCTGAACGGACACCCCATATAAGTGCGCAGGCTGCAACACAAACTGGTGACTAACAGGCTTCGCACTAGACACATCCCCAGTAAATTCTCCCTTAGTCTTATTTGCTTGTTCGGCCGTCATTTCCCGATCGATATTACGGATAAATTGCTGAATATCACGCATATCCACGTGTGTATCACTTAGTGGAAGTGCATCCGTGTGCAAACAAACACGATGCTGAAATCGAGGCTCCCGCGTATTCCCATCATCCGGATTGTTAAGCCTAAACTCCGCCAGCGCTCTCTCAGCACCTTTTTGGCTACTCTTCATTACGCCTGTAACTATTTTAGTTACCCCGGAAACCACCTTGACCTTGTCGTCATACTTATCGTTACCAAAGTTATCAGATAACATACCTTCCTGAGGTACAGCAGGCTTATTGGCAGTTATCTCACCGAAGCTAATCATAATATCTTTATCACCTGCCTTCAATGCTGCCACAGCATAGTTGTAAGCGAATGCCTCAGCCGCTTTTTCATTGTCTGCGAACACACCCGGATCGAAGGCCATTTGAATACCTGTCATGCTGGGGTGAATATGTTTTTGCTGAGCAGGAGTCAGATCCCTGAAATGACGCATGGCAACATCATCGCGCCGACTGAACTCAGCCAATATCGGACCCTTTTCACTTTTGTCAGTATAATAAGCCTGAGCTTGTTGAGTCACTGTAAGCCCCTCTCCTTTTTCTTCCTCCGGATGTTTCAACGTATGAGGAATAGGCATATCCACACTCACCTCGGTTCCATGTTGCTGGAACGTTTGCCCAGTGGTTGACAAGCGTGTAGCTGTTTCGTCGCCTGCGTGATAGCAACCGGGCCCATGGTTATGAGCATCAACGTGTCCATCGGCAAATATCACGACTGGTCTTCCCGGAGCAGGTAACCGCAGGATATCGCTCGATTGGCAGATCAGTTCTGCGGCAGGTGTCTTATGTCCTTTGGTGGCTTCGCAAATCGTGCTTTTTATCATATTTATAGCGAATTCTGAGGACTTTCGATCGCTCTTAGTTGCGCCTTTCTCACCGTCTTTTAAATCATACAATTCCCGCAATACAGCATTTTCAGAAACAGCGTCTTTAAAATTTACCAAAACTTCTGTCAAAACCCTGGTAGCAACCTCTTGCGTTTGCGCGCGCTGATCATCACTTCTCTTGCTTGACTCCATTTTTACCAGCTTACCAGCGCTTAACGCAATAGCTTCTTCAACAAATAACAACATATGCTGTTTAGTCAGAGTGCGAACGCCAGGCTCTTGCATTCGATGAGCCAGTTCCAACAAGCGTAGAGTAAAACTGGTGTTGCCACCTGGCTTGCCGAGCTCTGCGTTCAAATCAGACATAGCAACGGCAAATTTATTAAGCGACTGACGATCCTTAATGGTTGCTTTCATCGCAGCCAACTTGGATCTGTCGATTTTTTCTGTCGGATCATGTGATTGACAATGACCCTGATCGGGGGCTGGAGTAAATTTGTTCCAATCACTACGAGCTGCATTGAAACTATTCATAGCATTAACTGCAGTCTTTGCTTTTCGCTGCCTGTTAGCGTCATCTGGCTCACTCTCTCCACCATCGCACAGAGCAACGGATGAACGCGTCAAAAGACTCAACAGTGGGCTTCCAACCTCTGCTTGCGTTGGGTTTTTGAAAGGCATTGTTCTGATTGGCGCTTTCTGGGCTACAACATTCCGGCTTGCGAGTGTTGCCTTCCCCGATGAATTATCTTGATTTCCACTTGATGCGTTACGTAAAACCTTAGCAGCATGCGCTAAAGCTGACAGCGCGACTCGTGATGTAATTGGCATTTGCTCTCTCTCAGATGAAGAATTCTAATACGCGTGTGTATGGCTTACACAGCGAAACGCCAACTACCAAGACTAGTACATTGAGAGAATAAATATTGCCGCAGAAAAAAGGGCCTAACTATTCACAATCACAGTCTCTCAAATACCGAACTCTACTGCTTACTGAATATCGAATAGAGCTGTAGCTAACGTGCGATGAAACAACCTTATTACTTTTTATCATTAAATTATAGAACCCCAATGCGGTACCACATTAGTGGTATATACAAAATAACGCTTTACTACCTCGTTTTATCTAGTACCCGCCAAGCTTACGGCGGACGCAGTCTTAAAGATGGAGTCGTTTTAGAAAATATGATAAACATTTACTTACCGTTGTCCCGACAAACCGTAACTACTCCGCGAGTGATTCTTGACTGACAGAATTTACTTAATATGCATACGAAAAAATACAGTCATTCACGTTAACTGTGACTCGCCAAGTCCTCTAGCCTTTTACATAATATCTCTCTGCGCAACCATACCCCGAAGGGCGCCCCTAGCCGGGCGCCTCTAGCCGAGCGCCTCTAGCCGAGCGCCTCTAGCCGGGCGCCTCTAGCCGGGCGCCTCTAACCGGGCGACTCTAACAAGGAGCCGCACGGATGCTTCAAAAGCGCGGATTGCACATATGTATTTTTTCAGAAATCGCGTGGGCTATTTAGTGAGGCCGCTTGTCTGGCGGCAAGCTGTTCTTTACGCTGCCTGCAGCTGAAACGTGGCTCATCCGGGAGACAATCGCGGAGTTTGTCAAAATTAACAATCTCGATGGACGGCGCTGGTGCCTTGGTCATTTCATAGTCGACGGGCACACTTTGCCAACGCAAAAACACCAATGAGGTTGACGCACCTGCAGGGTCTAACCAATTTGCAATCCCTGGGTGATCAACACTTGATTATTAAAACAATGAAAACTCGCTTTAGCCTTCTTGGCCTCGCGGTGCAACGCATCTACATCTATTCGCGTTTGCCCGATGTATGAGCCAGCTCGATAATTACTAGAGCCTTGATGCCTCCATACATCAAGGCTCTTACAGGCCAGGCCAGGCCAGGCCGGGTCTTATCCATCTATCTGCTAAGGCACTGCCAGCACTAACTCACAACTGGCATCGGCGCTGTCGTTGCCTCCCTCGCCATTGCAGATATCAATACCTGCTCCTCCTGTCAGCGTATCGTTGCCGTTTCCTCCCGCTAGATCATCATTGCCCGATCCACCATCCATCACATCATTGCCACTCAGACCAAACAGCACATCATCGCCATCCTCGCCCTGCAGATCATCGTCGTCAGCGCCTCCAAAGAGTCTGTCGTTATCGGGCCCTCCGTGCAGTCGATCAATGCCTGCACGACCAATCAAAACATCGTT
>JBGCGC010000170.1:0-8723 GCA_045110475.1 Granulosicoccus sp.
CGATGACGAACGGATCTTCGATGCTTGCAATAATCTTCATCGGGCCGCCACAAGCACTGCAGATACTTACATCAATATTGAATACACGCTTCAGCCTCTGTGCGGGGCGGCCTTCCGTACAGCACATTCCCTTACGCTTGCTCGCTGTCAGATCCGGCTCTTGTCGTCCATCTGCATCTGCAGTAGGTTTTTTGACCTTGCCACTACTTACCGGCGTCACGCGATCACGGTATCGGCTATTCGACGGAAGGCCGCCCCCATGCAACGAGAATCCTCCGATCCTGCCAAGCTGATCGGTGCCGTGCTCCTCCTCTTCACGGGCTGGAATCGTTTGCAAGGTGAGCACTTTGCGCCCCGCATGAGGTCCCATGGCTATCCGGTACGTGATCGAGTGGCCCTGCAGTTGTTGCAGCGTATCCTCATCACCCTCTTCCAGCGCCAATGTCAGATGATCGCTCTGCTCATCTGAAGGCCTACCAACTCTGGCTGGGCGCCCCCGACGCTCCAGATACCGGGCAACGCGTTCACTGATCGTGGCTACCAACGCGTTTAGCTCTTTGCTCTCACTCTGTTGTCCTTGCTACGAAGGGCAGGTGGGTAGATGCCCTGATCTATTTGTTCAAAATATTCGTTGAAAGCCGGAATGGCGGCACGCAAATCACGAAAATCATCCGCTTTCAGTACGATGACACGAGAATCTTCCAGTGCTGTCAACGTTCCAACAGTCTGCGCACCTACTGTGGCTTGTACTTCTCCCCAGTGTTCACCTGGTGATAGAATCCGGACGAAATCTTCCTTTCCATCGCTCTGAGGAACACGTGATTCAAGCGTTCCGTCCAATACGGCGTAAAAACCGTCAACTAACTGGCCAGGCATTGATACGGTATCACCTTTCGAATATCGCCGCTTTGAAGTGCTTGATGAATTCTGGATGGCGATTTGCACGATGCTGCGAGGCATGACAAAGTCGAATGCCCAGTTAAGTGCAACGCGGAGACGTGTCGAAAAGTTGGGTAACATACCTATATAGAGAAACCTCCAGGTCATCCAGGCCAGCAGTCCGGAAAAATTCATCCCCAGCATTTGTGCAACACCCTTGTAGTGACCAATCGACGCCAGTGCACCTTTGGGTTTGAATGTAAACGCGATTGGGTCATGTCCTGAAAGTGTGCACGCTACATTGTTAGCCAGGCTTTTTGCTTCGCGTACAGCGAATTGTGCCGTCGGAGGAGCAAACGTTTCTCCGCTGTCATCCATTGGAATGAGCGCAGCATCTCCAAGTGCCCAGATGTTCTGTTCACCCCGCACTTTCAAGCATCTGTCTACTGGAATTTTTCCACGCTCAAGAGGTAACCCGAGCGAGTTGCAAAACCGTGTGGGTCCATTGCCTACCGTCGATACAAATAAACAAGTCTCAATCCTTTCGCCATCTGAAAGATATACTGCATTAGCGGAAGCGGATTGAACACGTTTTCCAACGATTACATTGACGCCTCGCTCGCGCAATATACGCCCAGCATACAGACCGAGCTTCTCAGGTAATTCAGTTAACAGACGATCATCTGACTGGACGATGACGGTTCTTATATCTGTCTGCTCAACGTTAGGGTAGAAGCGCAACGTTCGTCGAACCATCTCGCTTATCTCGCCGACTGTTTCAACGCCTGAGAAACCGCCGCCACCGACAACGAACGTTAGTAGACGCTCTTTGATCACAGCATCTTCTGTGATATCCGCATGCTCAAGACGGCGAATTATCTTGTTGCGCAGTTCATGAGCATCGGCAAGGTTACGCATCGAGAGTGCATGTTCACGAAATCCGGGGGCTATGTCCAGATTAGTTTCCTGACCTGCCGCGATGACCAGATGATCGTAGTGGAGTTTTTGGGGTGTGCGGTAGCTGCCCTGAAGTAGCTCAACATACCTGGCGTCCTTGTCGATGCTGATTACCGTGCCCATTCTTACCTTTACGCCAGGTAGTAATTGCCGTAGGGGTGTTACTGCATCAGGTGCACTGATATTTCCTGACGCGACTTCCGGGAGCAGTGGCTGAAATACAAAGTAATTTGTCGTGTTTACAATCTCCACGTCAATATCAGCAGATAACATGCGTCTTAAATGACGCGCTGTAAATACACCGCCGAAGCCGCCTCCGACAATAACGATACGCGTTTTCTTCATGAGTCCATCTCAGCCGTGGTATGAACTTGCGGATACTCAGGTTTCCAGCGCAACGCTTCAATGCGTTGCTCAAGATTGTCATTAAAGCTTGCAACACCGTCGGCAATTGCCTGATTGGCAACGGCGAGCGCAACCTGCCCACAAACGGTCCATAGTCGTGAAACGTCAGGCATGAGGCGGCGTTCGGCAAGTTCCGTAGCTGTTAGGCTGTTACCCAAGGCCATACCAGCCGCTGCGATCATGGAATCGGTAATTTCGCTGGACTCACACGCCATGGTCCCCAGGCCAATTCCCGGAAATACAAATACATTGTTGGCCTGGCTAACTGGCTGCAAGCGATCCTCGAGCACCACATTATCAAATGGGCTGCCGGTTGCGACAAGCGCGGCTCCTCTGCTCCATTTCAGCGCGTCGGCTGGTGTCACTTCGGTGATGGCGGTAGGGTTCGACATGGGAAGTATGATTGGCTCCTCAACCTGTGCGGCCATCGTGGTGATCACCTCTTCCGTAAATGCTCCTGCTTGTCCGGACGCACCGATCAGTACCGTTGGCTTATAGGCTGCGACGACATGGTGAAGCTGTTTCAGCTTGTCTTCATCAAGACCCAGTGATGAGATTTGATTGTGAGACCATGCCATCTCCTGTTTGTAACTATCGAGACTCTCACGATTCATACTGATAGCGCCGCCACTATCCATGACGAGAAAAGCCTTCTGTATCGCATCATTGGACATACCGGTAACGGCAAGCTGCGCCTTAAGCTGTCTTGCAATGCCCAGACCAGCTGCGCCCGCACCATAGATAAGTATTCGGTTATCCGAAAGTGCAGTGCCTGCAATTTTACTTCCAGCGGTCACACAGGCAGCGGCAACAGCGCCAGTGCCTTGAATATCATCATTGAATGAAGCAATAACAGGTTTGTATTTATCAAGGATAGTCAGTGCATTGTTCTTTCTGAAATCTTCCCATTGCAAGACAACACGTGGGAAGACGGAATGAACTGCTGTGACAAACTCCTCGACAAGTGCATCGTATTGCGCTCCACGCAATCGTGGCTGGCGATACCCCAGATATAGGGGGTCGTTAATCAGATCCTGGTTTTCGGTACCTACATCCAGGCTTATGGGTAATGTCTGTGAAGGATGAATGCCTGCACCCGCGCAATACAGTGCAAGTTTACCTACGCTGATGGCCATACCGCCAGCACCCTGATCACCTATGCCTAAAATAGCTTCATTGTCAGTAACCACGATAAGCCGAACATCGGTGTAAGGTGCTGAGCGGCGTAGTACCTGTTCTATACGGCCCTGATATTCCGGTGTTATGAAAATGCCGCGGCCGCGACGGAAAACTTTTGAGTAATACTGAGACGCCAGCCCAACTGTCGGTGTATAAACGATCGGCATTGCCTCATCCAGATGTTTTTCCAGCAACTTGTAGTAAAGCACCTCGTTGCGATCCTGTAGTACAGCCAATCCTATGTGCGTGTCGACAGCGCTACGATCGCTAAACAATGATGCATAAATGCGCTTGACCTGGGTGTCTATATCATTGAACTGAGCGGGTAATAAACCTTCAATACCCAGACGACGTCGCTCGTCAAGAGTGAATGCCGTTCCCTTGTTATACAAGGGATGTCGAAGTAGTTCTACTCCGCACATGTCCACGGTCAAACTGCCACCATTCGGCCCTTTTTCGAGTAGGAATTTTCTCATTGCACTCTGCGCCAATCCTTAAAATATTTTGAGGTATCGTCATACGCCTGATACTGCTTACGAGTATAGAAAGCATGGGCTGTCCGTGACAACAGTATGTCGGGTATGAAGACGATGCTTAGAGGGAATATAAGTGGATCCTGATATCAACGATGTGGACGAGGATGGTGACATAACGGAAACCCCAACGTTCACATGGTCCCTGCTTACTACCCCGGTACTGGAAGATCTAAATAGTTGTACACCGTCCGCAGAAAACTCCGACGATTCAACATCGACTGATCAACAAGCAAGTGAGGTGGACGCGGTATCGCCAGAGGCAGATATTGTGGTTATAGAGCCCTCGCTTGGAGATGACCCAGGCCAGGACTCTGAACTGTCTGTAGACTCTCCAGTGATTTCGCTTGAATTGAGTAGAGCAGAATGTGAAGCCATGGAGGGAGGTACCGTGGTCGGAGATATAGGTGATGGGGCTATTTTTGCACCTGAATATCGTTGCGAATCAGGGCTCAGGCCGATTGGTCTGGTTACCGCGCTTGACGATGAGCCCATTGCAACCGATGGCGAAGTCTGCTGCGTGTAAAAGTTGTCAATCTGTGTACCTTGCGCTTTTTATGGCGCAAGGTATGAAGATCTGCGTTCGTGATTGTGTCTCAGATGAGTAAATACCGTCTTTGGCGGCGGGAAGATAGTCCGACAAATCATTGGGAACGGCCAGCCTCGTTCTAATTGATCTTTATATCGAATGCCGAGATTGAGCTAATGTCGCCCATTGGACTTCGACTTGTATTTCAACCCGGCGAGCTGTAAGCAGGTTTTGTTGATGCTTAATTTGCATCGCCATGCTGCGTTTTTTGCATTAGAGATTGGCCATGCTCTTACATCGAGCACGATCTAGCTTTGCGGTTTGAAATCGTGCGTCGTGAAATAGTTTTTCTCTCCCCTTGTAAGCTCTTTCAAAGCGCCTGCGTTTGGCAAGTTGAATCTTCCTTTTTCAAAAGTGATCAGGCCGCGTTTCGATAGAGATCGAATGGCAAGACCTACAGCCTGACGTGTGGACCCTATTGCTCGTGACAACTCGAGGCAAGTCGGGTCGCGATAGGAATGCCGGTTGCCCGGCACCCCTCGCACAGAACACGGCGAGCGCTGCTAACGCACCGGGCTCCTGCCTTGAGTATTGGCGTCAAAGCGAACTGCCGGATACGGATGGATAACACGCACTGCAGGAAAGTAGCGGGCCATGATGCGGTGGAAGCGAACCACCGTCATACGATGACGCTGGCTGCGCATACGCAAGGATCGGAACCAGTACCAGCCAACACGGCGAAAGAAGAAGTTCACGCTACCGTAGTTGCAAAGCACACCAACATAATTCTGGTGGCCGGACAACACACGTTGCAACCACTGGCCCGTTTCAGCGATTGGGCGATGAAGGCGTCGTCGCAGTGACAGTTTGATGTCTTTGAACGTACTGATCATTCGTTTCTTGATCGTCTTACGACCTACCATGAACCGTCCGCTTTTACGCGTAACCGTGCAGTAGTGAGTAAAACCGAGAAAATCGAACGTAGACGCTTTGACGCCATCAAACTGCCTGCTGTCCTGCATCGCAAATCGACCAAATCGGATCAGCTTTGTCTTCTTCGGGTGAAGCTGTAAAGCGAACTTTGCCAAACGCCGCCAGTAAAGTACTCGAGAATTCTGCACACTATCCGTTCATTAAGGAGCCCGAAGAATTCAATGCTACATTGACGCGATGGCTGGCGAGCTAGTTAGGTCAGTCCACTATGAAAACGGCTTGGAAATAGCTTTTTATGTGCAGCGGCATCAAGTAGCACAAGCACTATGCCAAGGCTGGTCTTGCTTTTTCAGTGCAACACCTCGCGACGCTACCTTTCTAATAGTCACAGGAGTTTAAGATAGAAGTTATCTGTTAAGAATATAAAATCATCGCGCGCCTGAAGCACGTGATTGTGCTAGATACGATCCGAGATTATCTGCCAATCCAAAACGAACATCTGCTGACGTTTTGTCTATTGACCTAAAAGCCTCATTTGACTCTCATCAGCAACTCTGATTCACAGGTTACAGCTATCCGAAAGTATAGCTGTTGAAAAACTTCACTTTACGAGTCACGACACATAATGTACTTTCTGTTGATGTGATAGGCCTAATTCGACATAACCAGACAAGGGTGAAATATGATTGGACGTTTATTGCAAAGTAATCAGACATATAATCCAATCAATTCGATTTTTGTAAAAATTTGTCGAAGAGCATTGCCTGGCCTGTTGGCATTGTTTACTTTTAGCACGCTATATGGTTGCTCAATTTTACGTGTTGGCGATGACCCTGCCGTGGATCCCCCAACGGTGTCAACAGAACCTCGCGTTACTCCTGGCGACTCGGTCGTGGATTTACCTGACACAACATCTGAAGATTCCGTAGTGGTATCTACAGAGTCTCCCGCAAGGCCGATTGTCGATGCCAGATGTGATTTTAATTCTGAGTTAGATAGCACAATTAACACATTGGTCAATGAACTTACCCGACAGAAAATTCCGTACACATTGGGAAGTGAAAGCATAGGCGAATGGCGAGACTGTTCCGGGATTTTTTTACGTTTCTCCAGTGCACTGGCAGAGAGTTGTCCAATGCTTGAATCACAACTTGCTGCTAGTGCCGGGGTAAGAAAATATAGTCCGGGCGCTGACAACGTGGTGAAAGATGTTGAGGCACGAGGGGAGCGCAGTACCAGGACAATTGCGAGTTGGTATCATTCCCAGGGTGGATTTACGCCAGTGGTATATGCATCTCCCAGAGATGAAAAAATGGCGGTTACGGATATGGATGTCACTCAATTAGTGGACATTCGAGATCGAATTAAAGTGGGTTCTGTTCTTTGGTTTTCTAGACATAAACCGCAGTCGGGAGACGATATTCAAACTCTTTTTAACAAGCACATTAACCACATGGGGGTTGTGACTGAAGTAATTCGTGACGAAAATGGCATATTGGAACAATACAAAATGTTCCACGGTCATGGAAAGAAAAATAACGGAGCGAAAACAACCAAGGATCACTATTGGGATTGGGATCCAGGTTTTAACAATCATGAACGATACCCACCTTTAGGATACTGGACACAATATGTCGTTGGTATTGCACCTATATTTGCTGGGCATATAGACGACATCACTTTGTCCGCATACTAAAGTTTTCATTCGAATATGAGGGAATCAAGTGCCTTACTGTATGAGAACTTCCCAAGCTGACTTACGATTGAACTCAAGATACAAAAGCTGATTTTCGAGACGATGTTGGTACCAATCCGAGGATAATCTACAGGTGCACGAAAAACCTGCGAGAGGTGTCCCGCATCAACTACTTTGTCCGGTCGTAGAGTTGGAGCAAGCTAAACAAGATACCCAACAAGGTCAACTCGATCTGCAGGGCGGGTGTATCAACTTCTGATAAAAGTACACAAATCAGCGTTTCTCAAATAACGGCCGCTGTTGTGCACCGAATGACACAGCGGCAAATACCTGCACTTTTACACTGGCGCTAACAATCTGCCATAGTACATTGCCAAATGAGGTGACAGGTTCATATCCGAGAGAACCTTCATCCTGTTGCTAGTGTAGTGCAGCAATCAAACGTTATAAACAAGTATACTTAGACACATCAGGTTCACGGTGCATGTCGATGCCTGCTTCAACAGTAATTGATCTAACTGACGCAGAGCGTTCGGAGTTTCAGCGATTGTGCCGAAGTGGTAAAACTCCAGTGCATGTGAAACAACGTTTGTCGATTGTGCTGCTGGCTGTAGAGAAACAGGCACCGGAAGATCTGGAACTACACGTCATCGTTGACAACTACTCAACTCATAAACATCAGAAAGTTAAAAACTGGTTGAAGCGGAACAAACGTGTGAAGCTGCACTTAATACCAACCAGCTCATCGTGGTTGAACCTGGTTGAGCGTTTTTTTGGTTTGATTACGGACAAAGCTATCAGACGAGGGGTTTTTAGTTCAGTCGCAGATCTGGAGCAGAAGCTGATGAAGTTCATTTCAGAACACAACGCAGATCCCGTCCCATTCGTCTGGACCAAGTCTGTAGAAGTAATTCTTGAAAAAGTTGCTCGTGCCAAGCAATCAATCATTCATAGTGTTTGATTGTTGCACTACACTAGCTTCTCTCTCGATATTAATCGACCCCCGCAAAGTATATATTAGAGACTGTACTTGGCATGACTCAAACGCGCATTACTTCGTAGTAATCGACCCTATCTTATGTGTTAATTTTCCCGGTTTGTATCAGCGATACCGCCAATATGATCAATCAAAACCGGGAGAATATTCTATCTCAAGCCCTGCATAATACTTACGAACTAATCGGGCTATGAATTTTCAGTCGAGGTCCAATCAGGGCCACTTTAACTTGATTATCTCTTAGGTTGTTAGGGACGATTTTCAGGCTCGAATTCCCACTGATAAACGGTTTCATCTGGTTCCCGATATCTGTAGCCTCAAGGACTACATTTTGGCGGCACACTCAATCGCCCTCGAGTACGGTTAGGAGTGAGGATAATCATTATTATTGTTATTTTCAAACTTATAAAAGGTTTCACCTGATTGCCAATATCTGTTACCTCCTTCAGGAGGGTTAGATATTGGTGGCACAATCGCTCGCCCACGAGTACGGTTAGATTCGATTTCAGATAAAACTGACGAGCCTGCTGGAATAGTCAACGAATGTGCATCATCAACACTGCTTATGTCTCCTGCAAACGTTAGTGGAGAGAGTGCAAGAAGTGCCGTTGCTAA
>JBGCGC010000171.1:0-16608 GCA_045110475.1 Granulosicoccus sp.
TCCTGCAATGAATCACTGAACCTGCAGGGATTTCTGGTCTTCTGATGCGCAGAGCCTCAAAGCACACACATGACACGGTCACGACTTACGCATCATAATGCCGGTAGAATTCGCGTTTCACTCAGACATCTTTTCACCATAGGCTTTCCGCAATTCACGGACAGAACACCTGCCCGGGATCAGCGGAGCGACTATGGATAATCTAAGCTTAACGTTTGCCCTGATTGGCGTGCTGGGCGTGGGATCACAATGGCTGGCAATCCGGCTACACATGCCTGCCATTGTGTTCATGCTGGTGGCGGGTGTCCTGGCGGGCCCTGTCTTTGGATTGCTGAACCCTGCCGAGGATTTCGGCGAGCTGTTTCGCCCCATCGTCGCCGTCGCGGTCGCATTGATCCTGTTTGAAGGCGGTCTGACGCTGAATTTCCGAGAGTTGCGGGACGCAGCACCGGCGGTGAAGCGCCTGTGCAGCATAGGTGCCGTGCTGGGCTGGGCTTTCAACACGGCAGCCGCGCATTGGGTCGCGGGACTGGATCTCACGACCTCGGCAATCTTTGGCGGGATTCTGGTGGTCACCGGCCCAACCGTCATCATGCCGTTACTGCGCCAGGCAAAGCTTTCTGCGCGGACCGCATCCACGTTGCGCTGGGAAGCGATTGTCAACGATCCGGTCGGCGCGCTGTTTGCCGTGCTCGCCTTCGAAGTCGTGATTGCCATGCAGGGCGATCATCTGGTCGAGGCTGGCGGGCATCTGGTGCTCGGAATCGTCGTTGCCAGCGTTGCGGGTTATGCCGTTGGACGGATGCTGACGCGCAGCTTTCGCCGTGGCGTTGTCCCGGAATACATGAAGGCGCCCATCCTGTTTGCTGCAGTTCTCGGCGTTTATGCCTCTACCGACATGGTGCTGCACGAAAGCGGCTTGCTGGCCGTCACCGTGATGGGCGTCACAATCGCCAACGCCCGCCTGCCTTCTCTGGACGAATTGAAACGCTTCAAGGAGCACGTGACCGTCCTGCTGGTCTCCGGCGTCTTCGTGATCCTGGCAGCCACCCTTCAGCCCTCGATGATCCTTTCGCTGGACTGGCGCGCCGTTGCATTTGTCGTCGTCATCATGGCAGTCGCGCGACCACTCGCGGTACTGCCATCGCTGATAGGAACTGCGCTCACAATGCGCGAGCGGCTGTTCGTGGCATGGGTCGCGCCACGCGGCGTCGTTGCGGTCGCGGTCTCAGGTTTCTTTGGTCAACGCCTGATCGACATCGGGATAGCCGACGGCGCAATGCTGGCACCCCTCGCCTTCGCCATCGTCGCGGTAACGGTTGTCGTTCACGGGTTCGGCATGCGGCCGCTGGCGCAGGCAATGGGTCTGACCAGCAGTCGCCCGCCCGGCGTGATCATCCTGGGCGGCAACCCGTGGTCAACGGCACTAGCGACGCAACTGCATGCATCAGAGGTGCCGGTCCTGATGGTCGACCGGAACTGGCATAGCCTCGGCCCCGCGCGGCAAGAGAACCTGCCCACCTGGTTTGGCGAGCTCCTCTCGGAAGCCGCCGAGCATGCCGCCGATCTGACACGCTTTGGCACCCTGATCGCTGCCAGCGACAACGATGACTACAACGCGCTGGTTTGCACCAATGTGGGGGCCGAGATGGGCCGCGACAAAGTCTTTCAGGTTGGCAGGCACGAACATTCCGAGGGGCATCACCATTTGCCCGCCTCGTTGGGCGGCAGAACGCTGCTGACATCCGGCGGCGATATCGATCTGTTGGAGATGCGTATGGCGCGCGGATGGACGTTCTGGTCAGACACCATTGAGGCAGACCTGACGGCAGAAGCGCTGAAAGACTCACGTCACGAAAAGGCCGAAACAGTCGCGATCATACGGCGCGGCGATGTGCTGTTCGCCCATCAGGCCCATCGCCTGACCATGCGCGAAGGCGATATCGTGATTTCCTTCGGCCCGGAAGCGCAGGCACCGGAGTCCAGCGACGGCGGCGCATCTCTGCCTGAAGCCTAAGCCCCGAATTCTAAGGCCCGAAGCCTGACCCTACCCTGTCAGCGGAACGCCTGCAGGTTCCCATCGCCTGACAGAACATAGACAGTGCCACCGGCAACAATTGCACCAGTCGTGGTGCCTGACGTCAGCTCGGCAGTCTCCCCCGGCGCGCCCGTGGCAGGATCAAAGCTGTGCAGCGTGCCCAGCGAATCGGTTACCAGCAGCCTGCCACCTGTCAGCACAGGACCGGAATAGGCGATAGGATCTTCACGATCTTCCGGATCTTCATACTCAGGCACCTCGGTGCGCCAGATCGTGGCGCCACTGCCAAGCGAAAGCCGCTGTACGGTCGCATCGTCACTGACGACATAAACCGAGTCTCCGGCAGCCCAGATCGGTCCAACAGACCCGACCGAACGCGTCCAGCCCCGACGCCCCGTCTGACCGTCGATCGCAACCATCCGACCGGATTGATTTGCAGCAACCACCGCGCGACCGGCAATGACCGGATCGCCTGTGACATCCGAGATCGAAGACCGCGCAAGCCCACGACGCGCCCCGCCCAGAACAGCGCTCCAGATCCGACGGCCCGAAGACATCTCGACGCCCATGACCTCACCAGATGCAAATGGCAGCACGGCAAGTCCACCGCTGATGGCAGGACTCGCCCCGCCCAGCAGTCCTGCACTAGCAGAGATGCCATCCAGCCGCCAGGCAAGTTGCCCGCCACCCGTCGTCAGGGCAACGCCGCGGTTCGACCGCGTCACAGCGATGACCAGACCGTTCGCAACAGCCGGAGCCGCGCGGAACGGAGACGTCGCACGATAGCGCCACGCAATCTCGCCAGATGCTGCATCCAGTGCCACGACTTCACCAAAGCCCGTGGTCACGAAGATCCGGTTCCCGTCGGATGCTAGACCACCGCCAAAGCCGTCCTCGCCACTTTCACCTTCCGGTGCCAGGTCAACACGCCACGCAACCGAACCGCCCGAGGCATCAATCGCCGAAACCTGCGCTTCCGCGTCCAGCGCATATACCCTTCCCTTGACCACGATCGGAGAAGACGTGATCGCCGCATCGCTGCCGCCGCCGCTGCCCGCATCTGCAGTCCAGACCCGGTTCAGCGAGGATGGACCAGCCAGATGTCCACTTGCATGCGACGACTGCCCATTGGTCTGCGACCAACTGGAATTCGCATTCGCTTGAGGAATCGGAGCGCCACCGCCCTGAACAGCACCCTGACTTGAATCGTTCTGCGAGTTTCGGATATTGATGCGCTCACCGCTAAGGCGCTCTTCGTCCTCGAACAAGCTGCATCCGGACAGAAGTACCGCGATGCCCAGCGCAGCGCCAATGCTGCGAAATCCCGTGCGTGTCATTTTATTCCCCAGTCTTCACGATGCTTTTGCATCCTGAACCGCATCCGCTCCCCACGGAGGCGGCGAATGATTATCCCGATTGCTGATCCAGCCGCCCACCGGTCGCAGTCAGCAACGCACCTGCGCGCTGTTGCAACGTGCTGGTCGCCTCGGGGTCCGAAATGACGGTGTTCAGATCGGCGTGTCCGGCTTCCAGATCACCCGCCGATATGCGGATCGCTCCGCGCAATTCCAACGCAAGCAATCTGAACGGACTGTCGCTTTCAATCAGTACGTCCAGCGGCGCGGCTGATGCCGAGCCACCGTCTGCCGTCGCAGCGACCCGAACCTGCTGCAGTAAGGCAAGATCGCGATACACCGATGGAATATCGCTGCGCTGGGCAATCGCTGCATAACGCGCCACCGACTCCGTTGCATCGCCCTGCTCGGCAAAAGCAGCAGCCGCGCTTAGCTCTGCAATTAGATTGGCAGGACCATCGACCTGGGCGGTCAGCGCAATCTGCGCCTGGGCGTCCGCGGGATCAGCCGTCAGCAATGCAGCACCGCGCGCTTCAGCTGACGCCTGTTTCTGTGTCAGCTGCCAATTCCATGCAGCGGCTCCACCAACGACAAGAAGCACAGCGCCAATCACATATGCGCCATACTTCTTCCAGTACCGAAGCATCTGATCCTGACGGACCTCTTCAGTGACTTCCTGAATAAAACTGTCAGTCTCGCTCACACGAACCCTCCTGTGCCAAGCACGCCACCCTATCGCCCGAGGCTTCCGAGGAAAAGGGCTTTACGATCTTATGTGCGTGGCACACATATGCGCGATGGCAGGCTTTTTCCTAGCGCCTTCTGCTATTAACTTGAGAAAAATCGCCCTTCGACAGGAGCTACCCTAATGCCCGGACCCCTAGACGGATTTCGCGTGATCGATCTGACCTCGATGATCTCCGGCCCTTTGGCGGGCATGATCCTGGCAGATCAGGGTGCGGATGTGATCAAGGTCGAACCTGCAGGCGGCGACAGTACGCGCGGTCTCTGGACAGCGCATCAGGGTCTGTCGGCATCGTTCCTGAACAACAATCGCAACAAAAGATCGGTGGTGCTTGATCTAAAGAAAGCCGGGGCCACCGACGCTTTGCATCAGCTTATTGGCTCAGCCGATGTACTCATTCAAAATTTCAGGCCAGGTGTGGTGGATCGTCTTGATATTGGCTATGAGTCAGCCAAGGCATGCAATCCCAATATCATCTTTGTGTCAATCAGCGGATTTGGCCAGAGCGGCCCGTATTCGCACAAACCGGTCTTCGACCCATTAGTGCAATCGTTGTCCGGATTAACAACTGTGCAAGCCGGAGGAGACGATGTGCGCCCAAGCCTCGTTCGTACCATCGTGCCCGACAAATTAACCGGCTTTACAGTGGCGCAAGCAGTCACTGCTGCGCTATTTGCCCGCGAGCGTACCGGCAAAGGTCAACATGTTCAGCTCAGCATGCTGGACACGGTTGTGCATTTTTTGTGGTCTTCGGACATGGGCGGACACACCTTTGTTGGCAATGAGCTTGAAACCGAAACCGCGCAAAGTTTTATCGATCTGATTTACGAGACCGCCGATGGATATATTTCTGTCGCGGCGTTTCGACGTATCGATTGGGAAAAACTGGCTGATGCCTGTGAGCAACCACAATGGAAAACGGATACCCGTTTTCTAACTACAACTGGACTTGAAGAATTCAAAAATGAGCGATTGCAGCTGACTCAGGATGCGCTGCGGCAACGCAGCACCGCTGAATGGATTAGCCTGCTCGACAAATTCGATGTACCACACGCCCCGGTACTGACACGAGGCGAAATGATCAAGCACCCTCAGATTGTGGCGAACAAACTGGTAGTAGAACACGATCATCCTGACGCGGGTCGTTTACGCCAGACACGGCCGCCCGCATTATTTAGCGGTACTCCGAATGAATATCGCATGGGCGGACCGCGGCTCGGACAACATACTCATGAAGTACTCACTGAAGCAGGCCTCGACAAAAGCAGAATTCAACAATTACTCGAATCTGGCGCTGCCATGGCCTGCACATTTAAATGAGTTTCACATTTCCGATGCAACGGTAGGAATAAAACACGATGATTGATTTCTATTACTGGCCTACACCGAACGGCTGGAAGGTTTCAATACTTTTGGAAGAATTGGGAATTCCCTACAATATGATCCCGATCAACATACGTGCTGGAGATCAGTTTGAGCCAGATTTTCTAGCCATCAGCCCGAACAACCGCATGCCAGCTATTGTTGATCACGATGTCGATGGCGAGCCAATCAGCGTGTTTGAAAGCGGCGCTATTATGACCTACCTTTCACAAAAACACCGGCAGTTCATTCCCACCGACAGTCGTGAGCGTATCCGTCTTGATGAATGGTTATATTGGCAGGTCGGCAACCTTGGTCCGATGGCCGGCCAGCACAGTCACTTTTTTAACTATGCTAAAGGAGATCATACTTACAGCGCAGAGCGCTATAAAAACGAATACAACCGCTGTATTGGTGTACTCGAAAGACGCCTGGAAGTGCGGGAGTATCTGCTGGATTCAGGCTACTCCATTGCAGACATGTGTTCCTGGCCCTGGATACTGATTGCCAAAGCAATGGAGCAACCACTTGATGATTTTCCTAATGTTACTCGTTGGCGCTTAACCATTAAGGACAGACCAGCTGTACGTCGTGGCGTAGCTCTGGGCAAGGACCTGAACGCGAACAAGCCCATGACAGATGAGGAGCGCAAGGTGTCTTTTGGACAAACGGCTAAGACTGTGAGTATAAGTACGAAAAAATGAGTTGAGTGATCGGCGATACTCACTGCAGACTTTTCAGCAAAACCTTGCTGCCAACTCGATTGGCGGGGAAATAACACAGCTTTTCGCAACCAGAGGCCCTACCTGCCGCTAGACGCAATATGTAGGTTTGCGGAGGCTGTTTGGTGCCCATCTGCGAATTTCAGATCAGTCAACAAATGTGCCACATGTTATATGAACATTTTCAGGCAAACTCGATTCTCATTCCAGCTCATCGTATTGTCCGCCATAGCTCTTCTGGCAATGGTGTCAATCGCCGCGGCCAATGCGCTATTGTTAAAAGACTCGTTAATAGTAGAGAGGAAGGCTCTAACAAGCAACGCTGTTGAATTGGCCCACCAAACGTTATCAAATATCGAAGCCAAGGTGCAATCTGGTAGCCTGAGTGCAGACGAAGCCAAACAGATCGCCTTTGATCAAATCTCCGGGTTTCGTTACGGCGAAAACAACAAAGAGTATTTCTGGATAAACAGTTCTGAAGGTGTACTACTTATGCACCCCATCAATTCTACCAATGTGGGCAGAAATAGCGCCGCGTTAACCAAGGACGCCTACGGCAAATATTTTGTGGCCGAAATTGTAAAAGTCGTGGCAAAACAGCAATCTGGTTATGTAGACTATTACTGGCCAAAACCGGGTGAAGATACACCGGAGCGCAAGCTCAGCTATTCAAAAGAATTTAAACCATGGGGCTGGATTATCTCCTCTGGAATGTATCTGGATGATATCGACAAGGCGCTGCATCAACGATTAATTATGTCAGCAGCCATTCTTACTGCATCAGTACTGCTGATGGCATTGCTCGCGCTGGCTTTACTGGGAAATATCCGCAGAACCACCAGAAATATAATTGATCAAGTGCAATTAATTGAGAACCATGAGTTCGGTGAGTCGGTGACCTTGCATGATGGTAGCCCTCCCAACGAACTTGGCGACATCATGCGCGCACTAAGCAAAGCACAGAATAGCTTGCTGGCACGGATGGATGCACGACATCGGGAAGTCGCCCGAATAAAGCAGGCACTGGATATCGCAAGCTCACCTGTTGTTATAGCTGATCCAATGATGAAAATTCGATACGCTAATAACTCAGCGTTAGCGCTATTTTCACTCATCAAAGAACCCTTGAAACAGTCAAACCCGGAGATTCAAGAGCAGGAACTTTGCGATTTGACACTTGATCAGCTACATCCAGATCCACTCAAGCTAAATGGTTTTTCCAATGGCTCGCGTAACAATCTCGAAGAAGAGCTGCAATTCGGCGAACGCTGGCTTCGCGTGGTAACGACATCTGTTCTTGATGAAGAAAACCGCGAGCAGTGTTTGGGAATTGTCGTGGAGTGGGAAGATATAACAGAACAGAGGTTAAACGAATTAAAGATACAAAAAGAAGCTAAAACTGACAGAGAGAAAGTGGAATCACTGCAAACACGAGTCGATTGTGTACTCTCTACTGTAGATGCTGCCTCATCTGGTGATCTGAGCAAGAAAATCTCGGTGAGTGGAGAAGACGAGATAGGAGTGATGGCTTCATCGCTAGCCCGGTTCCTAAGCCGCCTGCGCAACAACCTGACGACGATCGGCGGACACGCTAGCTCCATGAACGATGCTGTCAGTTCGCTTTCTACAGTCAGTGAGGAATTGGGAGCCAGCGCGCAAACCACCTCCAGGCAAGCAAAAACGGCCTCTGGCAGTGCTGAGAATATCCGGCAATCAGTAGACTCTGTAGCGGCTGCGTCAGAGCAGATGAGCGCATCGATTAAGGAAATTGCAACGCATGCCACCACAGCTGCCGACATCGCCAAATCAGCAGTTCAATTGGCATCATCAACTGACCAGTCCGTTCGTCAGTTGGCAGACTCGTCAGGTCAAATCGGACAAGTCATTCGGGTTATCACCTCCATAGCCGAGCAAACTAACCTGCTGGCTCTGAATGCAACCATAGAGGCAGCACGTGCAGGTGATGCAGGTAAAGGGTTTGCGGTCGTTGCTAACGAGGTAAAAGAACTGGCTAAGGAAACCGCACAGGCCACAGAGAACATCCAGCGAATAATTGCATCGATCGAAACAGATACCAATAGTTCAGTTAGTGCGATATCAGAAATCGTTGATACAGTGGATCAGATCAACGCCATACAATCCACTATTTCCGACTCAGTAGCGCAACAGATGAGCACCACTCAGAACATCAGTAAATCAGTTCAATCAGCCGCATTGGGTTGTGGAGAGGTGGTTGATCACGTCACGCTGACGGCTAAAACGGCTGATGAAGCCAGCAACTCTTTTGATCAGTCAAGAAAATCTATTGAAGATCTTGCCACCATGGCAGTAGAGTTACATGAACTCGTATCGTATTATCGCGTTACCTGACAACATACACTTGACTATTCTTATCCAACGGATTGCAATAGATAGTTCGTGAAGGATAGCTTGCCAACACGGGCATAATCTTGCGGCCAGTGTCAGCACAAATCGATATCCGTAGGTGCGGATTCACTCACTGATCCAAAGTGGCGACAGTTTCACAAAAGGGGCTGAATACAACACTTTTCTGTCGACCTAGTGAATCACGCGGGTAATTCGGTAACAGGCATGTCGTTTCCACCATAGTCAGAACAAGCGACGCGTATTGGGTATACGAGGAGCTTTTCTAACGCTGGGCTGGCGACGGTAGGGAAGAGTGTGTTGACGAATTACCCGCGTGGCCCACTAGCTCGACGTTCAGAGACATCCCGGCAATTCATTGCAGGATTGCTAAAACATTGGAATGAAATGGAAGCAACTGATTTAGGTTCATTTTTGATGACTAAAAAATTGCCTCGCGATAAAATCGTGCGCGAATACAAAAAATTTAAGCCCTTTACACCATCAAGCCATCAAACGAAAAAGAGTACTGACAAGATAGCGTATCGATCTCAGTGTATATTCGAAAATATCTACCTACTACGCTACAGCATATTGCGTCTGCGCATCAGGAAACGAATCACAGGCCACAATAACACCGTCACTGTACACAAAGCCAGCACAGCGGACAATGGCCTTGTCAATAGCTCCGAAACGTCGCCGCGACTAATCAATAAGGCGCGCCGCACGCTTTGTTCTGCCATAGGGCCCAGAATCATACCAAGTATGATCGGTGCCAGTGGGACGTTGACTTTCTCAAGAAAATAACCAAAGAGCCCTGCCACTAACATAACCCATAGATCCATTGGCCTGCCATTAACGACGAAGACTCCCACGCACATGAGAATCAGAATTGCTGGCACCAGCAACACACCCGGCAATCGTTGGATCTGGGCAATCAGGCGCGTGGCCGCAACGCCACCCACCAGAAATATCAGAAGTGATGTCATCAGCATCTCGAACATGAAACCACCCACCAGGGTCGGGTTCTGATGAAACAGCTGCGGCCCCGGTTGCAGTCCATGGATGGTCAGCGCACTGAGTACCAGAGCAGCTACTACATTACCGGGAATACCTAATGACAAAGCAGGAATCATGGAAGCCGCGTTGTCGGCATTGTTCCCGCACTCTGCAGCGGCCACGCCCTTCGGGTTGCCCCTGCCGAAACTGTCCGGATCATCGGATGCCTTTTTTGCGGCGTTGTAGCTGAGGAACGCGGCAATATTGCCACCAGCACCCGGGAGTACGCCTACACAAATACCAATGACTGAAGAACGTATCCACGTTGGTATCAAAGAAACAATGTCACCTTTGGCAAAAGGCACAGCATTGAGCTTTAACTGAGCAGCGGACAAGCCTTTCAAATCGCATTTCTCTGCTAGCTGTAAAACAGGCGGTAAGGCATATAAACCAACAAGAACCACAATAAGATCCAGACCGCCCAGCAACCAGACCTGGTCGAACGTAAAACGCGCTTGCCCCGAGAGCGAATCAATCCCCATTGTCCCAATAAGCAAGCCCAGTACCGCAGCCAGAATGCCTTTAACCGGGTCGCTGCCTACCATGACCCCAACTGACACCATGCCGAACATCGCAATCCAGAAGTATTCAGCGGGCCCAAAAAACAAAGTGACCCTCGCGAGCAAGGGCCCAAAGGTCATCAACGCAATCGCACTGACGATACCGCCTATGGCTGACGACCAACAGGCAAGCTTTAATGCCTTTGAAGCCTCTCCTTTATCCGCCATGGGAAACCCGTCGAACGTGGTGGCAATGGATGCCGGAGTTCCCGGAATACGCAACAAGATGGCGGGAATAGCTCCACCGTACATCGAACCGTTGTAGATACCCGCGACCATAGCCAGTGCCACCAGCGGGTCCATGGAATAAGTGAGTGGCAACAGCAAAGCGATGGCCATAACCGGATTCAAACCCGGAAGCGCTCCGATGAAAACACCCAGTAACGTGGAGCCAAGCATGGCGAGAACGGGTCCAACGCTTAACACCGCCAAAAGGGATGTGGTTAGAAATTCCACGCCTACTTTCCACCCCAACGTGCACTGGACCAAATTTCAGCGGGCAACGGTTTTTCCAGAACGAGGGAAAAAACAATAAACAATATGGATATAAAAGTGATCGCCATGATGCCCAGATACACCGGACGGCGAAAACCCAGCAGCAGCGGTAACGCTATCACCAACAACAACGACGCTGAATAGAATCCGAGTGGCCTGATGAGTCCTACATAGACAATCAACACCACAATTGTCAGCACCAGATTAATGGGGGCTGATACCAGGTTCCGCGCCGTGTGTTCTTTAACACGCGATGCGCGTGCGACGATCACCACACCCAATGTCATCATGATCAGGCTTAGTACCAGCGGGTAAAGGCCGCTGGCACCTGAGTAGGCTGTGGACAACCACACAGCCACCGCACCCAAACAAGCAAAGAGCATCCCGAGAACGATATCCTGGCGATGCTCCATAAACTACTGACCCAGTCCGAGCGCTGCAGAAACTTCTGCCAATGCATCGTATTCCGCTTGCAGGCGTGCGCCCAAATCTGCACCTGACACAACATTCGGCACCTCTCCCTTGGTGGCAAGAAACTCGACATAGCCAGGATCATTTACTGATTCATCAATAACACGAGCCAGCGTGTCTACTATTGCCGGATCCAGATCTTTAGGACCCAGAATGGCCCGCCATAGCAAGGTCTCCTGATCAGCCAACCCGACCTGTGCAAGACCCGCTGCCGCAGGTAATGCTGGTACATCAGCAGCGGATGTTACCAACATGCACTTCGCTTCACCATTCTCCACGTAGGGAAGCACGGTCGAAATAGAGCCGCCATAGATGTCCACATGCCCACCCAGGAAATTCTTCAAGGTTTCGCTAGCACCGCCGAAGGGAATAGCGATAGCAGAGATATCACGGGCTTGAAAAATACGTTCAGCAGCCAGCTGCATCGTACCGCCGATGCCATCATTGCCGTAGGTGTATTTATCCGGGTTGCCAGCTAGCTCGGACAGAAATTGCTCGCCAGTGTCGGCAGGGAAATCAGATTTCACGCACAGCGTATAGGCTGTCTCGGACGTTGACGCAATGGGTGTGAAACTATCCAGCGAATAGGCGACATTCTGCACCTGCGGCACTGTAGTAAGTGGACTGTTCCAAGTGGCAAATAGCGAATAGCCATCGGGTTTTGATTGCATGAATTGCGAAGCACCCACAGAGCCGCCGCCGCCGCCAACATTCAGCACAGCAATGGAAGTGCCAAGCTTCTCTTCAAGCAATATGGCCAGTTTACGGGCACTGGTGTCTGTGCCGCCACCAGCTCCGGCGGGAATGGTCAGTTCAATAGAGCGCTCAGGATACTCAGCAAAGGTGGGTTGTACGCTCACTAAAAGTGCTGTGGCGCTGATTAACAGGGTTTTCATCTTCATTTCTCTCTCCAGAGTCGTAATGGTATTGGTTCAGGTGATTTCACTGCGATAGTTAAAACGAGCTGCACTCCCACGCGCAATACGCCACTCAACAGCTTGACCATCAATACCACGAGCAATGCGGCGTATGACAGCAACGGAGTCTGTGTGCATTATGTCAAGCTTTCGTGCAACCGCTTTCGTGGCCACCCCGAAGGACAGGTCATCAGTGGCGCTTTTCACCAGCACGCCATAACGTTCAAAATAAATCGGGTACAGCAGTGGCCCCAGGTCCTCCTGAGAAATGGACTCGAACCCCGAGAACAAGACACTGGGAATATAGATTTCTTCATATAAGATGGGCTGATCAGAAAGGCTACGCAGCCGAACGATCTTGATAACGTTTCGTGTACCGAGCGCTTTAGCAGGTTCTGAAGGTGCCGTTGTTATCGCTCGTGATAACAATTTGCTGCTTGGAATAGACGTGGGTTCGCCATCGGCAGTACGCATCTGGAAAAACCGAAACAGCGTTGAATCGAAAGACGGCCTTCGCACGAACGTACCTGACCCCTGCCGTCTTTCCAACAACCCTTCGTTGACGAGTCCATCCACTGCCTTTCGTACAGTGCCCACCGAAATTTTGTAAGACCTGGCCAATTGTGTCTCGGCAGGTATGGGTTCGTCAGCGCCCCATTCGGCACTGGCGATTCTGGCAGCCAACGTATCTCGCAACTGAGCATAAGCTGGCAGCCGATTGTCTATGGTCTGTACATGCTGAATCAATTTGCGCATCCTCCCACTACAGGTATACTGATGTCTGATCCAATAGTCAACTAGTCATGTATATGAATTTTGCTGGAGCGGCTCCTTGATTCATTACGATTGCCATGCGCACGTCTACGAGCATATAAACGCCATAAAAGATGCGCGCTACATCCCTACCGCACCTGCCCCGCTTAGCTTTTGGCGTCAACAGCTACAGAAATACAAGCTCAAAGGCGGCGTTCTCGTTCAAGTCAGCTTTCTGGGTACAAACAACACTGAGCTATGCTCAGCACTTGCGCAACTTGACTCATCAAAATTTGCCGGAGTAGCTGTAGTCTCTCCTGACATCACAGAACAGGAAATAGACCGTTTGTTTGACGCAGGTGTTCGCGGGTTTCGCTGGAATCTGGTGCAAGGCGCAGCGATACCGGCGCTTGGTAGCCTGCAAGTGAAGCAACATCTCAACAGCATTCGTGAACGAGACATGCACATTGAGCTGCACCTGGAGAGTTCGCGGTTGGCGCAACTCATTTGCCCTCTACTGGATACCGGCGTCACCGTGGTCGTTGATCACTTCGGACTGCCGGCAGAACCTGACGCGTCAAACGATCCGTGGATACAAGCAATTACTGACCACAAGAACCTGTCACGGCTCTACGTAAAATTCTCCGCACCCTATCGAACGCCTTTTGATACCTTACCGCACGCCTTAGCGATTCAGTCGCGGCTGTTGCCCGATCATGTCATCTGGGGAAGCGACTGGCCACATACGCAGCACGAATCGACCGTCGAGTATTCACATGTCGCAATGGATCAATCCGCGCTGCCTATTAAATCAGATCATCAAGCTGTCTACGCACTTTACGGCTTGCAGTAAGCACTGGTGCATTAGCTGCCACTGGACATACATAAAACCACACACGACAATTACTACTAGCCAAACTGTTCAGGCACGCAGTCGGATGACTGTCCATCGCAATTCAACAAGTGAACGAGCGATAGCGCTGCTACTAAAAACGCGCTAAGAGCGGACCTTGCTGTAGTCAGCATCATAGAGACAAGGATGTACCACTGTGGCATCCACCGCCTCACCAATGACTTCTACCTGCACACGACTACCCTCTTCAGTAAACTTGGCTTCAACGAATCCCATGGCGATGTTCTTGCCTACCCGGTAGCCCCATCCAGCCGATGTGACAGTGCCGACCACTCGGCCATCGGCAATCATGCTGTCTCCAGGCTGGGCAGGTGCATGAGTGCAATCAAGCACCAGTGTAATAAAACGAGAATCATGTGAGGCGGCTGCCAGACTCGCCTTGCCGATGAAGTCTTGCTTTTCCATGTTGACGAAGCGACTGAGGTCAGATTCAAACGGATTGAATTCGGTAATCAGATCAGCCTTCCAGTGTCGATAGCCCTTTTCCAGTCGCATGGATTCAACCGCGTGTGAGCCGAACAGGCGTAATCCAAGCGGATCTCCCGCGTGTCGTAGTGCCAGCCAGGCCGAGTACAGATTAGCGTTGGGCACATGGATCTCGTAGGCCAGCTCGCCGGAGAAACTCACCGACATGACCACCGCTGGCGCAATGCCGATGAACGCACGGCGAACCGAGAGCCAGGGGAAGGTTTGGCGCGACCAGTCTTCGCGCGAGACAACCGACATGACTTCGCGGGCTCTGGGCCCTGCCACAACAAGAATGGTGTAGTCATTCGTCAAGGATCGAATACTGACCGAACCGTCGTCGGGCAAGTGACTTTCCAACCAGTCCTTGTCGTGAAACTCAGCCGCAGCAGCGGAGCCATACCAGATGGCATTGTCGTCCAGAGTAGCCAGTGTGGCTTCGGTTTTGATATTGCCCTGCTGATTCAACAGGTAAGCTAGCGACACCTTGCCGGTTTTTTTCTTGAATGTACTGCACGTCATCGAGTCCAGCCAGTCCAACGCCCTGGCGCCCGTAATCTCGAAGCGGTTGAAACCATTAACCTCTGTGAGTCCAACGGCCGTTTGCACGGCATCGACCTCAGCACCGACTACATCAAACGTCTCATTGAAATGGTAACCATGCGTTTCCACAAAATCCTTGGCTGGTTTGAAATAAGCAGCTCGTTCCCACCCATTGACCACACCGAACTCCGCATTTTCAGCCGCCAGTAACGGTGTCAGAGGCGTTGTTTTCATAGGGCGGCCTGCCGGCCGGTGCTCGTGCGGCAAGTGAAAACGGAATTCGTTCTGGTAGTCTTCGATAGCTTTCAGGGCACACAGTTCCACATTGGTATGTGAGGTAAAACGCCGCGGGTCGATGACCCAGGTATCGTATTGTGCCTCGCCATGAACGATCTGTTGCGCCAGCAGCCAGCCATGTCCGCCACCTTCGCCAAGCCCTGCTCGCAGGCCGATGATGCAGAAGGCGTTGCGCTTGCCCGGTATTGGTCCTACCAGTGGAGCGCCGTCAATGGTGTAGGTAATTGGACCGTTGATGATGGTGTGTATGCCCGCTTCCTCGATAACCGGCATTCGTTTGAATACATTCTCCAGCACTGGCAAGACGCGATCGGTATCTTCGGGACACAGGGCATTGACAAAATGCGGATCGATACCATCCATACCCCATGTGCGACAGTCCTGCTCATAAAAGCCGATCAACAGGCCATTCTTTTCCTGGCGCGAGTAAAAGTCATCAATCGGACAACGCAACAGCGGCACTCGATGATCCAGAGCTTCAATCGACGGGATAGCTTCGGTCAAAAAATACTGATGCTCCATGGACATAACCGGATGATGAACACCCATCATGGCACCCACCTCGTTGACACGATAGCCGCAGGCATTCACCACAATCTCACAATCAATATCGCCATGCTCTGTGTGTATTGTCCAGCTATCGTCCTTGTGTTGCGTCAGCCCGGTAACAGGTGTGTTCCGATAAACTTCCGCACCTGCCTTGCGAGCACGACGCGCCAGCGCCTGGCACAGCTGTGCCGGATCAATGTCACCATCCATCGAATCCCACAGACCGCCAAGCAGGTTATCGGTGGTTATCAAAGGGTGGCGGCGCGCGCATTCTTCGGCATCAAGAATTTCGTATTCCACGCCCATCGCCTTGGCCATGCTGGCAAAATGCCGGTAGCCATCCATGGTGGTTTGCGAGTTGGCCAGACGAATACCACCATCTCCGTGGTGATAATTGATCGGGTAGTCCGGATCGTCGGCAAGCTCCTTGTAGAGCTTGATGGAATGGCTTTTCAGCGCAACCATGGTTTGGGTCATGCCAAAGTTTGTTACCTGTGCTGCAGAATGCCAGGTGGTGCCCGACGTTATCTCATCGCGCTCAACGAGCACCACATCGGTCCAACCCTCCTGGGTGAGGTGATACACAGTGGAGCAGCCGGCGATGCCGCCGCCAATGACGACTACACGTGTTTGCGTTTTCATGGCACCCATTACAACTACTGTTAGCGATTAGTGCCGGGATTTGGCCATTTCGAATGCGGGTACGTCAACTGTTTTTTTGACAATTCCGATATTCGAAATCAGGAATTCTGATTGTCTTAATTTAGAGAAAAGCAATGGCGAAGGGGGAATCGTCAAACCATCGTGGTACCCGATGTCGAGGACCGAAAACCATATGAGCCCACCAACCTGCTTACGCCTAGCCTGGACTATTCATGAAACGTCTGATTATCGCGCAGGACCCTGTGCCTGTAGGGAATTTCGCGAGCGAGCGGAATACAGACTGTATTTCCGAGTGAGTGAAATTTCCTACAGGTGCAGGGGACAAGTGAGAATTAGG
>JBGCGC010000172.1:0-16295 GCA_045110475.1 Granulosicoccus sp.
CTAGGAGTCTGCGCGGTAGAAAGCGATCGAGCGAGAGTAGTCCAATTTTGAGTCAAATTTTGTGCTCATTTGAGGAGTTTAGCCGGCTAAGTGACGAAAATGAGCGCAAAATTTGGCCAAAAGTGGGCTGCTTGTAGCCGATTGATTTCTGCCGCGCAGGCTCCTAGCCTCGCATGTAACGTTCCCTGTTGCTGCAACCGGGCTAGTGCTGCAAACGCAGACGCATTAGCGACAACCGGCTGACCCCACAGCGCCATGCTGAAGTACACTACGCCTATGGATAAGACATACGACCCTCAAGCCATCGAACAACGCTGGTATACCGCCTGGGAAGAGAACGGCTACTTCAAACCCCAGGGCGATGGCGCACCCTATTGCATCATGATTCCACCGCCGAATGTCACTGGCACTCTGCATATGGGTCATGCGTTTCAGGAAACCATCATGGATGCCCTGATCCGTTATCACCGGATGTCTGGCGACAGGACCCTCTGGCAACCCGGATGTGATCACGCGGGAATAGCCACACAAATATTGGTCGAGAGACAGCTTGTAAGAGAAGGCACAACCCGGCATGACCTGGGTCGGGAAAAATTTCTGGAACGGGTCTGGCAGTGGAAAGAAGAGTTCGGCGGCGCAATTACAGGCCAACTGCGTCGTCTTGGTGCATCACCTGACTGGTCCCGTGAACGATTCACGATGGATGAAGGCATGTCAGACGCGGTTAGCGATGTGTTTATAAAATTGCACGATGAAGGCCTTATCTACCGCGGTAAACGTCTGGTCAACTGGGACCCTGTGCTGAAAACAGGCTTGTCTGATCTGGAAGTTCTTAGCGAAGAGGAGAATGGTTTTCTCTGGCATTTCCGCTACCCACTGACCGATGGATCCGGATCAGTAGTCATTGCCACTACCCGGCCAGAAACACTGCTGGGTGACACAGCCGTTGCCGTCCATCCTGACGATGAACGTTTTACTGCCCTGATCGGCAAGACCATCACCCTTCCTCTGGTGGGCCGGGAAATACCGATTATTGCTGATGATTATGTCGATCCGGAGTTTGGCTCCGGTTGCGTAAAGATCACACCGGCACATGATTTTAATGACTACGCTATCGGTATGCGTCACAACTTGCCGGTTATCAATATTCTGACTGATGAAGCGGCCATGAATGAGGCGGTACCGCAGGCTTATCGCGGGCTTGACCGTGTCGACGCACGCAGGCAGGTTGTCAGTGATATGGATGCAGCGGGTCTGCTGGTAGAGACAAAAGCGCACAAACTGATGGTACCCAGAGGCGAACGATCCGGCACCATCGTGGAGCCCTATCTTACCGATCAATGGTATGTCGATCTCACCTGCAAGGTCCAGAAGGATGGACGTCCGGGTGGGCATAGTGCAATTACACAGCCATCGTTGGATGTCGTGGCCGATGGACGGATTCGTTTTGTACCCGATACATGGACTCGTACTTATAACCAGTGGCTGGAAAACATACAGGACTGGTGCATCAGCCGACAGATCTGGTGGGGACATCGCATACCCGCCTGGTACGATGACAATGGTGGCATCTATGTCGCGAAAAACGAAACTGAGGTGCGAAGCAAATACTCCCTGCCGGATACGGTTGTTCTCAGGCAGGATGAGGATGTCCTTGATACCTGGTTTTCATCTGCTCTTTGGCCATTCAGTACCCTGGGCTGGCCTGAAGAGACACCCGAACTCAAGTCGTTCTATCCGGGCTCCGTCCTGGTAACGGGGTTCGATATCATCTTTTTCTGGGTTGCCAGAATGGTCATGTTCGGCACCTACTTCCGCGACGGTGAAGTCCCTTTCAAGGATGTTTACATTCATGGTCTGGTGCGCGATGCCAACGGTCAGAAAATGTCGAAATCCAAAGGCAATGTACTGGATCCTCTGGACATTATCGATGGCATCGAGCTGGAAACTCTGGTCGCCAAACGCCGTTCCAACCTGATGCAGGATCACACAGCCGATGCTGTCGAGAAGCAGACGCGAAAAGCATTTCCAGACGGCATCCCGGCTTTCGGCACTGATGCATTACGCTTCACATTCGCCTCTCTGGCATCCAACGGGCGTGATATCCGCTTCGATATGAAACGCGTTGAAGGCTATCGGAATTTCTGCAACAAGTTATTCAATGCCACGCGCTATGTGCTGATGAATACTGAGGGTTTGGATCCTTCTGATATTCCCGCAGAACTCAACGTCATTGATCGCTGGATTGTCAGCAGATTACAGAAAACCGAAGCCGACGTTGCTACCCATATCGCCGCGTATCGGTTCGATCTGGCTTCAACCGCACTGTACGAGTTCATCTGGAACGAGTACTGCGACTGGTATCTGGAACTCGCCAAACCGATACTGATGGGTGACGCTACCGAGGCGCAAAAACAGGCGACACGTGCCACTCTGGTGCGTGTGCTCGAAGCCATACTACGACTGTCACACCCTTTCATGCCTTATATCACCGAGGAGTTATGGCAACAGCTTGCACCTCGGGCTGGTAAGTCCGGGCCGACCATCTCCTTGCAACCTTACCCGATCAGCGATGCGTCAAACGTCGATGAGGCCGCAGTTGCACAAATCGAATGGGTTAAACAGGTGGTTATGGGCGTACGCCGTATCCGTTCCGAAATGAACATCAATCCGGGTAAAAAACTGCCGTTGCTATTCGCTCAGGCAAACCCGTCAGATCTGCAACGACTTGAAGCTCATCGCAACCTTCTTTCATCATTGGCCAAGCTGGAAATGATTGATGTCATACCAAAGAACGAACCAGAACCGGAGTCTGCAGTGGCGCTGGTTGATCAGCTTAAATTGATGATTCCAATGGCGGGTCTGATTGACAAAGACGCAGAGATGGCTCGCCTGTCAAAACAGATTGAAAAACTGACCGGGGAAGTTAGCCGATTGCAAGGCAAATTATCAAATAAAGGGTTTACAGATAAAGCACCGGCAGCCGTTGTTGCAACCGAGCAACAGAAACTCAATGATGCCCGTTCAGCCCTGACAGAAATGCAAACGCAACAGGAAAAAATCGCCGCAATGTGAATGCCGGGGGACGATGGGCAGGAGCCTGGGTTGAACAGTAATTTAATATAGTTCGGGTTAGGAGCCTGCGCGGCCGGAGGCGGCCCCGCAGACTCCTAGCCTTGCTCTTCTGGCAATGGCAGTGAAAATCGAAATTCAGTCCCCTCGCCTTCAGTACTGTTGAACGTAATTGTGCCATTCAGGTCATTGACTTGTTTCTTTACCAGAGACAAACCCAATCCATGATTGCTTTTCTCGTTTATACGCAGAAACATGTCAAACACGTTGTCGTGGCTGCTTGCAGGTATGCCAAGTCCGTTGTCTTTCACTCGAATGTGCAGATCATCATCAAGCACTTGTGATTCAATTTTTACCGTTTGCACAGCCTTGGCGTCGTCCGAGTATCTAACCGCGTTGGATATAAGATTTCCCAAAATAGAACCAATTGCCCTCCGTTCGAAAAATATGGGTGCTGAGTGTTCCAGCTTAAGCTGTAAGTCAATGTTCCCTTGATGCTCGCCTGCAAGGTCCAGCCATAGCTCTCGGATGAGGCCTTCAAGATCAAACAATTGTGGCTCAGCCTGTATGTGACCAATGCGGGCAATCTGCAGAACACGTTCTACTTTATTCATACTTCGTCGACCGATGTCCAGAGCCTTGTGAAGGTTTGCTCGAAGCTCCTCCGTGTTTTCATTCTCAAGATCTTCAATGCAGAAACCAATCAAGCCCGCCATTGTAGTAATCGGTGATTTCAGGTCGTGACTCGCACTATAGGCAAATTTTTGCAACTCCTGGTTGGCCAATTCGAGTTGGGAAGACTTATCCGCCATGGCTTTTTCAGCAGACACACGCTCCGATAGATCGATAATCGTACAAACCACCATATTGCCATCAGGCGTATCGACGGGCGTTAGTGCGATATCAACCGGAATATGATTGCCATTCTTGTGTAGAGCCACGATATCGGGCGCTTCTGCCATGGATCTGGCCGTTTGATCAAGCATGTATGAATCAAGATATTGCCGGTGTACATGCTGTGCATTTTCCGGAACCAGCTTCTCTAGCGGAACGTTCATCAACTCCTGCTCTTCATAGCCAAACAGGTCCAAGGCTGCCGTGTTCAAAAACACAATATTTCCTTGGGTGTTAACCATAATCATGGCGCTAGCCGCCGCCCCCACAACGACATTCATAAAACGTTCGTTTTGCTTGCGCGTAGTGATATCAAGGGCAATAACCATCGCATGCACCTGATTTTCGATTAACACCGTGTCTAATCCGAGTTCCAGGGGAATGACAGTGCCACTACGCGTAATTCCGCTTAACTCACGCCCATGCCCCATCGTTCTCTTGGACGGCGCTGTAAAGTAACCATCGCGCAATGCCTGATGACCATGACGGTTAACATCAGGAATCAGTACCTCGACGTTTTGACCAGCCAACTGTTGCGGCTCATACTCAAATAACGCACCAAACAATTCGTTGACTAGTACGATTTGACCGCTTTTTGACACGAGTAACATCGGCAGCGGCGTGATGTCGAATGCCAGTTTGTATTTTTCCAGTTGACTCATAACGCTTGCTAAGCCGTCAGGCTAGGAAGTGGCGAGTAAATACTGTACCAGCAACCACACAACCAAAAGAAACAATAGCGTGCCTACAAGTCCGCCTATGATGAAATGAATAGGCTTGCCTTGGGTGAAGTCACGTTCACGGTTCTTGCGCGACTGCACACCGATCATCGCAGCTCCAACGCTTTGTACGACGTTCCAGAAGCCGGTGCCGGATTGCGCCTTGACTGCCGTATCTTGTGTTTGCTGTTGTGGATTGTCTCCGGAATCTGGCGCAGGCGTCATTAGAACCTTATCCCCCCCTTGGCTGAATAAGTACGGATGTCACCCGTGCGATCTGCCTCCAGCGTCAGGGCGATACCAAAATTCAATGTTACGCCGACGAAAAGCTTTTCCTCTTCGATCGTCTCTTCTCTCAATCCATCGATGTTGTTGGGTGTTGATGTGCTTTGCACAAATCCCGCTCCCGCGTAGGGAGTTAACATCAGAAACCCTTTGGATATACCCAATTCTATTGCAGAATTATTTAAATCAAGTGCATCGATTCCCAGTAGCCGGGAGTGGGTTGCGCGGATACCAACAGAAGGCGTGAGGATTCCACCATCAATAATGGCATAGCGCAGCTCGGCCCCGATGAGAGTGATGTCAGTATCCGGAACAGCGCTGGCCATGGCACCGATGTCGAGGCCAAAGGGCAGCCCTTTCTGTACATGCACCCTCGGCACGATAAGATCGCTGCCATCGAAGCTGCCATCGCTTGCAATATCAAATATCTCGCCGCTGATATCGGTACTCGACACGCTCAACCCGATATCAAAACCCAGCAAACCCATCGATTCTGGCGGGGACACACCTCGATATTGTGTCGCAGCTCCCAGCTCTTCGGAGAATTCGACAAACTGCTGTTGATTGAGGGCCTCAATAGTGTCCAGAGAAGAAGCCGAAACCACGACGGGTATCCCCAATGCAGACAGACCTAGCGCTGACAGCACTGTCAACTTGTAAAGCACTCGTTGTACCCGCGATGTTTTCATCAACTTGTTCTCCGATGACATTGCATCAGCCATCATTGCGATTTTGTGTGGCAGTAGCCTGCTCAAGCGCTTCCATACTGTCCAGCAATTGTTCTTCGCAAGACTCTACCTGTAACCTGGCTTCGGCCTCGGCATTCAGCAGATCGTTAAGTTTTGCCTTGTTCTCCGCATTATACAGTTCCTCGGCGCCCAGCTTGTCTCTCACCTCGGAAAGCGTCTTGCTGGCAAGTACAAGCTGCTTTTCATGCTTCGCTATTGCCTTGTTCAATGGCGCAAGAAGAGCCCTGAGTTCAGCCTGTTCGCGCTTTTGCTGGCGGCGATCAGGCGATGTAACATCAGCCTTTTGGGTCGTCGTTGTGGCAAGCGCGTCACCCGCAGCAGATGTCCTAGCATTTTTAACGCCGGAATCAGCATTTTCATTGTCAACGGCCGACGAAGCCTCCTGTGCCCGACGCTTTGATAGCCAGCGCGCGTAGCCGTCCAGATCATCATCAAACGGCGACAGCGAATGATCAGCAATCAGCCATAACTCATCCACGACAGAGCGCAACATGGTTCTATCATGTGAGATCACCAGAAGCGCGCCTTCGAAAGACACCAGAGCGTCCGCCAACGCCTGACGCATGTTGATATCCAGATGGTTGGTGGGCTCATCAAGCAACAACAGATTAGGTTTGGATTGAACAATCAGCGCTAATGAGAGCCTTGCCCGTTCACCACCGGAGAGCGTTGCCGCCGACTGCAAAGCCTGATCACCATTAAAATCGAATCCGCCCAGGTAGGTTCTCGCCTGAGCATCGCTGAGTGTAGGGTCGTGTGATTGAAGGGCTTGCAGGGGCGATTGATCGGCGCGCAGTTGATCCACTTGATGCTGCGCAAAATAGCCTACCGACAACTTCTGAGCCGGAGTTCTGGTACCAGCGCTCAAGGCAAGCGATCCGGTGATTGCCTTGATTAACGTAGATTTGCCTGCGCCATTGACACCCAGCAAACCAATTCGATCGCCACTCTGAATCGTAAAATTGATATTGCTAAGCACGGGCTCACCACCATAACCGATGTCGCATTGCTGCAGCACGACCAAGGGACTGGGCATGGCACCCGGCGTTTGGAAACTGAAGCTGAACGGTGATTCGATGCGTACCGCTTGCGTATCGCCAAGACGTTCCAGCATCTTGAGTCGGCTTTGCGCCTGTCTGGCCTTGGTCGCCTTTGCCCGAAATCTATCCACAAAACCCTGCAATTCCTTGCGGCGTGCCTGCGTCTTCTCGTGCAATGCCTGCTGACTGACCAGACGCGCCGCACGCCATCGCTCAAAAGCGCTGTAATTGCCGGTAACAAGGTTGGCGCTCTGGGTCTCTATGTGCAAGGTGGTGTTTGTTACCGAATCCAGAAACTCACGGTCGTGCGAAATCAGGATGAGTGTCCCTTCGCGTTGCCTTAACCATGACTCAAGCCACAGCACGGCATCAAGATCCAGATGATTGGTCGGCTCATCAAGCATCAGTAACTCATTGGGGCTGATGAGTGCCTGAGCAAGGTTGAGCCGCATTCGCCACCCGCCAGAAAAACTGGCTACCGGATTGCCATGTGAATCGATGCTGAAACCCAGGCCATGTAACAGGGCACCTGCACGTGACTTGATCGTGTAGCCACCATATTGTTCGAACTCAGCCAACCGGTTTGCCAATTGCTCGCCTTCATCATCACCACAGGCATCAATCGACGCCTGCAGCGCACGTAACCGCTGATCACCATCGATAACGTAGTCCAGCGCCGAACGTGATGAAGATGGTGTCTCCTGCGCAACATGGGTGATACCAATGTTCTGTTGCAGCGATATAACACCGGTGTCAGGTTCCAGGCCGCCCTGAATCATGGCAAACAGACTGGACTTGCCACAGCCATTGGCCCCTGTGAGTCCAATTTTCTGGCCTGAATGAATCACGCAACTGAGTTCGTGAAACAGGAGTTTACCGTCGCGCCGACAGGCGACATCATTAAAGCTGAGCATGGCCTGATTTTACGCTTTCACTGACCCATGGAGGTTGTTTGATCCGCAATATTCTTTGAGTGTGCCGGCCATGGCCCCGACAGCTCGTCTGCTATTATCCTCACATCGCTTAATGAAGGACGGATCCATGAGACCTGTATATTCACATCCATTGACCCGAATGCTGGCTCTGATCATCACAACCTTGCTGATCACCGGCTGCGGCATCAATAATCTGCCAACTTATGACGAGGCGGTGGACGGTCGTTGGTCTGAGGTCCAGAATCAATACAAACGACGTGCCGATCTGGTGCCTAATCTGGTCAACACCGTCGAGGGGTTTGCCGATCAGGAGCGCGATGTTCTTACCGAGGTCACTGAAGCCAGAACCCGCGTATCGCAGATGAATATCTCACCTGAAATGCTCACTGACCCTGAGGCCTTTCAGCAGTTCCAGCAGAACCAGGGAGCACTGGGTTCGGCGCTGCAACGGCTGATGGTCGTCGTCGAGGCTTACCCCGATCTGAAATCCAATGAAAATTTCCTGGCGCTGCAACAGCAACTGGAGGGTACAGAAAACAGAATTGCTGTCGCGCGACGCGATTACATAGGCGCTGTCCAACAATACAACACGGAGCTACGAACCATTCCCGGACGCTGGTGGGCGCGCTTCATGTATCCGGAGATGGAAGCAAAGGCCAATTTTTCAGTGAGTGAACAGGACGCTGTCAACCCGACGGTTGAGTTCAACACAAACTAGCCCGGCGCCAGCGTATGAAAAGCATAGCCGCCTGTGTGCGCAAGCGCACCGCTACCATTCTGCGATTGGCAGTGTTGTGCTCCATGGCCATCAGCGTACTGGCCTACGCGCAGACTTTTCCAGACCTCACTGGCCGGGTAGTTGATCAGGCACAGCTTCTTGATCCGACGCAAGAGGCGTCAATAAGCGCTCAGCTTGAAGCGCATGAAGCCCAGACCAGTAACCAGATTGTTGTTGTCACCATTGCCGATCTGAAAGGCTACGCTATCGCGGACTATGCAAACCGCCTCGGCCGTGCGTGGCAAATCGGTACAGCAGAGAATGACAACGGCGCTTTGTTACTGGTTGCGCCTGCCAGTCGTAAGGTTCGCATTGAAGTTGGCTACGGACTTGAAGGGGCGCTTACTGATTCTTTATCAAGTATTATCATCCAACGTGAAATCTTGCCGGCCTTTCGTGACAATGACTATGCGCTCGGCATCAATCGTGGGGTCAGTGCCATACTCAGCGCTGTTGAGGGTGAATATTCCGTAACAACAGACACCACTGGCCAGAACGATAACAATACTCCCGGGGCGATTGATCAATTTGTGCCGTTGATTTTTATTGCCATGGTGGCTCTGACAGAAATCCTGCGTCGAACAGGTCGTCGTAAGGCGGCTAACGGTGCCTTTCCAGCCGGCTTTGCGGGGCTTTTTGCAACCCTGATTTCAGGCAATGTGCTGATCGGTATCGGTATTGCCATTGCGGCCTTTTTGTTTATTTATTTTAAAGGCTCAGGAAAAGGTGGCGGTGGTACATCATCGGGGCGGCGCGGGGGTTATATCGGCACGGGTGGCTTCGGTGGTGGTGGATTCGGAGGCGGTGGATTCAGCGGTGGTGGTGGTAGCTTTGGCGGCGGCGGCGCATCGGGGAGCTGGTAGATGGCTTTTTTAACGGATAAGGAAAAGGCGGCACTATCTGCAAAAATAAACCATGCAGAGTCGCGAACACGGGCAGAGATCGTTACAGTCATCGCGCAGCAAAGCGATGGTTATCGCTATATCCCGTTCTTGTGGGCGGCACTGGCAGCCTTGAGTCTTCCGGGCCTGTACTACGCCTATCTGACGATAACAACTGGCGGTTGGATAGAATCCGGGCAGATCATCGACGTCAACAGGTCACTGTACATACTGCAAGTGCTTGTTTTCCTGGGTCTGGGCATGCTGTTCCAAATCCCTGCTGCGCGCTTGTGGATTATCCCCTCGTCGGTAAAGAAACAGCGGGCAGCACGGCATGCACGCGAACAATTCTTTCTACAGAACCTTCATCAGACAGAGGGGCGCACCGGAGTGCTGGTATTTGTGTCTGTCGCCGAGCATTACGTTGAAATCATTGTGGACTCCGGCATTGCTGAAGCGGTAGACAATGCATTATGGCAACAGACCATTGATGAGTTCATTGCCCATATCCACCGTGGAGAGATCGCAACAGGCTTCGATAACACGATTGAACAGTGTCGCGAAATTCTTTGGGAACACTTCCCTGCCCCTGAAGGCCGTCCTGATGAGCTACCCAATCACCTGATTGAAGTTTGATTAAGGGTAACGGCATCGGTGCCAGACAAAGGCTTCTTATTGCCTGTTCAAGCCTCAGTTGTGCACGTTAAAATAAGATAAGCCCCACGCGAACAGCTCGCGGATTAACTATCATGCGTTACTCATCTGACGTTGATGGCATTCGCCCGATGTCAGTCAGTCTTTGACGGGGTCAGTGTCGCTCTATTAGCCGGGCCTTTTGCCTTTACCTCATCAGCCAGCAGGAACGTAAGAAAAGCCACTGGCGCAAGACTTAGCAAAGCATAGCGCAGACCAACAGCTTCAGACAAAAATCCTATAACCGGCGGGGCAACAAGAAATGCGGTGAATGCAACCATATTCAGCGCTGCAACATTATTCGCTGCAGAACGTCCAGGCCGGTTGGCCGCAGCAGTAACCGCCAATGGAAATACAATCGCGACCCCTGCACCCGAGATAGCCGCGGCAAAAAATACCCATAGCGTGTTGGGCGCCAGGGCAAAAAGCGCAATACCGGCTGTAGCAGCCAGACCAGAAGCTCGAATTACCGTACTTTCACCAAATCGTTCGGAAATCACATCACCCCAGAGACGCACCGCTGCCATTACAACGGAAAAAAACGAGTACGTTACGGCGATCAACAATGGGCTTGCCGACATGACATCGCGCATGAAAACCGCAGACCAGTCTATGAAGGCGCCCTCTACCATCATGATTCCCAACGGCATAACGCACAATAAAAGGATAGCCTTGCGCGGCAAGGAAAACAGCGTGGATTCCTCTGGTTCAGGCAAGCCCTCATCGGGATGATGCAAAGCTGCGCTCTCAGCGGCCTTGATACCGGAACTAACAGCGGCCAACTCAGGCAACGCAGTGGCTACCAGATAACCACCAAACGCAATCAAAGGCATGATCACAACAAAGTGAGTTTGCACACTAACACCTTGATGGGCGACAAGTCCTCCCAGTAACGCACCAGCCATCGTTCCAATGCTCCAGAAACCATGACAACGCGACATGATGCGCCTGGCTGCGGCCTTCTCAATTCGCGCCGCTTCGGTATTCATCGCTGTCTCTATCAGACCGATGGCAAGACCGCTGACAACCAGTGCAAGCATCAGCTGAACAAGGTCTTGCGCAAGTGCAGGAGTAATGAACAAAACCGCCCACAATGGCAGGAACAAACGGCATCCGTTACGCAAACCAATGCTCTGGATAATCCTACCCGCGATCGAAAAACCGATAAGGGTCCCAAGTGGCATGCTAAGCAATGCCAGACCCAGCTCACCATCAGACAAGCCAAGGCTGGCTTTGATATCCGGTATGCGCGGAATCCACTGCCCAATCACCGAGGATTCGAAAAAAAATACGCCAAAGATTGCCCAGATTGCAGACCGATCCGACATGCAGCTTACCTCGAGCCAGAATTACCCTTACCGGCAGGCAGCTTACTCGGTTCGCGATGTGTTCGTGCAGTGTTCGCCCCAATCGCCGCTACTTGACCATTGCTAGGAGTCTGCGCGGCAGACTCTATCCAGGCTTGTTGATCGGTACGACCGTGTCGTCGCTGCGCGCATTGAGTTGCGTGAGAAATTCGCGAAACTCCGGTCCGACTTCCTTGTGGTCCAGCGCAAATTCCACCTGAGCTTTCAGATAACCCAATTTGCTGCCACAGTCAAAACGCCGCCCTTCAAAATTGTAGGCAAGTACGCGCTGCTCCTTCAGAAGGTCCGCAATGGCATCAGTTAACTGGATTTCATTGCCTGCCCCGCGCTCAGTATTTTCCAGCAGATCGAAAATGGTGGGCGTCAATATGTAGCGCCCGACAACCGCAATGTTACTGGGCGCCTTATCGACCTCAGGCTTCTCTACGATGCCAGAGATTTCCATAAGCCCCTTTTTTAATTCGACCCCATCAACAATGCCGTATGAGCTGACATCTGCCTTGGGGACAGGCTCAGTACCAAGAATGGAACAATGCTGAAACTTGAAAAGGTCAACCATCTGCTGAAGACACGGTTGGCTAGAGAAATTAATCAGATCGTCGGCCAGAATAACCGCAAAAGGCTCATCGTTTACCACTGGACGAGCACATAGGACAGCGTGCCCCAGACCCAGTGCCTGCGATTGCCGGATAAAAACACAATTTACGTGACTGGGTAGAATGCTGCGCAACACATCCAGCATCTCATGCTTGGACTTGGCCTCCAGTTCCCGTTCCAGCTCATAGGCGGTATCAAAATGATCTTCTATGGAGCGCTTGTTGCGACCAGTGACGAAAACCAGTGTTTCAATCCCTGCAGCCACGGCCTCTTCAGCAGCGTATTGGATCAGCGGTTTGTCAACAACAGGCAGCATCTCCTTGGGATTAGCCTTGGTTGCAGGCAAAAATCTTGTGCCCATACCAGCTACTGGAAATACCGCCTTCTTGATTGCTTTCATTTGTTCTCCGACATAAAGCGATGGTTAATGTGGCAAAGCCGCATAGCCAAACTTTCCCTAAGCGTACATTCTGACAACCTGATGGGCAACGCACTCACTGACAACCCCAGTTTATTTGATAACATCAACGACAACAACCAACCCGACCAGGCTGACACTGTCTGGATAGAAACACCTTAAACACAAAATTTGTCAGCGTTACCCCTTTACTAACGACAAAAAACTGAGAGATCGCGTCCCATGACTTTCGTAGTGACCGAAAACTGCATCAAGTGCAAATACACCGACTGTGTGGAAGTATGCCCAGTCGACTGCTTCCATGAAGGCCCCAACTTTCTTGTCATCGACCCTGACGAATGCATAGACTGTTCCTTGTGCGAGCCAGAATGCCCTGTCAACTCCATTGTTGCGGAAGAAGACATGAAACCTGAAGACGAACCTTACCTACAGCTCAACGCTGAGCTTTCGGCCATCTGGCCTGTCATAACAGTACAAAAAGACCCTCCGGCTGATGCCAAGGAGTGGGAAGACGTTCCGGACAAGCTGCAATATCTGGAACGATAAGGCAGGTTATTACCGCAAACTTGTTGTGTAAAAACGCTGAGCGCTGTTTTGCGAACGAAACAGCGTCTTGGCAACTACGGTCAAGCCTTCATCGCATCAAGTATAGCCACTCATCGGTATTCTCGTATTTCCAACACGTAAACTTCCGTTAAATTCTGTCCAGATACTCCCTCTGACCCCGAATGGATGTCAACAACTCGTAGTTGATCGTTCCAGCAGCCATCGCCAAACTGTCGATATCAGCTTGCTTTCCCCAGATTTCTACCAGATTGCCCGGCTCTGCAGTGGGCACTGAGCGCAAATCAACGGCCATTGAATCCATCGACACCCGGCCAATCACCGGACATTGTTTCCCATCGATCGTCAGCGTGGCGGAGTCATCCAGAACTCTGGGAATGCCATCACGATAACCTAGAGCAACGTATCCTATTGGCATGTCTTCCGGGCAAAGGTAACTCTGTGCGTAGCCAATACCCGAACCCGCTGCCAGACGTTTCACTGAAATCAGCGGAGCGCATACGCTCATTGCTGGGATCAGTGATAGTCCATCCGGCAATACTCTGTCCAGTGGGTTGCAGCCATACAGCATGATTCCGGGGCGAGCCCAATCAGCTATTGCTGCCGGCCATGCAAGTACTGCTGATGAATTGGCCAGACTACGCTGCAATGCCGTACCCGCGGTAATTTGATTGAAATTATCGATCTGGACAGTCGTGAATGGATTGTCGACTTCATCCGCACAAGCAAAGTGCGACAACATGCCGTGCCACTCAATACCTTCATCGCGGGACAGAATAGCTTCAGCTTCTGCCGGTTGCACACCCAAACGTCCCATACCGGTATCCACTTTGAGCCATGCCTTGAGAGTCTGCCGTTCGGGACATTGCCGATACCAGGCATACTGTTGCAGATCGTGGATAACGGGCCAGAGTTCATGCTGTTTCATTTCGGCACAGGCATCCCGGGTCTGCGGTCCTTGCAACACAAGAACGGGGTCTGTAATACCGGATTGACGTAACTCCAGCGCTTCATCAACCGTGACCACGGCAAACCCGTCGGCGTAAGCTTCTGCGCTGCCCTGTGAGATCGGCGGCAAAGACGCATCCGGCATTGCTATTGATCGACGTGAAGAAAGCGCATGGGCAACTGCCACCGCCCCGTGCCCGTAGGCGTCAGCCTTGATAGTTGCAAACTGCCTGGACGCGCCGCTGCAGCGTCTTGCGGTTGCCATATTGGCACGTATCGCCGATAAATCAATTTGTATTCTGACTGAACGCAAATTACGATCTTGCTGACCACGCTCTCCCGATGCAGAAACACTGTGCGGCATTGGCTACCCCTTCCAGTTTATGGTTTTTAACGTGTCAGGCCAATCAGGTAAATTCGCCGGTCATGATTTCCGGTGAGAAATTCTCGAACCGCGTGTAGCGCCCGAGAAATGTCAGATTAACAGCGCCAATTGGCCCATTGCGCTGTTTTCGAATCAGAATTTCAGCGCGCCCCTTGCTGGCCTCATCCTCCGGGTTATACACCTCGTCCCGATAGATGAACATGATGACGTCCGCGTCCTGCTCGATGGCACCCGACTCCCGCAAATCCGACATGACCGGTCGTTTATCAGGGCGTTGCTCCAGACTACGATTTAACTGTGACAGCGCGATAACCGGTACTTGCAACTCTTTGGCGAGTGCTTTGAGAGATCGCGAGATCTCTGATATTTCAGTAGCGCGGTTTTCTCGGCTGTCTGCGACCTGCATGAGTTGCAGATAGTCTATGACAATCAGACTAAGACCATGCTCACGCGCAAGGCGGCGAGAACGCGCGCGTAATTCAGTGGGTGTCAAACCCGGCGAATCATCAATATACACGTTACGCTTCTGGTTCAACAGCGTGATGGCCGACGTTATCCTCGGCCAGTCCTGCTCTGCCAGTTTGCCAGTTCGCAGCTTTTGCAGCTCTACTCTGCCCAACGACGAAATCATTCGCATGCCGAGTTGATCGGCAGGCATTTCCATACTGAAGATCGCCACTGGCGCTTCAGCTTCCATAGCAGCGTTTTCGGCAATATTCATGGCGAAGGTTGTCTTGCCCATGGAAGGTCGACCAGCAACAATAATTAAATCCGATTTTTGTAGCCCACTGGTTTTTTCATCCAGCTCAGTGAAACCGGTAGACAAGCCGGTAATTGCTGCGTCCGACTCAAACAATAGATTAATGCGCTCGATAGCGGTAGAAAGCACGCTTTTGATGTCATGGAAACCGCCTCCACTCTTGGCTGTCTGATCGGCGATGGCAAACACCTTGGTTTCGGCCGCATCGAGCAAATCCTTGGCGGTGCGTCCATCAGCATCGTAGGCGCTGTCTGCAATGTCGTTCGCTACACCGATAAGCTGCCGAAGTACCGAACGCTCGCGAACAATGTCTGCATATTCCTTGATATTCCCCGCACTGGGTGCCACCTCGGCCAACGCACCGACGTAATTCAACCCACCGGAATCCTCCAGATCTCCATGGGTTTGCAACCATCCTGTAACCGTAACCACATCCGGATGACGCCCTTCAACCGCAAGCGTGGATATGGCACGGTAAATCAGTTTGTGGCTGTATTGATAGAAATCACCTTCGGATACAAGCTCTGACACCTTGTCGAACGCCTCATTAGCTTCAAGCATGAGGGCACCCAGCACAGCTTGTTCGGCGGCTATGGAGTGAGGCGGCGCATGGTTGGCTCTGCGCGACAGGGTTTCCAGCAATTGTTCGGTATTATTTCGTTTACCACCCCGCCCAGACTGCCGAGCGTTGCCATGCCCGCCACGTTGCTCAGGCATTGGCGAGTAGTCGCCGTAACCCGGAGGCGCTGATACTGGTGGAGTGTTACCAGAATCAAGACCAGGCGTAAAGCCAAAGTCTTCTGGTGAGGCATCCAAGGGGACACCATATTCATCGTGCTCGGGCCCCGACGGGATGTCAAAATCATCTGGCGTGTGGACCATCCGTGCAACTGCTCCGGCAAACTGAACGAGGCATCAGTAACGGGTCACGCAATGCTTGTCCGATCTTGCATGACTGGCGTAGCGAGAAGGTTAAGCCCCCTTCTGCAACCAATGCCTTGATCTTGCCAGATTACCGCATCTGAATAAGTGCGGCTAGTCTGGCAGACCGAGGATTTACAACACTTAACCCTAGGAGCCTGCGCGGCAGAAATCAATCGGCTACGAGCAGCCCACTTTTGGCCAAATTTTGCGCTCATTTTCGTCACTTAGCCAGCTAAACTCCTCAAATGAGCACAAAATTTGACTCAAAATTGGACTACTCTCGCTC
>JBGCGC010000173.1:0-48486 GCA_045110475.1 Granulosicoccus sp.
CGCTTGCTTATGTGAAGTGCGTCTACAATACCTCGTAGATCGCCTGACATGAGTACAACATCAGCAGCCTCGATAGCAACGTCTGTACCTGTTCCTATGGCAATGCCAATATCGGCCTGCGCAAGAGCGGGTGCGTCGTTAATTCCGTCACCTGCAAAAGCGACTTTGTGACCTTCTTTTTGCAGACGTTTGATAGCCTCAGCCTTGTCGACTGGCAGGACTTCCGAGATGACGTTAGTGATGCCCGACTGGCGTCCAATTTCCATGGCCGTCGCCTGATTGTCGCCGGTAAGCATCACCACCTCCAGTCCGTGCGCGCACAGTGTCTCAACAACGGATTGGCTACTTGGTTTTAGTTCGTCAGATATTGCAAGCACGGCACAGGCCTTGCCGTTGATGGCGACATACAAGGTGGTTGTTCCTGTCATTGCCATCTCGTCGTACTGCGCACTTAATTGCGACGTATCGATTGCCTGCTGCGCAAGTAGCCGGGACGTACCAATAATGATGTCCTTGTTTTCAACGATTGCGCGCACGCCAAGTCCTGTAAATGATTGGAATGAGCTTGCATTTTTTAACGATATGTCCTGTGCAGTGGCTGCCCGCACAATCGCTTGTGCAACGGGGTGTTCAGATTGTGACTCGACACTTGCGACGAGTTGCAGAAGCTTTGATTCATCTACGTCTGTAATCGTGCTGATATGGCACAGTGTCATATGTCCGTTTGTCAATGTGCCGGTTTTGTCCATTGCAACCAACGTCGTGGCGTTGAGCGTTTGAAGCGCTTCACCATGGCGAAAAAAAACGCCCATTTTCGCGGACATGCCACTGGCGACCATTATCGAGGTGGGTGTCGCCAGGCCCATCGCACATGGGCAGGCTATGATAAGCACCGAAACTGCGGCTACCAGCGCGTTGCCTAGTACAGGCTGTACGCCCAACAGCAGCCATACGGAAAATGTCAATACTGCTATCAGCATGACGGCTGGAACAAACCATGCAGTTATTCGATCGATCAGTGATTGAATAGGAAGCCGCGCGCTCTGGGCTTGCTGCACAAGTTTTGCAATGTGTGCAAGAACGGTATCCTTGCCAACGTGTTTTACGCGCAATCTGAACGCACCCGCGCCATTGATGGTGCCACCAATAACATCAGAACCTTTGCGTTTTTCAACTGGTACTGACTCGCCCGTAATCATGCTTTCGTCTACATGTGATTGACCTTCGATGATTTGCCCATCTGTCGGTATGCGTTCGCCAGGTCGCACTTGTACAACATCACCCGGTGTTAACTGCTCGATGTTGATCTCTTCAGTACCATGGTTACGGACAATATGCGCAGTTTTTACTTGCAGTTGCATCAATGCAGTTATAGCTCCGCTGGTACGACTTTTGGTGCGGGCTTCCATGTACCTACCAGCCAGAATAAGCACAACAATAACCGCTGCCGATTCGAAGTAGACGTTGTCTGAGCCCTTGGGCAGTACAGCGGGAGCGAACGTCGCAAATACTGAATACAGGTAGGCTGCCGATGTACCCAGTGCAACCAGTGAATTCATCTCAGGTGCGCCTTTGAGCAGAGCGGGAAAGCCGCGTGCGTAGAATTGCAAGCCGGGACCCATAAGTACCAGGGTTGTCAAAATCCACTGAAAGATTCGGCTGTTCTGCTGACCGATACGATGGGTGATCAGATCGTGCATGGCTGGAAACAAGTGACTGCCCATCTCGACAACAAACACGGGCAATGCAAGTGCAGCAGCCACCAGTGTCAGGAAGCGAAGGTGACGGATCTCCTGATGCTTTTCCGATATTTTGCCACGCATGTCATCGGTAGCAACAGAGGCTGGATACCCGGCATTACCCAGCGCATTGATCAGGCAGGTGACATCCAGAATGTCGTGGTGGCGAATATGAATTGTCTCTGCAGGCAAGTTGACGGTGGCATCTAATACCCCCCCGACGTTATTGGCAGTTTTTTCTACACGAGCGACACATGAAGCGCAGGACATATGTCGTACGTCAAGAGTCAGCGTATTATCTTTACCCACGTTGAAATGCCTTGCTGGCTAAGTTGCAAGAAGCGTATGGGTTCCAGTGGATGGAAGGTCAAGGTTTCCCCGCGTAGCCTGAGCGGTTTTCAGCAAGTTTAGTTGCTCGCCTGATGCCTTGTTATTCTTCGACCATCATAGTCAGGAACCTCGCCACCGATCATACGCGTGACATCGATTGCGGCTTGTCTGACCTGTGCACCAAAAATCGCCAGCTTATCGTCGGCAAACCGAGCCGTGGGTCCTGATATTGAGATACCGGCGATGGCATCACCACGCGTACTATGAATGGCAGCAGCAATGCATCGCATACCTACATGGCGCTCTTCATCGTCAAATGCCCAGCCACGCAGAAATGCGGCTTCAAGATCACTAAACAGCGATTTGGGTGTAGTCAGCGTCTTGGTGGTGAATTCCTGCAGGCCTGTTTTCTGCAGAATTTGCTCCACCTGTTGCCTTGGAAACTCCGCAAGCAGGGCCTTGCCTATTCCGGATGAGTGCGCCGGGCTTCGTGTGCCAGGTAAATGAAAGGCGCGAATCGGATGTGTGCATTCCATTTGGGTCAGGAAGGTAACTTTGCCACCGTCGGTGAGGATGGCAAGGTTGGCAGTCTCTCCTGTGTCCTGCATCAGCCGGCGCATGACTGATCTGGCGGCCTCGGCCAGATTGGCCCGGTTGAAATAGCTACTGCCGACAGTAAACGCTTCAATCCCGACTGACCATTCCTGGGTGGTTTCGTCAAAACTCACAAACTCCAGCTTTTGTAAGGTAAGTAATAGCCGGTAAGCCGTTGACGCAGGTTGCCCGACTTGCAGTGAAAGATCGGAGAGCGAAGCACTTCCACTTTTGCTGAGCAGCTGTAGCAGGACCAGTCCACGCTCGAGTGATTGCACGGTGCTGGTGTTCTCCTGACGATCCTGAGGTTGGAGTCGTGGTCGACCGCGTTTGCGTTTGGGCTGCTGGGTATCTCTGCTCGGCTGGTTCATACCGGAATTGATGTTGCTGTTATCTGATAGCCATATATTAGCTTAAATACAATAAAAATAATTTAATAAAATCAATCTGTATATACATATTAATAAACAAAACAAGTATTTATAATTTTAAAATTTAAATCAAAAATAATTTCCAAAAAAATTGACAAAATACTTTTCTGGTTTGATACCATTGCCACCTTCCTACTGTCGAGAGCCTCAGATGAGCGATCCCCACGGCCAGAATCCCGTTTTTATCCCGGGACCTACAAATATCCCTGACTCATTGCGTGCAGCGATGAACGCCCAAACCATTGACCATCGAGCATCAGGCTTTAAGGAGGTGCTACTGCCGTTGTTCGACGATCTTAAAAAGATCTTCAAAACCAAAGACGGTCAGGTAATTACCTTTCCTGCAAGCGGTACGGGTGGCTGGGAGGCTGCGATCACGAACACCCTTTCACCGGGCGACAAAGTGCTGGTAGCCCGCTATGGAATGTTCTCCCATCGGTGGATAGATCTGTGCCAGCGGCACAAGCTAGATGTCCAGATCATCGAATGCGAGTGGGGAGAGGGAGCACCGGCTGATCGGTTTGCGGAGATTCTGGCTGATGATCCGCAACACCAGATCAAAGCAGTGCTTGCCACTCATAACGAGACTGCTACCGGTGTAAAGAGTGATATTGGCGCTGTAAGGGCTGCAATAAATACTTCCGGGCATCCGGCATTGCTAATGGTTGATTGCGTCAGTTCACTGGCCAGCATGGACTTCCGTATGGATGAGTGGGGTGTAGACGTCGCCGTGTCTGGATCGCAGAAGGGTTTCATGCTAATGACCGGCATGGCCATTCTTGGTGTCAGTCAGAAAGCCTTAGAAGCTATGGAATCAGCTCAGTGCGCGCGGTGTTTCTTCGATTTCCGTGACATGCTCAATGCCAATGCCAAGGGAAACTATCCTTACACGCCAACGTTGCAGATATTGAAAGGTTTGCATGTCAGTCTGGGTTTATTGCTGGACGAGGGGCTGGACAATGTCTACGCGCGTCACCATAGAATGGCTGAGGGCGTCCGAGCAGCGATCAACGCCTGGGGATTCACTTTGTGCGCTAAATCGCCAGAGCTGTATTCCGATACCGTCAGCGCCATCTACGTACCTGAGGGATTCAACAGTAATCAATTAACGGATCATGCCTTTGATCGATATGGAGTCTCCTTCGGCATCGGTCTGGGTGAAATGGATGGCAAGGCGTTTCGTATCGGCCATCTGGGGTCTTTGACCGAGGTTATGGCACTGTCCGGAATTGCGGCTATTGAAATGGCCATGAAGGATCTGAACTACCCGATCGAACTGGGACAAGGCGTTGCGGCCGCGCAGGATTACTACCGGAATTCTTTTAGTCAGCCATCACACAAAGCGGCTTGAACCATCATGAATCAGATGATCAAGGATTCCGATGCTCTGGTACCGTCCATTGACGACGTGCGAGAAGCTCATGAACGTATCAAGCCTTACATCCATCAAACGCCCGTACTAACATCCAGCTATCTCAATGAGCTTACGGGAGCGCAACTTTTTTTCAAATGTGAAAATTTTCAGAAGGCCGGTGCATTCAAGGTGCGTGGAGCTTCTAACGCGGTGTTCAGTTTATCTGACGAGGTCGCGCAAAAGGGAGTTGCTACGCATTCCTCCGGCAATCATGCCTTGTCACTCAGTTATGCAGCAGGGCGCCGGGGCATCCCCTGTACAGTCGTCATGCCGAGAACAGCGCCGCAGGCCAAGAAAGATGCAGTCACCGGTTATGGTGGGGTTATCGTGGAATGCGAACCATCCACGAGCAGCCGTGAAGAGACGTTTGCTAAAGTCGTCGCCAGCAGTGGTGCAGAGTTTGTTCATCCGTACAACGATATTCGGGTGATAACCGGTCAGGCAACCTGTTCGCTTGAGCTTAACGAACAGATCCCGGGTCTCGACGCGGTGGTTGCACCCATCGGAGGTGGTGGCATGATCTCTGGCACCTGCCTGACGTTGAGTAATGTGGCTCCCGGCATTGATATCTATGCCGCCGAACCCGAACAGGCAGATGATGCGTATCGAAGTTTCAAGGCCGGCCACATAATCGCAGACGATTCCCCCGTCACGGTGGCTGATGGTCTCAAGGTACCATTAAAGGAGAATACCTGGCATTTTGTCAGTCATCACGTAACCGATATCCAGACCGCTTCAGAGCAGCAAATCATTGATGCGATGAAGCTCACCTGGCAACGTATGAAAATTGTCATTGAGCCGAGTTGTGCCGTCCCTTTGGCTGTCATTCTCAACAACCCTGATGTCTATCGTGGCAAGCGTGTGGGCGTCGTCATTACGGGGGGCAATGTCGATATGGACAAGCTTCCGTGGATCACCTCTAACTAGGATCAATCAGTCATGAATAAAGCAGTTAATTTTGATGAGCTGGAGGTCGGATTCGACGTGCCAGCCAAGGTTGGTATGGACGAGTCCGAGATCCAGACGCCGTGTCTGGTCGTTGATCTGGACGCTCTGGAGGCCAATATAAAAAAGATGGGCGATTTCGCTAAATCTAACGGTATACGCCATCGGGTTCACGGAAAGATGCACAAGTCTGTTGATGTGGCAAAGCTTCAGGAAAAGCTTGGTGGCTCATGTGGCGTTTGCTGTCAGAAAGTCAGTGAGGCGGAAGTTTTCGCCCGCGGTGGCATCAAGGATGTCATGGTCAGCAATCAAGTGCGGGATCCTGCAAAGATAGACCGGCTTGCGCGTATTCCATTACTCGGGGCAAGGGCGATCTGCTGCGTTGACGACATCGATAATGTGGCCGAGCTATCCGAGGCGGCAGTGCGCAATGGTACCCAGATAGAGTGTATCGTTGAAATCGATTGTGGCGCAGGTCGCTGCGGTGTAACCACAACTCCCGAGGTTGTTTCCATTGCCAAGGCCATAGATGCCGCAAACGGTCTGAAGTTCGCCGGTTTGCAGGCTTATCAAGGTGCCATGCAGCACATGGACAAATACGAAGACAGGAAGGCCAAGATCGAAATAGCGGTTGCGATGGTTGCAGACGCCATGGAAGGACTCAAGGCAGAAGGGCTTGAGTGCGACATCGTAGGTGGAGGTGGCACGGGTTCATACTACTTCGAAGGCTCCTCTGGTGTGTATAACGAATTGCAGTGTGGATCTTATGCATTCATGGATGCCGACTACGGTCGTATTCTGGACAAGGAAGGCAAGCGAATCGATCAGGGGGAATGGCAGAATGCGTTGTTTATCCTGACCAGTGTCATGAGCCATGCGAAAGCCGACAAGGCCATTTGCGATGCAGGTTTGAAGGCCCAGTCGGTGGATAGTGGTCTGCCGTTTATCTTTGGGCGCGACGACGTAGAGTATGTCAAATGCTCGGATGAGCACGGTGTGATCGCTGATCCGGACGGTGTGCTCAAAGTCAACGAAAAGCTCAAGCTGGTTCCCGGTCATTGTGACCCTACATGCAATGTCCATGATTTTTATGTTGGGGTGCGCGGTGGCAAGGTAGAGACAGTATGGCCGGTTTCCGCTCGTGGCCGTTGCTACTGAGTTGTCGTTACCTTGATATAGCGGTACCGATGAGAAGTCGCTGTATCCGTGCGTGATTGCAGCGCTCTCGTCATCTGTTTAAAACCTCATACACCGGGAAAGTTCAGCTATGTACATTGTCACTGAAAAGATGTGTCAGGATGTCATTGGGCGCGACGATGCGTTTACCGCAATAGAGGCTGTTTTTGGTGCCATGGCACGAAAAGATGCCTATAACTTCCCCGTTATCCGCGAAGCCATCGGGCATGCCGATGCACTATACGGGTTCAAGTCCGGCTTTGATCGCGCAGGTCTGGCTCTGGGTCTTAAATCGGGTGGTTACTGGCCAGGGAACATGGCCAAAGGCTTGACCAACCATCAATCAACCGTGTTCCTATTCGATCCTGACTCCGGGCAATTGCAAGCTCTGGTTGGTGGAAACTATCTTACGGCGGTACGCACAGCCGCCGCCAGTGCCGTCTCGATTGCCCATCTGTCCCGTCCTGATTCCAAAGTGCTCGGGATGGTAGGTGCTGGTCATCAGGCAGGTTTTCAGTTGCGTGCAGCAGCGGAACAGCGCTCTTTCGACAGGGTGCTTGCGTGGAACTATCACCCTGAGATGTTGGATAATCTCGGCAAGATTGCCAGCGAGGTAGGCCTGCCGTTTGAGAGCGTTGAACGTGAACAACTTGGTGCGCAAGCTGATGTGATTATTTCCATTACCTCTGCTCATGATGCGCTGATGATGAGGGACTGGATAAAGCCGGGAACTCATATCGCCTGCATGGGTACAGATACCGTAGGCAAGCAGGAGATGGACCCGCAATTGATTGCAAGCGCTACAGTTTTCACTGACGAGATCGCTCAATCCATTAGTCTCGGTGAAACGCAACATGCGGTCAAAGCAGGGCTTGTCAAACCGGAAGACATAACCACGATTGGCGAGGTGATTAACGGTACGCACAAAGGTCGTGCGTCTGACGACGAAATAACTCTTTTTGACGGTACGGGCGTTGGTTTACAGGATTTGGCAGTTGCTGCTGCCGCGACCAGACTGGCGGTTGAAAAAGGCATTGCGCAGGAGGTATCGCTTTAGCGTTGAATAGGGGCATGTGCGATCTTCTGTGTGAGGCAGGGCAATGAGTGACACAAAACGTATTATGTGCTTTGGTGATTCACTAACGTGGGGTTGGGTACCAACACCTAATGGGCCGCCGACAACACGCTACCCGTTTGCCGAGCGTTGGCCAGGCGTTGTGCAAGCGGCACTTGGTCCATCATTCGAAATTATTGAGGAGGGCTTGAGTGGTCGCACTACGCAACTTGATGACCCTATCGATCCCCGACTGAATGGTGCAGCCTATTTACCTTCCGCAATAGCCAGTCATTTACCGCTAGACATGGTTATTATCATGTTGGGCACCAACGATTCGAAATATCTCTTTCACCGATCAGCTTTTGAAATCGCATCAAGCATCGCCAAGCTGATCGATCAGGTTAACCGCAGCGGTGGCGGCGTGGGTACCGCTTATCCAGCGCCCATGCCTTTCATTATTGCCCCACCGCCACTTGGCAGGTTAGCTCATCCCTGGACTGAGGCACACTTTGGCGGTGCCCATCAGAAAATAAACGAGATGGCGACTCACTATGCGGCGTTAGCTGACTATCTGAACATCGGATTCCTGAATGCAGGTGATGTCATGACAACCGACGGGGTCGATGGTATTCATTTTACCGCCGAGAACAATGCCGATCTGGGCTCGGCGGTTGCGGAGAAAGTCAGCGGGTTATTTTCAACAAGCCGCGCAGATTCCTAGCCGCTCGACCGCCTATCGGTGATATATCGGGCAATTAGCTGTTAGGTGCTTGACAAGTTCGTTAAAAAATCATAACAACGACTGAGGAAAGCTCTCGACCAACACTTATCTCCGTTAATTGCCAGAATAATGAATTCACTCGCTCAGTCAGACCGTCAGTATGTTCTTCATCCTTTCACTCACCCGTCAAACCACGAGTCTGAAGGCCCGTTTGTCATTGAAAGAGGTGAGGGAGTTTATGTCTGGGATGATCAGGGGAACCGTCTGCTGGAAGGTATGTCCGGTTTGTGGTGCACCTCGCTGGGTTTTAGTGAAAACAGATTGGCGGAGGCTGCTGCAAGGCAGTTCGCCCAGCTACCGTTTTCTCACCTTTTCACTCATCGCTCTACACCACCGGCAATAGAGTTGTCCAAACGGTTAGTTGAGTTGGCACCAGAGGGCATTGGTAAATGCTTCCTTGTTAATTCAGGTTCTGAGGCGGTAGACACGGCAGTTAAAATGGTGTGGTACTACAATAATTCTCTCGGCCGACCGCAGAAGAAAACCATCATTGCACGGCATCGGGCCTATCACGGTGTAACCGTTGCGGCAGGCAGCCTTACCGGTCTGCCGTATGCACAGGATGGGTTTGATCTTCCTGCTATTCCGGTGATACATGCAGAGACGCCTCATGCCTACCGTCATGCTGAAGAATCTGAAAGTGAGCAGGAATATTCCACCCGTCTTGCAAAATCATTGGAGCAACAGATAGTCGAGGCTGGTGCTGACACTATTGCAGCTTTTATCGCTGAGCCTGTGATGGGAGCTGGAGGTGTCATTATTCCTCCTGCCGGATACTTCGAAAAAGTGCAGGAGGTATTGAACAGACACGACATCCTGTTCATAGCCGATGAGGTCATATGCGGCTTTGGCAGAACCGGCAATGTGTGGGGCTGTGACACCTATAACATCAAACCGGACATCATCACCAGTGCAAAGCAGTTGTCATCAGCATACCTGCCGATTGGTGCGGTACTTGTCACCGATACGATGTACAAGGTATTTCAGGATTTTGCCGACAAACTGGGTACGTTTGGCACTGGAAACACTTATGGCGGTCATCCAGTATCTTCAGCAGTTGCTTTGGAAACCCTGAATATCTATGAAAGTGACGACATCTTCGGACAGGTCAGAAGCCGTTCACCTCATTTTGCCGAACGCGTACAGGCGCTCCAAAATCATCCGCTGGTTGGTCACGCCAGAAGTGTAGGCTTGCTAGGTGCTGTTGAGCTTGTTGCCGACAAAAGCAGCAAGAAGCCATTCCCTGCATCAGACAAGATTGCTGTGCAGGTGATGGCTGCTGCCCGCGAACATAATCTGATTTTGCGAGCAACGCCTGGTGACACGGTGGCATTTTGTCCGCCGCTAATAATCAATGATGATCAGATCGATGAGATGTTTGATGCGGTCACTGATGCATTGAATGATGTGCATCAGAAGAAAATTTAAACCCCAGGAACAAACGCTCGCGCCACTGATAGCGTTTTACTCATCGTGTTCGTCAGGACAGGCCAGAGGGAGAATCGACACAGCTCAGGCGGTTAAGCCGTCCAGTGTCACGTAGTCAGCACAGTGGCGCAGCCTGTAATTTTTTCTCAAGCAATCGCCGGACTATTCCAGCTTTTGCACACCGAGCCAGCGGTTACCATCAAGTTTGAGTATATTCGTGGATACCTGCCAGTAGCGTTCAGGGTCACTGCTGGCTCTGGCAACGACACGATAGAATAGAGGCGCGTCCGGAAGGCTGGTGGCTGGAACAGCGTATCGAACGTTGTTTGGGTCATCAGCAATGCCATTCATGTCAAACACAATTGAGTCTGTTGGAAAGGTGACGTCGGTAGCGATCTGTATGTCATAGCTGATGGTGTTCCCGGTAGGGTCGTGCGCAGGCGTCCAGGACAACACCCACTGATCACCCTCACGCACTGCGGGGTTGAGCGTGTGCGGCATTGGGATACGCAAGCCTTCCTGCATAACCTGCAGATTGGTGATGACGTATTCGGACAGCCGAACCAGTTGGCGTTCGAACGCAGCCACAGGTTCTCTGTCATTCCCCGCCGACAAGTGTTCAACGTCGGGCATACGTGTAGTAAACGGCCGCACAACGTCGCCGTATTCAGTAGTGCGTCGTTTGATTTCGGCATCGCTGAGGGGACCTGCGCGCAATGTGTTGGCCGCATTCACGATGGTGTCGTTGATACCGGGTAGTCGAAAATAACGATCCAGAAAAACACTGTTGGAACCGCGTGCGTAACCGTAAAAGAGACGCCTGTCCAGATCATCATTAGTAAAGCTGTTCTCGGGCTCGGTCTCTATGTAAAAGGCCGCATCGTAATCCCAGGGCAAGAAGTAGAATTTTTCAGTTCCCGCAGGGTTGTAAAGATAAAAATTGTGTGTCGTGATGTCTTTCTGGCCGATCAGAAAATTGACTGTCACCCAGGCTAGCACGTTGTCCCGATCAAAATACCTGTCCAGAATACTGTCGAAGCTCTGCGTAGGGTCATTCATGGCAGTAAGCATCGCAATCAGTTGTCTGTGATCATCAGCCCCGGTTTTAACAGACAGCCTTTCTTCAAACAGCTCTTCGTTCAGCGGAGCACCGGTTTCATCGACGGCCAGTTTTTCAAGATCCTGCGCAGAGAAAGTAAATGCTTCAGCCTTGTAAATGTTGTCGTCTTCTCCCCAACCGCGATTTTCAAGAAACTCTTTGTGAAGAGCCTCGACATGGGTGAAAAGTCCGAGATCGACTGGCCCCTGGCCATCATCGACCCACAGATTGACAAACTGCGTTCGCAAACTAGGCAGATGAGGCACGTTGGTCATGAGATCGAAACTGAGCTTGTTTCGGATACGTGACACGTCGGCGGGATGCTTGTTCAGCTGCAGCCTTCGCTCGTTCCGCCACTTCGTCGTTCCCTTGTCAATTTTGACGCGATAGGACTTTTGCGGAAACTGTCGCGCAGTTGCACCGCGTTGTCTTAATTCAGCGTTTGATGTGCTGCCATCGTTGGGGTAGTCCGCTGCCTGAAGCTGCACCTCGATTTCTGGCTCGAAATTGTCGTATATGTCGACATCGCCGTTGACGTCAGCCAACGTGCAACCAGACATGTCTTCTTCTGTACAGACCCCTGGTGATGTGGCTGTTCGCACATCAATCCTTACCACATCAATTGATCCGTAGCCGTCTCTCTCAAACAGATCTGACGGGGTCTGCAAGCCGTTAGGCCCCACTACCGGGGGTTGTTGTGTGGGTGGCTGTTCCTCTTCTTCAGGCGGTTGCTCTTCGGGTTGTTGTTCCTCGGGTTGTTGTTCCTCGAGTGGTTGTCCCGCGGGAGGCTGCTCGACGGGTGGTGTCTGGATCTCCTCAGCAGGTGTAGGCGCATCGTTTGCGTCTGGAGTTTCTGCTGTGACCAGCGGCTCATCGTCAGGATTCGCGTTAACCGATGTGCCATTGGTACAGCCGGTAACTAGCGCGCAGACGACCAACAACACAGATGATAACTGAGCACGTTTGTTCGACAAAAGAGGATAGTGATTGGATTGCATTTCAGTTCCGTTAACTAAATCAACTTTCCGACGGTTTTTATACGTCAATTTCATCTCCGTAAGTCTGAAAAGCCAATGGGATTGCGCATCGACAATCGGGTTATATTGCCAATAAATTGGCGACATCAAGACAAGAGCTGGCAACTGGCAGCATTTGTAGTCCAGTTATTACTGCAACCGCCATGCTTATATGCCATTCGGCCATGATACAGCAGTGCTCTGCGAATTTTATTCGATTAGGTACTATCCTTACTTGCAGGCAACGAAGCATGTCAATTCTGCAAACCCGCTCGATTGCGACAGAATTGCGATAGATGTTGTTTCGATTTACCAACAGCTTGACTGCTGTGCTTTGCCGGCCGACGAGAAATTGCTCAGGATTACTACCCTGTACGCGAAACCCACTTATTGCTGTTGCCAACAACTTAGCCCCCAAACCCCTATTGGGGCGCTGTTTTACGAGCTGAACGCGCTGTATTGAGGCTAAAGCAAAGCTTGACTGCTTGTTTGCCAGCGAATTTGCCATTTCTCGCTGCGGTCCGCGGGCGAGGGCTTTTCATGCCCCAATCATCGGTGCTGAACACAGCGTTACGCTTCATGGTAGACAAGACACGACGTTCAGCGATGGGAAAATTAACTCTTTTTTGTGATTTAAATATCGGTATTCGATCGTGTTTGCGCTGGCTTGCAGATGTAAATTCTTTGTCTTACGTCTCGATTTCGACGTACAGACAGAGGGATTTTTGTAGAATAAGAGACGCCCATAACACTCGTCGTACCCCATGGAATTTTGTAAAGGGACCTTTTTGACCGGCTTGCTCATGATACTGGCAAGTGTTTCGCACGGTATCGAGCTACCCGATGGATTTGTGGACGAGACTTACATAAGCGGGCTGGAAGGTCAGATAACTGCGTTTGATACACGTGCTGAAGGGCGGGTTTTTATCAGCGAAAAATCCGGAATCGTGCGTGTTGCCATCAACCGACAACTACTCGACGAACCCTTTGTTGATCTGCAGGAATTTGTCAACGATCGAGTAGACAGAGGCATGCTTTCAATTGCGGTTCACCCGCAATTCCCGCAATCACCGTTTGTCTATGTGCTCTATTCCTATGATCCCCCGGAACTTCTGGACAGTGAGCTTGATGAGCTTGATGTCGATACCAGAGGTCTTGATGGCAATGGAAACCGGGTTGCCAGATTGGTGCGGTACACGGCCGACGCAAGTCGTGATTTTAATGTGGCGGTTGAGGGCAGCGAGACAGTTATCCTGGGAAAAAACAGCACGTTCGAGGCAATTGGGGATCCGGCAGGGGGATTTGATACAGATACCCCTTCGTGTGGCACTATTGTCAATCCCCTTGAGGATTGTTTGCCTGCTGATGAGGTCACTCATACTATTGGTGCATTGAGGTTTGCAACCGATGGTTCGCTGTTTGTAACCAATGGGGATGGTGCCAGTTTCCGCAGTTTTTCACCCATTAGCCAAATGGCTCTGAATTTGGACAGCTTGCGTGGAAAAATTCTGCGCATCGATGCAGAAACAGGTTTGGGTCTGTCAGACAACCCTTTTTATGATGAAAACCCATCGAGCAATCGCTCGCGTGTTTTCAGTTATGGTTTGCGCAACCCATACAGCCTGACGCTTCATCCGCTAACAGGAGAGCCCTACGTTGGCGAGGTTGGAGATCAAGCCTGGGAAGAGATCAACATGGGCCGCGGCAATAACTTTGGCTGGCCCTGCTTTGAGGGTGGTGACTCCGTTAGCTTGCGCAAACCCGGGTTTGAATCCGAGACCTACTGTCAGGAGCTCTACGACGCAAACGAAGCTGTCGAAGCGCCATTGATCAGTTGGGAACATGATGACCGGGGAAATGCGGCTGTGGTCGGTGATTTTTATTTTGACGATGTCTTTCCGGAACAGTACAAGGGAACACTATTTTATGGAGACTTCATAAAAGGATGGTTGCGATATGCAGATTTCAGCGATCCCGGTAACGTCACTGAGAATGATTTTGCTACGAACATGCTGCCTATGGTGGAAATTCGTACTGGCGATGATGGTGCGCTTTACTACGCAAGTATAACTACCGGTGAGATCAGGCGAATTCGTTATACCAATGCCGATCCCACAGGAAGCGAAGGCAGTGAAGGTAGCGAAGGCAGTGAAGGTAGCGAAGGCAGTGAAGGTAGCGAAGGTAGCGAAGGTAGTGAAGGTAGCGAAGGTAGCGAAGGTAGCGAAGGTAGCGAAGGTAGCGAAGGTAGCGAAGGCAGCGAAGGTAGCGAAGGCAGTGAAGGTAGTGAAGGTAGTGAAGGTGGCGATGGCATACCTGACGCACTTGCACCTAATGATGGGTCATCTGACACACAGCAGGTCACGGTAGGTCACACCTCCAGCTTCCTCGCGGGGATCATCGCACTCGTTCTGGCGTCAAGACGCCGTTGCCGGTTTCTGTTTCAGTGTTCCTGACGTGCATCGATATCTGGGAACAGGGCCTGGTTGCGATGTACATGTGGTGCTGAACACCCTGAGTGAAAAGCCGATCACGTTGATGGTTAGGGTCTGAAGATGCTTGGCTATGCAATGCGGCACTGGCAAGGAAAGCAGTCGCTAGCCTGGTCTTTCTGGTTCAATCTCGTTGTCATAAGAAGTCTACTATTTATCATCCAGAATACCGTTGCGCCAGAGGAGGGTATGGATTTCCATGCCAATCGAAAGCTCGTGATCCTTGTCGCGTTTGCCTTTCATGTGATAGTGCTTGTCTGGCAGGTCGTCGGTGTGGTTCGAGCGGCAGAATCGCATTTTGCAGAACGCGGTAACATGGCGCTGGTATGGGGAGCGCAGCTTGGTTGCGTAGTCATGTTCTTGCTCAGCGCTGTGTATGCATTGGGTGCAGCGCAGATGACTCTGAGGACCTCAGAGCCTGTGGACGTGCTTGCACAAATGAATGTTGAGCACGCACGTCAGTACACCCTTGAAATCTCTGACAACGAGCGCGCCGTTTACATCGATGGCATGATTGACTTGGGGATCTCGCGCGCCGTCAAGAGTTACCTTCTCCAGTATCCAGATATAGAAGTAATGGTGTTGAACAGCTCCGGTGGCAATATCTACGAAGCTCGGGGGCTAGCCAGGCTGCTCGCTGAGAATAACTTGCGTGCGCATGTTGATTACGCTTGTGCTTCGGCTTGTACCATTGCGTTTTCGGGTGGCACTGTTCGAACGGCTGATGAGCATGCCAGATTCGGTTTTCACCAGTACCGAATTGACGCTGATTACACGATCATCGCAACTGATATCGAAAAAGAGCAGAGTCGTGACCAGCAACGACTGCTCGGCGCGGGTGTCAATCCACAGTTTGTAGACAAAGTATTTTCACAACCCTCCGCGTCAATGTGGTGGCCAGACAGGAAAGAATTACTGATAGCTGGCTTCCTCCACGACAACGGCTTTGATGCCGGACTACACTAGCGGCTGAAAACTGCAGAAAGTCAACGCCGCTTAACCTAGAGACAGGTCTGTCTCAATCGGATATAGTTTGTGCTTCTATCAAAGCAATCGAGTGGATTTCATGGAAAAGCGCCCTGCATGGTTCGACGCCTGCCTCATTGGTGCAGTGTTTGCTACGGTGCTGCTCGCGGCGAGCGCGCACGTCGGATTTTTCAGTTTTTTGCTCAACCTTATCTGTGTAGGTATGTTTGTTGTGCCGATGGTTGTTGCCGTTCGTGAAGGTGAGCTTAGCTAGTGGGTCACGCGTGTAATTCGGTAACAGATCTGTCGTTTCCACCGTCGCCAGCCCAGCGTTAGAAAAGCTCCCCGTATAGACTGTATTTCCGACGGGGGCGCCCAGCCTGCGTTTGGCAGGCTGGACGGAACGCATGACAGAATTCCGGCACGCTGGTCTGAAAAGTATGTTTGCTCGTCAAATCGCTTTACTGTGATTGCAGCAAACCGTCAAATTTTCCATCTGCGGTTGCGATGAAGCCTGCAATGTCCTTTTCCCAAAGCCTTTGCACCTTCTCATCAAAATTCAGATACAGCTTGTCGTCGACTATCGTCCAATTCTCTGGTTCAATTTTTACCAACCCGTCCTTGGCTACACCATAAGCGCAGTAGCCACCATATTGCGGAGCATATTTTGTTGGATCTGCTTCGAAAAGCTCGAGGTGCTCCTGCGAAGAGAATTGCCAGGTTGCACCTTCCCACTCGGTGCTGAGAGATTCCAGCCCCTCTACCGGTGCACCCTGAGTAAAGTAGGCAACTGTGTCGTATCCGCGAATGGCAACTCCTGATGGCTTATAACCGAAAAGGCCTTTCTTTTCCAGCGTATTGACAGGCTCCGCAGCCAAGGCCATGCCAGTCGTCGTAAGACTGGCAAATCCGATAGCGACGACCGCCAGAAGTCGAATGACAAGTTTCATGAGGTGGATCTCTAATAAGCAGAATGAACTACTACGACCAACGCGATCTGCAAGAGTTCAGTGAATTTACAGATCGACCCGGCAAAACTTAACGAGTTGATAACCCGTCCATGGACATGACGATGGGCGTCAAGCGAGGCTACCTGGCACTCAATCAAGCATTTTGTGGCATCTCATGCCAAACTCCGCCTGTCAAAGTGTTTGAGAGCGTTATGTCAGGGAATTTCAAGTACCAGTTCAATGATGTGGGTATTGTTTCAATTCAGGCCTGTGATGCGCCTGTCGTCGTAACTTCCGACGAGATTGATGATTTGCTGGCCCCTTTCTACGAGCGTGTCGGGGCTGATCGCGGGTTGTTGCAAAAGTTGGCAGGAATCAACGAACGACGTCAGTGGCCCGCTAATGTTTCTTTTATAGACGCTGCGGTTATGGCAGGTGAAAAGGTCATTGCAGATGCCGGAATTGATCGTTCCCGCATCGGACTTCTGATTAATTCCAGTGTCTGTCGCGAGCGCCTCGAACCCTCATCGGCGGTTACTGCCCACCATGCGCTTGGGCTGTCTTCAACGTGCATCAATTTTGATATCTCCAATGCCTGTTTAGGGTTTGTTAACGCGATGCATATGGCGGGTACTCTGATTGAGGCGGGGCAGATTGACTACGCGCTTATCGTCGACGGCGAGGGCACGCGTGAGATTCAGCAAAATACGCTCAATCGGCTGCAACAGGAACAGTCCTCACTGGACGATTTCTTTGCTAACTTTGCCAGCCTTACGCTGGGTTCTGGCTCGGTGGCCACCCTTATCGGCCGACATTCCGACAACCCGGGAAGTCATCAGATAATGCGCGGTGAATTCCGCGCTGCGACTGAGTACCATGAACTGTGTGTGGGTTCTCTTGAAGGCATGCGTACCGATACCCGCGCCTTGCTAAAGGCTGGCACAGAGCTGGGTAAGCTGGGTTGGGATGAAGCTGACAGCGAATCCTGGGGTGGAATGAGCCGGTATATCATTCATCAGGTATCCAGAGCGCACACCGCCGCCATCGTCGATGCGCTGGGAATTGATCCGCAACGGGTGCCTTTGACATTCCCTGAGTTTGGCAATATCGGACCAGCGGCCGTGCCATTTACATTGGCCAGGGAAGTTGGCGCTCTTTCCCCGGGTGACCAAGTGCTTTGTATTGGCGTAGGCTCTGGCCTCAATGTGGCTTTTCTGGAAGTGAACTGGTGACAGATCGCCTTGTAGCGCCTGCCTGTAAACCGCCTTCAGGGATTACCGGGCTGAATCCTGTGTGGTCACGGCTAGTCGATGCACCTGACGCCGATGGTATTACGCGGACGTGGCATCTACTTGACTCGTGGGCAGTGCGATCAACCGGTGAAGTCGCGCCACCGGAGTTAACGATCTTGTGTGTGCATGGAAACCCTTCTTGGTCATTTCTGTGGCGACATATCCTCGCGCTGGCACCAGACAGTATTCGCGTTATCGCTGTCGATCAGCTAGATATGGGATATTCCGAGCGCACGGGTGTCAAGCGTACTCTGGCTATGCGGGTAGAAGACTTGTGTCAATTAACCGAAGTTCTGGGCATGACAGGTCCGGTTGTTTCACTGGCCCACGATTGGGGAGGACCGGTCTCGCTCGGCTGGGCTTTGCGTCATTTACGCGATGACATCGGGACAGTGGAACCCGGCGCACAGATAGACGCCACTGGTCTCTGGCTTACCGGTGTTGTTCTGACCAACACCGCGGTTCATCAGCCTGAATCTGCCTCAGCTCCATCCGTGATAAGGCTGATTAGATCAAGACCCTTGTTGCGAGCTGTCACTGTTTGGTCCAGAGCTTTTATTCATGGTGCTATACAGATGTCCAGGCCCGTGCTCGGGCGCGACGTTCAGACAGGATTCATGGCACCTTACACACACGCATCGCGCCGTACCGCCATTGCTGATTTTGTGTCTGATATCCCGCTAGATAAAAATCACGAAAGTGCGACATGTCTTGATGAGATTGCTCATGGCATGGACAGACTGGCACGTGTTCCGGCACTGTTGCTATGGGGGCCACGTGACAAGGTCTTCAGCGATCTCTACCTTCATGATCTGGAAAACCGTCTACCACACGCCGATGTGCATCGTTTTCCGGATGCGGCACATTTTGTGACTGAAGACGCCGATATTGCCGGAGCCGTGTGCACATGGGTACGACAGTTTCAGCCTCATGCAATCAGAGCTGACGGTGCGTTATCTGAAATCAAGTCTGATTTGGCAGGTAACGCTGAAACCCCCAACACATCCCCCAACGGCCCGGCGCGTGCACTGGCAGATTTTTCATTGGCAGATGATGAAGCTGACGCCGTGGTGGAACTTGCTCCATTGGAGCGCAGTATCAGTTTTGGTGAACTCAAGACGCAAACGGATTTACTGGCTGCGGGGATGTCAGCATTTGGGATAAACGCCGGTGATCGAATTGCTGTGATGATTACTCCGGGAATTCATCTTGCGTTGGTGGTCTATGCCTGTTGGCGTTTGGGTGCCACATTAGTACTGGTGGATTCAGGTCTGGGCCGTAACGGTATGCAAGGGGCTTTGAAAAGTGCCAATCCAGCTTATCTGTTCGGCATCGACAAAGCCCTGGTGGCTGCTCGGGTTCTGGGTTGGCCAGGGCGGAGGATTGCGACAGGTTCAAGATCCGCCGCCAAAATGCGTACTCTGGGAATAATCAGTGATATCGACGCCCTGTGCAGACTGGGTCAGAACAGTAAAGTGCCGACATGGCCTGATGCAGATACTGTTGCAGCACTTGCGTTTACATCAGGGTCCACCGGACCATCAAAAGGCGTGGTTTATTTGCATCGGCAGATACAGGCTCAACGAGATGCCCTGATGCGCTTGTATGGAATTACCGGTGACGATCGTCTGGTAGCAGCCTTCGCACCTTTTGCTCTGTATGGACCCACCATGGGCATCACCTCCTGTGTGCCGGATATGGACGTGACAAAGCCCTCAACACTAACAGCGCAATCGTTGGCAACCGCGGTCGAACGGTTAAACGCCACACTGGTGTTTGCATCGCCAGCAGCATTGGTCAATGTTGTGGCTACGCAACAGGCATTGAGTGGCGACGCCAGAGCCGCATGTGCCAAAGTACGTTTGACATTATCAGCAGGTGCTCCGATCAGGGCGTCCTTGCTGGAATCCTCGCGCGGGGTATTTACCAATGCCCGTTTTCATACCCCGTACGGCATGACCGAAGTCCTGCCGGTCGCAGACATATCGCTGGATGAACTGCAAGCACTGGAGGCACAAAACAACAGTGATCAGTCGTTGCTACCCGCATGGGCTGGTGTGTGTGTTGGGCACCCGGTGGATAGCGTCAGCGTACAGATTGATCCTCTTGATAAAAATGGTAAGGCCACGGGTGAATTGACAACACAGGCTGACATACTGGGTGAGATCATTGTAAGGGCACCGCATATACGCCATGCCTATGACAGGCTATGGCTGACCCATCATATGTCCTCGATACCACAGGGTACCCATCGTAGCGGTGATATCGGGCAGCTTGACCAGGAAGGGCGGCTATGGGTCGGAGGCCGTCTTGGTCATGTCATTGTCACCTCGGCAGGCCCCATTGCGCCTGTTGCTGGTGAGCAATTCATAGAGAGCATTGACGAGGTTGCCATGGCTTGCCTTGTCGGAGTAGGCCCACCGGGAACACAGGCCGTAGTAGCGGTTGTACAGATGAAAGACGACAAACACCCGACTGGGGGTGCGTCTCTGGAGCTTATCGACAAGGTGCGGCTAGTCATGACAGACGGGGTCGATGTCACCGCGGTGCTGGTTGCAAGCCAGTTACCGGTCGATCGACGACATAACTCTAAGATAGACAGAACCGCCATAGCCGGTTGGGCGTCCAGAGTGCTTGCAGGTGACAAGGTAGCTGCGTTGTGAAGATTCTTGTAACTGGTGCAAGCAGCCTTATTGGTCAGCACCTTGTTAATCGCTTGCAGCAACGTGGTGACGAGATTACGGTCGTACAGCGTGGGCTATCGGGCCTTGAAGGTGTCACCGAGCTCCGCTGCGACTTGTCTGCAAATAAATCGAAAACAACAGATTTGCAAACCCTGTCAGTAGAAGACACGCTGGCCAGGGGTATGCAGGGCTGTGACGCTGTTGTACATCTTGCGGCGAAGGTCAGTGTGTCGGGCCGATGGGAGGCCTTTGAGGCGCTGAATATTAATGGGACACGTCGTGTCATTCAAGCCGCTCAAGCGTGTGGGGTTAGCAGATTCATTCACATCTCGTCACCGTCCGTGGCACACGCGGGTCGCTCCCTGGTGGGTGCAGGTTCGGCAGAGGCTGCGCCGGAACACGTCAGAGGACACTATGCGCGGTCAAAGGCTTTGGGTGAGCAGATAGCGCTTTCAGCGAATGGAGACAGGATGCAGGTGGTCAGTTTGCGTCCGCATCTTGTCTGGGGACCTGGGGATCAGCAACTGGTACAACGAATTGTTGATAGAGCAAAGGCGGGGCGGCTTCAACTCGTGGGCAGTGGTCAGGCGTTTATAGACACGACATTTATCGACAATGCGGCCAGCGCCATCGTCGCTGGTATCGACAATATAGAGCGTGCGGCAGGGCAGGCTCTGGTCATTTCAAATGGTCAACCACGAACCGTCAATGAAATTATCTATCGGATTCTGAAAGCTGCAGACATCGACAAAGCATTACGTCATGTACCCACTCCCATAGCTATCGCAGCAGGTATGACGATAGAAAAAATCTGGCAAGCTCTGGACCGGCAGGATGACCCGCCCATGACGCGGTTCCTTGCCGAACAACTGGCCACAGCACACTGGTTTGATCAGCGTAAAACGCGCGAACTTCTCAACTGGCAACCGGAGGTCGGTCTGGATGAGGGCTTCCACAGACTGACGCAGTCGTTTGCGGTTAGGCGGTGCGTATCAGACTGATTGCGATAGCAAACATCACAAAACCGATCGCTGCATCCAGCACCCGCCATGCGGATGCTTTGACAAAGAGTGGTTTGAGATAGCGTGCACCAAAACCCAGTGCAAAGAAAAACGTAAACGACGCGGTTATCGCGCCCATGGCAAAAGCGATGCGACGTCCCTCGAATGCACTGGATACCGATCCGAGAAGAACAACGGTATCGAGATAGACGTGAGGGTTCAGCCAGGTGAATGCAAGACAGGTTGCCAGCGCTATCTGCCATGATGCGGCGGGTGTCTCACTGGCTTCCAGTCCGGCGTCTACCCCTCGCCAGGCTGAATACCATGCACGTAAGCCGTAAACGATCAGAAAAGCGACGCCTGCTGTACGAAATACCGGATCAACCCAGGGAGCCGCTGACAAGATGATGCCGAACCCAGCGACACCCAGAGTGATTAGCAGCGCATCGGATAAGGCACACGTAAAGCAAACCAGAAATACATGTTCGCCACGTAACCCCTGGCGAAGTACGAACGCGTTTTGAGCACCGATGGCAAGAATCAATCCGAAACCGATAAAAAATCCCTGTAACAGGGCGGCCAACTGCATGAGAACTATCCGTCAATGAACAAAGCGGGTAGTTTGACTAACGATAGATGCCAAGGCAACCGTTTATAGTCGGCAACCGCTTATACCAAGCGGGTGCCGGAATTGTTCCGGCACCCGCAGGCTCGACCCGATCATCCAGTGTCCCGGTTTGCCTTCATGGTATTAACAATACGCGGACGGGAACCGGTCGTTTATTTGCCGAAACTTACTGAGCAATAACGCTGAGTTCCTCAACAGAGATCTCACCATTTTCATCAGCGTCCAGTGCAGCCCAGTTACCAATGATCATTTCACTGGCAGATGCTTCGACTTCGGACAAGGTACCACTGCCGTCTGTGTCCAGTGCTTCCATTATGGCGTTCGGATCATTCTGAGCGATCGCAATTGCTGACAGTAAAGCCAGAGGAAAAGCAATAGTCATTGCTGTCTTGCGAATAGTCATAAAAATTTCTCCATCGAATAGTTAAGTGAATACTGCGATTGCCCAAGGCTCGTTGCAGCGTTAACAACTTGATAAAAAATCTATTGACGTGTTAACCGGGACTGCACGCTATTTGCCCTGAAGCAGTATGGATTCTGACCTGATGCAATGAGTATTGTGTGATTTTGAGCATACGATAAATACATGACGCAAAGGTCATGCGTTGCAAACCCCGTCAGCATGGGAATACAGCGCATACGAATATAAGATACCTTTCGACGATGACATTTCGGGACGGTGGTTGTCACCGGCAAGAACTATTAACCCGGAAAAATACGAAAATAGTCTGGTACAACGCGAATATCGGACGTGGCTGTAATGAACTCGGTATGCTGTAGCCTTAGCAATGACTTCGGGAAGTAAGCAGATGGCAAGTGTCGTGGACAAGCGGACCCAACGCAATGTTGCCGTGCTTGTTGCTGCACAGGCCATTCTTGGGGCACAACTGCCGATGATGTTCGTTGTCGGCGGGCTGGCCGGAGGTATGCTGGCAGGCAACATCTGCTTTGCCACACTGCCCATCTCCTGCATCGTGTTCGGTTCAATGACGACGGCACCCTGGATGTCGCCCCTGATGCAGCGCCGTGGTCGTCGTTTCGGTTTTTTTGTGGGTGCCATATTTGGTGCAATCGGCGCTGCTATTTCAGTGTTTGCCTTGTTTACTGCATCGTTTGGTACCTTGCTGCTGGGGTCATACTGCACTGGCATCTATATGTCTGCGCATGGCTTCTATCGTTTCGCTGCTGCTGACACCGCGACCGAGGATTTTCGGCCCAAGGCAATCTCCTACGTTATGGCAGGTGGATTGCTGTCAGCCATATTTGGCCCCCAGCTTAACAAACTGATGTTTGACATCACGTACATACCGGTGTTTGGCGGGATGTTTCTGCCCAACCCGTTTATAGCCACTTACCTTGCGATCATTGTTTTGAATCTGGTTGGTATGTTCCTTTTCCTGCTCCTGGATTTGCCTAGGGTCACTGCAGGCCAGAATAGCGCTGGACAGGCGCTAGCTGCTCGTTCGCGGATGCAGCTGTTACGTAACCCGACGGTGTGCGTGGCAATCATCTGTGGGATGGTGTCCTACTCATTGATGAATCTGGTCATGACCTCGACACCGCTGGCGGTCGTAGGTTGCGGGTTTTCTGGCAGTAACGCCAACGATATTGTCTCGGCTCACGTGCTGGCCATGTACATACCATCGTTTTTTACCGGTCACCTGATTGTACGTTTTGGTGTTACGCGAATCATTTCCGCAGGCCTCGTCATTCTTGGTCTGGCAGGTGTGGTGGCACTCAGTGGGGTGACGCTGGGCAATTTTTTTGGTGCGTTGATATTGCTGGGCATTGGGTGGAATTTTGGATTCATTGGAGCAACCACCTTGTTGTCCAGCGCCCACGCACCGCATGAGCGAGGCAACGCTCAAGGCCTCAACGATATGATGGTCTTCGGCTGTGTCACGCTCGCCAGCATTGCCTCTGGCGGGTTGCTTAATTGCTCAGGCGGTACACCGGTACATGGCTGGAACACGGTTAATCTTGCCATGATCCCGTTTCTGGTGGTTGCTGGTGGGGCATTGTCATGGCTGACAATCCGCAGAGCTCGTGAGGTAAAAGCCTCGTCGATTTGACCCAACATTCACGCCGTGATCCATAGGTGTCCGGTTGCGGAACACATCTGACAAAGATTTCAGCTGTTTCATGAAGATTCGCAGTTGATATAAGGTTAAAGTAGAGGGTTCCATGACCTGAGGCGCCACCATGAGTCAATTTCAGACTTTTCGTTCACGCATGCTCGCTGGCGAGATGCTATGCGGTACGTTCGTAAAAACGCCGGCTCACGAAGTGGTGGAAGTTCTGGCCAGATCAGGACTCGATTTCATCACCCTGGATGCAGAGCATTCACCGTTTGATCGTGGTCGACTGGATGCCTGCCTGGCAATCGCGCGAGCACTCGACTTTCCCACACTGGTGCGCGTACCGACCGGTTCTGCCGACGAAATTCTCAAAGTGCTCGACAGCGGTGCGCTGGGCGTCATTGTGCCGCATGTAGACAGCGTTGAAAAAGCCCGAGACATTGCACGCTGGTCGCGGTTTGGTCATGGTGGACGGGGCTTCGCAGGCTCCACACGCTGGGCAGGCTTTGCCACGCGGCCCATGGCGGACATTCTCCAGCAAAGTGTTGAGGAGACTGTGGTCATCGCTCAGATAGAGGAACCGGAAGCCGTCGATGCTGCATCTGATATTGCCAGTGTTGAAGGGCTTGACGGTTTGTTTATTGGGCCTGCTGATCTGTCGGTATGCCTGGGTTTAACCGACCCGGCTTCCGCACCGGTGCGCGATGCCATGCGACGTGTCGGCGAATGCAGCAAGGCGCATAATAAGGCTTGTATGACTTTTGCGCCGGATACCTCAAGTGCTCAAGCGTTGAAGTCTCTTGGCATCAGCATGTTTTTCATAGCATCAGAACATGGTTTTATGCTTAAAACCGCGCGCTCGGCCGCCAGTGAGATTCATGCACTGGCAGATTGATGGTGAACAACGTCGCCCAATACAGGACTGCCATACAGGCAGGTGAAAGCGCCTTACAGGCTTTGCAGCGTGAATCCGACCTAGCTGAATCTGTTTTGCTGGACGCGGCTTGCAAGGGCGCCGTCTGGGTCAGCCTGCAACGGGGCAAGGGCCAGACAAGGCCGCGCCGCCTTCGGGCACTGTGCACTGATATCAGTGCGGGCTCGCTAGTCATGCTCAACTACAATCCGCAGTTGCTTGCGACAACAGCGCAGTCTATGCGCTGTGTCGCGGACCATGTCAATTACGGCATCTGGTTCAAGCCAGCCGGTATGCATTGTCAGGGCAGTAAATGGTCTGATCATACGGTGGCTACTGAAGTAGCAGCCAGTATCCAGGGACGACACTGCTACCTTGTTCACCGTCTCGACCGTGCGGCTAGAGGGTTGATGTTAATCGCATACACAAAAAACGCCTTGCGCAATCTGGCAGGCATGTTCGAGAAAAGAGAGGTAAAAAAAACCTATCAGGCAACCGTTGTTGGTAACTTTCAGCACGCATTGCCCTTTCGGATTGATTCATCAATAGACGGCAGGACGGCGCTCACCACAGTTAATCAAACGATGCCAGACAAACTCAATCAGTGCTCCGTGCTTACGTTGTCGATTGAAACCGGTCGCAAGCACCAGATTCGCCGGCATCTGTCGCAGCTTGGGCACCCGATCGTCGGGGACAGGCTATACGCAGGGCAGGATGATGCTCTCACGACAGATATCGATCTCCAGTTGGTTGCCTGTCATCTGGAATTCAACTGTCCGTTTACGGCTGACCATGTATCGGTTTCGATCGAAGCAGATGAGGCCTTGGCGCCACAGGTCACATCATGAAAAGCAGTCAACAGGATGTGCTGGAAGCGGCCCATGGCTGGCTTACACAAGGTTTCGCCGTCGAGCTTGTCACCGTGGTGCGAACCTGGGGGTCATCGCCACGTCCGCCCGGTTCGATAGCCGCTATCCGTGAGGATGGTGTGCTCGCAGGCTCGGTGTCAGGTGGTTGCATAGAAAGTCAGCTAAGTGAGCAATTTCGATCAAGCGATTTACCACAGGTTCATACGCATCGTATCGATGATGAGCATGCAAAGCGATTCGGACTGGCTTGTGGTGGAGAACTGGAACTGCTGTTCGAGACACTCACTGATGCGCACCCCATCCATGAGCTTTTGCAACATCTTGGCAGGCGAGAGCGTGTTGTCCGGCGGGTCAGTACCGAAACCCAACAGGCCACTGTGGCACCGGCGAGCGAGGATGATGCCTTTGCCTGGCAAGCGCCGCAATTGACACAGGTTTTCGGGCCGGGCTGGCAATTGCTTCTCGTGGGTGCCGGTGAGCTTTCACGATATACGGCGCGCTTTGCGAAAGCGTTGGATTTTGATGTGCGTGTGGTCGACCCACGAGATAAATTTCGAGAGAACTGGGATGTCGAAAACGTGCCGGTTGTGGATATGAGTCCCGATGATGCAGTCATAGAGTTTGCCAGAGACGATAGAAGCGCCGTACTTGCATTAAGTCATGATCCTAATATCGATGATCTGGCCTTGATGGAGGCTCTGCCATCCAGAGCATTTCATGTCGGTGCACTGGGCTCTGTCAGAAATTACGAAAAACGTTGCAAGCGTCTGGTAGGACTGGACGTTCCCCCTTCAAGTGTCAAACGGCTCAAGGGGCCGATTGGCCTATCCATTGGTGCGCGAGGCTCGGCAGAGATTGCTGTGTCCATCGTGGCCGAACTAATTCAGGTGAGGCAATCCCTTCTATGAGCGCAATGGCCCGAAATTCCATCAATGCAACAATTGCGCAAACAATCAATGCATCGGAGCATCAGGTAAAAGCGGCTGTCGAGTTACTTGATTCCGGCGCTACGGTACCCTTCATATCGCGTTATAGAAAAGAGGCAACCGGTGCACTGACAGATTCACAGTTGCGCGATCTTGAGGAGCGCCTTGCCTATCTGCGCGAACTGGAACAGAGGCGTACGTCCATTATGGAAGCCATCGATCAGCAAGGAAAGCTGAGCGATGCCCTAAAGACTCAGTTGGCCCATGCACAGACCAAGGCCGAGCTGGAAGACCTGTACCTGCCGTATAAAAAGAAGCGAAGAACCAAGGGGCAGATTGCCATAGAGGCTGGGTTGCAGCCCCTGGCTGAGCAGCTATGGCAATCACCGGACAATGACCCGGACGTGCTCGCGCAGGATTTTATCGTTCTGGGCGATGCTTTAGATCCAGCGCTACAGGTTGCCGATACGAAGGCTGCACTGGAAGGCGCACGTTATATACTCATGGAGCGGTTCGCTGAAGACGCTGCGCTGATTGCTCGCTTACGCACGTTGTTAAAGGAGCAGGCGTATCTGTGTTCATCACTGGTTAAGGGCAAGGCAAGCGAGGGTGAAAAATTCTCTGACTACTTTGACCATCAAGAGCGGTTGGATCGTGTTCCCGGGCATCGGGCACTCGCGATGTTTCGAGGGCGAGGTGAAGGTTTTTTGTCGCTGCAACTACTGCTCAAGGATGGCGATGAATATTCGGATACGCGTTGTATCGACACCGTCGCTTCGCACCTGGGTTTCCAGAACACATCGCTAGCGGCGGATACCTGGAGGGCGCAAGTTGTATCATGGACCTGGAAGATAAAGATCTCGCTGCATCTGGAAAGCGAGCTTTTTGCGGAGCTTCGTACTCGGGCTGACAGCGAAGCGATAAACGTTTTTGCCAGTAACCTCAAAGACCTGTTGCTGGCGGCTCCTGCAGGTGCACGGGCAACACTGGGACTCGATCCCGGTTACCGTTCCGGGGTGAAGGTAACTGTTGTCGATGGCAACGGCAAGGTACTGGATTTTTCGACAATCTATCCTCACAAGCCACAACAGCAATGGCAACCATCGATTGCATCTCTGGCAACACTATGCGCAAAGCATGCTGTAGAGCTGGTCGCTGTGGGAAACGGCACGGCCAGTCGGGAAACAGAAAAACTTGCGGACGAACTGATCAAAATAATGGCCGGCAAACCTGCGGATCAACGTCGCCAGATGACCAAGGTTGTTGTGTCTGAGGCTGGCGCTTCGGTTTATTCTGCATCCAGACTTGCCGAAGATGAGTTCCCCGATCTGGACGTCACTATCCGTGGTGCGGTTTCTATCGCTCGGCGGCTTCAGGATCCACTGGCTGAACTTGTTAAAATTGATCCGAAAGCCATTGGAGTGGGACAGTATCAGCACGATGTATCACAGAGCGCATTAGCGCGTAGCCTTGATGCTACGGTGGAGGATTGCGTTAACTCAGTAGGAGTTGATCTGGGTACTGCATCAGCAGCGCTGCTGACACGCGTAGCGGGTCTGACACCGACACTGGCCGCGAACATTGTTGACTATCGTGATACGCAAGGTATGTTCAGCACACGAAAGGAATTAAAGAAGGTTCCACGTCTGGGACCCAAGGCATTTGAACAGGCGGCGGGTTTTCTGCGAATTCGCAATGGTCGTGATCCGCTGGATGGGTCTGGCGTTCATCCGGAAAGTTATCCGGTGGTCAAGCGTATTGTCGACAAGGCGCAGTGTTCAGTGGATGAACTGATCGGTGACCGTGCAAGGCTGCATTCCATCAACGCTGAAGATTTTGTCGATGAGCAGTTTGGTCTTTTGACGGTCAGGGACATTCTGGCGGAGCTGGAGAAACCGGGCCGCGATCCACGTCCAGAGTTCAAGGCGGTACGATTTGCTGATGGCGTGGAAAAGATCAGTGATCTGGTGCCGGATCAGATTCTCGAAGGCAAGGTAACTAACGTTACCGCGTTTGGTGCCTTCGTTGACGTAGGGGTACATCAGGATGGTCTGGTACACATTTCGGCCCTGAGTGATACCTTCATCAAGGATCCGCGTGAGGTCGTCAAGGCAGGCGACATTGTCAAGGTGAAGGTCATGAGTGTCGATGTGCAACGTCAACGAATTGCCTTGTCAATGCGAATGAGCGACAGTGCCGTAGAGCTTGAGCAAAATGGCAATGCTCGCAATCGACCATCGGATTCCACGCGTTCTTCAAAGCCGCGCTCAGAGTCGTCAGTGAACTCAGAAGCACGTAACGGCAATAGCCGTCAGAATGCCCGAGGAGCGCCTGCACGCGATGGCAGGGCGAAGGCGACATCGGCAGGAGCTGATCAACCGTCAGCGCTGGCGCTGCAGCTCAAGGCCGCGCTTGCCGCCCGGGAAAAGTGAATTAGGCTAGTTGCTGAAAAAACGGCAGTACTGATTCGCACACTTAACGGTTAGTTCTCAACCCCTCGCTCTTTGTCGCCGATGTCAGACCAGATACTTAACTAAAGCAGCGCGATACCCTGATGACTGATACCTACCGCCTGGTTACCCGTAGCGATTTTGATGGACTTGTCTGTGCTGTGTTGCTGAAGCATCTGGACATGATTGACGAGATCAGCTTTGTCCATCCCAAGGACATGCAGGATGGCAAGATTGATATCACTAACAGGGATATCACCACCAATCTGCCGTTTGTCGATGGGGCGCACCTGGTTTTTGACCATCACGAATCTGAGGTCAAGCGAAACAAGGTGCAGCGAGACAGCTACGTGATAGATGCGGACGCGCCGTCAGCTGCCAGAGTTGTCTGGAAGCATTTCGGTGGGCATGCGACTTTTCCCGAGAGTTGGGATGAGATGATGGAAGCTGTCGACAAGGCAGATTCCGCGCAATATAGCCTGCAGGAAGTACTACAGCCACAGCGTTGGGAGCTGCTCAACATGCTTATGGATTCACGAACGGGCCTCGGCAGATTCAGAGAATTCAGAATTTCCAACTACGCGCTGATGATGGAGTTGATTGACCATTGCAAGAAATCAAGTATTGACGACATTCTCCTGTTGCCCGATGTCGCAGAGCGTGTGGAGCTATATCTGGAGCACGCAGATGCGTTCAAGGATCAAATCCTTCGCTGCGGTACGGTGCATGGCAATCTGGTGGTGCTGGATCTGCGCGAAGAAGAGACGATACACCCTGGCAGTCGGTTTGCCATTTATGCCTTGTTTCCACAATGCAACATATCAATCCATCAGATGTGGGGTTTCAAGCGTCAGAACACGGTATTCGCAACTGGTAAATCAATTTTTGATCGTAGCTGCCAGACGCATGTTGGTGAGCTGATGCTGGAGTACGGCGGTGGAGGGCATGCGGCTGCGGGAACGTGTCAAATCGATAACGATAAGGCTGATGAAGTGCTTGACACATTGATCAGGCGAATAAACGAGAACGAAAACCCTTACGCCAGGGCCAGCTGAACGATCTCTGTTCGTGTCGGCCTTTTAGCCGCTAAATTGCAGGCTTTCACAGTTGCTGATTTTTTTTCGTTAAATCAGGCGGTATACTGGAAACCCGAGGTGCAGTAGTAAGTGGCGATGTCAGAAGGGCAGGATACCCAGACGGTAATACTCGACAGCCAGCCTGTCGAGCTCTACAAAATTCTCAAATTTGAAGGTTTGGTTGCCAGCGGGGCGCAGGCCAAGCTTGTCATCGACGATGGGCTTGTATCAGTCAATGGCGATGTTGAAACCCGGCGGCGACGCAAGATCTTCCACGGTGATCAAGTAGAGTTTGAAGGCCTCCGTTTATCGATGGTGCTTGTTGATGCAACACCCAAATGAGTACGAAATCCTCGCGAGAGATTGATTCTCTCCTCGCACAGTTCTCCCTGCTTCTCAGCAATCTCATCTGGATTATTCCGGCATCTGCGTTTGCCGCGATTATCATGGCAACCGCCACGGTTGATCAGCTTTCGTTGCGTTTCAGGTTGACCTGGGCAGGCGTTGTATTACTCATTGTTGTAGTGCGTGCAATTATTCTCTTCTACTGGCGCAAGGAGCCGACGACAGCAGAAAACGTCAACTTGCGCATGCAGATATCGACGTTAATGTCGACGTTAACCGCGTGTTGCTTCGGTGTCATGGCCTTTCTGGCCATCTCATTGGATAACCCGGTCACCAGCCTGCTGGTCTACATGTTGGTTACCGGTATGGTTGCTACGGCGACGGCAACCATTTCCTACATGCGCGCCATGTATTTGCTGTACATCATTCCCCTGATGGCTCCAATAGCCGTCCGTACGATGTACCTTGATGCACCCAGTGCGGGGTGGATCGGTGTCCTCGCGTTGTTGTATATATTTGTCAGTATTGGTTCTTCGCGCAGCATCAAGGCATCATTTCTCAGGTCAATCGATTTGCGCTTTGACAACATCGAGTTACTTGACGATCTCAAGCATCAGTATCAACGGGCGGAAATTGCCCTTGAAAGCGAGGAGAAAGCCAACATGGCCAAGTCACGCTTTCTGGCGGCAGCAAGTCATGATCTACGACAACCGTTGCATTCTCTTCGCCTGTTTACAGCGACGCTTGAAATGCAGACTCGCGACACCAAGCACAAGACGCTGGTTAACCAGATTGATTCGTCCGTGAAGTCTCTCGAAGAACTGTTCAATGCCTTGCTGGATATTTCGAAGCTGGACGCAGGCACCTTTGTCGTTGATAGTCAGCACGTTTTCGTAGGTGCGCTGCTGTCGCAGATAGAAGGAGAATTTAAACCGTTAGCGTCCGAGAAAAATCTTGATTTTCAGGTGAAATATGACAGCCAGACGGTCTATACCGATCCGCTGTTGCTGGAGCGGCTTATCCGTAATCTGGTTGGCAATGCCATTACGTACACGCACACTGGGTATGTGGAGGTATCAACAGCTGTAATGGATGGTCGTATCTGGATATCCGTGGAGGACAGTGGCGTGGGCATCCCTTTAGCAGATCACAATCGAATCTTCGATGAGTTTGTGCAGTTGGGGAACGTCGAGCGGGATCGTAGTCAGGGTATTGGATTGGGGTTGTCGATCGTTAAGCGATTGGCAGATATTCTTGATTGCAAGTTGCGCGTGTCATCGACACTGGGTCACGGCGCTACGTTCAGCGTCGGAATAACAGAAGGCGACGAGTCACAATGCCTGCCAGATCATAGTCCCGAAAAACGTGCATCGGATCATGTTGCGTCACTGTTTATTCTGGTGGTAGACGACGAAGAAGACGTCTGTCTCGCTATAGAGGGTCTGTTGCAGACCTGGGGTTGTATTGTCATGTGCGCTAGCTCCGGCACCGCGGCCACGCATCAATTGCACGAAATTGGGGATATTCCCAACCTGATCATCAGCGACTACCGACTACGCGATGGTGAGACCGGCGGTGACGTTATCACCCGTGTCAGAAAAGCGCTGAACACGAATATACCGGCTATTATTCTCAGCGGTGACATATCGCCGGATCGACTACAAGACATCAGGGCGCTTGGTTTCCCCTTGCTACATAAACCGTGTGAGCCAGAAGCCTTGCGTCAGCTGATCGCCGATGAAACCAAGCCGACGAATGCACATGCCAGCAGCGTTGTTTAATCGTTCTGCAGGTTTCGTATGTCAACATCCATCGTTTCGCCAGCGGGACGGAAGCCGAACACCTGACCGTAGAATGCCAGCTCTGATAGCGTAGCCTTGATGATCGTCTCGGCTTTGCGAAACCCGTGTTGCTCACCGTCGAACTCAAGATAGGCAACCGGTAAGCCACGTTTATCCAGAGCCTCTACAATCATTCTCGACTGGTTTGGTGGCACGATGGCATCTTCTGAGCCCTGAAGCACGATCATAGGTGCGCTGAAGCCCGACAAATGGTTGATGGGGGATCGTTGTGCATAGATATCCGAATCCTCTGGCCAACGTCCTATCAGGCTATCCAGGTAACGCGACTCAAACTTGTGGGTATCGTTCGCCAAAGCTTCCAGATCCGCCACTCCGTAAAGGCTTGCGCCGGCCGTGAACGTTTCGTGCATGGCAAGCGCTGACAACACGGTAAACCCGCCAGCACTACCGCCACGGATAATCAGACGTGCGCTGTCCACATCGCCACGCTTAACCAAAAACTGCGCAACGGCCACACAATCCTCGACGTCTGCAATTCCCCATTCACCGTTCAGTTTTTTTCTATATGTGCGGCCGTACCCGCTGCTGCCACGGTAATTGACATCGACCACAGCAAACCCTCGACTGGTCCAGAAACGTTGTGCCAACGATAATTGTGACCGTGCGGCCGAGGTCGGTCCTCCATGAGCTAGCACCATCAACGGCGGTTTTTCATCGTCGGGTGCTTCATAGTCAGGGTTGGCGGGCGCGAAGAACAGTGCGTGAGCAATCTCCCCTGAACCCTCTGGACCGGTAGGGAAGGTCAGTACTTCCGGTGGCGCCAGATAGGCGTCGGACAAAGGGAGCTTGCGCGGTTCATGCACAACGTTTCCATCGTAGTGGACCGACGTCTCACGACTCCAGGATGCGCTTGCAAATGCAAGCCTGGAACCGCTGAGTCTTACCGAATGAAAGGCGCTGCCCTCGGGGTGTTGTGGCAGATGATCCAATCCATCCTTAAAGTATGCGGCGGTAACCTTGCCGTGCTCATCGAAGCCGTAGCGTGCCAGTCCATGAACCCACGGAGGGTAGCCTGTTTCACCGTCAAGACTGAGTACAGCGGTATCGTTGCCCGTCACGTACAGATGCCAGAGATCGTTCCTGTCGGAGAGATAGTGAAGCCGGTTGTCCGGAGAAAACAGGGGCTGCACAATGGCTTCATCCTCACCGCCAGCCACAGCATGAACATCGGATAGAGAGATTTTCTCACTATCGCTATTGATCGTAGCCATCATCAAAGTTGTCGTGTCCCAAGGCATATTTGGATGATCCCATTGAACCCATGCCAGATGTCTGCCGTCGGGTGAGAGGCAGACAGAGCCATAAAAATCTGCACCAGTTGCAAGATCAATTTGTGTCAGTGATCCATCTTGTGCTACCGCGCAGATAAGATTCTGTGGCTCCTTTTGACCAGCCGAGTGGCGTTCACAAACACTGATAATCCAGTACCCATCCCGGCTGGGGCGCATGTCGGCAAAACGCATGGCACGCGGTGAAGTGGGTTTCGCCGACAAAACCTGAACGTCTGGTTTGTGTGTTTCCGAGTATCGAATCCGGCGCAGACGCTGGTCAGCGTAGTCGACATACCAGGCAGTATTGTTTTCTACCCACCATGCGCCGCCTCCGTATTCATGCATGAGCGTACGCACATTTGTGTCGGCGGAGGTGACCTCTACGCTTTTACCGTCTTGATGACGCATCAAGGCAACACGGCCACTCTCCTCCGGGCGAGACTCGGCCCACCACACCGCATCGGCATCCGGGATAACCTCGCTGATTCCGACAGCACCAGTAACCAGCATCTCGGCAGATAGTGGAGACTCCCAACTACCGTAGGGTGCCAACGTTTTGGATTTCTTTTCGTTCATTGTCGTGCAAGTCTCATATGTACGAACCAGAGCTTAGGTTAAAGTCTGGTGCGTGACAATTTTCGATAGGCAGTGAAAGACACCTTTTTATTGTTCAACTCAGCCCCAATAATTCAAAGATACCCGGTATTCACACACCGGTAGTCAATAAATACGTTTCGCGGAGATACACAGATGGATGCAAGAGCTATCCTGGATGGTTTGCTGGAGCAGTCGCAAAGAGCGACACAGACAGGCATAAGGATGGCCGAGGAGAAGTCCATTATTCCGCCGGCCGGAGATGAACGCACGGCCATGCTTAAGGGTGTTGGCACGGGAGCGTTGGCGGCTGGCGCAGTCGCTCTGCTTTTTGGCAGTAAGGGTACGCGCAAGTTTGCAAAGAAAGCGGTGAAACTGGGCGGCACAGCGGCCATCGGTGGCCTTGCATACAAGGCGTTTACTCAGTGGCAGGCAGCACAACAGCAGAGTGCCATCGGCCATGACCAAACGGGTGCGGCTGCGCAAACCATGCCGGGCTCAATCTCCGGCAAGGTACTTGACCTTGATCAGTTCGAACCCGGTACGCCGATCGCTGATTTGTCGGCCATTCAGGCAACGGTCAGGAGCGAGGCAATTGTTCAGGCGATGATTAGCGCTGCTCGTGCGGATGGGCACATCGACGAGACTGAAATGGCGTTGATCAGGCAACAGATTGACAGTCTGGGTCTTGAAAAGGACGTGACGCAATTCCTGCTAGCGGAATTAAACAAACCGGTCGATGTCCGTTCTGTTGCTGCGCTGGCCGATACCCCGGAGACAGCGGCTGAACTTTATCTGGCATCAGCGCTTGTCGTGGACATAGATAGTCAGTCAGAGCGGGTCTATCTGGACAATCTTGCCAGTGCCATGAACCTCGATTCGCAAATGGTGGCGAATCTGGAACAGCCTCTCAGGGGCTGAGGTCAGGTTAAAGGCCCTCGCTGTGCAAGGTCTACGTTGATTGTCGGCCAGTAACGCTGCAAATTGTCGCTGGTTATTTCTATGGGTTTATGGCCGCCGACTTGCACACCCTTTGCTAATGCAACGCACAAGACCGGGTCTGACGTAACGTGGTTGAGTAAAGCTTTGCAGTTTGCCCGTCGCTAAAGCGTTTATCGGGCGAAAATCGCACAATTAGCAGCGGAAGGGAACAGAAGTGACTGACATTTTTCAATCGATAGATGATCGCACGAATCTGGCGGGCACCAATCGGCTTGAAATTCTCATGTTCTGCCTCGGACGCAAAGATCAGCTTGAAAACGAGACACGCTTTGGTATCAACGTGTTCAAGGTGCGCGAGCTCATGACGGTACCTGAGCTAATCAAGATTCCCGAAGCGGCATCAAGTCTGGCCGGTGTCGCTAATATTCGTGGTAAGGCGGTACCCGTCATTGATCTGAACCACTACTGTGGATACGACTCTTCACCCGACCAGAAAATTCTGATCGTCACTGAATTCAATAACCACACTCAGGGCTTTCTTGTGAGTGAGGTTGACGACATCATCCAGTTGGCATGGAGTGAAATTGTAGAACCCAATGAGCTGATCAGCAGCAATCTGGATAACATGCTGACTGCCATGAGCAAGCTTGAGGATGACAGTATTCTCTTGCTTATCGATGTTGAAAAAATCATTGCTGAGGTGCTCGGTTCCACGTTCGATTCGGATCTGTCCACAATCGTCAGTGAAGAATATGATGAGGCGAGATGTGTCTACTTTGCCGATGATTCCGGCGTTGCGCGCATTCAGGTTGGACGATTACTCGACAAGATGAACATCTCTCACAAGAGTTTTAATAACGGTCGGGACGCATGGGAGGCATTGCAAGCGGCCGCAAAAGAAGCTGAAGAGGCGGGTGTGCCTTTATCAGACTGGATTCAGGCTATCGTGACCGATGTAGAAATGCCCTATATGGATGGCTATGTACTGACCACAAAGATCAAGGAAGATGCACGCTTTAACGGTATTCCCGTCATGATGCATTCTTCGTTGTCAGCAGCGCAAAATAAGAAACTGGGAATGAAAGTGGGCGCTGACGCCTATGTTGCCAAGCTGATTGCCACAGAATTCTCTGAGACGCTTCACGATTTGATTGCCAAGGCCAGAACAGAGCGGCAGGCCGCCTGATTAATGTGTCAGGAGTTTGGGCAAACGCTTGACGTTTGAGCTCAACTGCTTAACTATGTACGCCTCGTCACAGGAGAGCGTCCATGGTAGAGCAAGTAAATGCACTTTCACCCCTTTCAGCTGTAAAGGCCCGATTTAAACGACTGGCGATGGCAGGTGCTATCGGGCTGGTTATGGGCTTGGGCTATTCCTCGGTCGCCACTGCCGCTGAGTGGAAGGGCTGGAATATCCATCCTGATGGCTACCCGAATACCGTTGGCATGAACAAGTTTGCCGACTTGCTGGAAGAGCGCTCCGAGGGTCGCATCACACTCAAAATGTTTCATTCGGGTGTTCTGGGCAGCCAGCCTGATGCTATAGAACAACTCCGGTTGGGTGGTGTTGCCATCGGTAATTTCAATCTGGGCCCAATCGGACCCATCGCTCCAGCGGCGAATGTAGTCTCCTTGCCATTCATCTTCAAGGATGTTGCCCATATGCACAGAGCCCTGGACGGTGAAGCTGGCGCACAGATCAGTGCGGGTATGGCAGAGAAGGGAATAATCGCCCTGGCATGGTACGACTCCGGTGCACGTTCTTTCTACAACACCAAGAAACCGGTCAAAACGCCCGCCGACATCGAAGGGATGAAAATTCGCGTGATGAACAACGACCTCTATTCCGGCATGATCTCGGCCATGGGCGGAAACCCATCGCCCATGGCCTTTGCCGAAGTGTTCCAGTCTTTGAAAACGGGCGTGGTCGATGGTGCCGAAAACAACTGGCCCAGTTATGAATCGACCGGCCACTTCGAGGTTGCCGGTTACTATTCGTTATCCGAGCACCTGATCATTCCAGAATGTGTTTGCATCAATGCAGACACTTTTAATGCGCTGTCTGCAGAGGATCAGGCGATGGTCACAGAGGCTGCGCGCGAATCAGCAGTGCTGCAACGTGAGTTGTGGGCTGCAAGAGAAGCCGAGAGCCGCGACAAGGTGATGGCCGAGGGCGTTGAGTACAACGAGATCGCGGACAAGTCTGCATTTCAAGCTGCCATGCAGCCCGTTTATGACACCTACCTTGCTAACAACCCTGAGTTGGTGTCGCTGGTTGATCTGATCAGAAACACAGACTAGTCACCGGCTACCGGGTCAGTCGAAAGCGAAAACGTCGTGGTCAGCGCGTACCGTACTCTGCTCGATTTGCTGTGTCTAATCAGTGAGTGGATTTGCGGTGTGGCGCTGGTCGTCCTGACAGTGATCTTTGGCTGGCTCGTTTACGGGCGCTATGTGCTTAACGCCACGCCGACCTGGGTAGAACAGGTCTCTCTGCTTCTGATCGTTCTTATCGGGTTCCTGGGTGCCTCTGTTGGCGTCCATCGCGGTACCCATCTGGGGGTTACTTACCTGCGGGACATACTTCCCGCAATGGTACGACGTGCGCTTGAACTGCTGGCACATGTCATCATGGCGGTTTTTGGCGCTGTAATGATGATTAACAGCTACGATCTGGTGATTTTCAAATGGGGATCCGAAATCCCACTACTGGGTGTGCCGGAAGGATTGCGTGCCATTCCGATAACACTTTGCGGTGCACTGACACTGATGTATTCGATCGGGCATATCGTGGAGTGGCTCAGACCCGATCTGAAAGCGGGTAGCTCTGCAATCAGCTCCACCCCTGCCAGCAACTGATGGGTCTTGCCATCCTGCTTGTGTTGTTTGCGTTTTGCGTGTTTATTGGCGTACCGGTCGCCTTTGCCTTAGGTATCGCGGCGGTATCCGCGTTCTTCGCGGAAGGTCTGCCCATGATGGTGGCCTTTCAACGCATCGTATCGGGTATCAACGTTTTCTCGTTGATGGCCATACCCTTTTTTATCTTCGCTGGCGAACTCATGTTTCATGGGGGTATTGCCATGCGGCTGGTAAAGTTTGCATCCAGCGCGGTTGGTGCAGTGCGCGGTGGTCTAGGCGTGGTCAACGTTATGTCTTCCATGCTCTTTGGCGGTATTTCCGGTTCTGCGGTTGCAGATATCTCCGCTCTGGGGTCCATCCTTATTCCAGTGATGAAGGAGAAAGGGTATGACGATGACTATGCAGTGAACGTCACTGTCACTTCGTCCATTGCCGGTATCATGATTCCGCCCAGTCACAACATGATTCTTTATGCGGTCGCTGCAGGCGGCTCGGTGTCAATCTCAAAGCTGTTTCTGGCAGGCGTTGTCCCCGGCGTTCTGATGTGTATTTGCCTGGCTTCGGTGGCTTATGTCGTTGCAGTAAAGCGCGGCTATCAAGCCGAGATATTTCCAGGTTTCAAGGTGCTGATAATCAATTTTATGATGGCCTTGCCAGGCTTGTTTACTGCCGTCATTATTGTTGGTGGTGTGCTGTCCGGCGTGTTTACGGTGACCGAGTCAGGGGCATTCGGTACTATCTACGCGTTTATCGTTACTATCATTGTTTATAGAAGTCTCACCTGGTCAAACTTCAAGATTGCGGTGCGTAACTCTGTAAAGACGACGTCCATGGTGATGATACTCATCGCCTGCGCCGGCTCCTTTGGCTATATGCTGACCTACTTTTCAGTACCCACCGCCATGACCAACTTCATGCTCGGTATTTCTGACAATCCTGTTGCGCTGTTGTTGATGATCAACTTCATGCTGTTGATGCTTGGCATGATTATGGACATGGCAGCGCTCATCCTTATCTGTACACCCATATTTTTACCGCTGGCAATCTCCATTGGTGTTGATCCGCTCCAGTTTGGCATGATCCTGATGATGAATCTGGGGCTTGGCTTGTGTACGCCACCGGTTGGTGCGTGTCTGTTTGTTGGTTGTGCAGTGGGGCAGGTGCCAATTGAAAAAGCGGTGAGAACCATCTGGCCATTCTATCTGGCCATCTTTTCAGCTCTGATGCTGATTACATTTGTGCCCGCATTTTCGCTGACACTGCCCTCGCTACTTGATGGATGATGTAAGCTGGTGCTCCAAAGTTTACCTGGAGAGCCAGCACATATGATCAAGTTAAGTGTTCGACACAAGATAGTCAAGCTCGTGGTTGCAGGTCTCATACTTGCTCCGGCACATTACTATCATTGCAAGCTTACGCAAATACTCTCAACATTCACAACGGTGCTGATGCCTCATCGTTGGACCCACACAAGTTATCAGGCGATTGGGAAAATCGTATAGCTGGTGATATCTTTGAAGGTCTTGTCACCGAAGATATGTTGGCGGAACCCATTCCGGGGCAGGCGACCGAATGGAGTTTGTCGGATGACGGTCTGGTATACACGTTTACCTTGCGTGAAGGCATAAACTGGAGTGATGGAACACCGGTTACGGCTGGTGATTTTGTGTTTGCTTTTCAGCGTCTGGTCGATCCTGCAACAGCGGCAGACTATGCTTACCTTCAATACTCGATTAAAAATGCAGAAGCTATCAATGCGGGTGAGATAGACGATCTCGCACAATTGGGTGTCAAAGCTATTGACGACATGACACTTGAAATCACGCTGGAAAGACCGACAGCGTATTTTATAGGCGCGCTGACACACTACACGGCCTATCCATTGCCGCAGCATGTGATCGAAGAGCACGGTGACGATTGGGTCAAGGTTGAGAATATTGTCACTAATGGGCCTTACGTACCGGTTGAGTGGGTTCCAGGCTCCCATGTTACTACTGTAAAAAATTCCGGTTTTCACGCAGCGCAGAGTGTGTCAATTGAAGGCGCTAAGTTCTACACACTTGAAGATGAGTCAGCCGCACTTAAACGTTACCGCGCTGGTGAGTTCGACATACTCACTGAGTTTCCTACCGACCAGTTCGAATGGATGCAGGAAAATCTGCCCGGACAGGCTCAGGTGGCACCGTTTGCCGGGCTGTACTACTACGTGATGAATAATTCAAAGCCACCACTGGATAATCCGGATGTGCGAAAAGCCTTGTCCATGTCCGTAAATCGGGAAGTCATAGGACCACAGATCCTCGGTACCGGGGAGATTCCAGCCTATTCCTGGGTACCTCCCGGCATGGCCAACTATGCTGATCCCTACACGGTTGACTGGAAAGACATGAGCTATGGCGACAAGCTGGCGATGGCCAAAGAGCTACTTGAAGGCGCAGGTTATAACGAGGATAACCGTCTGGCACTACAGTTGCGCTACAACACCAACGAGAACCACAAGAGAATCGCAGTTGCCATTGCCGCCATGTGGAAGCCTCTGGGTATCGATGTAGAGCTGTACAACACGGAAACGAAGGTGCATTACGATGAACTGTCACGAGGCGTTCTGGAGGTGGCTCGTGCTGGTTGACTGGCTGATTACAATGATGCAGATAATTTTCTGAATTTGTTGAAATCATCGGTGCAGTACAACTATGGCCGATACAAGAACGAAGAATTTGACGCCTTGATCGAACAGGCCAATTCACTAACCGATGTCAAGGAGCGTGCAGACATACTCCGGCAGGCGGAGCAGATTGCAATGGATGAGTCTGCTGCCATTCCAATCTACTATTACCTGTCACGCAATGTCGTGTCACCCAAAGTGTCCGGTTTCGAGAACAACGCCTTCGACATACATCGTACCCGCTGGCTATCCATCAGCGAGTAGCGTAAGGCCCCGACGGTGTCTTCGATGAGTGCAAGGGGCGACTTTGCCGATTGGTGTCGCCCCCTGGACGTTCTCGTCCATAGCCAGAAGGCCGTGTTGTCAAATGCTGGCCAGAGGCCGAATCAGGCGTGTTGAATTTCGCGTTCAAGCGTCTGTTGTCAACGATCCCGGTTTTGTGGATTGCCATCACGGTGTGTTTTTTCATACTCAGGCTGGCGCCTGGTGGTCCGTTTGATGGCGAGCGTCCATTGCCGCCTGTCGTCAAACAGAATCTTGAGGCACACTATAATCTGGACAAATCGCTGGTAGAACAGTACGTGATCTACCTTGGCAATCTACTTCGTGGTGATCTCGGTCCGTCCTTTATCAATCAGGATTTCAGCGTTTCAGAACAGCTTCTGGTCGGGCTTCCGTATACTGTGATTGTGGGTGGCATAGCCTTTTTGCTGTCAATATTTCTAGGCGTCCTGGTCGGTATACTCGGTTCGTTGTACAGAGACAGGTTTTCAGACATCGCGCTGGCGGCGTTAGTACTGAGCGGCCTTGTTATTCCCAATTTTCTGGTTGCACCCATCCTGCAACTTGTTTTTGGTTTGCAGCTGGACTGGTTGCCTGTTGGTGGCTGGGGTGGTGGCGCGATTACCCATCTTGTCTTGCCAGTGACGGTACTGGCATTGCCACATGTTGCCCGCATCTCACGACTGACGCGTGCGAGCATGATCGAAGTCATGCACAGCAATTTCATTCGTACTGCTCGCTCCAAAGGGTTGAGCAACTCGCAACTCTTAATCAAACATGCGCTCAAGCCTGCATTGACCCCAGTGGTCTCCTATCTCGGGCCCGCCGCAAGTTATCTTCTGACAGGCTCTCTGGTTGTCGAAACCATATTTGGCTTGCCGGGTATTGGCCGGTATTTCATCAATGCCGCCCTTAATCGCGACTATGGCATGGTGTTGGGAACCGTGGTTTTTTATATGGTATTGATCATCGTTCTCAATCTGATCGTTGATATCGTCTATGCATGGCTCGATCCCCGGGTGCGAAACTGATGATCTTTCGCCGCAGAAAACAGCAAATTATCGAACAGGTAGTGGCAAACAGGGTGTCTGTGGCAGGGTTAGCATCGCCGGGTACATCATCTCCTGATCAATCAGTGGTAGCGGGCCGGAGTTTGTTGCAGGATGCGCGACGCAGGTTTTATCGTAACAAGGCGGCCATGATTTCCACGGTTGTCCTGGCGTTGCTCATTGTTGTATCTGTGACCGGTCCCTGGCTCATCCCCTATAACTATGAAGACCCTGACTGGTCAGCATTCAGAGCGCCTCCGTCGCTTGATAACGGGCACTACTTTGGCACAGACCAGAACGGGCGGGATCTTCTGGCTCGAACCCTGTTTGGCACGCGAGTGTCACTGGTCGTTGCATTGATTGCCACATTGGTCTCTGTGATCATCGGTGTAAGCTTCGGGGCGTTTGCAGGCTTCATGGGGGGACGTATCGATCAGATCATGATGCGCTTTGTTGACGTGATGTATGCCTTGCCGTATATCCTGTTTGTGATATTGCTGATGGTCATTTTTGGCCGCAATGTCTTCTTGCTTTTCGCTGCTATTGGTGCACTTGAGTGGTTAACGATGGCTCGCATAGTCCGTGGTCAGACACTGTCCATCAAACAACGTGAATATATCGAGGCAGCACGTGCGGCAGGTGTTGGCAGTAGCACGATTATTTTCAGACATATCGTTCCTAACCTTTTGGGGCCAGTTGTTATTTACGCAACACTCACGGTACCCGAGATCATCATTGTCGAAAGCTTTCTTAGTTATCTTGGCTTTGGCATTCAGGAGCCGCTAACCTCTCTGGGAACACTGATCGCCGATGGCGCAGGTGTGCTGGAAGTCCTTCCCTGGTTACTCTGGTTTCCCGCAGCGTTTCTGGTCACTCTGCTTCTAAGCCTGTCGTTCATTGGTGATGGCTTGCGTGATGCCTTTGACCCGCGAGATCAATAGCAACTATTCTGATGACTAAAGCTGACTCGCTCATACTCGATATTACTGATCTGCATGTACGGTTCGATACCACGGATGAACAAGTGCACGCTGTCAAAGGTATCGATATGCAGTTGCATCGCGAGGAGTGTCTGGGCATTGTTGGCGAATCCGGGTCAGGCAAAAGCCAGAGCTTTCTTGCCGCGATGGGTTTGCTGGCTGCCAATGGTCACGCAACAGGCAATGTCACACTCAATGGCGTAAATCTGCTGACGCTGAAAACACCTGAGTTGAACCAGATTCGTGGCAACCGAATCTCCATGATATTTCAGGATCCGCTAACCTCCCTGACGCCACATCTGAAAATTGGCGAACAGATGGCCGAGGTACTCAGGATTCATCAAGCGATGGATCGCAAGCGCGCCAGCGTTGCATGCCTTGAATGGCTTGAACGCGTGCGAATACCGGATGCGCAAAGGCGCTTGCAGCAATATCCGCATGAACTTTCCGGAGGGATGCGCCAACGAATAATGATTGCGATGGCCATGCTCTGCCAACCCGATGTGCTGATTGCTGATGAACCGACAACCGCTCTGGATGTCACCATACAGGCAGAGATTCTGGATTTGATGAATGAGTTGCGCCAGCAGCATGGTACGGCTATAGCTCTTGTCACTCATGATATGGGTGTGGTGGCACGTATGTGCGATCGTGTTCAGGTGATGCGAAATGGAGAATACGTGGAAGGGGGGAATTGCGACACTGTGTTCTTCAAGCCCGAGCATGAGTACACCCGAATGTTGTTAAAGGCCGTACCGCGCATTCCCGCATTTGATGAATCGGGCAATCCGCTCGCGGGCAAAGGCAATGATGCCAGGCCCGATGCTGCAGCCTTGCCCGCCGGTTTGCGGCAGATTGATGCTAACGCCTCCGTATTGCTTGACGTCAATGACGTTCACGTCGATTTTCCGGTATCCGCCGGGTGGTTCTCAAAACCAAAAAAACTGCCAGCGGTGGACGGCATCAGCTTCCAGCTTCACGAAGGTGAAACGCTGGGCATTGTCGGCGAGTCGGGCAGTGGTAAGTCAACGCTGGCGAGAGCAATACTTCAACTTGCCCCGCAAAGTGCAGGCTCGGTCAGTTGGTTGGGAACCTCGCTGAGCACTTTGAAAGAATCTGACATGACCGCCTTGCGTAGTGATTTGCAAATCGTATTTCAGGATCCTCTGGCAAGCCTCAACCCATCACTGACGATCGGCGATAGCATCGCAGAACCGTTGCGCGTCCATCAGCCTGACTTATCGTTGGCCACCCGTGCGCAATCTGTTGCGCTCATGATGCACAAGGTGGGCCTTGATCCCATTATGATCAATCGATATCCGCACGAAATGTCCGGCGGACAGAACCAACGGGTTGGAATAGCGCGTGCAATGATCCTGCAACCCAGGTTATTGATCTGTGATGAGGCAGTGTCGGCACTCGACGTCTCCATACAGGCACAGATCATCGACCTGATCAAGGGCTTGCAGCGTGAGTTCAATTTGTCCCTGATCTTCATTTCACACGATTTGTCAGTCGTCTACGAGATCGCACACAGGATTCTTGTGATGTATCTGGGGCAGCCAGTAGAGTTGGCGAGCGCGCGGAGTCTTTTTTCCAGACCGCAACACCCGTACACACGACAGCTGGTATCTGCAGTGCCTATTCCTGATCCGCTTGCGGAGCGCGCTCGTCAACGTATTCGACTGGTCGGGGAGCTAACATCGCCGATGGATCCAGCCGCGCGCTTGCGTTTTCTGCCATCGCGGATCCGCTCTGGCGATCCCGCTTACCGGCCCCGTCTGGAAGAACGTTTTTCCGGTCATTTCGTGGCAGAACACGATCCTCTGGAATCGCTGCGGCACACGACATGAGATAAACTGCCGACTATGGAGCTGGAGGTCAAATTACCATTTGAAGTTTCAGTTTTGCAACCACTGAGCGTTGACAGGATTCGCCATAAGTAACGACAATCGCACTCCATTTTCGTATCTTGCGATAATTATGACCCTTGCCAGAAACAAGCTTGTTTTTCCGACAGTATTGCTCGCCTGTCTTGCGATCAGTGCTTGCAGCGATTCCGACAATTCCAGCACCGCGCAGCCAGCCGGCGATACTAGCAATCCTTTAGATGATACGGCTCCAGCCGCTGAAGGTGAACAATCGATTGTTCAGTCAGAGGGCAGCGATACACCATCAGATGTCGAATCAGAGGCCCCTGCTATAGAAACGACTGATGTAACACCACCACCAGAAACTGTGGTTTTGGAATTAGAGCCTCCTGTGGACGGGCAACCTGTAGACGGGCAACCTGTAGAGGAGCAACCTGTCGAGGACGCGCCCTTGGTCGTACTCACTCCGCAACCGACGGGTGATGCCGGTCCAGTGGTGGCAGAAGCCTCTGCACTGGGCGCAGATACCAGTGAGGATATGGACGATAGTCCCACTCAGACAGAAACCTTGTCTTTGCAAGGACCTTCTATCAAGGATGAATCCCGAGGCGCTGGTCCACCATCAGTACCAACTGGACTCACACGATTGCTGGCTGCCGAGAACTGGGTGGAATTCAGCTGGGCGCCGTCGTCCGATGATCAGGCCGTCAAAGCCTACGAGATTTATCGTGATGATCAATTAATTGCGACTGTCAGTGGCGACACCGGTAACGAGCATGATCTTCGTAGCTGGCTAAGTACTTCGTTTATTGACTGCAATTTCACACGCTACGCTAACTGTGTCGATGACAACCTGCAACCCCAGACCGGCGCAAGCTACGCTTATAGCGTCCTCGCCATCGATAACGAAGGCATGCGTTCAGAACGATCCGAGCCAGTCGTTTTCAGCATGGCTATGCCAGGAAACTCGTCGGTTGACACGTCCGATTACCAGTTGGTGTTTGATGAATCATTCGAAGGCACTGTCCTGGATCGCAGTCGTTGGAAAACCTCATTACCGTGGGGACCAGATTCTGTCGTCAATAACGAAAAGCAGTACTTTGTAAATACATTTGGTTCCGACAATGACGTTAGCCACGACCCGTTTGTATTTACTGGTGATACCTTACAGATCACGGGTGTGGAAACACCGGCCGATGAGTTGGAAAGCGCCAACAACCAACCCTATCTGTCTGGTGTACTGACATCGTCTGACTATTTCGAGATGACTTATGGTTACGTGGAAATGCGTGCCAAGCTGGCTCCGGGTCAAGGTTTGTTATCCACGTTTTATCTGTTCAATCAGGACTTCTACAAGAACAAACCTGAAATCGACATCATAGAATACCTTGGGGCACGCCCCGACAAGGCCTACCAGACGTACCATTATTTTGATAGCAATAGAGCGAGGGATACCAGGGGTGAACGGCATTCCTCGCCCACAATGGAAACGCTGACCAACCAGGACCTTAGCGCTGATTTTCATACTTACGGGGTGCTTTGGGAACCGGAACTCGTCGTTTGGTATATCGATGGCGTAGAGGTGCGTCGCATGGAGGGTGTTCGCGTCTCTGACGAGCCGATGAACATTGTTGCTCACCTTGTGCTGGGTAGCGAGTGGATTGGCGACCCAGATTCATCATCCGTGCCAGCGGTGTTTGAGATTGACTACATTCGTGCATGGCAAGAATAGGTGATCCCTGCTTGCCAGTTCGCATAGCTCGGATGATTTGTCGTCATTGGTATCGTGCCAATGAAACAAAGCCGGTGTTCTGATGGCACACAGTTAATGTGTGCAGAGTGCATGACAGCTTAAGCCCCTGTCATTCATTTTTTTGAGCTTGTAGGGGCTCAGGTAATTTCAATTGACGCAGCGTATACCAATGCGCTATTAAGGCGGCGACAATAACGACACTGACGATAGTGTAGAACACTGAAATCATCGGGTAGTCGAGGTACACCACCAACAGGACATTGATTGATACGGGTACTACCAGCTGGCGCGCAATACCCAGCGCCATCGGAAACAGCGGTTGTTTCATCGCTTGCAAGACAGCGGTACTCAGGAAGAGCACCACGTAGGCATAAAACGCAAACGCATCTATTTTCAGGTAGCTTGCCCCGGTTGCCTGAATTTGTGGGTCATCGGTGAAAAACGCCATCATTGCCGGCGACAATGTCAGCATTATCGGGATTGATACCAATGCCATCGCAAGTCCGACAAAAAGGCCCGTAGTATAAGTTTGTCTGACCCGTGCTGGATGCATGGCACCATGATTTTGTCCGGCAATAGCCATCACTGCACTGTTCAGGCCCAGCGCTGGAAGCAGTAATACCTGCTCGATGCGTAAACCAACGGCATACCCTGCAACGTGATTGCTGCCAAACCGGCCCAGCAAGGCCACCGTGATAAACCCGCCAAGAATAATAGTCAACATATTGAAACTGGCTGGAAGTACCTGCTTTGAAAGATTGATCCATTGCGATAGCGCAAATGCTGGCTTACACGGTCTACCCGTCTCGCGCACGAGAACGCGATACAGGTAGACAGCCGACAAGCCCTTGATGATCACGGTCGCCCAGGCCAGGCCAGATACTCCCATATCCAGATAAAAGGTTAGCAGTGGGTTGAGAACCACATTGGCAAAGAAGCCCACAACCAGAGCATTGCGATTGGATTTTGTATCACCCAGGGCCATTAGCGCACCGGCAGCGGCGAAACCGAGGATAAACGTCGATGCCCCGAATAGCGTGATGGTGATGTATTCCATCGATAGTGGGGCGACATGTGGCTCAGCGCCCAGAAATACCACCAGAATGTCTGCAAATAACCAACCCAGCAAAGCAACAACGGTGCTAAGCACCAATGACAGACCAAAGATATGATCCGCCCAGCGTGCTGCATCCTCTTTGCGTCCGGCACCAACATCGACAGCCATCACCGCAGACGCACCAATCTGAATGCCGATGCCAATGGCCAGCAGCAGAAAAAATACATTGCCCGCAATTGAGACACCGGCAAGCGCCTCGCTGGATAGCTTCCCCGCAAACCAGAAGTCGGTCAGGTTATACAAAGTATTAAAAAGCATGCCCATTGAAGCAGGAATGGACAGGCGAATCAGATGCCCCAGAATAGGGCCCTCAGTCAGGGATGGTGCAGAGCTGCGTGTACCGGGTTGTTGATCACCCAGTCTTTTTCCATGCGCGCTTTTGGCTGTGGCGTGGGTGTTATCGCTCATAGGTGGCGCTTGTTGGCTTGGTAACGGGCGTTAGAACAAACTGGTGTAGGAAAACGTGACTAGGAGTCTGCGCGACCGGAGGTGGCCCCGTAGACAGCGATCGAGCGAGAGTAGTCCAATTTTGAGTCAAATTTTGTGCTCATTTGAGGAGTTTAG
>JBGCGC010000174.1:0-5021 GCA_045110475.1 Granulosicoccus sp.
CCGAAGGGCGGCTCGTCCAGGGGTCATCCGCGTTGTTGCTCGCTCTCAAGGTATACCCGATACCTTTTCGAGCTCGCGCCTAGCGGCTGACCCCTGGACAAACCGCTGTTTGAAGCGTTTGAAGGTCACACTACACTAGGCGTAAGCTCGTCAGTCGATGATGCTGTCGCCCAGGATCTCAAGAAGTTCACCGTTGTCTCTCATGGAGCTGAGTTTGCGGTTGAAGTCGGTTATGAATTCCGGCGAAACACCCTTGCAGGCCAGAGAATCAGGGTGGCGTTGCAGCGGTTTACCTTTAGAGTGTGGATGTGCTTCAACGCCAAGATCATTTGCTACAAGATATACATCCGGGACAAAATCGATATAGGCCTTGATACGCCCTTTATCCAGTTTCTGCATGTTTTGCTCTATCGATCGAACTCCTTGAACCTTGAAATCTGCCCCGTCAAGAACACTACTCAATGAGGTAGCCATCCCTTCGCGTATACCAACCCGTTTACCAGCCAGATCATCGACGTTGTCAATTGGGGGGGCGCCACGTTTACTGAAGATGTAGATTTCGGCATTATTCATGGGCTCAGTTGCGACAACGTCACTTCCGAAATCATAAAAAGCAGGATTGGTATTGGCAGGTGTTATACAACAATTCTGGCAATTAGCGAACGAATTTTCTGCCCGTATTCCCGGTAAAACCTTCAATTTTCCTGTCCCTTCGTCGACAATCAGCTTGCTAACAATCTTGTCATAAACACCACCGCCATCTTTTTGATAAAGACCGGGGATATCGTACGCAAAGAAAGTGACTCCCGCGAAGCTCAACGGCGCAAGAGGAAAAGCTGGAAGCTGCGAGGAAACAAGTAGAACTGTCATCTGAACTAAGGGCGAGGGCAGATATTTTATTAAAAATCGTAGAGGACGCAGCGCGTGGTGATCTAAGTCAGAATATTTCGTTGTCAGGTGATGACGTAATTGCGTTAATTGGTCAGCGACTTGATGATTTTTTCGACCAACTTCGCAACAGTCTGATTTCAATTGAAACAGGTACCGGTGAGCTGATGATGGCGTCTACTGAACTGACTACAAGTAACCAGATCATCTCGAGCGATGCCGTTGAGACATCCAGACAGGCAGAGTCAGTAGCATCAGCGGCGGAACAGATCAGCGAAGGTGTAAATACAGTTTCTGTAGTTGCTCAGCAAATGAACGCTACGATAGTTGAAATAGTCACCGATGCGGATAAAGCAAATTCTGCGGCCAGAGAGGCGTCTGGTATCGCTTCGGGTACAAATGATCTTATCCTGCGTCTGGTAGAGTCATCAAATGGAATCGGGGATGTAATAAAGACGATTACATCGATTGCTGAGCAAACCAATCTTCTAGCACTCAATGCCACAATAGAGGCGGCACGAGCTGGTGAATCGGGTAAGGGTTTTGCGGTGGTTGCAACTGAAGTCAAGGAGCTAGCCAAAGAGACCGCGAAAGCTACCGATCAGATCAGTCAACGGATCGAAGCCCTGCAAACTGACAGCAAAAGCGTTGCACATTCCATAGGCAACATCAGCGAGATCATCGAACAGATAAACGCTCTTCAGACTACGGTGGCAGGGTCTGTTGAAAACCAGTCCATTGGAACGCGCGAGATCTCAGAAACTATTCAGGACACCTCCAAGGGAACCGCTCACATAGCGCATAACATTGCAGCCGTCGCCAAATCGGCAGAAAGCACAAATACAACCGTTACACAGGCTCGCGCGGTCGCCAGTGAAGTAGACAATATTGCTAAAAAACTTCGCAATTCGATTTCAAAATTCAAGCTGGAAAAAAGCGCTCACGTCTGACAGAACGACGCTGACGTTACTCACGCCACCGACGATCCGATATGCACAAAAATGTGCACATACAAAGTTGTATTGACAACTTGTCTAATTGGCGTTTATACTTCGATCTCTCCTAAATAAGGGCCAAATAGTGCCTCTTAATCAACAATCGCCTATCCCGCTCTATCGTCAGCTAGCCGACCAAATTCGGACGCAAATCGATGAAGGTGTGCACCCGATCGATGCAAAAATACCTTCCGAAAACGAGTTGGCTCGCAGTTATAGCATCGGCAGGCCAACCGTCAGACAAGCAACCGACCTCCTCGTTCGTCAGGGAAAGCTCGAACGTCGACGGGGCTCTGGCACCTTTGTATTACCGCCGAACCAGTCGATCGACCTGTTTTCTCTGACTGGCACCAGTGCCGCTTTTCGGAACAGTGCACTGAATGCCGAACTGAAGCTGACAACCGAGCCGGTACTTGAGTGCGTGCCCGCACAGAATGTTCAGAGTGCGCAAGTCCCTCCACCTGAAGACAACGAGGAATTCTTGCGGGTCGAGCGGTGCGCGTCGGTAGACGATGTCCCTGTGTTGTACGAAACGCTATGGCTCAGCACTACGTTGTTCCCCGGGCTACACAACCACAATCTTGAAAACCAATCACTTTCGGCCTTGGTTCGCGATGTCTACTTTCTTGAGCCAAGCTCTGCTGACCAGGCTTTTTTTGTAATAAACGCCAATGAAAAGCAAGCCAAACAACTCCAGACACAGATCGCTACGCCCTTACTTCGTGTACATAGACAGCTACATTTCGGCGACTACCAGAGCGCATTACATGCAGAAATTCTATGCCTGACTGATCGCTTTGAATTTTCACAAACGCTATACCCGGCAAATGCAAAACACGATGCCAGTACGACGTCCAGTTAGGTCAATAGCTTTTCGATGACCAGGCGAAAACCTGAAAACAAACAGAATATTGAGATATCGATAATGAAAAATAGCGGTTACTACAGCCAGTTTGGCGGCGCGTACATTCCGGAAATTCTGGTCTCCACGTTCGATGAACTCGAATCCGCCTATCTGGCAGCCCGTGAGGATGAAAATTTCTGGAAAGAGTATCTGGACCTGATGTCCACATATTCCTGCCGAGCCACGCCCATTACCAGGCTCGACAATCTCACCGAGCAACTCGGTGGTGCCAACATTTATGTGAAACGGGAAGATCTGAATCACACTGGCGCGCACAAAGCGAACAATGTGATGGGGCAAGGCTTACTCACTAAACGCATGAAAAAGACTCGGGTCATCGCTGAAACCGGCGCTGGCCAACACGGTGTTGCTACCGCCACCATGGCGGCCAAATTCGGATTTGACTGCACCATCTACATGGGCGCTCACGATGTGAAAAGACAGCGACCAAATGTATTCTGGATGGAACAAATGGGCGCAACGGTGGTAGCCGTAACAGAAGGAAGCCAGACGCTAAAAGACGCGATCAACGAAGCCTTTCGCGACTGGGTTACGAACATGGACGATACTCATTACGTGCTTGGCACAGCATGTGGTCCGCATCCGTTTCCTGAGATGGTCAGCTGGTTTCAGTCTATCATTGGTACAGAAGCTCGCGAACAAATGCTGGAACGCACTGGAAAACTGCCGCAGCGTGTTTACGCCTGTGTTGGCGGTGGTTCCAACGCCATGGGCATTTTCGGCGGATTCTTTGATGACAAAGACGTTGAGCTGGTTGGGGTTGAGGCTGGCGGTCGCGGTCGTGGAAGTGGCCAGCATGCTGCAAGGCTTGCTTATGATGATGCCTCTATTGGAGTTGCGCAAGGATACAAAACGTTTTTTCTGCAAGATCGTGATGGACAAATGCAAGACACCCATAGCGTATCAGCAGGACTTGACTATGTCGGTGTCTCACCCATTTTGAGTCACTTGCATGAAACCAAACAGGTGCGTTTCGAAGCTGCAGGTGATGAGGAGGTCGTGGCGGCCATGCAACGCACAGTGCGTCATGAGGGCCTTATACCCGCATTGGAAACGTCACACGCGTTTGCACAGGCGTACAAGGAAGCGCCAATGATGTCTTCTGAAGACAATATCCTCGTTAATATGTCTGGTCGCGCCGACAAGGACATATTTACCGTTGCCGATGCAGTACATGATCCAAAATGGAAAGAATTCATCATTGACAAAGCAGACGCCTATCGCCGGGAGATGAACAATGGATAAGCCTGTGACCAGACTCGAACAGTCGATTACCGATGCTCGTAAAAAGAAAGACATCTTGTTAATGACACACATCGTGCTTGGCTACCCGAGTTTCGATAACTGTTTTCGGATAGTTGAAGATATGGTCAAGGCAGGCGTCGATCTAATGGAATTACAGATCCCGTTCTCGGAACCCATGGCTGACGGTCCAGTGATTCTCAAAGCCAACGCTGAGGCACTGAAAGCCGGTGCTACCGTGGAACAAAGCTTTGAGATGGCAGAGAAGCTCACCAAGGAATTCGATATCCCTTTTTTGTTTATGACCTACTACAACATTCTTTTCTGTCAAGGCGTTGAAACGTTTGTAGATCGCTGCAAATCAGTTGGTATCCAGGGCTGTATCGTGCCAGACTTGCCTCCGGTTGAAGGGCAGGATTATCTCGATGCAATGCACAAGGCACAGCTTGCACCGATTCATATCTTTACACCCAATACGCCAGAGCCTCGCATGCGTTTTCTAAGCGACAACAGTTCTGGCTTCATCTACAGTGTCGCGCGCAAAGGAGTGACGGGAAAAGACACTGCGTTCTCCAGTGACCTTGACACCTATCTGGCAAAGTGCCGAAAGAACACGTCCTTGCCACTGGCTGTAGGCTTTGGAGTGAAATCAGCTGAAGATGTCAATTTCTTGCGTGGAAAGGCGGACATTGCTGTCGTGGGCTCAGAGACCATTCGTGTAATGGAAGAAAAAGGTGTTGCTGGCGTCAAGCCATTTATTGAAACACTGGTGGCTTGACGCAAGGCTTTGGTTCAACCGGTCGACGCAACACGTCGCATCCATCGCGGATCCTAGGAGTCTGCGCGACCGGAGGCGGCCCCGTAGAAAGCGATCGAGCGAGAGTAGTCCAATTTTGAGTCAAATTTTGTGCTCATTTGAGGAGTTTAGCTGGCTAAGTGACGAAAATGAGCGCAAAATTTGGCCAAAAGTG
>JBGCGC010000175.1:0-5257 GCA_045110475.1 Granulosicoccus sp.
GAGCAGCCCACTTTTGGCCAAATTTTGCGCTCATTTTCGTCACTTAGCCAGCTAAACTCCTCAAATGAGCACAAAATTTGACTCAAAATTGGACTACTCTCGCTCGATCGCTTTCTACGGGGCCGCCTCCGGCCGCGCAGACTCCTAGCCTGGAGTATTCATGAAACGTACAATCCTTTGCGCAAGGCATTGAGTGATTTTATGAATACTCCGGTAAAGGCTCAGTTGGTCCCTTTATCGGCAACAAGCGTACTCAATGGTGCTTTACTGATTGTCCAGTAACAGAAATTCCAGCAATGCCTTTTGGGCATGCAACCGGTTTCCCGCTTCTTCCCAGACGACGCTCTGTTCACCATCTATCACATCAGCTGACACCTCTTCGCCTCGATGAGCTGGCAGGCAATGCATGAACAGTGCGTTCTTGCGCGCCACCGACATCATCTCATTTGTGATTTCATAGCCTTCGAAGGCTTTTTCGCGCGCTTTCTGTTCTTGTTCCTGCCCCATGCTTGCCCAGACGTCAGTAACCACCAGATCTGCCTGCTCGCAGGCCTCTGACGGGGATGTCGCCCGACTTGTATTGTTCCCGGCAGATGCCACAATGTGCTGGTCGGGTTCGTACCCATCCGGGCACGCATAGACAAGGTGAAAGCCGAGCAGTTTTGCCGTATTGATGTAGGAGTTACACATGTTGTTGCCATCACCTATCCAGGCAACGCGCTTGCCGGTGATATCGCCCCGATGGTCGAGGAAGGTCTGCATGTCTGCCAGCAGTTGGCAAGGGTGCAGTAGGTCAGTCAGCGCATTGATAACAGGTACCGTACACACCTCGGCGAATCGCTCCAGCGCATCGTGAGAGAACGTGCGTACGGTAATCGCGTCAACCATCTGGGACAGAACGCGCGCGGTATCGGCCATGGGCTCGCCGCGGCCTAATTGCGTGTTCTCGGGAGAGAGATAAATGGCATGCCCGCCAAGCTGCGTCATGCCTGCCTCGAACGATACACGTGTCCGTGTTGATGATTTTTCGAAGATCATCGCCAGAACCTGCTGGGGCAGGGAAGGCACACAGGTGTGCGACTCCCACTGCTTGCGAAGTTGACTGCCACGTTGAATGATGCCGCGGAATTCTTCGGCGGTCAGGTCGAGTTCTGAAAGAAAGTGTCGCATGTATGAAGTGTCGTACTGTGCTCAGGCGGAAACAGCATCAGGCGTTGCAGCCTGCTGCAGGAATTCAATGATCAGATCGCTGACTCGGCGAACCAGATCATCAGCTTGTTCATCGCTCAGAATGTAGGGGGGCAACAGACGAACCACATTGCCTGCAGTGACGTTCAGGAGAATACCTGCCGCCAGTGCATTGCCGACAAGTTCTGCACAGGGTGTGTCCAGCTCAATACCCATCATCATGCCGCGACCCCGTATCTCCTTGATCCCTGGCTGATTGTGAAGCGTATTTGTGAAACCTTCGCGCATCCGCTCGCCGAGTTCTCCGGCGCGTTCAACCAGGCCGCGACTTTCCAGCTCCTGCACAACGGTCAGTCCCACCTGGCAGGCAATGGGATTTCCACCGAAGGTGGTACCGTGAGTGCCTGGCTGAATGAGTTCTGAGGCCGCACCACGCGCAAGGCAGGCACCGATTGGCATGCCATTACCCAGCGCCTTGGCCAGCGACATGACATCGGGTTGTATACCCTCGTGCTGGTGAGCAAACCATTTCCCGGTACGTCCCATTCCCGACTGGATTTCGTCGCAGATAAGAAGCCAGTTGTTGTCATCACAGATAGTGCGCAATCGCCGCAAATAACCGGGTTCAGGGACGTTGATGCCACCCTCGCCCTGAATTGGCTCAACCATAACGGCGACGATGTCCTGACGCAAGGTAGCAACTTCCTCGACCGCACTGGCATCGCCAAAAGGCACAACGTGAAAGCCCTGAAGCATCGGCCCGAAACCCGACTTTATTTTTTCATTACCTGTTGCGGCTATGGTGGCCATGGTGCGACCGTGAAAAGCGGTATCCGTAACGATAATGGTGGGTGTGCCAATTTTTCGCGCGTGTCCATGCAGCCGTGCAATCTTGATGCAGGCCTCATTGGCCTCAGCGCCCGAATTACAGAAAAACGCCTTGTCCATGTCGGCAATTCTGCAAAGTTGTTCGCCAAGTGCCTCCTGTTGAGGGATATGGAAGAGATTGCTGACATGCATGAGTGATTGCGCCTGGTCAGCAATAGCCTTGCTGATTGCAGGGTTGGCATGGCCCAGTGCGGTGACGGCGATACCGGACAACGCATCCAGGTATTCGCGACCAGCGTCATCCCAGACACGCGCGCCTTCGCCATTGGTCATCGTAACCGGGAGTCGGCCGTAGGCCGCCATTAGTGAAGCCATCGGACAGGCCCTTGTTTGCGTAAAGACAGTCGTCGGATGGTATTACAGTTGCGGCCCGGGGCCAAGAGGTAGTGTCGATCTCTTATGGGCACCTGCGCAGCAGTTGGTGTTAGCACCGTGTATCCAGCTAACGTTAATCCGCCAGATTGGCCATTATGCAACCGTTCAGGTGTGCAAATACGTACACTGCTTGTCGGAAACCGTCCCCGCCGGGATTTTCATCAACTCAATCAAGCTATAACAGGAGCAACCTTATGTCTTTCACTTTTCCAGATTTGCCGTACGATTACACCGCTTTGCAGCCACATGTTGATGCCCAGACCATGGAAATCCACTATGACCGGCACCATCGCACCTACTTCAATAATTTCACGGGCGCGGTCGACGGCACGCCGATGGCTGACAAATCACTGGAAGAAGTCATGGCTCATGTCGATGCCAGTGCCTCTCCAGCCATTCGCAACAATGGCGGCGGCTACTACAACCACATACTTTACTGGAACAGCATGTGCGACGGTGGCAGCGCACCCAGCAGCGAGCTGGCGTCTGCAATAGACAGTGCTTTCGGGTCCATGGATGAGTTGAAGGCGGGTCTGAAGCAGGCCGGCATCACGCGCTTCGGGTCAGGCTTTGCCTGGTTGATCGTCAAGGACGGCAAGTTGGCGATTACCTCTACTCCCAATCAGGATAACCCCCTCATGCCGGTTGCGGATATGCAGGGCACGCCGGTTCTGGCACTGGACGTCTGGGAGCACGCCTACTATCTCAAGTACCAGAACAAGCGCCCTGACTACATCGATGGCTGGTTGGAAGTTGTGGATTGGGCCAAGACCTCAGAGCGTTTTGCTGCAGCCATCTCGGCGTAGTCGTTGCCGGGTAGTCCTGTTTGTTGAAAGGTGTGAGGACGGCAATTTCGATAGGGTTCGTCCGGCCGTCTCTCACACGTCGTAAACGCCTGACCTGTCGGGCCTGCATCACGGTTGGCAGGCTCGCCTGTTAACCACTGCGAAGGTGTCGCCTTCCTTGCGGTTGTGATGTCGCATGCGTCTTGTACTTGGTGCTTTGTGCCCCAGATTATCTGATTACTGAGTGTGCTTCACAGGCAGTCGGGGTACACTCAACGCCAATTCGTTAATCGCCATGCCATGAATGAGCACCCGAACATGACTGATCAACCTACCGACGTAAAAGTTCGAATCGAACAGCAAATCTCCGAAAATCCCGTCATTCTGTTTATGAAGGGGACGCCGCAACTGCCTATGTGCGGATTTTCCATGCGCACAGTAGAAGCGCTCAAAGAGTGCAACCGAGAATTCGCGTACGTCAATATTATCGCTGATCCTGCCATCCGCGAAACATTGCCGCAGGTGTCTGACTGGCCCACATTCCCTCAGCTATACATTGAAGGTGAGCTGGTTGGTGGGTGTGATATCACCATGGAGCTGGCGCAAAGCGGCGAGCTGAAGAAGATGGTGGAAAAGGCCGCAAACTAGCGGCGAGTTGCCGACCGCTTTTTTAGTCGTCAAATCTGACTTTTCCTCTACCTGCCTTGATTCGAGCATGGCGGGTTTTCTTGTCAAGCCGTTTTCTAACCGAACTTCTGCTCGGCCGGGTAGGCCGGCGGGGCTTGGCAACGTGCATAGCATCGCGGATCATTGACGCGAGCCGTTCTAGCGCTTCCTCATGATTCTGATCCTGACGCCGGTGTTGTTGCGCCTTGATGACAATGACGCCGTCCTTGGTAATACGCTTGTCGTTTGAGCTGAGGAGCCTGATCTTGACGAATTCGGGCATCGATGCTGCGTTGATGTCGAATCTGAGGTGGACCGCAGACGATACCTTGTTGACGTTCTGTCCGCCAGCACCCTGGGAACGCACAGCGCTCCATTCGATGTTGTCCATTGGAATAGACAGGGTATCGTTGATTCTTAACACGGTCAGGGGAGACTATCGAGGCAGAATGGAGCCATCGGCAATGGGCGCGTCGATTCCGATGTGCAGTTCTTCCCAGCGATTGACCACTCGGCAAAACAGCTCGGCGGTCATGCGGGTATCGTAGATTGCAGAGTGCGCCTCAGCGGTGTCCCATTCCATACCCGCGGCGACTGCGGCGCGCGCAAGCACGGTTTGTCCGTAAGCCAGACCACAAAGTGAAACCGTGTCAAAGCAGCTGAACGGGTGGAAAGGATTTTTCTTGATCCCCGTGCGGTCGGCCGCAGCGTTGACAAATTTGAGATCAAAAAATGCGTTGTGCCCCACCAGAATGGCACGCGTACACCCGGCAGCGGATACGGCGTCACGCACGGGATTAAAGATGTGAGACAACGCTTCTCGTTCTTCGCGGGCTGCTCGCAGCGGGTGAAACGGGTCGATGCCATTGACTTCCAGTGATTTGGGTTCGATGTTGCTGCCATCGAAAGGCACTACGTGCGTCGTGTAACTTTTGGTCGGGTGCAGATGACCCTCGTCGTCAAAGTCGAGTAGCACCGCAGCAATCTCCAGCAAGGCGTCTGTGCGCTCATTAAAGCCGCCGGTTTCGACATCGACGACCACGGGCAGATAGCCTCTGAAACGTTCGTTGAGCCGGTAGGCTCTTCCGGGTTGATACATGCCAGACGGGGTGCTCGAGTCAATGTGCTGAGCCTGCGAATCATACGCTACTACTCCATCAACATCATTTTTACAGATTCACAAACCTTTCCCGTGGACGCTCAAGCATGGCCTAACTAGTGTAGTGTGACCTTCAAACGCTTCAAACAGCGGTTTGTCCAGGGGTCAGCCGCTAGGCGCGAGCTGGAAAAGGTATCGGGTATACCTTGAGAGCGAGCAACAACGCGGATGACCCCTGGACGAGCCGCCCTTCGGG
>JBGCGC010000176.1:0-44763 GCA_045110475.1 Granulosicoccus sp.
TGGGCTGCTCGTAGCCGATTGATTTCTGCCGCGCAGGCTCCAAGGAACAGACTTGGGCAATTGCCACCCGGGCAGAATTGCTCGGCACTATCGGACTAACCAATGACCGTCCAGGGACTTTCATGATCGGCTCGCGCGAGGCAACAGCTCGAATCGGTTTCTACCTTGTGCCTCAGTTCACGATGATTGCGTTCAGCAGTGTCATCGAGGTGCTGCGCATGGCCAACCAGCTCAGTGGCCAAACGCTGTATAGCTGGACCTTGTCTTCGAGCGATGGACAGCCTGTTGTCTGCAGCAACGGTATTTCTATAGCTGTTGAGCACAGTGCGCAAACGCGGGAGCGATACGATGCCGTATTCGTCTGTGGTGGTCTGAACGTACACATGGTTAAGGATGAGCCGGGTGTGCAGTGGCTGCGGCAACTTGATAAGCAGGGTTCAGTTATTGGTGCGGTTTGCACAGGTACCTATATCCTGGCAAGAGCGGATCTGCTCAACGAGCATCGATGTACGATTCATTGGGAAAATCTGGCTGCAGCTCGTGAGGAATTTCCGCACCTGGTCATATCTCCAGAACTCTATGAGATTGATCGCAAGCGCTACACGTGTGCCGGAGGTACAGCGCCGCTGGACATGATGCTCAGTGAAATACGTAGCTCTCACGGTAGCGAGCTTGCCACAAGGCTTGCCGAACAGTTCATGTGCGAACGTATCCGTGATCAGAACGACAGGCAGCGCGTACCCTTGACTCAGAGAATTGGAGCGAGCCAACCAAAGTTGGCAGAGGCTGTATCCTTGATGGAAGCCAATATCGAAGAACCCATGACATTGGATGAGCTATCGCATCACGTCGGCTTATCGCGGCGTCAGCTTGAGCGTCTTTTCCAGCGTTACCTGCATTGTGTCCCCACCCGCTATTATCTGGAGCTAAGACTGGAGCGTGCTCGTCAGCTTCTGTTGCAGAGTAGTATGCCGATTGTCGATATTGCTCTGGCTTGTGGTTTTATTTCTGCGCCGCACTTCTCCAAGTGTTACCGCGATACCTTTGCGCTACCACCCAGAGATGAACGTCGCCGTGCCGCAGGACTGCTGGGCGAAGATCATGGCTTCAGGAAATCCCTGAAACGTAGCTGATGTATCGTGTCGGTTCGCACGTGTCCGCTGGCCTGAACTTCGTCCATGAGGCTGGTTTCACGACTAGGCACTGACGTACAACAGAAAGAGATGGTACCCAATGAGTCCAAGATACAACCCGACCATTGCTGCCAGAATTGACCCCGCCCGGTATCGTCCAAGCAAAAGAAGATTGTGCGTTGCTACCAGAAAAACTGCCGGGATACTGGTTAACATCATCTTGAATCCAGTAAACGCCCAGACGCTGTGTTGCAAAAGGACATCCATGAATGGATTAGCTTCTGAGCCACCGCGTGAAATGATGATCAGCGTGAACACGGCATCCATAATAGACAGAATCATCAGCAGTATGACCAGAGTCATGATGCCACTGTCAAAACGGTCAAGCATGGCGTAGCGCCTGTCACCTTTGCGCCGACCTTGCATGCGTCTGGGGGCAAGCGCGCAGTTCTTGAGCGTCCTAAGCGAAAAGTCCCGCCTGTCTGCGCCTGATCGGCGTTCTGCTTGAGTTGTCATATCCGAAGATTACGGTATGCAGGCGAGGGCGAGCGTGACGAGGATCAGAAATTTTATCGATTTTTGCGGTGAACCGATGGAACGTGCAGGGCGGTGTCTCATATCAGGCGCGATGGTATTTACCGAAGATACTCATTGACGTCTGTCAACGCTTTTCCTCCATAGGAAAAGCTCCGATTGTCAGGCTGGTTCTGGTTTGTCAACCAGTTCATAGAGTTCGTGAAATCTGTCTTTTCCAATAGCGTAGTTGTCAGATCCATCATCTGCATTTTCGATCAGATAGTCCCCGGCCTCGTAGGCGGTCCCTCCTTCTTGAGTCGCGATCGTTCCAGCCGAGTTGGCTATACGTGCGCGGACCAGCGTGTGTTTGACATAGCGCCCCGTTGATACTTCGCGATAGGTTCTCCTGAAGCTGCCATCGGCTATGGAATAACAATTTCCGGCACGATTGATCAACCAGTCACCGGGTCGACAACGTTGTTCGCCTCCCCATTTGACAAATGTGAACCCTTCGGTATCCAGATTGAGCTGTACAGCGGTTACCGCCGTGTTGTCTTTCCTTTTGTAATAGTGGGCTTGTGCTTCATCATTCATGGCTTGGTTATTCGGTACGCTCGGTCATGATCGTGGTCAGGTAGTCGGAGACGGCATTGGTGTTACCGACAAATACCTGAAGTGTCTTGTACAAGGCAAGTTGCTCAGCAATGACTCCCGGCGCAACACCATTCAGTTGATGACTCATTCGTCGGTAGGCTGCAATGATACGTTGGGGGTCGGCGCAAGTGACTATCAGTAAGTCAGCGGCTGAGATGGCGTTCCATGGCGCAGCATGGCTATCAGCTTTGCGCAGTGAGGATTCGATGGCAAGATCGGTTGCTGCAATCAGCTTGTCAAGATGTTTGCGTTGCCTTTCCAGTGTGTACTTTGGCTCGCGATCATCTGTCTCACACAAGTACGCCCACTCGTCGGGATGAATTTCGGCGAGCTCCAATTGCATCGCAAGCATGAGCACAGCATTAAGCCCGGAGTAGAAGTGCGACCCATGGGCGCTGAATCCTTTGGCATACGCAGCGTAGCTGTCACTCATGAGATTGGACGATAGCGCGATACGCTGTCGTTGCGACAAGCAGGCGATACTTGAAAACCGGGTAAGCCATCGCCGCTTGATGTTGCTGCCTATCAAAGACCAGGTTTCGGCCTTCTGCCAATCAGTCAGGTTCTCATCGTTGAGGCTCCGATTTGCCGCAACCTCCGATTTGGCCAGCTCTCCGATTTTCTGATAACCGGTAGCCAGACGTTGATTGGCCTCTGTTTCATGCGCAGCACCATGGCGCAGGTACTCCCAGGTCATGATCGCACCTGCATGATCGGGTAAGGCCGATTGTGCACGGGCAATGCTGAGGAAAGCCTCTCGCTCCCAGAACTGACCAACTGTTTTCTGTTTTAGCTCAGCGAGCAATGTGGCCTTTTCGGGCTGATCTCCTTTTACTATTTCAGCGATTTCATCGTTGAAAGCTTGTGGTAGCAATTGTGCATCGGAGGTGTTAACTGGCTTCAGGCGGGGCAGTAGACGAAATACCGGGCTGTCATTTTGCGAATTGTTGACCGTACCGTAGATGGTATCAACCAGCATGTCTACTGATGAGCCCGGGTCGTCCAGTGAATAGCTCATGTTTCTCTCCGAGTTCAGATCGAATACACGCTTGTCATTGTATTTGTCTGCCCGGATAATAATCGTGTGTGCTTTTCGAAGCGCGTGCCGGATACCCAGCTCATAAAATGCGTTGGCGTTGTGGATGGACACATCGGCGATAACAAGATCGGCAATGACAATCTCGCGAAACATGTCTTCGTGGATGCTGCCTTGCGCAACGAATTTAGCTGTTGTACCTCCGCTAAATCCTGTTCTTTGCAAAGCAACAGCAATCAAGTGTTCGTGTACGTGGTCAAAGTCGATGACTTCGCCAGAACCGGTGCTTTTCTGCCCAAAGGGACGTATGACAAACGCTCTACCACCTTGTTTACGAGCACTCTTTGTTGTCGCGATAGTCGCGTTCATTAGAACCCTGCAAAATGCTTCGCAAGAACACGCTTTTTTGCAACAGCCTTGCCAATGGTTTGTAGTCCGCTCAGGTTATCCGCCCGATCCATTGCCTGCATGCGTTTAGGGTCGAGTTTCTTCACTCCCAGATCGGCAAGGCCCTGCTCAGTTAATTCTGCGTTGTAGCGCACATACGTGAATAGTTTGGAATTTCCTGGTCCGCCACTCAAGGAGCCCGTGTCAGCACGCATGTCCCCCACTTCACGATCGATTGGGTCGCCTTCGAGGCAGTTGCCAAACATCCGGCAAAGCAGGTCTTGTTCGTTGGCTGCTGCAAACATCAATGCGGAAGGGATGGTCGTGGCGTTGTACAACAGGTTCATGTCCCCTGGCAATAGATCTGCATTGGCAATGGGGCTGCTGCCTGTGCCTATTGATACCAGTAACAATTGATCTTCGCCAGTTTGCCAGTTGAGTCGGTACGGTTCGCTGGTAGCCATGAGAAATGTCTGAAAGGAGGGATTGTTATAACAGGTGACACCCCCGTCAACAAAAATGAACTCCTGATCTCCTATATTGACGCATTCCGGGGGAAAAAACGTGGGGGCCGCTGTACTGGCTCGGACTAACTGCCACAATGGAATATCGGAGTTCTTGTGCTGGCGTTTCTTGTCGTTGTACTTGGCAAAGGGGTTATTGGAAATAGGCCATGGCGAGTCTGTTGTTGCATTTCTCATGACTAGCATGAGCAAGGTCTTAAGGCTGTTGCTACCGAGCTTTGTATTGCCTATTTCTTTTTTCAGAATTTTTCGCAGGTTATCATCGTCGTACTTGTATCTAAACATCTTGAGAAGGAAAGCCTTGTCAAACATGGCTTCTGCATGCAGTTCGTAGAAATTGCGTAATTTTTCCACCGACCAACCCAACGACAGTCCGGTGGCAATGATGCCGCCGGTGCTGGTGCCAGCAATATAGTCAAAGTAATCGGCTAAGGTGTCGTATCCCTTCTTGTTGGCAATAGCTTCGATTTTAGCAAGTACCTCGATACTCAAAACGCCGCGTATGCCACCCCCGTCAATTGTCAGGATTTTATGTGGGCCGGTGCTTTGTGCTTTTATTCTGGCTGTCATGTCTTTTCTCCCTGGTTCCTTGTTGGTGTTTAATCCTGTGACTCAAGGCTGATGATTGTCTCGCTTTCGCTAAAAGCGCCTGTGGCATACAGTTTGTCAGAGGTGGCGGGTCTGACTGTCCAGATCTGATTGACATAGCCGTCAACGCGGGTGCCTGTTCCCGGTGCTAGCGATACCGCTCCGGACTCGTTACCGGTGGCGTCAACTGTATATAGCCATAGAGGTGTTGGTGCGTCGTGGATAAATTCCTGCGTGACTTGTCGACCTTGATTCACCAGGCCAACGGCAACGGAGAGCATGCTCTGATGTTCTGCCTTGATGGTTGCCCTGGCAGCCCGTTTCTCGATGTTGAAAGCTGTTTGCTCCTGCCTGGCCGATACAAGTACGTCAACCACATTTTTCTTGTTGGTCTGTTCCTCTTCTGCTCGTTCCTTTTGTCGGTTTGCATAGTTTGCGACAATCAACAGCGTCGTCGTGAGTATCAGGCCAGTGGAGATCAGGGCGATAATCTGACGTTGTTTTCTGGCAACGATGGTCTGAGCTTCCAGTCGTTTTTCTTGCTCCGCAGCGACCGCTTTAGAACGCTCCAGTTCTCTTTCCTGCGCTTCACGCTGGAGCTCTTCAAAGCGTTCGTTATCACTGGCAATACGGCTATCATCCAGAAAGGTCATTGCCTGCTGGAAGCCGGGACCGATTCGTGATGCCCAGACTTCATTAGGCTCTGTACGCATTCGCCATTCCAGTGCAAGCTGCAAGTCCGGATCGCGCCACAAACCCGCCTTGCCACTTGCATGAAGTTTGGCTGTATGGCTCAAACGGCGAAAGACGTTGCTGGACTCTGCCTCTTCGTCTGCCCAGGTGACCAGTCGTTTCCACATGCGCATGAAACTTTCGTGGGAGATATCAATGATTGAATCCAGATTCAGTGTCTGTTTGGCCGAGGGCATGAGAAACGAGCGCGAGGGCTGCCTGAATATATCGATAATCTGAGTCAGTTCTTTCAGTGTTGCGTCGCTTTGTTTGCACAGCGCACGTAAGCTGGTCGGACGTCTTATGCCACGCTGGTCGGTTGCCTTGTTGGTGAGAGCCTTGAACAGTTTTTCGCACAATAATTTCTGTCTGTCTGTGGATAGTTCGCTGTAGGCTTTTTCTGCATGATGATCCAGCGCAAGTGTCATGCTTCCAATAGAGCTGTAATGAGCGAGGTTAAGAGCATCTTCGGGTCTGCCAAGGCCTGACCAGCGCGCCCAGATTCTATTCAGGGCGTGTTGTAATATGGAAAGTTGATCAGGATTATCACCCAGATCATTGACAAGTTGTGTCAACAACAGTGGGTCCATGCGCGCTCCACCCACAGCGATAGGGCCTGTGATCGCCAGCTTGCGCTCGTCCCGGGTCATGCGAGGTACAAGGTACTGGCCGTCATTGATTGCTTCGGCCAATCCTTCGAAGCAGGTACAGTCACCCAGAAAATCCGAACGCATCGTTATAACGATGTAAACAGGTTGCGAGACTTGTGATTGCGTGTGCAACAGGAGTTTGATGAACTCCGCTGCCTCGCTGTGCGCTTTTGCAAAGGGGGCTGAATCTGACGCCTCTGCCGCTGTGTATCGGAAAAGCTCTTCGAATTGATCTACCACAATAAGCAAGTTGACGTTATCTTCAAGCTGCGCCTGCTCAGCGATATCCACGATACCGCGCTGACTCATACGCAGATTGGAATCCAGGATATCTGACAGTTTAAGCGCACCACAGTCAAGATGGTTGGCCAATGCCGATGGTTCTGACAGTGCTGAAGCCAATGAGCGAATCGGTTGCCCGGAAGGCCGACATTGTGCGATTTTCCATGCGGTACCTACCTCGGCCATCAGACCTCCGCGTAACGCTGTCAGCAGACCGCAGTTGACCAATGATGACTTACCACTGCCGGATGAGCCGATAACAGCCAGAAAGCGCGTCTTTCCCAGTTTGTCGACCAATGCGTCGATCTGCCGTTCACGACCAAAGAAAAAATGTTCCTCACCTTCCCTGAAGGGGCGTAATCCGGGGAAAGGGTTGATTAGATCTGTGTTGGTCGTTGTGGTATTCATGTTATGTCATGAGCCGTGCCAGAAAGTGCGAAGACTTTGTCGAGGGCGATTTCATTCAAGCTTTCCAGTCCATTGATTGTTCCCTGCTCTTCCATGTCGACAATATCGTCTTTGTCGCACGACTGTGGCGCCGCCAGATACGTATAAACAGAAGGCATATCTCGTCCGTCCAGATAGGCTGGAAGTTTTCTGATTTCGGTATCAACAGAGCGTTTCCAGGCTTCTTCACCTTCGCCATAGAAAATCATGATGCTTCGGCTGTTGCTCATCCGCTGCTGATTCGCCTGTCGTACCTCTGCCGCATCGCCTTTGAATGCTGGCATCAATACGCTGATATCGTGATCACGAAGGTATTTTCGCAGGGGCTGGGTTGCCTTCCTATCCTGCTCTGTGCAGATCAGATAAACACTCGAATCTGCTTCGGTGGTTTCAGTGTCGATGTTATCGGCCTGTCCGGTATCGGGATTATTTTGTATTTCGACCTTGTCCAGGAGAGTTTGCAGCACTGATTTTAATTGTTCCACATCGCCGTTGAGCAAGTCAGCTCCACTCTGTGATTGTGCGTCTGACTGCAGCGCGTGGATAAAGCGCTGTTGTTTTTCATCGCTGGGTGAACTCTGGTTTCCCAGCCAGATTAATCGTGTAAGGCTTGTATACTGACTCATGCTGGCAGCGAGACGGTTTTGAACGTGAGCAGTCGACTCATCATTGGGTCCATGTGGTACAGCACCATACTGCTGTCCGATCAAGTGAACTGAGACATCGCTGCGCGTCAGTAAGGCATTAACCGCGTTGATATAACCCTCTTCGTCGACAGGCAAACTACGATCAGGTAGCACTTGATAGCCAAGGCAGTTCAATTGAGTTTCCAGGTTATCGCGTACACTTTTCATATCGTATGCGCATTCAGCAAGGTAGACCACTGGCTTGTCCGGTGACGCAACTGATGTTTTTATTTTGTGCTCGTCGTTGGCAGCCTCCAGCGTTTTCAATAGCTCGGCTATCTGAAATGAAAGCCCGTTGACCTTGCGATTAAAATCCTGCCCGTATTGCTCACCATAGACGTCGTCCAGTGCAACAGGTGCACCGTCTTCAAAAATGAAGAAATCGTAGCCAAGTAACTCCTGCATGATTGATGGCAGGCTGCTTTCGGAATCTACCGGTGTTTTTATGACTTTGAAGATACGGGCCTTGTTTTCGACAAAGAGGTTGTTTTCTGCTTTTTTACAAAATTCTGCAACCTCTCGTGTACACCACTCCGAATTGAGGTATCTGGGGGTGAGTACGGATACCAGCACAGCCGTGCTGTTGAATTGCTCGACAATTTCTTCGGCAAAGCGATCGTTGCCTTGCAGTTTATCGTCCCTCCATATTCGTACACGTTTGCCGAGTTTCATGCTGAGGTGAGCACTCAGGGATTCGTGAAATCGACTGATCCAGCCTGATTTTTGTGCCGATAAAGGCACATTGTCTATATGTGCGTAACTGATGAAGAGGTCAATGTTGTACAGCGACATCTAGGATATTCCAGGTTAACCGACGACGAAAAATGACTCAAACGCAGACAACAAACCGACTGACTGTGGAAGCTTACCTTGTTGTCGCTACAAATTGCCCCCCGCGTAACGAGTGTTGACCTCGCTTTTCCAGTATAGGTTATTACACTTGCCACTCGTGTACAGTTGCATACTGCAGAACCAGTCTGACATCTGCCATCGCCATGATGGCCAGAGAGAGGTTAGATTCACACTATACTTTTTGGTAGGAGTGGTGATGGCAAAAGTAGACACAACCGAGTTGGATACCTCAAGGCAATTGTCAATAGCAGAATACTTGCAGCAACGTGTTGATAATCAACTGAGCTGGTACAGCAGGAAAAGCGCATACAACAAGCGTTGGTACTACCGCCTGCAATTCATCACCTTACTCTCTGCGGTGGCGGTACCCGTCATAACCTTGACCTCTGGCGATTTTAAAGTTCGGATTGTTGTTGCACTTCTGGGGGCCATTGCGGCGTTAGCTGCAGGCTTGTTGTCCATGCATCAATTCAGGGATCAATGGCTGGACTATCGCTCCACCGCCGAAGCACTTAAGTTTGAGAAGTATCTGTTCCTGACACGGTCTGCTCCTTACGACAAGTCAACTGCCTTTTCGCTGTTCGTTCAGCGAGTGGAAGCAACTATCCTGTCCGAAAACCGAAGTTGGCAGCAGAAGGCTTTCAACCTGCCACAGGAGGAGCCTGAGGATGCATCGAGCACGCAAATCGCATCCACCTCGATGACCGATACCTCGGTGCGTGAGGGCCTCTGAATCTGTCTGGCGCCTGCATGCTTCTGGTGCACGGTACGCACTAAGCTGCGTTGCAGTTGTGATCCCTGAAGTCACCTGCGCAGCAACGCGCGATTGCCGGGTAAGCCCTGCGGTTTCGAGTAGCAATACATGCAGGCAATAAATGCCTGTTTGTGGGTCTTCAGGCTAGACAATTGGTTGGGGATATCTATCATAGGAGACCTTATTCTCCAGTGAAGATCAGACAATGGGTGCATACAAGGAAGCTCACGGTGGGACGCTGGTCGATCTCTACCTGAACGAAGGAGAGGCCGAACGCGAGCAAGCCAAAGCGGGTGACTACCCGTCATGGGATCTTACACCGCGACAACTCTGCGATCTGGACCTATTGACCAATGGCGCGTTTTCACCGCTTACCGGTTTTCTGACCGAAACTGACTACGAGAGCGTCTGCCAGGGCATGCGATTGGCAGACGGCACACTGTGGCCCATCCCCATCGTTCTGGATGTCAGTGAAGAGTTTGCGCAGACGGTTGGTGATGGTCAACGAATCGCCTTGCGCGATGCCGAAGGCGTACTGCTGGCTACAATGGAAGTTTCCAGCATCTACCAGCCGGACAAACAGCTGGAGGCTGAGCGTGTTTACGGTACAACCGACGACAGGCATACCGGCGTTCATCATTTAATGAATACGACAGGCCCGGTCTATCTTGGTGGTCGGGTATTCGGTGTCGAGCCGCAGACACACTATGATTTCAAGCTGCTCCGCGACACCCCGTCAGAGCTACGTGGCCGATTCAGGAAGCTCGGATGGAGAAAAATTGTTGCCTTCCAAACCAGAAATCCATTACACCGTGCGCATCAGGAACTGACCTTTCGGGCGGCGCGGGAGGTTCAGGCTAACCTTCTGATTCAGCCTGTCGTCGGGATGACCAAACCTGGCGACATCAATCACTTTACAAGAGTGCGTTGCTATGAGCACGTTCTTGATGAATACCCTGATCAGACCACCACCTTGAGTCTGTTGAATCTTGCGATGAGAATGGCCGGTCCAAGGGAGGCGTTGTGGCATGCCATCGTGCGAAAAAACTACGGCTGTACACACTTCATCGTGGGACGTGATCATGCCGGGCCGGGTGATGATCGCAATGGACAACCATTCTACGGCCCCTATGATGCTCAGGAGCTATACAAGCAGCATGAAAAGGAACTTGATATCACCATGGTGCCATTCAAGATGATGGTTTATGTTGAAAACAAGGCTCAGTACGTACCTGCTGACGAAACAGAATCCACCGATACCGTGCTCAATATCTCCGGTACCGAATTTCGTCGCCGATTGCGCGAAGGGCTGGATATTCCAGAATGGTTTTCATACGCGAGGGTGGTCGAGGAGTTGCGGCGCTCATACCCGGCCAAGGACAAGCAGGGATTTACGCTGTTTTTTACAGGACTTTCAGGCTCTGGAAAATCCACGATCGCCAATGCTCTCATGGTGAAATTACTTGAGGATGGCAGACGTCCCGTGTCGTTGCTGGATGGTGACATTGTGCGAAAGCACCTGTCCAGCGAACTGACTTTCTCAAAAGAGCATCGCGACCTGAATATTCAGCGCATTGGCTACGTGGCCTCAGAGATCACCAAAAACGGTGGAATTGCCATCTGCGCGCCCATTGCACCTTATGCGCGAACCCGGGCAGCGGTGCGTGAATTGATAGAACCTCTGGGTGGTTTTATCGAAATCTTTGTTGCCACCAGTCTAGAAGAATGTGAGCGACGGGACCGTAAGGGTCTGTACAAATTGGCTCGCGAAGGCAAAATCAAGGAGTTCACGGGTATTAGTGACCCCTACGAAGCGCCGGAAAATCCCGAAGTGCTGTTGAATACAGAAGAGCTTACGCCTGATCTGGCGGCACATCAGATCATGTTGAAGCTGGAGAGTCTGGGATTGATCGCCTGAGGTGCTGGTTGGATCGTCTATCGTTGCGCGCCGGTTGCGCGCCGCGCAGCTTAACTGTCGATACAAGCCAGCACCGGCCTCCAGACGAGATGTTGGAAATGGGCCACGGCAGGTATTGTCAGCTTGCCTTGTTTTATGAGTTGCTGATTACGCTCTGCAAACGTCGGTAAGCTGCGCTTCGAGTATCACGATCCGAGTGAGTCGAGGGGCGAGGCCTGCTAATGGAATTAGCGGCTCGTTTGATGACGGCTCGTGCTGGCGCCGGTGCTTCGCACGTTGGGCTGCCAAGATCTATACGCCTGATGGTACCGGTGTCCGGCTCGTTGACGTAGCGCTCAAGCCAGGCTTCAACTTCCGATTCAAGCGTTGTGCCTTCATTTTCAGCCTTCTTTCTGGCGAGCGCCACTAATCGGTTCTTCGCTTCTGTATCCTTGATTACCATAACAGCTCCCTGATAGCGTTTTCGACTACCGCGTAGCAATTTAAACATAGATTGCAACACAAAAATCAGAGAATCATGAAATTATTATTACGCATTAGCACCTGAATTGATGATATGGCGTGATTGCTGCTGAACAAGTTAATTTGGTACGCAATGCAGCTTGACAAATAAGCTGCTTGCGGGATGAACTGCTCACGAGAATGTCTGTGGTGCAGGCCCCTACCTACGCCTTACCAATCTGCCCAATGCGCTCACGCAGTTGGTAGTACGCCATACCCAAAGCGATCAGAGCGCTTCCTGTCCCCGGTCCAACTGGCAAACGCACTTGCTTCAGCTGACTGAACAGATCAAAATTTTTCAGCGTACCGCTGATAGCGTCGGCCATGATTTCAGCCATGATGTGTGAGCTGGCAATTCCATGGCCGGAATACCCTTGCGCGTAATAGACGTTGTCGTGAATTCGCCCCAGTGCGGGAATTCGATTAACAACAATGCCTGCGGTACCAGTCCATGCAAAGTCAATGTCAACACCCTTGAGATCGGGGAAAGTCTTTTCCATAGCGGGTCGCAGGAGGCGGGCGACATCGTGGATATCACGACCGGAGTAATTGGTGCCACCACCAAACATCAGCCTGTTATCCGCTGTCAGGCGATAGTAGTCGAGTACCATGCGACTGTCGTAGACGGCAAGATTGTCGCGATTTATCATCTGCGCAATATCAGTGCCCAGAGGCGAGGTTGTCAGATTGCCAAGAACAGCAGGGAACACAAGCCCCTTGAGTGCTGACTGCGCAAGACGATGGTAGGCATTGCCTGCGAGAATGATCGTGCTGGCACTGACCCGGCCGTTCGGCGTTCTGACACATGCCTTGCTGTCAACTGTTTGTCCGTAGTCCATGCTGAGAACAGGGGATTGTTCGAACAATCGGGCGCCTTGCGAGCGTGCTGCTGCCGCTTCGCCAAGACATAAATTCAATGAGTGCAGATGCAAGTTGTAGTCGTTTTGCACACCACCGTGATAAAGCGGTGTGGCAAGTTTTTCATGTACCTGATGTTTGTCCAGCCACTGCACGCTACCTGCAAGGCCCGCCTGTTGTGCATCGTGTAGCGAGGTCTGCAAGCCAGCTATGTCAGATTCGCGATAGGCGGTGTGCAAATGCCCATGCCTCAGATCGCAATCAATAGCGTAACGTTTTATCCTTTTGGTGATGATTTCGTGTCCATGCCACCGTAGCATTCGCATGACATCTATGGCTTCGCTGCCTATTGATTTATGCAGTTGCCTGTGTATGGCTGCATCACCTGAGAGGCTGCCAGTAACCTGTCCACCATTACGACCGGTGGCGCCCCAGCCAACCCGGTTGGCTTCAACAACCACAACATCAAAGCCGCGCTCTGTGAGTTCAACGGCGGTATTGATGCCGGTTGATCCTGCACCGACGATGACGATGTCAGCATTGAGATCACCCTTTAGTTCGGGGTAGGTGCTGCTATCGTTTCGTGTTGCGGTGTAGTAGTTGTCCACACGTTCTGCGGGTTTTACTGTACTCATACGCGTGACAGATAAGTGTCGAGTTCGATATCAGTCACCCGCCGATTTATGGTCTGGGCCTCGTGTCTTTTGATGGCCGTGTAGGTCGTGTGAAACGACTTGCCCAGTAGCTCACAAGCCCAGTCGGATTGTGCAAAATTGTCGATCGCGGTTAACCAGTCGTGCGTAAGCCACCGAGCTGTGGGTGGCTGACCGGGGAGTAATGGCTTCGTATCAGGTGCCTTGCCAGCCTCAAGGCCATGACCGATTGCACCTATGACAGCACTTAACACCAGATACGGATTAGCATCCGCTCCAGCGACCCGGTGTTCTATTCGTGCCGCTTTTCCATCGGGTTCGGGGATGCGTACGGCTACGCCACGATGATCATATCCCCAATCAATACGCACAGGGGCGAAACTATCGGGTTGCAAACGACGGTATGAGTTTGCATGTGGCGCAAACAGCAGGTGCGTTGCCTCCAGATGTTCCAGCGTGCCTGCAATGGCGTACTGGAGATTGTCGGCGCCGGCGTGGCTGAACACATTGTGCCCGTTTTCATCGAGCAGACTGACATGGACGTGCTGTCCTGAGCCACCGTGTTCGCTGTAGGGTTTCGCCATGAACGTTGCCAGCAAGCCCAGTTCGTTGGCAGCTCTGTCTACCAGTTGTTTGAACAGGACAGCATGGTCAGCGGCCGCTACAGGATCACTCTGATGTTTCAGGTTGATCTCGAATTGTCCCGGTCCGTATTCTGCCAGTTGTGCTTCAGCGGGAATGTCCATGTCTGCAGCAAAAGATTGAATGCGTGCAAGCAACGTTTCCATGCGATCCATCGCGCGCATATCGTACAGTTGCAGGTGTTGCGGTTTTCCTGATACGTTTAACTGCGAAGGTATGGCGGGTCTGCCGGTATGGCGGGTTGTACCGTCAAGCAGGTAGAACTCAAGTTCTACAGCAACAACCGGGTGCAGGTTTCTGGCGCGCAGCTTGTCAACCTGCTTCTGCAGAATCGCCCTGACATCAAAATCGCTGGGCGCACCATCAGCCTTGTGCAGACTGCACAGAATTTGCTGATTGCCGGGATTCCATGGCTGCAGGTGGAGTCGGTTGTTACCGGGTACGCAAAAGCCATCAGGATCGCCTGCGCTGAGACCGAGGTGGGTAATGTCATCACAGTCATCGCCCCAGATGTCCATTGCCTGGGTCGACAATGGCATGCGTGCCTCGCCTGCCAGAATTTTCTGGCGAAAATGTCCAGGCAAGCGCTTACCTCTCAGGCCACCCTGCCAGTCAACGATGAGAACATCGAGCCTTCCCTGATCGTCCATTGCATTGCCTGCCATACTCACGTAAGACTACTCATGACGGGTTGCTCATGAAACGTTGGCCTTGTTTGGTAGCAGCAGCATATGGTTGACATCCCAATGCGCCCAGATGCGTAGTTCTTCGCTGGCAGCAGGTAGTTTGAGAGCCTGTTCATTGCCGATAATGGCGCTGATGGATTCATCGTTGGGTAAGCGAATCTCCGCGATTGAGTGTTGTCCCTGAAAGGCGACATCACCCAGCACGCCTTCTACGCACACCTGATTACCAGTCGGCTTTCTGACAGACAAGCTGACATGTTCAGGACGAACTGCCAGCGATGCATCTGCGTCAGGAGACGGAGAAACACAAGCTGGAAGCTCGTTACACCACTCTATGATACCAAGCTGATCTGCGTGTAATGCAACCCCGGTATCAATACTTGAGATTTGCCTAACCGGGAAGTCGTTGATATTGCCGATGAAGTCAGCGACAAAACGGTCAATTGGATTGGCATAGAGCTCTGCGGGTGTGGCCACCTGACGCAATCTGCCGGATTCCAGTACGGCAATTCGATCGGCCATTGCCATGGCTTCGGCCTGATCGTGTGTAACGATGATAAAGGTGACACCTACTGTCTCTTGCAGTTTGACAAGTTCAAGGCGCATGGCGTCACGCAGCTTGGCATCAAGCGCCGACAAGGGTTCGTCAAGTAACAGGACACGCGGGCGTTTGACCAATGCACGGGCAAGTGCGACGCGTTGGCGTTGTCCACCTGAGAGCTGATCTGGCTTGCGCTTTGCAAAATCTGTCAGATGCACTTGCTCCAGCGCCAGTATCACGCGCTGACGTCGCTCGTCGGCGGGCACCTTGTCCATCTTTAGGCCATAGGCGACGTTATCTTCAACACTCATGTGTGGAAAGACCGCATAGGACTGAAACACCATGTTGATGGGGCGCTTGTTCGGCGGCAGGGAGGTCATGTCCTTGCCATCAAGAAGTAGTTCGCCCTCGTTGGGCGATTCGAATCCTGATATGACTCGCAGTAACGTGGATTTGCCACAACCTGAAGGACCAAGCAAAGCGAAGATCTCTCCTTGCCGGATATCAATGGAGATATCACACAGCGCTTCTACCTTGCCAAAGCGCTTGGTGACATTACGAATGGATACGATGGTATCGCTCATATCAAGTGTCTACCCGCTGGTACCGCAACGCGACAAACGTCAGTATCAGAGTCAGTATGATCAGAATCGTGGAAGCTGCATTGATTTCAGGTGTGACCGAGAAACGTACCATGGAGTAGATCTTCACGGGAAACGTAATGGTGTTGGGGCCGGAGGTAAAAAAGGTAATGACAAAATCATCCAGCGATAGTGTAAAGGCAAGCAAGGCGCCAGCAACAAGGCCGGGCTTCATGTGCGGGAGCAGAATGTCCCTGAACACCTGAAATTCTGATGCGCCCAGATCCTTTGCGGCTTCTTCCATCTCACGATTGAAGCTTTGCAGTCGGGTGCGAATAATCATGGCGGCGAATGGGAAGCTAAAGGTGATGTGTGCGATGATGATGTTAGTAAGATTGAATGGCCAGGCGGTATCGCCTGTGTTCAGCCAGCCCATGGCAGAAAAGAACATGGCCAGAGACACACCCAAACAGATTTCCGGAATCACGATAGGTAGAGAAACAAGGCCTTCGAAAAGCGGCTTGAACGGAAAGCGGAATCGCCATAACACCACGGCAGTCAGTGCGCCCAGAATGACGCTGATGATGGTCGACACCACCGCGATGGTTATTGAATTGCCGAACGCCAGCATCAGTTCATCGTTGGCAAATGCCTTGCCATAGTACTTTGTCGTAAAGCCTTTCCAGATGACGTTGCCGCCGCGCCGAGAATTGTTGAACGAAAAAACAATAAGTACAACAATGGGGGCATACAGGAAGAGGGTGCCCATCAAAAAAATGCCGCGTAGCGACCACTTGCGGCTGTAGTCGAAGGGGCCGGGTTTGTTCCCTTTGTTGGGCAACCACTTCATCATATACGCCCCTCGCGACGCGAACGCGCCGCATCGTTAAACGATCGAATGGCCAGCAGAATAAAGGTGGCGTAAAGCAGTGTTAGGGAAATTGCCGATCCAAATGGCCAGTCATTGGCTTTCTTGAACTGGCGCTCTATGACGTTGGCAATCATGTCCACTTGCCCGCGTCCGAGAAGGTCGGGCGTCAGGAATTGCCCAAGAGCGGGAATGAACGTAATGATCGCAGCGGTCACGATACCCGGCATGGCTAACGGGATGAGAACGTTTCGAGCCGTCTGCAGTTGTCCTGCACCCAGATCCATACTCGCTTCAAGGAAGGAGTTGTCCATCCTTTCAAGAACGGAGTAAATGGGCAGTATGGTAAACGGCAGCGAGACGTACACAATGCCGTAAACAACACCGGTGGGTGTTCCGAGCAGTGTCAGTGGTGTGAACCCGTCACCGAGTAGATTCAGATTGCCAAGCCCGATAAAATTGAGGAGCTGTTCAGCACGTTCGTACAACCATCGCAAAACATCGTTTAGACGACCTCGCGTTCCCAGGATGTTAAGCAGTGCATAGGTGCGGATCAGCAGGTTGGTCCAGAACGGCAACATGATCAGTAGCAGTAACCACGGTTTTGCCGTGGGCGATGCTGTGGCAATAACCAGCGCCATGGGAAAGCCAACCAGCAGACAAACCACCGTAGCAACGAAGGCCAGCCAGAAAGATCGACCTATCAACTGAAGAATTTCCGGTTGCAGGATGCGCTTGTAGTTATCCAGCGTCCATGTAGTTTCAATCTGCGTTATCGATACGTTTTCGCCAAAACTGTAAAGCCAGATGATGCCCAGCGGGACAACGAAAAACAGAACGAGCCAGATAAACGTGGGAAGGCCGAACGCGAAAAACACGCCCAGCCTTCCACGTACATCTTGCATGCTCTAAAGCTCTGTCGTGAAGTGGGTCGACAACGTGCTAGCTGGCTTTGATGCGAGTCCAGGCTTCATCGACCTTGCGAGTGATCTCCTGTCCCGGATAGATGGATACTTCACTTTTTGCAATGGCTTCATCTGATGGGAAGATAGACGGGTTGCCAGTGTATTCTTCGCTCATCAGAGCCTTGGATGCCGCGTTAGGTGTTGCGTAGTAGATGAAATCTGCGATATCCGCACCAACTTGTGCGTCCAGAAGGTAATTGATGAGCACGTGTGCATTCTCTACATTTGGTGCACCCTTGGGAATGCAGAGTGTGTCTTCCCACAAAAGACCACCCTCGTCTGGCAAGACGTAGCCAATATCATCATCTTCTTCCATGACCTGAAAAATGTCGCCGTTCCATTCCATGGCCAGATCCACCTCACCGGCCAGCAACAGGTCCTGACCATTGTCTGGAGCGAACGCTGTGATGTTGCCTTTTTGCGCTATGAGCATTTGTTCAGCAGCGGCGATGTTTTCGTCAGTCCAGTCGTTCAGGGATTTTCCCATGGCTTTTAATGCCATCTGAATAACCGTTTGTGGCTCGCTCATCAAGGCGATGCGTCCTGCGTACTTGTCCGAACTAAGAACGTCATTCCATGATGTCGGTACACCTTCTACCGCAGACTTGCGATAGCCGATACCAATGGTTCCCCACATGTAGGGCAGGCTGAATTTGCGTCCTGGGTCAAAGGCTGGATCGAGGAAGTTAGGATCAATGTTTGCGATATTGGGAATTTTTGAATGATCGAGTGTCATGAGCATGTCCGCCACGATCATGCGCTCGACGTAATCATTGGTGGGCACAATGACATCGTAGCCCGGATTGCCACCACGCAGTTTTGCGAACAGTTCGTCATTGTCAGCAAAGAGGTCGTACTGGACTTCTACGCCTGAATTTTCCTCGAACTGCTCGATGGTGTTTTCACCGATGTACGTATCCCAGTTGTAGAAGTTAACTTTACCGTCAGCAGCAAGTGCACCCTTGGGGAGTTTGAATGAAATGCCGACGGCGGCTGCACCGGCGGCGGCTCCGGCAAGAAATTTTCTGCGGCTGATTGGCAGACGATAAGGTTGGCTCATGGGTCTCCTCGGTACGATTCGTGATGAAAACGGGCTTGCGTTTCTCGGCTTCCAGCAGTGACGCAGTCCGATAGCGCTTTATAGCATTAATAGGGGCGCCATTATACGGGAACATGCCAAGTCGCTCTGTATTGAGACGTGTCAGGTTCCAAGGCACTGGGCCCCATCTATCGCCGGCTGAAGCGTACTCGATCTATAATTGTTAGCTGTCCCAGACGTGAAAACGTGTGGCATCCGCTCCATCCTGCACCTTTATCGGGCAGTATTCGCCAGCTTGCCGATTCCCGATAGGTGTCGGGCGTCAGTTCGTCAATGCGGCTGATATTGACACCATAACCGTAGCGATGAGCACCGTACTGGCTACACCGAAACAGGTTGCCGTTCTCATGGATAACCGGCCCCGCCATACGTGACCGATCCACGCCTGTGAGCACTGGATTCAGTGAATGCGAGTGCCATGGGCCTTCCAGCTTTTGTGCATGGTACACATGCAGCTCGTCACGTTCATCGACCGTGTGATGTGACTGGCAGTTGGTAAACATCCACCAACGCCCTTGATGCTGAAATACCACCGTATCTGCTGCGTTGATGTCGGTTAACAGTGTTTGCTGAAGTACCCATTGATCCGGAAAGCGTGTCGCCTTGTAGAGATTGACGCTGCGCAGCGATGCGGTTTCCGGAATCATGTAGTGGTTGTCTTCATGCGTGAATACATGAGGAAACGAAAGATGGTGCTCGGCGGCCAGGGCAAGGCCTGAATCAATCAGGGTTCCCTGTTCGTTTAACCGTGCATAGGCGATATGCGCGTTCTCGTTGTGTTCATGCATTTTTTCAAAAAACACATAAACATCGTCCTGGTATTCACACAGGTGTGGGTCGGCCCACATCACATCGTCCGGTTCAGCAAGGCTTGTATAGGCGTGTACAGGCAGGGTTGCAATATCGTGGAGGCTGGTTGATGTCGGGTTGTGCGATACCGCAAGTTGCCAGTGCTCGCTGAATACTTTGCGATGCACGCGTTCGTAAAGCTGACGCAACAGCAGTTTCATTACCTTGAATAGCATGAGTAGCGCAGGTATGGAAGCCACCTGACTATTGACGTCCGCACTTGAGCCGATATCACGCAACGCCTGTCGCCTGTCTGTGTCGAACACACCCTGATTGTCATTCTGAATCTCTATGCTTTGCAGTGCGCCATCAGGGCGATTTGCCAGCCATACAAGACGTGACATGAATACACCGGGTAAGGCGCTGTAACTCAATCTGCGTAGATCGCTGATAGAGTAGGTCTGGCAGGGCAGGGCATGCGAGGCAATACGCTGACTGTCTACCAAGTCTGTACCCTTGGTACATTGAAGTGCCCACAGGTGAATCCACAGGAACGGGGCCTTGTCCAGCAGGTTGTGTTTTATGCGAACGTCCATGGTTGGCAAACCCGCGCTCCAGACAGGTACCGTCCCGCGCAAAAGATGCCATGGTGGTTGTTGATGCATCACAGACAGAATGACATCACACGACGCCAGTGCATCGGGAGATGCCGCCAGATCATGGATATCCAGAGCGGCAGGCAGATCTTCAGACTCCTCAGGATTGTGAGTAAACTGAGGAATATCGATGATATTCTCGAGCAGCCAGTCGGCCAGTGCGTGCTGCACTTTGGCGGCTGGTTTCATCGTAGTGTGCAGGTGTTTGTCATGCAGGCCCACACTAAGGCGCATGGCGTGGTGAGCGTCGATCTGTTGTAGAATCTGATTAACCCATGCAGCCGGTACAGGCGATTCGATGACAACACCGACATGCAGGATAGACTTCATGAGTGGTAGTAGCTGTCGGGCGTCAGAGGGGGTGAGTATAAACCGTTACGTCACCGGACAGTCTCTGCAAACACGTGCCTGTATCGGTTCAGGCTCTACGCGCTCTTCTTCTGCGTACAGGCTGGCTTGCCACGGCGACCGGCAGAGCCACCACTTTTGACAACTCGGGAAAGTGTGCGCTCTTGTGAGGGAAAGCCATGGCTTCAACGAAGTGCTGCTGAAAATCCGGCTCTACCGCCGTCTCGACTTTTTCGATATGACGTACCACTTCTTCGATGCGGGTGCGCGCACTTTTATCCAGAAGCGCCATGAGTGCACCGGAACCTGCGGCGTTACCCGCTGAGCCCACCTGATCAAGATTACAGTCTGGGATAAGCCCCAGCACCATGGCATATTTAACATCGATATGGCTACCGAATGCACCGGCTAGACGGATGCGGTCAACTGAATCGATACCCAGACGGTCCATCAGCAGCCGAACCCCGGCATACAGTGCGGCCTTGGCAAGTTGAATCTGACGGACATCATTCTGCGTTATGCAAATCGTGACATCGCCCTCGTGCAGCAAATAGGAAAAGGTCCGATCGTTAGCTTGTATTCGTGGGTTACGCGCTGCAAGCTCACCGTTAATGACGCCGTTACTGTCGATGATACCGGCGAGAAACATCTCCGCCACCACTTCGATAATGCCCGAGCCGCAGATGCCCGTGACACCAATACTGGCTGTCTGAGCGTCAAAGTCAGCATCGTCAGACCAGGTGTCACTGCCAATGACGCTGAACCTCGGCTCAAGTGTGTGTGAATCTATCCTCACTCTTTCTATCGCCCCGGGAGCGGCTCTCTGCCCACCACTGATCTGAGCACCCTCGAAGGCAGGACCCGTGGGACTTGAGCAGGCAAGCAGTCGTTGCGAATTGCCAAGGACAATTTCGGCATTGGTGCCTACATCAACAAGCAGGGTTATCTGTTCAAGATTTTGCGGTTGCTCGGAAAGTACGACGCCTGCTGTGTCGGCACCGACATGACCTGCCACACAGGGCAGCAAGTAGGCCTTGGCTTGGGGGTGGGCAACAACGCCCATTGCAGAGGCGTCCAGCGACATGGCTTCATCGGTTGTCAACGCAAACGGTGCGCCGCCCAGCTCTACCGGATCGATACCCAGAAGAAGATGATGCATGACCGGGTTGGCCACGAAGCTTAGCTCCATGATGTCGCAGCTATCAATACCAGCTTGCGCGCTGACGTCCACAATCAGATCGTTGATTGCGCCGACTACCGCCTCTGTCATGTCCTGGTCCCCACCCGGATTCATCATCACATAGGAGACGCGGCTCATTAAATCCTCGCCAAAACGGATTTGCGGGTTCATGGCGCCGCTGCTGGCCAGTACCTTGCCGTTACCAAGTTCAACCAGATGACCGGCAATAGTGGTGGAACCCACGTCCACCGCAAGCGCATAGATGTGCTCCTTGAATCCCGGCCATACAGCAAGCATTTCATGATCATGATGGATGGCGACGGTCACCTGCCAGTTGCCGGCACGCAGGGCTTTCTGCAATCCCTTGAACAACGGTAGTGCTGCCTGCAGGTTTTCAAGTTGCCATTCGTCCTTTAATGCCTGCTTGAGTCGTCGAAGATCACCTGATGGGTCATGCATATCAGGTTCCTGTACATCGACGACATATAGCCTTACTGCTGGATTGACCGTGATGTTGGCATGATCCAGCGCCTTGCGAATAACCTGCTTGTGTACCTGACTGGCAGGCGGGATATCAACCACGAGGTTGCCAAGCAGGGTGGCCTGACAACCGAGTCTTCTGCCCTGCGCAAAGGCTTCATTGATTCTCTGGTAGCGATTTTCAACACGCGTACTTTCGCCAAGATGTGTCAGTGAAGATACAATGTTGTGTTTGGGAAATTCACCCTCTGGGCATACCACCTGACAGCGTCCGCACAGTCCACGCCCGCCACAGACCGAATCGAGATCGACACCGAGCTCTCGTGCAGCCTGCAGCACGGTCGTTCCGATGGCAAAGCTGCCACGCTTGCCACTTGGTGTAAACACCACCGTGGCTTGTTCTTCGGATTCGCTCATAGTCTATTTATCGATTACAGGCAGAGAAGTTCCCTGTGGCTTTTTCAGGTTGCGCGTCGACGACGGCTACTGCGGCGTCCACGGCCTCCGGCTTCACCTTCTTCAGCCGGTGCTCGGTGCTTGCGTATCCAGGCAAGGCAGTCGGCATCGTTGCCCATCAACACATCGGCGGCCATGACCGAGCGCATGACCTCTTCATGACAAGGGTTGGTGATGGCAGAAGTCATGCCAGCGCTGATCGCCATGGACAAAAAGGCTCCGTTGATGCCGTTTCGTTCAGGTAAACCGAAGCTGATATTGGAAGCGCCGCAGGTTGTGTTGCAGCCCAGCTCACGACGGATTCTGCCGAGAATATCAAACACCTGACGACCTGCGAAACGCATGGCACCAATCGGCATGACCAGAGGATCGATAACGACATCCGAGGCAGGGATGCCATGATCAGCCGCACGTTCAACGATTTTCTTCGCCACTTTGAAGCGCTCTTCGGGGTCCTCGGAAATTCCGGTTTCATCGTTGGAAATAGCAACCACTGCCGCCTTGTATTTTGCGACCAGTGGAAGAACGCGTTCCAGAACTTCATCCTCACCAGTGACTGAGTTGACCAGAGCCTTACCTTGGTACACGCCCAGCCCGGCCTCCAGTGCTTCAATGATGGAAGAGTCTATAGAGAGAGGCACATCGGTAATTGTTTGCACTAGCGTGATGGCTTGTGCCAGTAGCGCTGGCTCATCAGCCAGTGGAATACCGGCATTGACATCGAGCATTTGAGCGCCGGCAGCCACCTGTGCCATGGCATCGGATTCCACCCGAGAGAAGTCACCGGACTTCATTTCTTCCGCCAGAATCTTTCGCCCCGTAGGATTAATTCGTTCACCAATAATGGTGAATGGGTGATCGGGACCGATGATGTGCTCACGCGTGGCTGAGCTTATGACCGTGTTCGTCATTGGATACTGTCTCTATGTTGCTGGACGGTGGTATCACCATCAAAGTTGCGTGGATGCCACGGAGTCCTGCCATCCAGTACACCAGAACGTCTGACGATGTCTGGTACAGATTTTTCTTGCCTGTACGCCATGATGTGTACACCGGCAACTCCCTGTATTTCTCGTATTTCCTGTATCAGCTCTACACACAGCGACTGACCTTCTGCCTTTTGATCATCAGCGCCCTTGAGACGGTTGATGATGCTATCCGGGATATAGACACCGGGAACATTAGCGCGAATCCATTCGCCGGTTCGCGCTGAAGCAATGGGTCCGACGCCGACAATAACGAACACTTTCTCGCCAAGGCCAAGATCCGTTACCTTTGACATGTACTCGCGAAGTCTGGGTACGTCGTAGCAATACTGTGTCTGGACAAATTGTGCGCCGGCTGCCACTTTCTTTGCCAAGCGCTGTGGGCGCCAGTCAAAGGGTTCGACAAAAGGGTTGGCCGCAGCGCCAAGAAAGACTCTGGGTGGATCGGTTAAAGAGCGTCCGCTCTGAAAGGTTGATTCATCACGCATGGTTCTCGCTATTTCCAGTAAGGACATGCAATCAAGATCGAACACCGGTTTGGCCTCTGGATGATCACCGGTCTGGACCCCATCGCCTGACAGGCATAGCAGGTTGCATACACCCATGGCAGCGCCACCCAGAATATCTCCTTGTATGGCGATCCTGTTCTTGTCCCGGCAGGATATCTGCTGAATCAGTGCATAGCCAAGCCGGGTCAGTAGCGCGCAAACCGCTAGCGAGCCCATGTGGCAGTGTGCCCCACTGCCGTCAGTGGCATTGATTGCATCGACATAGCCATCAAAATACGCTGCCCGCTCATAAACCATCGCAGGGTCTGCGCTATCAGGGGGGGCCAGCTCACTGGTGACCACGAAGTGCCCAGCCCGCAACATGCGCTCCAGTCGGCCTGGCGAGCTATGACCGGGCAGTATGGATAATGGGTAACCGGGAACCTCTTCGGCGGCCTTATTCATGACGAAGCCTCGTTCTCAACCGGTTGCCCTTCGGTTTTTTCGCGGACCACGCGCAGCCAGGACGAATGACCTTGCAGCCGATGATCAACCGCGAACTGCACGGTAGAAATCTCACTACCTTTTTTCATGCGTTGGGCACCATCCCAGGCCTCGACCCAGACGCAGCGCATCTGAGGCTTGACCTCGCAGTAGCCATCAGCTCGCACCCCACCACACGGGCCATTACGAATCGATTTAGGGCAGTTCATCGGGCAAGACATGCCCGTGCTGCTGAGTACGCACTGGCCACACATCTGACAATCGAAGAGCGCACCCTTGACGACTTTTTCAACGGCGGCAATGGGTTTTTCTGCATTTGAATAGCCCAGCTTGCGAAACAGCGGTGCGCTTGTCAGCAGCACGCGTTCCAGGGTTTCGTAGGTGAATTCCAGCAGGCGCGCATTGCGCACTGACCATTTACGCAGCATGTACATCTTCAGTCTCCGGAGCCATCAACGGCGGCAGGGTTTGCAGGAGGGCTGTCAGGTCGATGTTCTTCCTTGACCTGATCCGCCAGACCCTTGGCCTTTGTCAGCGCTTCCAGATAGGTTTCGTTATAAAGTTCAAGAAGTACTGCAGCTGCCGCTTCAGCTTCGGCTTGCAGATCGCTTCCACACGTGCTCCTGTCCCGACGCCAGTCTTCCATGTAGGCATCACTTGACCCTTTTCCTGCACGCATGGCCGCCCGGTCGATAGCCTCCTGAAATCGCGCTGGTAGCATGACTTTGGCTGTCTTTCGTCCAGCCTTGGCGGTTACCTGTGAGGGAATGTCGCGCCAGTAGATTTTGATCAGTTCAGGCATAGCGGGTAGGGTGCGGTTCTGTTTGAGTCTTAAGTTGTATCAGGCAGGATGGATGGGTGTCAGCGAATGCGCGAAGCGTCGTAGCCCTGTGTCATGTATTTCAAGTCGTAGCCCGAGCGCCAATGCTGCAGCTTCGGCCTTGTTCAAACGCTGGTCGATTTTGTCGCTGTGTCTGTCCTGTCGCAAGTACATCAATCGTGTGTAATGGCCGAAGTACTGTTCTCGCAGTTCTGGATGTCTGCTTATTCCCAGGCCATCGATGATCAAGCGCTGAAAGTGATCAACCAGATAGTCTGTCAGGTAGAAAGTACCCAGCTCGGCTTCAGCCATTGCTGCAAAAATCTGTTGTCCGGAAAAGAAACCATAGCAGTGATCCCCCGGCAGTCGTTGTATATCGTGTTGCAGCAACAATGCATCAAGCTGACCTCCGGTACCGCAGTCGGCATACGCGACGAAAATCTTCTGAAAGCTTTGCTTGTGCTGAAGAATTTTTTTTTCCACCGCAGGGCTTATTCGATCGGGTGTGTTGTGCCATTCAGCAGGCAGGCACTGAATCTCCAGATGTTTCCATTGGTTGGCTTTGACGACGGCCATCAGCTCGTGCGCGATGGCTCCGCACGCGATAACCAGAGTTTTTGCTGTCTTCGAGCTGCCTGAGATCTCATCGTCAGTGCTCCGCAATGAGATTCCCACCGCTCAGCTCATCAGCTGGCTAGCCGCCGTTCGGCAATCATGGATTTTGCTGTTTCAACCGCAACAGCCGCATCGCGGCAATACGCATCAGCACCCACGGCGTCGCTGAATTCCTCGTTTAGGGGTGCGCCGCCGACAAGCACGATGAAGTCATCACGCATGCCTTGTTCCTTGAGTGTATCGATAACCACTTTCATGTAGGGCATGGTGGTGGTAAGCAGAGCAGACATGCCCAGAATATCGGGCTTGTGCTCTTCGAGAGCCTCAAGGTATTTCTCGACAGCATTGTTGATTCCGATATCAATGACCTCAAAGCCTGCACCCTCCAGCATCATGCCGACCAGATTTTTGCCAATGTCGTGGATATCGCCCTTGACGGTACCGATGACGACTTTGCCGATGGACTCAGCACCGGTTTCGGCAAGTAGGGGACGCAGGATACCCATACCCCCCTTCATTGCGTTAGCCGCCATCAGGACTTCGGGGACAAAGAGGATGCCATCGCGAAAATCGATACCGACAATTCGCATGCCTTCGACCAGTGCGTCATTAAGGACTTTGTCTGGACCCCAGCCGCGCTCCAGAAGGATGTCTGTTCCCTCCATGATCTCTTCTTTGAGGCCGTTGTACAGATCATCATGCATCTGCTCTACCAGCTCGTCGTCGTTGAGCTCGGAGAGGATGATGTCTTCTTCATCGTCGAAATTGTCTTGATCTGCCATGATTTTCGAAAGTGCCGCTGTGTAAGTGCATAGTAGCCACTGGTATCGGCCGATCGAAACCCCTTTAATGCCTCAGCGACGACTCCAAATCGTCGATTAGCGACACTTTTACCTTTCGGCACATCACTGATGAGCAAAAGTTGAGCCTTGTTAGCTATTTTTTTAAAAAATGGATATTCAAAAAACGCAGGCTAACGGCCCCTGAAATTCGGTTTTCGCTTGTTCAGGAATGCATCCACACCTTCGGCAAAATCATCAGTCTTGCTGGCAGCCTGCTGAAAATCGCACTCCAGTTTGAGCTGATCATCGAGGGTGCGCGTCTGCGACAGCCGCAACAGCATCTTGGTGTAGCCCAGGCCTACCGTTGCCTGATTCGCCAGTCGATGAGCCAGCGCGGTGGTTTCGGTGTGCAATTGCTCGTCGTCAATACAGCGCCAGATCATGCCCCAGTTCTCGGCCTTCTCGGCACTGACTGGCTCACCCGTCATGCACAGCGCTGTTGCGCGTGCCAGTCCTACCAGCCTTGGTAGCGTCCACGTACCTCCACCGTCAGGCACCAGACCTAGCTGGCTGAAGGGTTGAATGAACTTGGCTGATCGTGCAGCCAGCACAATATCGCAGGCGAGAGCCAGATTGGCTGCAGCGCCGGCAGCTACGCCATTAACGCAGGCAATGACAGGAATATGCAGCGTTGTGATGGTCTTTAGCAGCGGGTTGTAATCGCGCTCCACGACTTCGCCCAGTGCTGCCATATCAAGATCTGCAAGGTCTTGCCCGGCGGAAAATCCACGGCCATTGCCTGTGATGACCAGACAGCGAACGTCTTGAGACTGCTGAATCCTGGCAAGTACTTCCCTTACTTCGGCGTGCATGCTGGCCGTAAAGCTGTTGAGCTTGTCGGGCCGATTAAAGGTCAGCCAGGCGACGCCATCGTCGAAGCCAAGCTCTACATTCTGGAAGTCACCGTCAGTATTCACTGGAATTCAGATCCTATTGTTGTCGTTATGCCTGAGTATTACACTTGTCCCGGTGGTTTGGCGGGTCGGAAAAGGCACGCCAGAATGATGATGACGAAGGCACCGAGCAATGCACGAAGCAAGTAGTCTGGCGTGGCAGTCTGAATAGCCAGCGCACCGCCAAACAGGGCAGGCGAGAACGCACCAAGGCAACTGCCAAGGCAGCCGAGCGCCATGTTGACAAAAAACACCAGTCCCCGGCTTTTGAGAATGACTGACGCAATGACTCCCAGAACGAGCCCGATCAGCAGAACTAGTATGAGATTGGCAAACGGCATGCTGAACTGACTCCGGTGATGTGATGGCGCAGCGAACTGGGCGGCAATTGTACTACCCTGTCAACGGCCTGTCCGAACGCAATAGCTTATGCACCTCGTTGATAGCCAGTGACAACATGGCAAAGTCGATAGAGGAGCTGGCTTTCATCTCGGCCATCAGTACGCGGTACGTATCGGTTGACTGAGCGTTGGTTTTCGACCAGTCAAGCACACGCTGCTCGGCGGAAAGGTCTTGATCCGTAAGACTGGCGATTTCAGCACACAAATGTCGCTGCTGATCATGCAAATTGCTGCGCAGTTCTGACGTGGCGAGTTTGTGCCAGTGAGAATTAGACACCAGCAGACCCACGCGTTCCCGCAGCCAACTGAGTTCCAGATGGTGGCCGAGGGCGAAGTAAAGAGCGGCTATCCCGGCGACCGGTTGTTGCAGGGAGGTGGCAACCTCGACGATATCAAGCGCTGATGACAGAGGAACAACGCGCGCAACCATAGTGGCGGTAGGTTCGGGAGCACCTGCGTTCATGAAGTGTTGTACCCGCTGATCAAGTGTCGTCCGTTCGGCATCTGACAGGCAATCGGGCATGACAGAAATCAGTTTGTCGAGACTATGACGAAAATGACTGACCAGCGTATTGATATCGTTGCCCGACTTGCGGTTACGAATGAGCCAGTGGGTGGAGCGCTCGACGAGACCTCTTACCAGTATTTGCATACGATACTGCTCAGCGGCATCGATAATGTTGTCGAGGGACTCTATGGCATGCCAGACTTCGGTTAATCGGAAGGCCTCCCTGACAACGACGAAGGCCGTAGCGACATCGCTCGATGTGGCATTGAGTTCTTGCTGCATTCGAAATACAAAGGCGGGCCCCAGACGATTTACCACGTCGTTGGTCACTACCGTCGAAATAATTTCTCGCCGTAATCGGTGTTCCTGAATTTGTGGCTTGTGCGCTCGTTGGAGGGCATCGGGGAAGTAGGTGCAGAGCACGGTTTCCAATGCCGGGTCATCGGCAAAACTACCGGCCATAAGCTCATCGAACATGACCATTTTACTGTAGGAAACCAGGACGGCGATCTCCGGACGCGTCAATGATTTTTCGTTGACAAGTCGATCGGCAATTTCGTCGGCATCGGGCAGGAATTCGATATCGCGATCGAGCCTGCCAATGGATTCCAGATGTTGCATGAATCGGGACTGCTCGTTAAGTGCAGCACTACCATCGACTGCACACAAATCGACGCACTGTGTTTGCAGGTAGTTATCGCGTAGTACGTGCAAGCCGACATCGTCGGTCATTGATTCAAGCAATTGATCGCGTTGTTTGACGGTCATGTCTTGCGCGCTCACGACGGCATTGGCGAGTATCTTGATATTGACTTCATGATCTGAGCAGTCAACGCCTGCCGAGTTATCTATGGCATCGGTATAGATCAATCCACCTTCGCGCTGGGCGCTGGTACGCGCAAAGTCTATCCGGCCGCGCTGGGTAAAGCCAAGGTTGCCACCTTCGCCCACGACCCGACACCTTAGCTCATCGCCGTTGATACGCAGGTTATCGTTAGCTCTATCAGCGGCATCGGCATGGGTTTCACTTCGTGCCTTGACATAGGTACCAATTCCACCATTCCACAGAAGATCAACCGGGGCCTTGAGAATGATGGATATGAGTGCCGTGGGTGTCAGTTTTTCCTGATCAGTACCCAGAACAGCCTGTGCCTGCGGCGAGAGTTCTATCTGTTTTGCATGCCGTGAAAATATACCGCCACCGTTGGATATGAGCGACTCGTTGTAGTCTGCCCAGCTTGAGCGAGGCAAATTGAACAAGCGCTGGCGTTCAGCAAACGAGGCAGCACAATCGGGTTGAGGGTCGATAAAGATGTGCATGTGATTAAAAGCGGCAACAAGTTGGATCTTTTCCGACAACAGCATGCCATTACCAAAGACATCGCCCGCCATATCGCCAACACCAACCACGGTGAACTCATTGGCCTGTGTATTAACACCCAGATTGCGAAAATGCCGTTTGACAGATTCCCAGGCGCCACGGGCAGTAATGCCCATTTTTTTGTGGTCATAGCCAACCGAGCCGCCGGATGCGAAGGCATCACCCAGCCAGAATCCATACTTTATGGCGACATCGTTGGCATAGTCGGAGAAGGTTGCCGTGCCCTTGTCTGCCGCGACGACAAGGTACGGGTCATCGTTGTCGTAGCGCACAACGTCAGGTGGCGGAACAACAGCATTCCCATCGAGATTATCAGTGACATCAAGTAGTCCACTGAGAAAGGTCCGATAGCAATTGACAACGACTTCCATCATGGCTTCCCGGTCGGCTGGCAAGGACTGCTTGACATAGAATCCCCCCTTGGATCCGACCGGGACGATGACTGCGTTCTTGACCATCTGAGCTTTCATCAACCCGAGCACTTCGGTTCGGTAGTCTTCACGTCGATCCGACCAGCGCAGGCCTCCACGTGCTACTGAGCCGCCACGAAGATGAATCCCTTCCACGTTGGACGAGTACACGAATATTTCAAATTTCGGTCGTGGCAAAGGCAGGTCTGGCACCGCAGCAGAATCAAATTTGAATGACAGAAATTCACGTAACTCGCCAGCGTCGTCGGTGCGATAGGCGTTGGTGCGCAGTGTGGCGAGGATGAGGTTGCGGTAGCTGCGTAGAATTCTATCCTCATCCAGACTCACTACCTTGTCCAGAGCCGCATCGATTCTGTCTAGAAGGGCGGTCATGGCATGGCTTAATGCAGGGGTGGCACCAGGCTTGAATCGTTGTTCAAAAAGCTCAACCAGCAAACGTGTGATAGGCGCATTGGCGACAAGGCTGTCGATCATATAGGTTTGCGAGAACGGCACGGCAATCTGTAGCAGGTATTTGCACAACGCCCTGAGAATGACAACCTGACGCCACCCAAGGGAAGCTTCCAGCATCAATCTGTTAAAGCCATCGTTTTCGACATCACCATGCCAGATATGGTCAAACGCAGTTTGCACACGCTGTGCTGCGTCTTCGCTGCCCTCAGTGCTGATTGTGCCCGTTTGTTTGACGGTGAACTCGTGCATCCATACGCTTGGCACATCCTGGCGCTTTATCTCGAATGGGCGCTCTGATTCGACCCTTAGCCCCATGTTTTCAATAACGGGAATAACGTCGGAAAGTGATACCTGTCGGTGCTGGGCAAACAGTTTGAAGTTGACCGTTCCGTCATCTGACATGGTGTGCCGGTAAAAGCTCATTACCGGCGCTTGCTCTGGCAGGTGTTCTTCAATGAAGTCGATGTCTGCCGCTGCAACCCGTGCTGTGTAGTCTTCGCGATAGGCTGAAGAGAACGCGCTGCAGTATCGTCTGTGCAACTGCATGGCGGTTATCTCATCGTGGCGCTCACGCAATGTGGTCTCAAGGCGATCATTCCAGGTAACGGCTGCAATACGGATGCGTTGCTCGATCGCCAGCCAGTCTATGCGTCGATCGTAAGGCGGACGTTTCTGGATAACAAAATGCAGTCTGGCCAGTGTGGACCCGGAGGAAAAGCGGGTGTCAAAGCCTGCGCTGATTCCGTCAGTGTGTGTGACCAGGATCTTTTCTATCTGAAGTCGCAAATCCCGACTATAAGCTTCGCGAGGGATGTACACCAGGCAATTACTGAAGCGGCCAACCGAATCAATAGAGCTGAATAAGCGAACTTGTGCACGCTCCTGCAGGGCAACGATACCGGTAGCCATGGACAGCAGGTCCCGACTATGCGTTTGCATCAGCATGTCACGGGGCAATCCTCTCAAGGTGGCAGCAATGGCCTTGCCGTCGTGAGAGTCTGCGTGAGTGCCTGAGGCGGTGATGACTCTATTGACGCGCTCACGCATCCAGGGGATGTTATTAACCGCCTCGTTCTGCAAACCTGCGACAAAAATGCCGAGCAAACAGTTGAGTTGTACAAGCTCGCCCTTGTCATTGCGAACGGCTTGCATAACCAGATCGGCAGGTTCATCACGGATGACAGGTGATGCCTTGCCTGCCTTGCAGACCACCAGAGGTTCCAGCGACATTCGCTTGTCCATTTGTGCAAGGTTCAGCCCTTCAGGTAACAGGCAGGCAATATTCCACGGTTCATGTTCCGGCACGTTAGCCAGAATGCCCGCACCGTCATGCAAGGAGGAGAAGCCGTCTCTGGCCTGCAGGTTAGCTGCACCGATGCAGGCAAATTGATCATTGTCCAGCCAGTTGAGAAATTCCGACAGCTCTGGATTATTTATGCTGGCTGCCATATCCATCAGTCGGGCGCTCAACGTCTTCGACTCTTGTCTGACAAGATCCAGCGTTCGGAACGTATCATCCAGACAGTTGGCCAGCTGTGCATGATCTTCGGGTGGCAATGCATCGATCTCTATGTGTATCAGCGACTCATGTTGATTACCTTCGCCCAAGGATTGCCATTGACCTTGATCATCGCGCTCGACAGCCAGAATGGGGTGCACAAGCAAATGTATGACGTGCCCCTCACGAGCGAGAGTGGCCTGCAGAGAGCTCACCAGCCACGGCTGATCATTGGCAACAATTTGTATTACGGTGTGAAGAGAGTGCCAACCCTGCGTATCAAAGCCCGGATTAAAAACCCGATATAGCGGCTGGCCGTCGTTTCGGGTCTTGGCAAGTTGCCAATGCGACAACGCCATGCCAGCCAGATCCTCGGTTGGCAAGGAGGAGAGTTCACTGTTTGCCAACGAGGCAAAATAGGCGGGTACAAAAGCACTGAGCTGTTCTCGATGAGTATCGCTCAATGAACGAGGTAGCGCGTCTGCAATGGCCTGTAACATCTCACTGGAGTCTGGGTCAGATGCTAAATCTTTGACGATCTGATTTGTCATGGTTGCCTGTCCTGTGGGTAGCCGAACAGGGTAGCACCTTGCAACTGTTGAGCCTGTCAGTGTTGTGGCTCAGTAACCTGTATTTGGTGGCATTATGCTGACGGTTCAGGTGTTGACACCCGCGACGCCAACACATAAGGAAGGTCGAATGTGAATTCCTGTATGGCTGTACTAGGCCTGCTGTCGCTGGGAGGTGTCGGGTTTATGATTATTACAAGCAAACGTTTTGCAGGCTCGTTGATATTGGCAGGAGTTTGCTTCTCATATTTTGCAACCACAGCGCTTGCTCAATCTACTAACGTTACAAGCAGCGATGCGCTTTTTAATTCGGCCAAAAATCGAATTAGAAACCTCGATACTCAGTCTTTTCAGGAGCTTATTACCTCAGAGCCGGATTTGGTGGTGATTGATGTACGAATGCCAGATGAATTGGCAACACTTGGCGGCAGTATCGACTCGGGCCGCAGGGATATGGTTATTAATCGTGGATGGCTGGAGTTCCGAATTGCTGACTCTGTGCCAGATAAGCAGACGCCCATCGTCGTCTACTGTGGCATCAATCAGCGCAGTCCACTGGCAGCTGCAACGTTAATGGATATGGGTTATTCAAATGTCTCGAATTATGCTGATGGCTTTTTTGCCTGGCAAGAGGCTGGATTGCCACTGACTCTGGCTGACGAGGCGGTAGGCACCATGTTGTATCGAAAGCCCATTGAGGTTATTCCCGGCGTATTTTCGGCCATAGGTGCTACGGCACCACCGACCTATGAAAACTCCGGACATAACAATAATCTGTCCTTTATAGTCACCGACGATGGGGTTGTTGTCGTCAATGCTTCTGACAATGCGCTTTTGGCAGAGGCGCTGCATAACGAGATAAAGGCAGTCACTGATCAACCGGTGCGCTTTGTTGTGCTGGAAAACGGGCAGGGACACGCCATGTTGGGTACTGACTATTGGCAAGGTCAGGGGGCTAGCGTTATTGCTCACGAGGATGCGCTGGTTGAAATTGAAGAGCGCGGAGACGGCATTCTGGAACGAATGCAAAGACGTAATCGTGATAAAGCAATGAATACACACCTGTCATTGCCTGATCAGACGTTTACCGACAAGCTCGATTTAACGTTGGGCGGCGTAGTCATCGAACTGTTGTACCTGGGACCTGCGCATAGCCCCGGCGACATTGTTGTATGGCTGCCAGACGCCGAGTTGGTCATTGCGGGCGATATGGCGTTTCACCAGAGGTTGCTTCCGGTCTTTGAAGATACGGATACTGCTGGCTGGCTGGATTCATGGCAGGCATTCGACGCGCTAGGCGCTAAAACTGTCATACCCGGACATGGAGGGCCTACCGATATGGCAGAAGTGACTCGCTGGACGCGTGATTATCTGGTGTATATGCGCGCGGAGGTAGCAAAAATTCTTGATGCGAGTGGGTCATTGATCGACGCATACAACATCGATCAGACAGACTACCGGCATCTTGACACCTTTGATGAACTAGCCGGGCTGAATTCCGATCGGATTTATCGCGCGATGGAATTTGAATAGATCAAAGGGCCTTGTTTGAACTTGCATTAATATGCATGTTCAGCTTCTGAGTCTTGTCATTCGAATCATGGACTTGGTTGCTACTGGCAGCAGACAACACAATGAACAACAACATATTCAAAAATATATATAAAATTATTGATTCCAATATGGAATAGGATTAATGCACATAACAGTTGACACCCACAGTCGAAAGGCATGGCGTCGTTGGCAAGTTTTAGCTGGAGATAAGTGTGAAAAAAAGTAGCGTTCTACTCGCTGGTGGTATCGGCATGGCACTGTTCGGATCATCGATTTTTGCAGATATTGTTGCCCCGGGTGATGTTGAGATTGAAAACCTGTCGATCGCTACCTCGTTAAGTGGAGAGCCGGGCAATCCTGCTGAAGGAAAAAAGACGTTTGCCAATCGCAAGCTTGGCAATTGTCTGGCGTGTCATGCCAATGCAGATCTGTCTGAACAGCTTTTTCACGGAGAGGTCGGGCCAGCGCTTGATGGTGTTGCCAGTCGATGGACTGAAGAGCAGTTGCGAACCATCGTGGTGAATTCGAAAGTGGTGTTTACCGATCAGACGGTTATGCCAGCGTTTTACTCGCTTGAGGTCGGTGAGGATGTGCGAGAAGACCTCATTGGAAAGACTATCTTGTCGGCACAGGAGGTCGAGGATATCGTCGCCTACCTGATCACGCTCAAGTAGCGAACCAAATTCAAATAGTCAGGAGTAAATACATATGAATATAAGTAGAAGGGCTTTGTTGTGTGGTACCGCGGCAGTGGCGGCTACTGCGTTTTTTGGGGTCCCGGGTCGGGCAGTAGCGTCAGTCGAAGATGTTGACAGGATGATTGCCGAGTTCGGTGGGGGTGCTGAGAGTCAGGAAGGGGGGCACTGCAACTGACCACGCCCGAGATTGCTGAAAACGGCAATATTGTGCCTGTGTCATTCAACGTCGACAGCCCCATGACTGAGGACGATCATGTGGTGTCAGTGATGCTTCTGGCAAGCGACAATCCCAGCCCTGAGGTGGCTACTTTTCACTTCACTCCGGCTAGTGGTATAGCCAAAGCATCAACGCGAATGCGTTTGGCAAAGACACAGGATGTTGTAGCGGTTGCCAAAAACCAGTTCAGGGCAACTGTTCAAGGTCAGCAGAAATATCAAAGTCACCATTGGCGGTTGTGGCGGTTGATACCGATTCAACTTCATCGATTCAACAGCTAAGCAGTAGGAGATTATAAAATGGCCGGTAAGAAACCTCGCGTAAAAATTCCAAAGAGTGTTGCAGCAGGCGACATCATCACGATAAAGACCTTGATCAGCCATAAGATGGAGTCAGGTCAACGCAAGGATAAGGAGGGCAACCCTATTCCTCGCGATATCATCAATCACTTTGAAGCAGCCTTCAATGGGCAGGTCGTCTTCTCGGTAGATATAGACCCGGCTGTGGCGGCTAACCCCTACATCGAGTTTTCCACTCGCATCGATGAGGCCGGAACCTTCACCATGAAATGGACTGATGATGCGGGTGAAGTCACAGAGCTATCCAAGGATATAGCTCTGAACGGATAGCGCAATGCGCATTAAAAGCACCAAGAAGCAACAGTGTAAGGATTAGCCTGTATCAGGCTGGTTAATCAAGCAAAAAACAGTAATCACAGACTATTTCGCGGAGAAGGTTCTTGAGAAGATTTCATATTCCACTGGTTATCGCCATGGCAACAGCGGCGGCGACAGCGACAATCGTTTCGGCTGAGCCTGTTGAGGACACTCTGGTTATTGATGGTGAGCTGGAAATGACGACCAAATCGCCATCGGTAGAAGGGCATCCGCTGCCGGAGGTGATTTCCGGATGGCACTACCGTACAGATGATACTCGCGAGATGGCGCGGGATTCTTTTGATAACCCGGGAATGCTCGGTGTTGAAGAGGGTGAGGCAATCTGGAATACGGTGGAAGGATCAATGGGCAAGTCGTGCGCGAGTTGCCACGATGACGCAGCACAATCCATGGCAGGCGTCGGGTCCAGCTACCCCAAGTGGAGCGAGACACTTGGCAAGCCAATCAATGTGGAATTGCAAATCAACCAATGTCGTGTGGAAAATATGGGGGCAGAACCTTATCCGTTCGATAAGGGTGGTCAAAAGCCGCTTACCGCATATATCAAGCACCAATCCCTTGGACAGCCGGTGGCCGTTGATCTGACTGAAGGCGATATGCAAACCTGGTGGGAAAGAGGCAAGGACATGTACTACAAGCGGACCGGGCAGCTGGATTTATCGTGTGCTTCATGACACGAGAAAAACAACGGAAACTACATAAGAGCTGATCATCTTAGCCAGGGTAACGTTAACGGATTTCCTACCTACCGATTGAAACAAAGCAACCTGATCTCGTTACACAACCGGTTCAGGGGCTGCATCAGGGATACGCGCGCAGAATTTCCTGCTGCTTTTTCCGATGAACTGATGGGCCTTGAGGTCTATACAACATGGCGTGGAACCGGCTTGTCAGTGGAGACACCTGCCGTTCGTCAGTAATGTCTGTTTGATCGTTAACCACTAACACTCAAATCAAGAGTCTATTGAATGTTATCACGGCGAGATTTTCTGCAGGCCGCCGCTGCCAGCGCCGCCTTCACTGCGGTGCCTGGCAGCCTGCAGCAAGCCATTGCACAGCAACGCTTGTCGCAGGAGGACCTACTCTCGTTTGATGCAAAGGGAAAGGTGACGCTGCTGCATATCACTGATATGCATGCTCAGCTAGAGCCGGTCTACTTCAGGCCCCCGGATACGAATATCGGTATTGGCGATTTTGCCGGTATTCCCCCTCATCTGGTTGGCGAGTAATTTCTTTCGCATTTTGATCTTGAGCCGAACAGTGCGCTTGCTTATGCGCACACCATGCTCGACTACGTTGAACTGGCGCGCACCTATGGGCAGCTTGGTGGTCTGGACAGAACGGCGACGCTTATCAAGGCGATCAGGGCAGAGCGTGGCGAAAGCAGTGTCTTGCTGCTCGATGGTGGAGATACATGGCAGGGCTTATACATATCATTGAAGACTGATGGTCAGGACATGGTGGATTGCCTGAAACTTTTAAAACCAAACGCCATGGTGGGTCATTGGGAATTCACATTGGATGCAGATCGCGTTATGGAAATCATCGATGATCTTGGGTATCCGTTTCTGGCAAGTAATATTGTCGACTCTGACCGGGAAGAGCCAGTGTTCGAGAGCACAGCCATGCATTCAGTCGGTGGGTCGAGAGTAGCGGTGATTGGTCAGGCAATGCCATACACGCCGATTGCCAATCCTCGCTGGATGTTTCCTGAGTGGTCCTTTGGGCTGCGCATCGAGCGATTGCAGCAGAACGTCGAGGCCGCCAGAGAGGACGGCGCTGAAGTTGTGGTGCTGCTGTCTCACAATGGCTTTGATGTGGATCGTAAACTGGCGTCGGTCGTACCCGGTATTGACGTGATACTGACAGGTTATACCCATGATGCTATCCCGGAAGCAGTCAAAGTTGGCAATACGCTGATTCTTGCTAGTGGATCTCATGGCAAGTTTCTTGGTCGGGTCGATCTTGAAGTGAAGAATGGCAAAGTTACTGATTACGCCAGTACGTTGATACCTGTGTTTTCAGATGTCATAGAATCAGATGCGCAGATGCGGAGCAAGATAGATGAGGTGCGTGCACCTTATGCTGATGAGTTAAAGCGGGTGGTCGCCAAGACCGACGGTTTGTTATATCGCCGAGGTAATTCCAATGGCAGCTGGGATGACCTGATATGTGAGGGTCTGATAGCTGAGCGCGATGCGCAGTTCTCGCTGAGTCCGGGTTTCCGTTGGGGTACCACGTTGTTACCAGGTAGCGACATTACTATAGAGGATTTGTATACACAGACCTCAATGTCGTACCCGTCTGTTTACCGTCTGGAGTTCTCCGGAGCACAGATCCAAGAAATTCTTGAGGATGTCTGCGACAACCTGTTTAACCCTGACCCATTCTTCCAGCAAGGTGGTGATATGGTCAGAGTCGGTGGCATGGGGTATACCTGTGAGCCCGCGGGTTCTATGGGCTCACGCATATCCAATATGACCGATTTATCGACTGGAGAAGCGGTAGAGGCGAACAGGACATACGTTGTCGCAGGGTGGGCATCAGTCAATGACGGTGTTGAAGGGCTTGCGGTATATGATTTGATGGAGAACTACCTGTCATCGCTTGAAGTTGTATCGCCGACAATCAATGATGCGGTAAAAATTATTTCGCCTTGACGTAAACCCCATGGCAAGACGTGGTTAGTGGTGCCTGAATATATGTAAACATATGCATGTGCAGATAGATTGTGGCGCGTTGAGTTCTTTAAATAGTTAATCAGGATTACTTGAAATCAATGACAAACGACAGTGAGAAAGCCAGGAACGCGACTTCACGTCGCTCATTGCTCAAAAAGGGCTTGCAGCTCGGTGGTCTTGCTGGTGCTTCACTTGCGGGCGGGCGCGCTGTGCAGGCTGCTACTCCCGATCCCTTGATTACAGAAATACAAGACTGGAACCGGTACATGGGGGACGGTGTTGATACCAACCCATACGGTGCCCCTTCAGCATTCGAATCGGATGTTGTTCGACGCGATGTAGCCTGGTTGACTGCCGATGCGAAGTCATCAGTAAACTTTACGCCATTGCACGCTCTGGACGGGATCATCACGCCTAACGGATTATGTTTTGAACGGCACCATGGCGGTGTCGCCCAGATCGCGCCCAGTGACCATCGACTGATGATTAACGGGTTGGTGGATACGCCACTGGTATTTACGATGGAAGACATAGCGCGTTTCCCACGAGAGAATCGCACCTACTTTCTCGAATGTGCTGCCAACTCCGGTATGGAATGGCGCGGAGCACAGCTCAATGGCTGTCAGTTTACTCACGGTATGGTTCACAACGTCATGTATACCGGCGTCCCATTGAAGCATCTGCTGGCGGAGGCGGGAGTTAAAACGCGTGGAAAATGGTTGCTACCCTAAGGTGCAGATCCGGCGCACATGACACGTTCCATTCCGATGCAAAAAGCCATGGATGATTGCCTGGTGGCTTTCAAGATGAATGGTGAATCGTTGCGACCGGAACAAGGCTACCCGTTGCGATTGGTAGTGCCTGGCTGGGAAGGAAATATGTGGGTCAAATGGCTGCGTAGAATCGACGTTGGGGATGAGCCGTGGCATCATCGCGAAGAGACGTCCAAATACACCGACTTGCTGGCCGATGGACGGGCACGACGTTTCACCTGGGAGATGGATGTCAAATCAGTGATCACCAATCCCAGTCCTCAGGCCCCCATTGTTCATGGTCGTGGAAGAACAGTAGCCACGGGTCTCGCCTGGTCTGGCCACGGTAAATAAGGCGAGTTGACGTGTCCATTGATGGTGGGCGCAACTGGACAACAGCAAGACTGGACGGCCCCAGCTTTTCAAAATCACTGCATCGGTTCTATCATGATTTCGAATGGGACGGCCGCGAATTGTTTCTGCAGAGTCGTGCCATTGATGATCGGGGCAATATTCAGCCGACTAAAGATGCTTTGCGATTGGCCCGAGGCGAAAATTCTATTTATCACAACAATGGAATCCAGACCTGGCATGTACGGCAAGACGGTTCTGCCACAGAATGTGGAGATTTCATGATGCACAACGGTAGATGTAATGCCAGAAAAAACCTTTCATCGAAGCGATTCGGCGCGCTCGTAATTGCGCTATCAAGCTGTGTTGCAACACACTCAGCATGGGCGGATGCTGCTGCCGATAAAGCGTTGTTTAATCAATGCGCTGGCTGCCATGCCATCGGACCCGATGCTACACATCGGTTTGGGCCACAACTTAATGGTTTGATGACGCGTGGCGCAGGCGTTGCCGATGGATTTGATTATTCTGATGCTTTTTTGAGCAAAGTGTCTGAAGGTCTGACGTGGGATGAACAGACACTGGATGCCTATCTCTCGGCACCAATGAGTTATATGCCTGGCACCAAGATGGCTTACCCCGGAGTGCAGTCCGAAGACGAGCGTGTCAGCATTATTGCCTACCTCGCAACGATTAATGCCGATGGTACAACCGCGGGAGATCAGGAGGCTGCTGTGCAGGTTGTCAAGCAGGAAGAAATACCACGTCCGCTAGCCAAGGATGTTGGGCTTCCGGAGCATGGGATACTGCATCTGGGTCGAGCCGCAATGGCTGAGGAAATAGCGGCATGGGACATCGATATCAGGCCTGACGGCGCTGGTTTGCCACTCGGCGCAGGGTCGGTGGAAACCGGGGGCGAGCTTTATGATGCTCAATGCGCCAGTTGTCATGGTGTGTTTGGTGAGGGTGAAGGTCGTTGGCCGATTCTTGCGGGTGGCCAGGATACGTTGACTGAAGAACGGCCAGGGAAAACAGTGGGTTCTTACTGGCCCTACCTGTCTACCGTTTTTGATTATGCTCGACGTGCCATGCCATTTGGAAACGCCCGCTCGCTATCTGATAACGATGTGTATGCACTCACCGCCTATCTTTTATATCTTAATGATATTGTCGATGAGTCATTCGAATTATCGGTTGAAAATTTTGATTTGATATCCATGCCAAACGAATCCAATTTCATTGCTGACAACAGAGCAGATGAAGAGTGGTTTGAGGCGTCTGTAGAGCCGTGTATGAGCGATTGCATTGCGGGTGAGGTAACCGTATTGCAACGCGCGCGTGTTCTGGATGCGACACCTGAAGGGGAAGAGGTTGACGGGGCGCTGGATTGATTGGTCGTGTGCTTCGGCGACGTTGAAAGACTATTGCTGTGGCATACTTGAAAGACATCACTGGCGTCAACCTGCATAGACAGGTGCGCAACTATTGCTCAGCGTGATCTTTGGGCATCTATCTATGAGGGAGATTATGAAACCAATTAGCAGACGTAAATTCAACACACTGGTAGGGTTTGGTGCGGCAACCATGATTGCGCCACCAGCGCTACTCGGGCAGGGTCGGCCAAAGGTCGTTATCGTTGGTGGTGGGGCTGGAGGTGCGACGGTTGCGCGATATCTGGCGAAAGATTCAGAGGGTGCAATAGATGTCACCTTAATCGAAAATTCAAAAGAGTACACCACGTGTTTTTTCTCAAATCTGTACGTTGGTGATGTTCGTGATTTTAAATCAATAACCCACAGCTATGACACGCTTGCCGCTATGGACGGGCTGACAGTAGTACACGACATGGCGACGGGTATTGATCGTGCATCGAAGACAGTCACTGTCGCAGGGGGTGAGTCTTTTGCCTATGATCGGCTTGTGGTATCACCAGGCATCGATTTGATTTACGACAGCGTGCCAGGATACTCAGCTGAGGCTGCAGAGATAGCCCCACATGCCTGGCAAGGTGGCCCGCAAACGGAGCTTCTGAAAGCAAAACTGGATGCGCTGGAGAACGGTCAGAATATCGTGATGGTTGCACCTGCCAACCCGTATCGCTGCCCACCGGGACCTTACGAGCGGGTGTCGATGATGGCGCACATGCTGAAGTCAAAAGGGTTTAGTGACAGCACCATCACTATTCTTGATACCAAGCCTAAGTTTTCCAAACAAGGGCTTTTCACAGAAGGATGGGAAGAGAACTATCCCGGAGTAATAGAGTGGTTACCACCGGAGATTCATGGTGGTATTGTCGGTGTAGACGCGGTAGCCGGCACAGTAGAAACCGACCTGGATATCTTCGAAGGCGCACTGCTAAACGTCATCCCTGCGCAAAAAGCCGGGGCTATTGCAGCTGATGCTGGTATAACGAACGACACGGGTTTCTGCCCCATTGCTGCTGAATCCATGCGTTCAACTGTTGATGAAAACATCTATGTGATCGGGGACGCCAGCATTGCGGGTGCTATGCCAAAATCCGGCTTTTCAGCCAATAGTCAGGCTAAAGTTGCAGCAATGAACATCCGTGGTGATCTTACCGATTCGCGTGTATTCAAAGCCAAATATTCGAACACTTGCTGGAGCCTTATATCGCCTGAAAATGGTGTGAAAGTTGGCGCGCAGTACGAAGCGGGTGAAGAAGGAAAAATCGTATCAACCACCACATTTGTGAGTCAAACCGGGGAGAGTGCTGAAACACGCTCAGAAACGTATCAGGAATCAATCGGTTGGTATGATGCGATTATCGCTGACATGTTTGGTTAGTTGATTGCCGGAGAGGCTTATGCAAACACGTCGCCGTTTTATACGTCAGGTTACTGCGATGAGTAGCATTGCGCTATTGCCCTCGGCTTTTATCAAGCCTGGCTTTGCTATGGCAAACAGCGCACATAGCCGACCTTTCTGTGATGGCGACTTGTGGTCACTAACCGACGGTCAATTGAGTTTGCCTCTGGGGCTTGTGGTGCCCGACAGCATTGACCCGGCTGAGCGGATGGCGTTTTTACAAAGCCATCAGCTCGGCCCCGATCGTTTTACACCCGATTGCAACCTCACGCTTTGGCGCCAGGGAGCACGTGTCATACTGTTTGATACGGGTGCGGGTACGCAGTTTCCCGCTGGAGGCGGGCAGTTGGCTGAGAGTCTGGCTGCTGCCTCTATAGATCCATCTGAAATTACCGATGTCGTGTTCACCCATGCGCACCCCGATCATTTATGGGGTGTGCTGGATGACTTCGACGATCTGGCATTCCCGGAAGCACACTATCATCTGCCGGAGGTTGAATGGAACTACTGGATGGATGCTAATACATTGGATCGCACCCCTGATGCGCGCAAGAGTTTCGTTGTTGGCGCTCAGAATCGGTTGCCTCTTCTTTCTGAAAAAGTCACATTATTCAGAAGTGGAGACGAGGTGTTGCCCGGCGTAGAGGCCGTTGATACTCGAGGCCATACCCCAGGCCATACCTCGTTTATGTTGCACTCAGGTAGTGAATCAGTGCTGGTAGTGGGCGATGCTCTAACCAATGTGGCAATCTCATTTGAACGTCCACGATGGCCTTCAGGCAACGATCAGGATCCCATTGCAGGCGTTGAAACCCGCCTCGCATTGCTCGACAGACTGGTTAATGACAAAACGATGTTGTTAGGCTTTCATTTGCCTGCACCCGGAATCGGGTATGTTGAAAGAGCTGATGGGGCGTATCGTTTTGTATCTGATGTTTGAGTATTGTTAAGCGTATTACCAATTATTGCTAAAACATTGACGTGCGCTTTAGTCGTTCGTTTTTCCCAATCCGCGCAGCCAGCCAAAGGGAGAGCCCTCTAATAGCCAGGATAAACCGATACGAGCACCCAGAAGCATGCTGAGAAAGACGACGGGTGCTGAGATGGCCAACACAGACAGAGCGGAAACACCTTGTCCGATAGTACAACCTGCGGCTAGCACGCCGCCACTACCCATTAAAAAAGCTCCACCGAGATGACGACGCAACTCTCTGGCGTCATCACATGCCTCCCATCGAGCATCATGCTGTCTCAGTGCGACAATCAATGAACCAAGAATGACACCGACAATAAGTCCGACACCGTAATCTGCTATTTCACTGTTACCCAAAGTAAAAACCTGTACTAATTGGCCGGGTGGTAAGACAAACGATGCCGACTCTACCTGCACCGGACGATAGAGGTAATCGCCCAGCTGAGATGTACAGAGCCATCCGAGAGCAACGCAAATGCCGATTAGAGAGCCGCTTATGATGCCGGCGCGGCTGGTACGAAACTGATGCTCCTTGAATATCCACACCAGTAAAACCAGAGCGCACGCCGCAACCGTTGGCCAATAGATTGGTATGCCAGACAAATTTGATAGCAATGCGGGTAAGGACTGATTGCCAGACGAGGATAGGTCGATGGCCATAGGCTCAATGAATTGCTCGCGAGCAATTCCTAATAATCCACGCTGTGTACTGAGTGCAACAAGGCCTATCGTCACTGTCACCACCAGAGACTGCAAGCTGCCACCTCCGATTCTGACCAAAGCACCAAATCCGCAGGTGCCTACTAACGCTATACCGAGTCCAAACATAATTCCGCCAGCAATACTGCCAAGCAAACTAAGCGGGGAGTAAAGGTAAAAACTCTTCTCCGCGTTGATGAGCCCTAGCGCCAGCATCGTTTGCGTGAGCACTAACGCGATTTCAGCGGCAAGGACCCATGCGCGTAAGCCGATGCTGTTGCGAGCGTACCAGTTTCGTTCAAGAGCTGTCAGTGTGCAAAAGCGATACTGGCGAGCAACTGCACCTAGTGTAGTGTGACCTTCAAACGCTTCAAACAGAGACCACCAAAACGCCCTCAGCAAGGCGCTGTTCGCAGGCAAGGTCGGGATCCTTGTCAAGAACAGCAACGCGGCGGAGGGTGTTTTGGTGGTCTCCCGAAGGGCG
>JBGCGC010000177.1:0-21730 GCA_045110475.1 Granulosicoccus sp.
GCGCCATTGGATATCACCGTGCCCTAGGAGCCTGCGCGGCAGAAATCAATCGGCTACGAGCAGCCCACTTTTGGCCAAATCTTGCGCTCATTTTCGTCACTTAGCCAGCTAAACTCCTCAAATGAGCACAAAATTTGACTCAAAATTGGACTACTCTCGCTCTATCGCTTTCTACGGGGCCGCCTCCGGTCGCGCAGACTCCTAGTGGGCCACGCTAGTAATACAAGACAGCAGTCACATGAAGAACACCTCCATGTGCTTTGGTCCTTGGGAGGGTTGATGACTGCAGTATTACTTAGGTGCCCGTGTGATAAAGGCTCGCCGTCTATACACAATCGGCCAACGTCTCTGCCAAACCGCGTAATAGCTGTGGGTAGAGTGTCGAGCCGATATCAAGATGAGAACCCAGCGGATCAATTGCACCTATTTGCGCATTAGTACCATCAAGAACCGTGTTGACGAGATCAGGATTGAATTGAGGCTCCGTCAACACGCAAGTCACATTAGCTTGCGCTACGCGATCATGGATCTGTTGGATACGAGCCGGGCTCGGTTTGGATGCGTCACTAAACGAAATTGCTCCAGAGGCGGGAAAATCGAATGCATTTTCAAAGTATTGATAGGCATCGTGGAAGACAATGAAATTACGACCGCGCACAGGCGCCAGAATTTCCTGCACATTGATTGTCAATTGCTCTAGTTCAGCCTTACTGGATGCGGCATTGGATAAATAGGTGTCCGAGTTGTCCGGATCCACCCTGGACAGTTCATAAGCAATGGTGTCCAGCCAGACAATCGCATTTGATGGGTCTAGCCAGGCATGTGAATCGTATTCACCGTGTTCATGTGAATCGTGTCCAGCATCCTCATCGTGATGTTCGTTATCAGCATGCGCCTCATCGTGATGTTCGCTATCAAGATGCGCCTCTTCAGCAGCATCGTCATGACTGTGTGCCTCGAACAAGGCATCCTCCCGCATAGTCAATTCAGTAATGCCCTCTACCTCAAGAAGCTCAACGCGGTTGGCATTTGGTGCCAGGGTAACGAGGGTCTCAGTGAGCCATGGTGTTAACCCGGCACTTACCCAGAAAACGATACCGGCATCCTGCAGAGCTTGAGCTTCTGAAGGTCGCAGAGAATAGGCATGGGGAGATGCACCGGCCGGAACGATCAAAGCCGGTTCGCCAAGCTTGCCCATAACCTGCGACACCAGAGAGTGCACAGGCGCGATATCGACGGCGACTGAGGGGACATCGGCTTGACTGATGCCGACAGTCATTAACGTGGCTAGTGAGAAGGTTAGGGTGTGTCTCATCTTCCGGGGGCCTGAATGCTCTAATTGACAAGGTAGGAAGTGTAGTTGTAATGTGATAATATATCAATATGTATTTTATTTTACGTTCGCAATCAATGTGAATTTCGGCACGTAATAAAAGCGAACCCGGAGAGCCGTTATGGTGAAAGGATTTGAGCCACATGACCATGTTGGTTGTATAGCAGATGCTTTATCGGCGGCTGAAAAGCGCTGCGCCACTCGCGGTATACGGCTGACTCCTGTGCGTCGGCAGGTACTCGAGATCCTCTTGCAAGAGCATGTAGCATTGGGGGCTTACGACATTCTGGAACACCTGCGAAGGGCAGGGTTTAAATCACAACCACCGGTAGCCTATCGTGCGCTGGATTTTCTGGTGACTAATGGCTTCGCGCACAAGGTTGAGCGGCTGAATGCCTTTATAGCTTGCTCCTATCCGGGGGTATCCCATTCGCCAGCCTTCATGATCTGCCGCAGTTGTGATGTGGTGGCAGAAACCCGATCGACACCGGTGAAAGGCACACTTGGAGCAGCCGCACGATCTGCTGGATTCAGGATAGAACAAACGGTGGTTGAAGCAGAAGGCTTGTGCCCTGCCTGTCAGAACGAAGCAACCAAATGAGCCTGATAACAGCTAAAGGAATGAGCGTGCAGGTAGGCTCGCGAAAAATTCTGGAACGCGTTGACTTTGAAATAGAACGTGGCGAGATCGTGACCATTGTCGGCCCAAACGGCTCGGGTAAAACAACGCTGCTGCGCGCCATTATCGGTGCATTGTCGCTCAGCTCCGGGGAAATAATCAGAGCACCCCAGCTAACCGTTGGTTATGTACCGCAGCGACTCCATATTGATGCCACTTTACCGATGACCGTTGCGCGCTTTATGAGCATGCCGCGAGCGGCGAGAAAGTCCGCACGCAATAGAGCACTGGAGGAGGCGGGGGTGCCAGATTTATCAAACCGTCAGATGTCCGAACTATCCGGTGGTCAGTTCCAGCGTGTAATGCTCGCCCGCGCCTTGATCGCTCAACCGAATCTGCTGATTCTGGACGAAGCTACGCAAGGCCTTGACCAGCCCGGATCAGCCGCTTTCTATCGGCAGATAGAAAATGTACGGCAGACGCATGGCTGCGCAGTGCTGATGGTGAGCCATGAGTTGCATGTTGTCATGAGTGCATCCGATCGGGTGATCTGCCTGAATGGTCACGTATGTTGCCACGGCACCCCCGAGGTTGTTGCATCTGCACCGGAATACCGTGCACTGTTTGGCACGGGCACGTTAGGAACACTCGCCTTGTATCGCCACCATCACGATCATGCTCATGACGAACACCAGCATAAACAACATTAAGGGCGCTTCCTGATGCTCGATGATTTTCTTGTGCGTGCAACGCTAGCTGGCGTCGGAGTGGCACTGGCCGCCGCGCCTCTCGGTTGCTTTGTTGTGTGGCGCCGTATGGCTTACTTTGGTGACGCGACCGCGCACGCGGCGATTCTCGGTGTGGCAATGTCGCTAGCGATGTCCGTTTCGGTTTTTACCGGTGCGCTCATTGTATCGCTGCTCATGGCTTTGACAGTTAGCCTGTTAAGTGGTCGTGGCTATGCAATGGATACACTGCTTGGCGTACTGGCTCATTCTGCACTGGCGTTTGGACTAGTTGCGGTCTCGTTTCTATCAGGAATTCGTATCGATCTTATGGCCTATCTTTTTGGAGATATCCTTGCCGTATCGCGAACTGATCTTGCAGTAATCTGGAGTGGTGCCGCATTAGTGGTTGTGCTGATGAGCTGGCGCTGGTCAGCATTGTTAATGTCCACGCTTAACGCTGATCTGGCGCATGCCAGTGATATTAATCCAATGAAAGAACAACTGGTGCTGACCTTGTCTTTGGCCATTGTCGTGGCCGTGGCCATCAAAGTAGTGGGTGTACTGCTGATTGCCGCCTTGCTGATCATCCCCGCCGCTGCTGCTCGCCCTTTAAGTAGTACGCCTGAGGGTATGGCGTTGGCCGCTGCCGCCATCGGTTGTGTATCAACAGTGGCTGGGTTGCGTGCAGCGTTGTTACTGGATACGCCGGCAGGCCCCTCGATTGTCTGCATTGCTGCAATCATCTTTGCCATTACATCGATTGCTGGCGCCACAAAGAGAGTGGGCGCCAACCAGTAGCTAACGTCTACATACGGAGCTTTTAGACGGACTACAGGTTCAAATCACAAGAACCCGCGTGACCCACTAGCTTCGCAAGGTATATTCCATGTTGGCACGTTCAACGGCCTCGGATGAGTTTGTTAGCAAGCGTTCGTCGATAACAACAGCCAACGCGATTATGTTTACAAATTATTTACTGAGCTGGGTTGTCGCTGATCTTCTCACTGAGCAGATAATCTATTGATAAGTGTGGTGACAATCAGTGCGTTCAGTAATATGATTGGGCACACGCTAACAGTTGATCACTTCGAGTAAATGGACAAGAAAAAGAAAGCGAAACGTAAAATCGTTTCATCGCGCCATTTGGCTAATTCGGATGGCTGGCAACTGTCAGAATTTGAGTATGGGTTGATTATTGCTTACAACGGATTTTGCCGTTGGATGTCAAAATGTATGCAAGCTGCCGGCAACCAGGAGATGGCTTCACTGGATATTCTTGTCATCCATCATATCAACCATCGCGCAAAGCAAAAGAAGCTGTCAGATATTTGTTTCTTGTTGAATGTAGAAGATGCTCATACCGTTAACTACGCCATCAGGAAGTTACTCAAGGCCGAGCTTGTGGTAGGAAAAAAACAGGGCAAAGAAATGTACTATAGCACCACCAAGTCAGGCGAGGAGCTGTGTGATCAGTATCGCCAAATCAGAGAACAGTGTCTTCTGGAAGGCCTTACTCGTCTGGATATGGAGCCTGAAGATCTCAGCGAGATAGCTTCGGTATTGCGCTCATTATCCGGTCTATACGATCAGGCATCTCGTTCTGCTGCCTCGCTGTAGCAAATGGTTCTAACTCGATGACGCGTGGTTGTCCGCACTAACGGTTCATCATGGCCGGGAGTGCGGTAACGATGCCGGGGACTACGGTTATCACTAACACCGCAAGCAAGAGCAACAGGAAGAAAGGAAAGGCGGCCTTTGCTACTCTCATGATGTCGAGACCAGTTAAACCCTGTATGACGAAAAGGTTGAATCCGATAGGAGGGGTGATTTGTGACATCTCTACAACGATCACCAGATATATACCAAACCATAAGGGATCAATACCAGCACCTTCTATAATAGGCATGATTATGGATGTCGTCAGGACAACCACCGAAATACCATCAAGAAAACAGCCTAGGATAATAAAAAAAACCGTTAACGCTGCCAGAAGAGAGTAAACGGAGAGGTTCATGGAGCCAATCCATTCGGCCAGATGTCGAGGGATACCCGTGAACCCCATAGATACCGATAAAAAGGCGGCTCCCATAAGGATGAATGCGATCATACATGATGTGATTGTCGCACCCATTAAGCTTTCCTTGAGCATTGTGAGGCTCAGAGACCCACCACGCCATGCCAGCACAACTGACAAGACAACCCCGACAGCAGCGGCATCGGTCGGTGACGCAACGCCAGAATATATCGATCCAATGACGCCTGCAATTAGCGCGATAACGGGTAGGAGTCTTTTCGATGCAAGTAGCTTATCGGGCAGTGTACTGACGGTAGCTTGATCATCAAATTTGATCTTTTTTACAATGCAGTAGGTAATAACGTAGCCAGAGAAAAGTAGTACGAGAAACAACCCGGGTAAAACCCCCGCTGCAAATAGCCGTGCAATTGATTGTTCAGTTGCCACGCCATATACGATTAGAATAATGGATGGAGGAATGAGCAGGCCAAGGGTTGCAGAGCCTGCTAACGTGCCGATTATCAGGCTTTCTGGATACTTACGTTGTGTCAATTCAGGGATAGACATCTTGCCAATGGTGGCAGCGGTCGCCGCAGAAGAGCCTGACACAGCTGCAAAAATAGCGCATCCAAATACGTTAACATGCAGCAATTTCCCTGGTAATCTTCCAAGCCAGGGCGACAATCCACTGAACATGTCTTCCGAGAGTCTTGACCTGAGCAATATTTCTCCCATCAAAATAAACATAGGCAAAGCAGCTAACGCCCAGGAGTAGCTGTGTCCCCAGATTGTTGTGGCCAGAATTGGACCGACCGGGGCTGACGCAAGTAGCAACATGCCTGCTATCCCGGTTACGATAAGCGCATAGGTAACCCATACACCTGCGCTGAGCAGCCCGATCAACAGGGCAAGTAAGATTGCTATTGTGGTTACATCAGTCATGATTAATCCTGTGTTAAATGGTTTCTTTCTGTTTAATCACAGGCTTCTTTGCCTGAATTGTTTGTATTAAAGTATCGATTAGCGCAATGGTCAGAATTAATATTCCAATACACACCACACCCTGTGGTATCCATAGATGGATTACCACCATGCCCGGAGAGACATCCCCATAGATGTAAGACTCATGGGCAAGTTTCGTCATATGCCAGAAAATAAACAGCGTTACTACGGTGGCTATTGATATCGACACTATTTCGGCTATCCAACGTGGCGTTGTGGACACCCGTCCTAGAAACAAGGTGACACGTATATGACCACCTTGTGTAAAGGTGTATGCCAAAGCCAGAAACGACGACGCAGCTAAAAAAAATCCGGCAAAATCAGCATAGGAAGGAATGGAATAGCTGGCACTGGTTCCAAGTAATTTAGTCGTTAGATTAAGAATCACTTGTGCTGTCACCAACAAGCAAATAGACGCTATAAGCGCTGCAGCGATAGCGCCACTAAGGTTGTAGATAAAGTCCAGAATTCGTCGCATAGAATATACTCATGTCTTGTTTTGACCTTGAAATCGGGGTTAACCGCTGACATCACAGAACAGCAGGCTTACTGTCATGCCAGTGGTTTTCGACTATGGCAGCTATTGATTAAAGCTCTCTATGATCGACTGGGCATCAGTGGATGCAGAGTTGTTCCACTCGTCTTGCATATCACTTCCAATAGTTTTAAGTCCCGTCATCAGAACATCGCTGGGTTCGACGATGTTCATGCCGTTATCTCTGAGCTCTTTGGTCTTTGATTCCGTCTCTTCCATGCTCATGGTCCAGCCACGGGTTTCGGCCTCCGCTGCTGCGGACAAAATGGCCATTTTTGTGTTCTCAGCAAGAGTATCGAACGCTTTCTTGTTGACGACGACAATGTTTTTGGGAACCCAGGCATTTATCGGCGAATAGTAGTCAATAAAATCCCAGGCTTTGGTGTTCGCTCCCGTCGATGGCGAAGTAATCATAGCTTCGACTTGCCCTGTAGAGAATGCTTGTGCGATGTCAGGTGCCTCAACCTGGGTGGGTGCCGCTCCGGCAATGGTTGCGAAATTCTCTAGCGTGGCATTGTATGCGCGGAACTTAAGTCCCTTCAGGTCCTCAACCGACGAAATTTCATTTTTTGAATAAAGTCCTTGAGGCGGCCAGGGAACGGAGAACAACGGTAGTAGATTCTGTTTGGCAAGTAGTTCTGTTACAACAGGTTTTTGAGCATCCCACAACTTTTTTGCCTCTTCATAGCTGGTGGCAACGAAAGGTTGCGAGTCCACACCAAAAGCCGCATCTTCATTTGACAGCCGAGATAGGAAAAATTCTCCAATAGGAACGAGGTTGCTGCGCACCGAATTTTTTATTTCAGGGTGCTTGATAAGCGATCCAGCAGAGTGAACGGTGATATCTACCTCGCCGTTTGTTGAGGCTCTTACGTCATCTGCAAATTCAATGATATTAGCGGTATGGAACGTTTTATCGGGATAAGGTGTCGGCATTTCCCAATCCGCAGCTACGGCCGATGTACCGATACATAGCGCGGCGACAAGGCCACTTGTTTGTCTTAATACGTGCAAGATTTTCATACTTAACTCCGGTGCTTAGTAGATTTGAAGAGTGTTACTTCCCAGCGAGGTCACGGCAGACTTTGTCCATGTCTATTGTCATTTTGTCAGTGTTATGTAAATATATCAACATCAATATGCTGATAAATAGAATTTAATGTACAAATATACTTCTGTAAATAAGTGGGATTTCTGGGTTGATCGAGGTGGAACGTTTACTGATATCGTTGCTCGAAAGCCTGATGGGGCGCTGATTTCACACAAGTTACTGTCTGAAAATCCAGAGCAATACATAGATGCTGCAGTTTTCGGAATAAGACATTTGATGGGATTGAACGAGGCGGATGTCATTCCTGCAAACAGCATTTCTGCCGTAAAGATGGGCACTACGGTTGCGACAAACGCATTGCTGGAGCGTAAAGGGGACCCGACTTTGCTGCTAATTACGGCCGGGTTTTCAGATTTATTGCGTATCGGCTATCAAAATCGCCCGGAGCTATTTGACGTAAATATTGTCTTGCCCGAACTGCTGTACCAGGAAGTTGCGGAGGTACATGAGCGACTTGATGCTGATGGAGGCGTCATTCAGGCTGTGGATCTGGTAAAAACTGCAAAGGCATTGCAAGCTGCGTATTCACGAGGCATACGCAGTGTTGCGATTGCTTTCATGCATGGTTATGTCAATCCGGATCACGAAGACAAGGTAGCGAAACTGGCCCGTGAAGTAGGCTTTACACAAGTATCGACAAGCAATGAGACATCAAGGCTCATCAAATTGGTTGGTCGAGGGGATACGACGGTTGTTGACGCTTACCTTTCCCCCATACTCAGACGCTATGTCACGCAGATAACCGATGCGCTTGATATCGAAAGTGGTACTTGTGAACGGCTGTATTTCATGCAGTCCAATGGTGGGTTGACTGATGCTAGTCTGTTTCAGGGACGTGACTCAATTCTGTCTGGCCCTGCCGGTGGGGTTGTTGGTATGGTAAAGACAGCGGCGCAAGCCGGCTACGGCAAGTTGATAGGGTTCGATATGGGTGGCACGTCCACTGATGTCTGTCACTATGCAGGTGAACTGGAACGATCGTTTGAAACAGAGGTGGCCGGTGTCAGAATGCGTGCACCCATGATGCACATTCATACTGTAGCTGCTGGTGGTGGGTCGGTTTTGGCTTTTAGGGATGGTCGTTATCAGGTTGGCCCGCACAGTGCGGGGGCGAATCCCGGACCTGCTTGCTATCGCCGAGGTGGTCCACTCACTGTAACTGACTGCAATGTCATGCTTGGGAAGCTGAGTCCATCGCATTTTCCGGCTGTTTTCGGTCCAAACGCAGATCAGGTACTTGATGTTGAGATTGTTGAGAAAAAATTCAGGGCATTAGCACTGGACATAGCCGCTGCGAATGGTTTGCCACTGTTGAGTCCCGAGGATACCGCTAAAGGTTTCTTGCGTATTGCGGTAGAAAACATGGCAAATGCCATAAAGAAAATATCAGTTGAGCGTGGTTATGATGTCACCCAATACACGCTGAACTGTTTCGGCGGTGCAGGTGGTCAGCACGCCTGTCTGGTCGCTGATGCTTTAGGAATAGAATGTGTTTTCATACATCCGTATGCGGGGGTTCTCTCAGCTTTTGGAATGGGATTAGCAGATATCAGAGCCATGCGTGAAGAGCAGTATGACAAGCCTTTGACCATGATTGAATCTGCCGCCGACGTACTGTCATCTTTGGCAAACACTTGTCAAAATGAGGTTCTATCTCAAGGTGTTAATGCAGATAGCATCAAAATTGTTAAACGTGTCCATCTAAAATACACTGGGTCCCACCAATCCCTAAGTATTCTTTTTGGCAGTATGGCCGAACTCGAAGAGCGATTTGATGAGGCACATCGAGCGCGGTTTGGTTTTAGCTCAAAACACCGGTCGTTGGCATTCGAGATGTTAAGCGTCGAAGCCATTGCTCAATCTGATTCAACGAGTACCGTGCGGCAAGCTGTCATATCATCGCAGTCGGATGCAAGCGCTCAAGTTCGGTTGTACGACAACAATATGTGGCAGGATGTATCGCTACTCACGCGAGAGGCACTCGTTCCAGGAGAACGGGTAGAGGGCCCGGTTATCATTACAGAACCCACGGGAACTAATGTGATTGAAGCAGGATGGAGCGGTGTTTCAGATGACCGGGGGAATCTGATCCTCACTCGCCATGAAAAACTAGAACACAAAGCGGCTATTGGAACCTCTGTTGACCCAATTATGCTGGAAGTGTTTAATAACCTGTTTATGTCCATTGCAGAACAAATGGGTACCACGCTTGCCAACACTGCATATTCGGTCAACATCAAGGAACGACTGGATTTTTCCTGTGCGCTTTTTGATGCACATGGAAACCTTGTTGCCAATGCGCCTCATGTTCCGGTTCATCTGGGATCCATGAGTGAAAGTGTTAGAACCGTCTCCCGACTAAATGCTGGGCAGATGAAAGCTGGTGACAGCTATATGCTTAACGCGCCCTTTAACGGAGGGACTCATTTGCCAGATGTTACCGTAGTAACACCTGTGTTTGATCAATCCGGAAAAGACATACTGTTCTACGTCGGATCGCGCGGTCATCACGCTGATATCGGTGGAAGGACTCCAGGCTCTGCTCCGCCTGATAGCCGACATATTGATGAGGAAGGGGTCGTGATAGACAACTTCAAGCTTGTTGATCAGGGGATTCTGCAGGAGGTGGAGACTCGCAAATTATTAGCATCCGGTCGATATCCTTGCCGCAATATTGATAACAATATGGCAGATCTCGAAGCGCAGGTTGCCGCTAACGCCACTGGCATCCGTGAGGTACATCGAATGATTGAAAGCTTCGGTATTGATGTGGTGCAAGCTTACATGTCGCACGTTCAAGCCAATGCAGAGGCTTCGGTACGAGAAGTTATTGGCGAATTAAGCAATGGATCCTGTACTTATGCGTTAGATAGCGGCGCTGAGATTCATGTGAAAATCAAGGTATCCAAAGAAGATAAACAGGCCACGATTGACTTTACCGGAACCTCTGTTCAGGACAACGGGAATTACAACGCTCCTTTGTCAATTTGCCATGCGGTCGTTCTCTATGTGTTCCGGACACTCGTGGGCAGCAATATACCGTTGAACGAAGGTTGTCTGAAGCCACTGAACATCATAGCGCCAAAGGGCAGCATGATTAACCCGGAGTATCCAGCGGCGGTAATATCTGGAAACACTGAAGTCAGTCAGGCGATTGCGGAGTGTCTCTTTGGTGCACTCGACGTGGTTGCAGGATCACAGGGAACAATGAACAATTTTGTCTGGGGCAATGAGTCATTTCAGAACTATGAGACTATTGCAGGTGGAACAGGAGCTGGACCAGGATTTGATGGTGCGTCTGCTGTTCACTCTCATATGACGAATACCCGCATGACAGATCCGGAGGTATTGGAAAAGCGTTTTCCTGTACGCGTGGAGAAATTTGCGATTCGTTCTGGCTCTGGAGGAGACGGGACGCGAAAGGGCGGCGATGGCATAGAGCGTAAGCTGCTTTTCCTCGATCCGGTGACTGTTACAACCTTGTCATCACATCGTATAACACGCCCGTTGGGTCGAGCTGGTGGCGAAGACGGAGCACCCGGAGAAAACGCCATTGTATCCCAACGTGGTTGTCGAGTAGTGCTCGAAGGTAACGATGAGCGATCCCTTGAAGCAGGCGATAGCTTTGAGATGTTGACCCCGGGTGGTGGCGCGTGGGGTGCAAAACAGATTTAGGTCATTGGGTTTGGCTTGGTTTTACGACTGTCTGATTTATAGAAGGGAACAGAACGGGGAAGATCAATTGACTTCCTCGTTCGTGCTCTACACTGATTGCCAACTGATGAACCGGGCTGGCCCCAAATTCGAGATTTATGGTCACCAGCTGCAATGTTGAAGTACAGATACAGCAACTTTACAGCACCAACTGTGCTCCAGCAGATTCTGTCATTGAGTTGGTATTAATCCCGTGTCGTTTGTATCAAAAGAGGTATTTTCAGCTCAGTCGCACGGACGTTAGTCTTATGGCTCACCTCTAATGCGACCAGTGAGAATCAAACACAAATGAACACGAAACTAACAGTTTCTACTGTATTGCTTTGCCTGAGTACTGCAAGTGCGTCCGCCGCCTGGAACCCAAACGAAAACTGGAAAGACAGCTACGCAGTTGATGGGCAATGCTATTGCGACACCAACGGCTTTGATCATGGGTTAGATACAAAATCAGCAGACACACCGATTGGCAGACTTGCCGTTACCCAGATCTGTGCAGACATTGAAAGCAAGCTGGGCACCGGACGAACAACGGGACGAATACCCTACAACGACATTCAGTGTGGAAATGGTCCAGCCAATGATGCACTTGATGAAACAGAGTGCCCAGGGCGAGTTGACATGGGTAGCGCTGGTTGTAATATTACAGGGCCTTTATGGAATCTGGAAGCTGTCTATGGCAGTTGGGATACGTCCCCAACAGATCCAACAGTATCAGCCTCAGCATCACGCAATGCCAGTACATCAAGCCTTGCTATTGATAATAATGCCAACACCCGCTGGACATCCAAAGAGACACAGCGGCCCGGACAAGTGTTTCAGCTTGATCTGGGTAGAGCACAAACTGTGGGTACAGTTGTGCTCGACACTCAACAGAGCCCATACGATTCGCCAGCAGGTTACAGTCTGTCAACGTCCAGCGATGGCTCACAATATTCGGTAGTAGCCACAGGTTCTGGTGGAGGCAGTAATACCGTGATCAATTTTACAAACCACGAGGCTCGTTATCTGCGAATCACGCAAACTGGTTCAAAAAGCAACAGGTGGTGGTCTATACATGAGATTTCTGTGGGTGAGGGTACCGGTGATCCCATAAACAACGGTGGAACCAAACTGAATCGAGGCAACTGGGTAATATACGCGTCCAGAAGTAGTGATAGAACCACTATGCCCGTTGATGGTGATTCATCGACTCGGTGGACTACCGGGCAGACGCAGCGAGATGGTCAGTGGTTCGAGATTGATCTGTCCAGTACACAATCATTTAATAAAATTGTGATGGAAACAAATGAAAATCCTTTCGATTACCCAAGGCAATACGCGGTAAAGGTATCCAGTGATGGTGATACCTGGAAGACTATTTCCTCTGGATCTGGCAACAGTGCTGTTACAACGCTGAACTTCAACATGCAATCTGCACGATACATAAGAATAGAACAATCAGGCAATGATGCTAAGCGTTGGTGGTCGATTCATGAATTGAATATATTCAGATAAGCGTTGGTTTTTACGACAACAATTTTCTATACATAGCGCTTGATCAAAAAGGCATCCGCTACGCATTACATAGCGGATGTCAGATCACTGGTGTAGCAGTATTGGCCGGAGTTTCAGACACAGCTGAGTGAAACAGGTCGTTTTCTGCCACGGCATGTCACACGCGAGTTCGAGGAATACCTGGCGTGTGGTCGGCTTGATGAGGATTTTCTACGCGTGCGCTGCTAGGGCTGCAGCCATGAGCATCTAGTAACGTTCAGTTGCAAGCGACGTGGCTTTCGCACCAACGGCATGTGAGCGACTTGCGCGGCCTTCTGCCTTGCGGCGCTGTTCAGCGGAAGTAATGTCAGCGTCGATAGTGTCACGCGTCGGATTGCCAGAAAACTGATCGGCTGAAGGCATGCCTTTGGCAAAATGCACGTAGCGTTCTTGTGCGACATCCCAAAGCCTGGCCAGCTCTGCCAAAGGGTCTGCGTGGTCATCGGCCCGCAGGTCAAGCCATGGGTGGTTCTCACCGCGGTGGATGATCAAGCCTGCTGCCTGCCGCCCGCGCTTATCACCGCCCGCTTGTTCACCCGCCACCATCGCGGTGATCAGGCGTTCGGCAAACGGCAGGGCTGCGCTAGCAAGATACGCTGCAGATGTCGCTTCCAACACGCGCGGTCCGGCGAGCATGTTGCCGGCGACTGAATGGCAGTCTCTGAGAATATGCCCGGCCCAATCCACACAGTCCTCGCCGGTATGGGCAGCGAAATGTCCTTGCGCATCCATCATATGTGCCTGTCGGATAGCTTGCCCTTCATCGCGGACGGCAAGGTCCTTTAACACCTGTTTTGCGCTTTCACCGGCTATCAAGCGGGTTCGGCCTTCGGTGCCCCAAATGGGGTTGCAAAAGGCTTGACTGGCCACGGCTACTGTACCGGACACATACGGCACCACAGCTCCACAGGCGAAAAATTTGCTGGCGACGATCAAGCCGATGCAACCATCAGCGTCTTTTGCAATCAATGAATAAGTCATCTTCCCACCGCATAGGCTTGCATTAATCGAGGTGTGGCGGCTGCGCGCAACACACCGTCTGGTTGGCGCATGGCAGCCGTCAGGCGACCAATGCTCCATGGCTCGGCAACGCTCACCTTATGACCCCGCGTTCGCAAGTCGCTGATGACGTTTTCGCTGATAGAGGGCTCTATCATCATCTCGCCGGGCAAGACTTCGCGCGGGAAAAAAGAGCTTTGGAAATGCATGCTATGAAACAGTGGTGCATCCATGCATCGTTGCAAATCAAAGCCAAAATGCACAAAACGCAGAAACCAGATCAGCTGCCATTGGTCTTGCTGATCACCACCGGGTGTGCCAAAGACCAGTTGCATGCCATCCTTTTCAGCCAGGCTGGGCGTCAACGTTGTGCGTGGCCTGCTGCAAGGCAGTAGTGAGGTTGGAAGGCCTTCGTCCAACCAGAACATTTGTGCGCGTGAATTGAGTGAAAAGCCAAGTCCTTTCACTACCGGTGAGCTTTGCAACCACCCACCAGAGGGTGTAGAGGACACCATACTGCCCCATCTGTCAATGATATCAAGATGCACTGTGTCGCCACGTGTGTCAGTCAGATGCGATACGGTTGGCTCTTGCGCAGAGACGTCACCTGCATTGATGCTTCGCTGGGCGCGCTCGATGTATGCATCGGCCTGAGCCTCAAATCCCGGCAAGCGACCCGGTCGCTGCTCAATTGAGGCCCTGGAGCTGATCAGCTTGCGTCGCTCATCGTTGTAGTTGTCACTAAGCAGCACATCCATTGGAATTTGGCTGAAATCAGGGTCACCGTAGTAGACCTCCCGATCAGCGTAGGCAAGTTTCATGGCCTCGATCACGGTGTGGATAAATTCCGCCCCGTTGGGATCCATCGCCTTTACATCAATGCCTTTGAGGATGGCCAGCGTCTGTAACAAGACTGGTCCTTGCGACCAGGGTTGTGTCTTATACACAGTCCAGCCATGGTAATCGTACGATAAGGGGGCTTCATAGCTGGCACGCCACCCAGTCAAATCAGATCGGGCAAGTACGGCTGAATGCTTGGCATCGGATACATCCATGACGTGCGCATCTTTCAGGTAGTCGAATATCGCACCGGCGACGAAACCTTCGCGCCATTGAGCTCGGGCCGAGTCGATCCGAGCCTTGCGAGTCTCACCTTCGCTTGATGCCAACCGTTCATACGTTGCGGCAAGGTCAGGGTTTTTGAACAGAGCATGCTGCTTGGGCAAGTTGCCATCTGGAACCCAGACAGAGGCAGAGGTGGGCCATTGATCAGCAAAGAAGTCTGCAAGCTCAGCAATCATATCGGCTACTCGAGGCAGCATCGGATGCCCGTGGCGCGCATAATCAATAGCCGGTTGCATAACATCACGCAGGCTCATCGTACCGTGATCACGCAGCATTAACATCCAGCCGTCAAACGCACCGGGTACCACGGTAGCCAGCAGTCCAGAGCCAGGGATCAGCGACAGACCTTGCTCATTAAAGTGCTTGATTGTGGCGGCTTCGGGCGCTACACCCTGAGCGCATAGCACTTGCACTTTGCCAGTTGCAGCCGAATAGAAGATCGCTGGCATGTCTCCCGCCGGGCCATTCAGGTGCGGCTCGACCACTTGTAAAGTCAGGCCGGTTGCAACAGCTGCGTCAAAAGCGTTACCTCCCTTTTCCAGAATACTCATGCCCACAGATGAGGCTATCCAGTGGGTAGAGGTGACAACGCCAAAGGTGCCTCTTATCTCGGGACGGGTTGTGAAATCGGACATGTTCTCTAACGATTCAATGTTCGCGTGGGTCAAGGGCATCTCGCAGTCCGTCACCCAAAAGATTAAAACCCAGGACGACGAGAAAGATCGATATACCGGGCCAAAGCGCCATCCAGGGGGCCTGGTTGAGAAAGTTTTTGGCGGTGTTCAACATGGAGCCCCAGCTGGGTTCAGGTGGTTGCTGGCCAAGGCCAAGGAATGACAGTGACGCCTCGGCGATGATTGCTGTCGCTATGGTCAGGGTGGCCTGTACAAGGATAGGCGGCAGCACGTTGGGTAGTATGTAACGGGTAAGGATGCGCGTTGTTGGCAGGCCAATCGCTTGTGCACTGTCGACGTAATCCTCGGATTTCACGTTGATCACTTGTCCGCGTGTCAGGCGAATGAAAATCGGCGTGGCCGAGATACCAATAGCTATCATGGCGTTGGTCAAGGATGGACCCAGAAACGCGGCAAGTGCAATGGCCAGGATCAGAAACGGTGCAGCCAGCAGCGCTTCGGTGCAACGGGAAATAACAGCATCTGTCCAGCCACCAAAAAACCCTGCAATGATGCCAAGTGGTACGCCGATCAGCACCGCGATACTCACTGAAACAACACCCGCTAACAACGAGGCCTGTGCCCCCCAGATCATGCGTGACATGACATCGCGACCGATCTCGTCAGTGCCCATCCAATGCGCAGCACTGGGTGCCTTTCGTACAGCTCCCCAGTCAGTAGCTGCCGGATCGGGTATGGGCAGTAGTGGAGCGGCGAGGGCGATAATTACAAAGAAAGTGACCAAAGCCACGCCTATCATTGCACTCTTGTGATGGCGAAATTTTTTCCATACGCGGTTCTCCGGCTTTGCGGTCAGGACAGGGTCGGCCGCGTGGGCGACGTCGCTCATCTCATTGCTCCTTCAGACGTGGATTGAGCACGAAGTACATCGCATCAGCAAAGAGGTTCATGACGATAAAACCCACGGCGGTGACCAGAACGATGCCTTGTACAACGGCGTAATCCCGGTTAAATACAGCGTCAACTACCAGCTTGCCAAAGCCTGGAATAGTGAAAATCTGCTCGGTCAAGACAGCCCCTCCCACCAGTTCGCCAAACAGCAGCGCGCTCAGCGTGACGATCGGGGTCAGCGCATTGCGAAACGCGTGTTTGAGTATCACCACGCGTTCTGCCAGTCCTTTAGCTCGAGCGGTGCGTACGTAATCAGCGCTCAGCACACTTAGCATCGAGGATCGTGTGTGCCGCATCAAGGTTGCAGCCAGTGCTGTACCCAGTACGAACGACGGCATAAGCATCGTGCGGATGGACTGGCCAAAATCCTCTGACAACGGCACATAACCCGAGGCAGGGAGAAGTTGCCATTTAACAGAGACCAGAAGAATCAGCATGATACCCAGCCAGAAATTCGGGATCGACAGGCCTGACAGGGCAACCAAATTAGCAATGTAATCCGTGGCCGTGCCCTTTTTGACTGCTGACAAAATGCCAGCCGGGATGCCAATCACCAGCGCGAAGATCATCGACATGACCGCCAGTTGAATAGTGACGGGCAGCTTTTGAGCCATCAACTCGGTCACCGGCTGGTTGGTGCGCAGGGAGATGCCCAAATCGCCCTGCAACGCGTTGCCTATCCACGCCAGATATTGCATCCAGATCGGATCATTCAGCCGATACTTTTCTCGCAGAAAGGCAAGCGTTTCCGGGTCACGCTCCTCACCTGCCATCACCAGCAAGGGATCACCGGGTAATAGCTTTTGCATCGCGAACACGAAGATCGAGATCAGCACAATGGTTGGTAAGGCAATCAGGATACGACGCAGTAGAAACTGCAACATGTCAGCCTCCCGGGATGAATTGCCCGCACCGCACAGGAACGGCGCGGCGCAGGCAAAGAAGGATCATTCTTCCCAGGTGACGCCTTCCAGACGGATCATGCCATCAGGGTAAGGGGTGAAGCCTTTCATCTTGTTGTTGTAGGCCCAGATCCAGTTCACGTGATACAGAAAGAGGCGCGGCAACTCATCGAGCATGATGACCATGGCCTCGTCATACAACGCTTTACGTTCTTCGGTACTGGGCGCCACGCGCGCGCCGTTTAACAGCTCATCCATTTTCGGGTCCGAGAACTTACTGTCGTTAATCCCACCGTCTGTCGTGGCGAACTGATGATTGTTGCCATCGGGATCCACACGGCCCGACCAACCGATCTGGCTGGCCGTGTAGTCACCTGCAGACTGATCTGACAGCAGCGTTGCGAATTCCTTGGAAGTCAGCGAGATGTCGATCCCCGCTTGGGCTGCCATGGCCTGAACAACTTGCATCACCGCAAGTGGCTCGGTGGAATTGGGCACTTGAACTTCCAGAGGGATGCCATCGGGATAGCCTGCTTCAGTCAAGAGCGCTTTGGCTTTATCGACATCGGCGGGTTGCACGGGCAGGGATGAGTTGTACCACGGAGAGGATGACGGGAAGGACTGGTTGCCCGGTGCAAATGCCCCTTCAAACACCACCTGATTCAGCGCCTCGCGATCGATAGCGTGGCTGAGCGCCTGACGCAAACGCTTGTCATTGCCCCAGGGATTATCACCCTTGTCACCGTTATTGATATTAAAAGTGATGCCTTGATAGCCTAACGAGACAGCACTGTCGACAACGATGCTGTCGTCACCTTTAGCCTGCGTCAAATCGGTTGCTGCCAATCGTTCCAGCATGTCAATGTCACCCGATTGAAGGTTAGCCAGGCGTACTGTGGTGTCCGGGATGGGCAGGAAGGTGACACTGTCAAAATTGATCGCGTCCGCGTTCCAATAGTCGGCGAATTTTGTCAGCACGATCTTGTCTTGCGCGACCCTCTCGGTGAAGCTGAATGCACCCGAGCAGACAGGATTAAGGCCAAAATCAGCGCCTGCCTCATTCGCGGCTGTGGGTGACACCATCATGCCGGCACGATCGGCCAACTGTGCCAGAAGCGTGGCATCGGGACCTGCAAGGTTAAGTTTGATTTCATATTCACCAGTGACTTCGGTGGAGGTGATCGACTTTAACTCGGACTTGCGGCGAGACTCTTCCAGCGTTTGTGAACGCTCGATATTGGCGGCGACCGCTTCTGCGTTAAAGGGGGTACCGTCATGGAACACAACGCCTTCGCGCAATTGCATGGTGACCGAGGTGCCGTCGTCAGAGGTGGTCCATGACGTCGCCAGTTGCGGGATGATTTCAAGATCGGGGGTGATATCGACCAGTTTGTCGCACATTGACGCATAGACTATCCGCCCCACAAATGTGCGTGACTGATCGGGATCAAGCACATCGGCATCGGACTGCAACGCGATGCGCAGGTCTTTGGCTAGTAAAGGGCTGGTACTGAGCGCGGTGGCACTCAGTACCGCTGTAACAATAGCTGTCTTGAGGTATGACATAGGGTCACGTTCTCTCTATGGGTTGATGGGTTTTATGGGTGACGGTTCCACCTTCTACCGCAGCGCGGTAAAGGGCGAACCGGGCTTGTGCTGCCTCGGTCTTAGGGGGTGTCGATTCAATGGCGGGCTCACTGGCAAGGTTGTCCCAGAAGTGACAGGCCACCTGGTGGATCTCTACACTGGTAACCTCCAGTTCGGGATTGTCAATCTTGCATTTTGACTGCGCATGGGGGCAACGCGTATGGAAACGGCAACCCTCAGGCGGGTTTGTGGGACTTGGCATCTCACCCACGATGGTGGCACGGGTGCCATCGGGTTTATCACCCATCCCCGGGATTGATGTCAGCAGCGCGCGGGTATACGGATGGCGGGGTGTCGCGTAGACCTGCTCTGTCGGACCGCTTTCGACTATCCGGCCCAGATACATGACCGCAACATGATCGCTCATATGGCGGATGACACCCAGATCGTGGGCGATGATGACAAGCGTAAGACCCATGTCACGAGACAGATCACCTAGCAGATTGATTACTTGTGCCTGCACAGAGACGTCCAGCGCTGAGACAGGCTCATCACCAATGATGAGCTTAGGGCCAGAAGCAAGCGCGCGAGCGATTCCTATCCGCTGCCTTTGCCCACCACTGAACTCATGCGGATAGCGTCCTGCATATTCCGCCCTTAGCCCAACCTTGCGCAACAATTCTACGACACGATCACGGCGTTGTTGAGCGTTCAAGTCAACGGCATGCACTTCTAGCGGTTCGCCCACCAACTTGCCAACACTCATGCGTGGGTTGAGCGATGAAAAAGGGTCCTGGAAAATGAACTGCATGTCTTTTCGAAGGGTTCGCAGGCTGGTACCGCTTACCGTGCTGACATCACGCCCATCAAACCGGACTGCTCCAGACGTTGGGGCCAGTAGCCTCATCAGCACCCTTGCCAACGTGGACTTGCCGCAGCCGCTTTCACCGACAATGGCGAAGGTTTCACCTCGGCAAACCCGTAATGAGACCCCGTCAACGGCCTGCACGACCGGTGCACGAGAGAACCAATTGCCACCGAAGTGTTTAACGACATTTACCGCTTCAAGAATGACATCGTCTGTCATGCACACACCGACAGGTTGGTTTCAAGAGGGGCGTAGTGGCAGGCCACGTGATGGTCTTGACTAATCCTTGAAAACAGCGGACGGCTCTTGCAGGTGTCCGTGGCAAAGACACAACGCGTGCGAAACCTGCAGCCAACTGGCATATTCGCCACTGTCGGCACCGTCCCCGGCACAATGGCCAACCGCGTGCCGGGATTTTCCAGCTGAGGCATCGCGCTGATTAAACCGATGGTATAGGGGTGCTGCGGGTTGTTGAAAATGTCGGACACTGATCCTTGTTCAACAATCTGGCCTGCATACATGATAGCCACCGTGTCAGCAATGTCGGCCACGACACCCAAGTCGTGGGTGATCATGAGCGTACCCATACCCGTATCGTCGCGCAGGTCGCGAATCAGATCGAGGATCTGGGCCTGTATCGTCACATCCAGAGCGGTGGTTGGCTCATCGGCGATCAGGATTTGCGGATCATTAGCCAGGGCCATGGCAATCATTACGCGTTGCCGCATCCCACCTGACAATTGGTGTGGATATTCCGACAAGCGCTGCGCAGGGCTAGCGATACCCACACGCTGCAACATCTGCAACGCCCGGTCACGAGCCTGCGTGCGTGTCCCGCCAGTGTGGCGTTGCACAGCCTCTGCGATCTGGTTACCGATAGTGAAGGTGGGATTAAGCGATGTCATCGGCTCTTGAAAAATCATCGCTATGCGATTGCCTCGCATTTCAGCGGGAAGCGTTACCTGCGACAAATCAAGCTTTGTGTCATGGAGCTGAAGGTGGCCTGATGAAAAACGCGCAGAATCCGCAGGTAGAAGGCCCATCAGCGCCATCGCAGTTACGCTTTTTCCGCAACCTGACTCCCCGACCACGCACAGAACTTCACCGCGTTTCACACTCAGGCTGACGCCATCGAGCACATTATTCGTTTGACCTCTAAAGCGCAAGACTAAATCGGTCAGCGACATCAACGTGTTTGCACGCCCATCATCTGCCGCATTTGCATCTGCTTGCGCCAGCATCAAGTGATCATCCCTGTCATCTTCGTCATCGCGAGTCTGCACCAGTGAGGTAATTCTGGAATGGGTCTATACCCGATGAAATCAAGCTATGACGTACTCGGGCTTAGTTTGAAGCAGATTCAGTCTATCGCATTGTGGTGAATAATCACATAGGGATGTCCAATCATCTGAAGGAGGGGAGTGACCCGATAGTACACAATCAATTAGCTGATGCTGGCATGTCGGCTGATTTGCCTGACATATCCTTTATTTTGGGAAAATGTAGACTGAGCTGAAAACCTGATTGATGCCCTCGGTCGGTGTGCTTAAAAAAGCTTACACCACTTATCTTAAAGTCTTTGTAGATGAAGCACGTTTCTACGGAAAACTAGAGATGCTTTTTTTACCAATCAGCACCGGAATTCAAGGAATGGCTTTGGTGTGTCGACGTCTGGATAGCAACTTACGAAAAATAGATTGTTGGCGCTGTCAGTCTACGTGCCGAAGGGGTATGTCTGCCTGAAAGACAATGACAGGTACTTCTGCATGACATGACTAAGGAATTGGTGGCAATTCTAGCCTGGACTATTCATGAAACGCCAAATCCTTACACCAGACCCTTTGTTCGTAGCGGATTTCGTGAAGGAGCGGAATACAGACTGTATTTGCGACGGGGGCGCCCAGCCTGAACGAAATTCGCTACGGACGAAGGGAATGCGGAAGGATTTGGACTGGGCGTCCCCGTGATTTCATGAATAATCCAGGCTAGGAGCCTGGACTATTCATGAAGTGCCTAAATTATCGTATGTCATGTAGTGATAAGGAGATAAATACTGGTATTTGATGTTCGATTT
>JBGCGC010000178.1:0-33209 GCA_045110475.1 Granulosicoccus sp.
CGAGCGAGAGTAGTCCAATTTTGAGTCAAATTTTGTGCTCATTTGAGGAGTTTAGCTGGCTAAGTGACGAAAATGAGCGCAAAATTTGGCCAAAAGTGGGCTGCTCGTAGCCGATTGATTTCTGCCGCGCAGGCTCCTAGCTGCTCTGTCAACAGTAACGGGTGGTAGTGGGAGTTCGACCACACCTTTGTTTGCCTGTCGCTGTCTGTCATACGGGTTATTTAGCTTAGCGGGTTAACGATCACCAACTTGGTATCATCTCACTCCCACCAAGACTATAAAGCCCATGACCACGCGCACGGTAGAACAGCAAACAGAGTTGCATGCCCGAATCACGAGGCTTTTCGATCATCAGATTTGTTTTAATGAATTTCTGGGTTTCAGGATTGAGTCACTGGACCCCGCTCCGGTGAAGATTAATTTCAGCATGCGACCGGAGCTTGTAGGGCATTTTCTCTACGGTCGACTACATGGCGGCGTTATTTCGTCGGTTCTGGATGTCGCAGGCGGATTGGCTATCATGATGGGCATTGCGAACTACAATGCCAGTGAGAATGCTGACGAGGTGTTGGAGCGTTTTGCCAATCTTGCGACTATCGACTTGAGAGTCGACTATCTACGGCAAGGGATAGGTACACACTTTGTGGCATCATCAGACGTCATACGGCTCGGCAAACGGGTAGGCGTTACGCATTCATCGCTGTATAACGATGAAGGCACGTTGATCGCCACTGGTAATGCGAGCTATATCGTCAGTTAGTTTAACCAGAGGATCGTTCAACCAGGGGAAAAGACGAGTAAAGTTCAGGGCACGATCAGTGATCCAGACGCAACGCCTCATTGCGGAAGAGCTGTTATTGACAAGGGGGCATTGGCAGGTTGTCTACGTTGAAATAGACGATCGTGATCGGGTAATTTCAAGCGCTGCTCTACCCGCTTCCTGACCTTTAGTAATAAAGTGCTCACGATAGATCCCGATGTGATGTTCAGTCTCCTGAAAATGGTGCGGGGTGAGCGATACGGATAATATCGGTACGCCTGATTCAAGACCTGCTTGCATTAAGCCACTAACCACAGCCTGTGCAACAAAGTCATGGCGATAGATACCCCCATCAACCACCAGAGCCGCTGCCACCACTGCGGCATACTTGCCGGTTAATGCCAGATCACGGGCAAACAGGGGCAGTTCAAAAGCTCCCGGAACATCGAAGACCTGTACACTACCTTCAGGGACAACCTGCTGGAAACCGACCAGGGCCTGATCCACGATTTCAGCGTGCCAGTTGGCCTTGACGAAGGCGTATTGTTGAGTTGCCATAGAGTATTGCGCTGAAATGAGGGCGGTAGATGTACTTATTTCGTTGCCAACTATTTTATCATGCAACAATCAGCATTTGAACACTTTCCTCACTGGATAGAAAACGGCAAAGGCCCGATTTAAATACCCAGATAGGCTGTACGCACATGCTCGCTATCTGCCAACAAGGTACAGTCATCACTCATGGTTATTTTCCCTGTTTCCAGCACATGGCCGTATGTGGCTATTTTCAGAGCAAGATCGGCGTTTTGTTCGACAAGAACGATGGTTACACCTTGTTGATTCAGCTTACCTAGAAATTCACCGATTTCGTGAACAATGATGGGCGCAAGGCCCAGTGAGGGCTCATCAAGCAGGAGGAGTTTCGGGCGTGACATGAGTGCCCGGCCAATTGACAGCATTTGCTGCTCGCCCCCGCTCAATGATCGTGCATGTTGGTCACGGCGTTCATGCAGCCTTGGAAATTGCTGGTAGATTGAATCAATGTCTTTTTCGATGCGGATCTTGTTGCGATGGATATAGGCCCCGAGGTAGAGATTTTCCTGCACACTCAAATCCTTGAAAACCCGCCGACCTTCCGGAACGTGGGCAATACCCAACTGAGTGATCTTGTCTGGTGGCAGATGGTCAATCCGATGGCCATTGAGTTTGATTGAACCGCTTGATGGCTTGACCAAACCAGAGATTGCTCTGAGTGTTGTACTCTTGCCCGCGCCATTGGAACCGATAAGCGTGACAAAGTCGCCCTCGTTGACAGCAAAACTGATATCCCGTAAAGCTGATACTTGGTTATAGCTGACATCAACGTTTTCGATTAACAAGTTCATCGTTCAAAATCACCGCCAAGATACGCCGAAATGACCTTTGGATTATTGCGTATCTGATCTGGAGACCCACGTGCCAGCAGTGTGCCGAAATTAAGGACGGTTAGTTCATCGCACAAGCCCATGACCGCTTTCATATCGTGTTCCACCAGAACAATGGTCACGCCTGAATCCCTGACGCGTTGTGTCAGAGCCATCATGGTATTGGTCTCTTCGGGGTTCATGCCTGCGAAAGGCTCATCCATCAATAACACTGAAGGCTTTGAAACAAGGGCAATAGCGATGGCCAGAGCACGTTGTGAGCCCAGCGGGAGTTCACTGGCCAGTTGCTCTGAGCGGTCGCTTAGCCCCATGAAGTTCAGCATGTCTTTCGCTGTGGCACGCGCGCTTGCCTGCGATCGTCGATCCAGACCCAGCATGGCAGATATCACGTTGGTGCGTGCAGCCTGATGGGTGCCGACAAGTACATTGTCAAAAACGCTCATTTCCTGAAACAGAGTGGTTTCCTGGAAAGTTCTTACGATACCTAACGTGGCGATTACCGAAGGCTTCAATCCCGTGATGCTTGAATTGTTGAACACGATGTCACCGGAGCTCGGTGTATGAAATCCTGCAATGTTCTTGAACATGGTGCTTTTGCCTGCACCGTTCGGACCGATGAGCCCATGGATCTGGCCTTTACTTACGCTGAAGCTGACATCGTCCAGAGCCTTTAGTCCTCCGAATCTCTTGCACAAGTTCCTGATTTCAAGAACTGACATTTTTTGCTCTCACATCGATGGGCTGACGCTGGAAAATGCCCGATAGTCTCTGCGGCAGAATCTCCAGCCCGGAAGGTAGAAAGCGGATAGACAGGATCAGGAGTAATCCGTATATCGCTGGGCGGATCTGGTCAAACTCCCTCAGGAATTCGTCAAGTATGGACAGCACTACCGCGCCGAGAATAGCGCCATAGAATGTCTTGTATCCACCAACAATCACCCAGATAAGAATAAATACCATGAAGCCGATATCAAACTGCTTGGGAGTCACTGTGCCGATGTAGTGCACTTTTAGAACACCAGCCATACCAACAAACAGGGAGCCGATAATCAATGCAAGCGAACGGTACTTCCAGGTATCAACACCTACTGACTCTGCCAATGGTGCCTGCCAATGCACCGCGTGCAGGACAAGCCCGATGCGTGATTTTTCAATCCTGTACAGCATGGCAAGGCACAGTGTGACGATAAGCAACACCAGATAGAAGTAGGGGATGGGTTCCAGAAAGTCGATATCCATCCATTCGGGAGAGGGAATGCCACTGATGCCACTGGTTCCGCCGAATGGCCGTACCATTTGTATCCACGTCAGTCGTATGGCTTCACCCGCGGCAAACGATCCAATCAAAAAATAAAATTGTGTCATTCTGAACAACGGAAAGCAAAGTAAGGCAGCAACTGCGGCAGTGAATAGACCTGAGAGTGGCAAACTGACCCAGAATGACAGGCCCAACTCCTTGGTCAGTAAGGCGCTGCAGTAAGCACCCACGCCCATCATCACTGCATGTATCAAAGACCACTCGCCAGTGAGTGTCACCAGACGATAGCTGACCACCACCAGGACATTGATGACCAGAAATATCAAAAAATCCTGATACTGGTACTTGAGAAAATGCGGCAAGACCACGAGTGAAGCGAGCAAAATGGCTATGCCCGCCAATTTCATGAATGTCGATTGCATGCTATTCGCTTACCCGTCGACCCATGATTCCGGAGGGTCGTATGATTAGAACCAGCACCATAATCAGAAGTCCTGTGATAGTGGCTATTGTTCCGCTGAAATACGTGGTCACAAAGGTATGAAACAGCGCATAAAGAATGGCTGCGATGATTGCGCCTGACAGGCTGCCAACGCCACCTACAATTGTCACAATAAACGCCGTTATGATGATGTTATGGCCCATGTGAGGGTTGATATTGGTAAGAGGAGCCATTAACGCTCCAGCCAGTCCTGCCAGTGCGGCACCAACCCCGATGGCAATCATGGATATGCGATTGCTGTTGATCCCCTGTAGTGATGCAGCTTCCCGATCCTGTGAGACGGCACGCAGCGCCCAACCGGTACGCGATCGCGTAAGAAAAAACCACAGAAAACCGAGAGCCACAGCCGACACCAGGAGGCTGAACATGCGTTGAGTGGGTATGCGCAGAAAATCGAACAGCACGATCGTACCTTGATACGGAGGTGCAACCTGTTTCGATGGGCCGTCGCCGCCAATGAGCGTGGCCAGCACTTGCAGAATGAACAACACACCAATGGAGCAAATCAGGCCGCCTAGCGGATCATCTTGCAAGGGACGAAACATGAATCGCTCCATGATCAATCCAATGATTGTCACGATACCTATAGCGATTGCGACTGTCGGCAGGAACGCAAGGCTGTGCTGCGCATGTAGAAACCAGACAGTGTAAGCGCCGACCATAACCAGCTCACCATGAGCAAAGTTAACGACACCCATGACCCCGAATATCAGAACCAGTCCGACCGCAGTCAGTGAGAAAAATCCGCTCTGTATGAGACCGTTGACTATTGTCTGTATGAACAATTCCATTGAATCGGCTTCTTGTCGCGGCGGTGCACAGGATCAATACAGATCATGATCTGTTGACCGTGAAATTACCTGCGAAGATGCGTGCACCTACGCAGGCGAAAGCTGTCTTATGTCAAACACATCAAATGGTCCGCAGTCCTGCCGCCTTCATGTACTTGACCAAAACGTTCTTATTCTTTGATAACCAGCCTGCCACATCCCCATACTCCTGTATTCGAGCTTTACCGCCCTCTATGGTAACAACCGGCCAGCGACCAACGAGTGCGTGATCCAGCCCCCAGAGTTCGCTTCCCCACCAGTCTCCACCACCAAAGACAAAATCCTGTTTCTGACTTTTTAGCTGTTGTGCAACGGCTTCGGATTCTGCTGATCCTGCAGCCTTTGCAGCTTCTATCCAGTTGAGTAGTATCGCCGGGTATTCCCATGCCACTGCCGACCAGTCATTGGGGTGATCCTTTCTGAAAGCCGCATCAAACCCTGCAGGGTCGGGGAAATTGATTCCCGCTTCAGTCAGTTTGGGATCGTCAAAGTCCGGGAATTGAAAAATCGTGCCGTTAACGAATTCCTCGCTTGTTTTGGCGATTATTTCGTTGTAATAGTCGAGTGTGCACGAAATGATCTTGCCTTTGTAGCCTTGATGAAAAAGTTGTTCCATGATCGGTGTGACGTAGAAGCTGGTTGCCATACAGACAATGTCAGGATCATTGGCCAACAGGGAGCTGACGATTGGGGCAAAATCGGTGACATCAAAACCGTGCAAGTTTGTGTCAAGCACTTCTATGCCGGCAGTGTCGAAAGCCGCCTGGTAGGTTGCCGCTGATTGCAGTCCGTATTCCACGTCATTATTGGTCACAATAACGGCTTTTTTGGCTTCAGGAAAATTGGTTGCCAACCACTCTACGCCGGTGACATTGTATAAGGGGTGAGACTCGCAGGTAGCAAACAGATACTCTGAATCTGGCGTTATGTCACTTGGCAGCAGAGTTGTCGTTAATACTTTTTTTCGAGTGGCCCATGGCAAGACTGACGCAACTGTCGATCCACCTAGCATCATGACCATCTGTGCCTCATCATCAAGCACCAGTTTCTTGAACCCCTGAATCGCTTTCTCGGTATCGTAAGCATGATCATAAGCGGCGATCCGAAGATCATACGTTGAGTCGCCAATGGTCACACCACCTGCTGCGTTGATGTTATTGGCGATAATTTCGCAACCGTATACACCCGGTTGACCCCAGGGGGCATAGTCGCCTGTCATAGGGACATTCATACCGACCGTCAGTGTCGGGTTGGCCGAGTGAACAACCCGGGGCAGTAGTCCTGCTGTTCCCATTGCTGCCGCACCAAGCGATGCTGTTTTGAGAAAGTGACGTCTTTTACTGGAAAGAATCTTATCGTTCATAAGGCCTCCGGATAGTACAGTGTGTCCAGCGCTGTCTGGATCGTGGGTTCTTTAGTTGATGGTTCTGAGCCGAGCATTGGCATTTAATGGAAAACAGTGGCTACTCATGTGTCATTGGCTCTGCAAATACGTTTGCAGTGAGTCATCCAGAGCGTTTTCCCAGGGTGTATGGTGTTTTGGTGCTTTGGTCCCTGTCAATGCTGACACATGCCCATGATCCCGAAAGCGCATGATGTTCACTTTCTTCAGTTTTTTCCATTCAAAGAATGCCTGATTGGCACCTGCGACATCAAACTCGGGGTAGTCGGTCAAGGCCATTAAACGTAAGGTGTAATCGCCTTGAAACTCGATACATGCGTAGTCATCGGCCAGGTTGTCCTCAACCTCACGCCACTGATTGATGTCTGCATGCATCGCCTCTTGAGTGGGTAATGTCAAACGCTCCATCATCACGTCGCGTGCGTACCAGGCCTGAGCGTCAAACATGTTAAAGGTGTACCACTGATCCTGCATACCCAGATATAAAAGCTTCGGATTGTTCTCCCAGACAACGCCGTTGTACAGACTTACCGGATACAGACGGTTGTTGGTTTCAAGCCTCAGGCTTTCGTGCATGAAAGGGAAATGGTGTAAATAGCCCGTGCACAGGATAATGGCATCAACATTTTTCTGCGTGCCGTCAATGAATGTTGCCGTATTGCCAGATACGTTTTTCAATAGCGGCACTTCCTGCCAGTTATCTGGCCAGTCGTAGCCCATGGGTGCGGTGCGGTGCGACACGGTGACAGACTTGCATCCGTATTTCCAGCATTGCGATCCAATGTCTTCGGCGGAATACGATGTGCCGACAATCAGAATATCCTTGTCCTTGAATTCCTCGGCTTCGCGGAAATCGTGGGCATGAAGAATCCGGCCCTTGAAAGTATCGAAGCCATCGAATTCAGGTACATTGGGTGTTGAGAAATGCCCGCTGGCGACAACGACATAGTCGAATTGTTCGGTGTAATCTACTGCGTTGCTGTGGTCTCTGACGGTGACATCAAACAAACCGGAAGATTCATCGTAGGTGACGTTGCGCACCGGCGTGTTGAACCGAATCCAGTCACGAATTCCAGCCTTCTTGACTCTGCCTTCGATGTAGTCGAACAACACGGCGCGTGGTGGGTAAGAGGCAATAGGTCGGCCAAAGTGTTCTTCAAACGAGTAGTCTGCGAATTCCAGACCTTCTTTCGGACCATTGGACCAAAGGTATCGATACATGCTGCCATGGACAGGCTCGCCATATTCGTCAAGACCCGTACGCCATGTGTAGTTCCAAAGACCACCCCAATCTGATTGTTTTTCAAAACAGACGACTTCCGGGATGTCAGCGCCTTTCTCAGCAGCTGATTGGAACGCCCTTAACTGTGCCAGACCGGATGGACCGGCACCAATAACGGCCACTCTTTTAGTCATGAATTCGCTCGATCACCAGGATAGAGCAATTACCCTAATCGAATTGTGTTTCAGCGGGTATTAGGGGATCTACGTAGACTCGAGAATTGTCACTCCATTGAAATACAGGTACGCACCAGCTGCGCAAGTGTTCCGGTGCCCATTTTTTTCATGATGCTGGAGCGGTGTACCTCGACCGTACGCTCACTGATGCCCAGTATAGTGCCGATAACCTTACTGGTTTCACCCGTGCAAACTTGCTTGAGAACCTCATGTTCTCGTGCCGTCAGCGAATCAAGCTTTCGTTGAATGTCCTCTTTACGCTCAATTTTAGATCGTTCTCCTGATTCAAGCTGGAACGCTTCCTGGATTCGGCTGATGAGATTATCTTCATCGAAGGGCTTGCGTACAAAATCGATTGCACCCTGGCGCATCGCCTCTACTGCCATTGGCAAGTCTCCATGGCCGGTGATGAAAATCACAGGCAGAACAGACTGTCGTTTTTTGAGTTCTACCTGTATGTCCAGACCACTTAATCCTGGCATGCGAATATCCAGAACCAGACAGCCTTTTTCGTGCCCGTCGTAGTCACGTAGAAACTCATCACCTGTTGCAAAGGCACTATTTGCGATGCCCTGAGAATCAAGCAGCATGCTCAAGGCATCTCTTATGGCATCATCATCATCGATGACATAGACCTTCTGATTGGTAGAGTCACACAAAAGAGCATCCTTTCCGGTTAAGAGTTGCTGTTGCTGTTCTCGCGTCGCAGGCAAAAGCTGAATGTCGCACCACCGTGCCTATTATTGCGGTGTACCAGTGTACCGTTATGGCTGGCAACAATGGAACGACTGATAGACAAGCCAAGGCCCATGCCCTCCGGTTTGGTGGTAACAAAGGGTTCATACAGTTTTACGGACAAATCCGTTGAAATGCCATGACCACAATCCTCGATGGCTATGTTTACACCCTGTTCAGTGATGTTGGCACGCAGCTCTATGGAACTTCCTGAGCGTCTGCCAGCCAGAGTCATCGATTCCATGCCATTTCGGAGTAAATTGAGAATTACCTGTTGTATTTGTATTGTGTCACACAGGATTTCTGGAAGATTGTCATCCACGTTCAGCACAATCTGAAAACATCTTATTCGGGCTTCTACCTTAGCCAACTCAAAAACATCATCCAGCAAGCTAATGATGTCGATGTGCTCCCGTACACTACCTGAAAGCCGGGTCATCGTTCTGGTGCGTTCCATGATGACACCTGCCCGGTGAGCCTGAGTACTTATTCCCATCAACGCCTTTCTTAAGTTGGCTGTCATCGACGGGCCCTGATCCAGAAATGTCAGACCAGATTTTGCGTACATCGACAGGGCAGTCAATGGCTGGTTTATTTCATGGGCAATCGCTGCCGCCATCTCTCCCAGCGTATTAAGCCTGTCAGCATGGGCCAGTATGTCGCGTTGTTTACGGACCTCGTTTTCTGCAGCTCGACGCACGGTCAGGTCCCGGACCAGAATGACATATTTATTTTTTGCTACGTTGTCGATGATATTGAGGGAAAATTGCATGGGAAATCGGTTGTCATCTGATTTCCTGCCCTCAGCCTCAAGATTGAGCCTGTTATCTGAACCTTGCGAATATTGAGTTTCAATAAAGGTCACCAGCAAGGCATGGTATTTTTGATCAAACAGTATGCTGCAATGCTTACCTGTCACGTTGTCTGGCGTGTATTTGAATATCGCCTGGGCCGCCAGATTAAAGGATTCAATGTGTCCTTTTGCATCAACTGTGATAATGCCTTCTGCGGCTGACTCAACAACAGCATCTGAATAGGCTTTGGCATTGACCAACGCTGCCTCAGATAGCTTATGGTCTGTAATGTCGGTGATTAGCCCTTCGAGAATGGCAACACCGTCTTGTCGAGTATCGACGGGACGGCCTCGTTCCCAGACCCACTTTTCAGTGCCATCTTTGGCAATAATGCGGTATTCAACCTCAAACGCCAAGCCACTTAGCGTTGCCGATCGCACGATACGATCAACTTCTCCTACGTCGTCAGGATGAGTAAAATCACCCCAAAGTACTTGCTGACTTTCTATTTCCTCAGGGTGATATCCGCAGAGTTCAAAGCAGCCCTGACTGACGAAATCCATAGGCCAGTGCTGTAGATTCAAGCATCGATAAGCCATGCCAGGCAGGTTTTTCAACAGCGTTTCCAATCTGCTGGCATGCAGTGAAAGCGTGTTGCTATCTGAAGAACCCAGGAGCCTGCGCGGCAGAAAACCCCTGCTACGAACAGCCCTACCTCGACCATTTTTATCGCTCATTTTCGTTACTTTGGCCCACTAAGCGCCTCCAATGAGCGATAAAACTGACTCGAATTGGGACTGCTCTCGCGACGGTATTTTCTACCGCGCAGACTCCTGGATTCTGGTAATCAATTGGCTTTTTGATACTGAGAGATGTAGGCACTTTCGATTTCATCGTCGTGCAATAGCATCCGAGCGCCGGACAGCTGGTTCATACACTATATTGCACGCGCTAATACCACCCGGCGAATACAGGGGCCATGCCACACTTGACCACGGCAATGGCCACACGCGTGACCATAACATCGTCCGAAAGATCACGAGCTGTATCCGGGTTACCAGTGGATCATTGAATTCCATCAGTTTCTCGTTGTCGCCGAATTCGATGTTACATGCTCGGCCGAGTGCTTGCCAGACTCAATCCGATATTGTCAGGCCCTCCGACCTACGGCACCTATCACACTCGTTAGCGACTTGTACTTTCCAGTATCCTACGAGTTCACACCACCGAGCGCGGGTACTCACGGCATATGACGATTCCGAGCATTAATGCGGCCAGTCTGTTTGATCCTGATCACGTCAATTATCGAGCCTCTGTTGAAGCGGTGAGGGTGGCTGCTGAAGACATCGGCTTTATGACCATTACCAACACCACCATTGATGCCAGTGAGGTCCAGAAGGTCATGAATACCTATCGTGAGTTTTTTATGCTCCCTGACGCACAAAAGGCCGTCTTCGATATGGCGACCACTGGTTCCAATCGAGGGTGGGGAGCGCCCGGAGCAGAACAGGTGGATTCTGCCGCCAACCCTGATTACAAGGAAGTGTTCGATTGTGGGCTGGAACTGGATGTTGAAGATCCATTGGTAGCTCAAACCTACTATGCACCTAATCGATGGCCAGACCATCCGGCAGGTTTTCGCAGCGTGGTACAAGACTACTATGACAAGGTCACAGCAGTTTCGCTTGCGTTGTTGACAGCAGTGGCACAAGCCGTCGGGCAACCTGCCGACTATTTTACTGACAAGTTCGATAAACCCATGGCGTTGTTGCGTGGAAACTACTATCCGCCGAGACCACCCACGGCAGGTAGCAAGGATTTTGGTATTGCTCCTCATACAGACTATGGCTGTCTAACCTTGCTGGCAACCGATGGCACTCCGGGGCTTGAAATACAAGACAGAAATGGTCACTGGGCAGGCATTAGCGCAAGCCCGGGCACCTTCGTAGTCAACTTTGGGGAGATGTTGCAGATGTGGACCGCTGGTCAAGTGGTAGCAACACCTCACCGTGTCCTCGGTGGGTCTGAAGAGCGAATCTCGGTACCGTTCTTTTTTAATCCACGCTTTGATGCCAATGTAGCTCCACCGGGAAGTTCAGATGTAGTGCTGGCCGGTGAACATTTAGCAAAGCGTTACGACGAGACTTATGTACATCGCCAGACGACCGGCAACAGTTGACTTTGTCCGCCACTTTCTTTGGCTGACAATCACAATGCCGGGGCCATTTGCGCTTAGGTGTGAAATCACAAGGATTCACAACGAATCAGAATGATCAGCCTCCAGCCTGAGCCTGTCTGACACCCATTCAGCAAAACACTCACTGGTACTCACGGGTTCACTGTTGCTCGTTTCACGCTGAATCAGGTAGTAGTTATAGTCATGATGGATTGAAATATCAGATAGCTGGATCAGACGGTTGGATGTCAGGTCGGTTCCTATCAAGGCTAACGGGCACAGCGCAATGCCCTGACCCGCAAGGGCTGCGGCGCGCAACAAGTTGAAATCCTCAAAAATCGGGCCCGTGACCGGTGGCATGGCATCAAGCTCTGACTGCCCCAGCCATTGTGTCCAACCGTCGGTGTTGGCGTCGTGTAACAAGCCTGCTTCTATGATCGATTTTGATAACGTTGCCAGCTCCAGTGTGTTATACAGAGACGGGCTGCAAACAGGAACACTGGTGCCAGCCTGAAACAGTTGTGTGCGATGTCCGGCATATGCAGGCGGCTTGTTCGCAAACACAAACGCAAGATCAACTTTATTGAAGTCAATGGTTTGCCCATGGAAGGCGTAGGTCAAGCGAGTCGGGATTTTCGGATACCTTGACTGAAAGTCGGATAGCCTTGGAATCAACCAACAGATTGCCACTGACGGGATTGACGCAATAACCAGCGCCTGAGAGTCCGGACTACACTGCGCCATCTGGCAGGCGGTATCGATATCGTAAAACGCACGCTGAAGAGCGCTCGATAGTATCTGCGCATGTGCCTGTGGCTGCGGACGATGCCCGGTACGGTCAAACAAGGGTTGGCCCAGCCATTGTTCAAGATGCTTTATCTGGTGACTGACGGCAGATTGTGAGACGCACAACTCATCGGCAGCCTCCTTGAAACTGCCACACCGTGCCACCGACTCGAACACGCGTAGTGCCTTGAGCGGAAGATCTCTCATAGGGCGGATTTTCCTTTCACATGAAAAAAACTAAAGCATGCATGAAAAATAATCTTTTGACTACAGTGTCCTTGCTGCCGATAGTTCGATATTGCTATAGATAACTGATTCAGGAGTTAGTTGAGATGGAAAGAGAACGCTTTCAGGACTACACCAACAATGGTGACAAGGCCAAGCCAACTTTCTCGGCCGTTGAGATGCAGCGTCGTCAGGATGCCATTCGCCAACACATGGCCAGCAGCTCTATTGATGCTGCGTTGTTTACCTCATACCATTGTGTAAACTACTACTCCGACTTTCTCTATTGTCAGTTTGGAAGGCGTTATGGATTCGTCATTACAGCTGACAACGCAACCAGTATCAGTGCCGGTATAGATGGCGGTCAGCCGTGGCGGCGTACATTTGGCCACAACGTAACCTACACCGACTGGAGCCGTGACAACTATTTTCACGCGGTTCGCAGCCTTGTCGGTAGCGCTAAGCGCATTGGCATCGAGTTCGACCACGTTAATATCGATCTGCTTGAACTGCTGAAATCAGAGTTCCCTAGTGTGGAGTTTGTGGATATTGCCGCACCGTCAATGCGCCTGCGAATGATCAAGTCATCCGAGGAAATTGCACACATAACCGAGATGACGCGAATTGCCGATATCGGTGGAGCCGCTTGTGTGGATGCTATTTCAGTTGGTGTCAGCGAGCGTGAGGTTGCGCTTCATTCCACCGCCACCATGATCGATGAGATAGCCAAAAGCTGGCCGGAAGGCGAACTGCTGGATACCTGGACCTGGTTTCAATCCGGGTTGAATACTGACGGGGCACACAATCCGGTGACCAGTCGCAAGATAGAACGTGGTGACATTCTGTCACTGAACTGCTTTCCAATGGTTGCAGGCTACTACGTGGCTCTGGAACGCACGCTGTTTGCCGAAGAGGCCAGTGATGAGCATGTTCGCTTATGGAACATTAACTGTGAGGTACACGACCGGGGCAAGGAATTACTGATACCCGGCGCAAAGTGCTCGGATATTGCGAAGGAGCTGAACGAGATTTACGCCTCCGCTGACTTGTTGCAGTATCGCTCTTTTGGCTATGGTCATTCCTTCGGTGTATTGTGCCACTACTATGGTCGGGAGGCTGGACTGGAGCTGCGCGAAGATTGCGAGACCGTGCTTGAGCCCGGTATGGTGATATCCATGGAGCCCATGATCACCATCCCTGATAATTTACCGGGAGCAGGGGGGTATCGTGAACACGATATTCTGGTGATAAATGAATCTGGCAATACGAATATTACTCACCATCCGTATGGGCCTGAACATTTGATTGTCAACGGTTAGTAGTGTCATTGCTTGCATGAATACAAGCACCACACTTTAGTAATGGAATTTCGACAGTAGCGACTCCTAACCGAGTGGCCCACTAGTGTCGTTGATACAGCAAGGGAAATTCGTTGCCGACCAACGGATCACCGTGCTGCAAGGTCACTTCGTTGAAGGGAGGGGAGGTGATAATATTCTCTCTTCTCGCGAAGCGGATGTCGTCTCCTACCAGTCTTAGTGAAAAGGCACGTCTTTGCTCGCTGGTGCTATTGTTACCTGGTGCTCCATGAAGGGTTCGATAATCAAACGCAATTGCATCTCCAGGCGACAAATCCCAGCCGATGATGTTGTAGTCATCCTTGTTGCCCTCTATATCCGGAATATCCTCCAGACCATCCACTTCGTTCAGCGGCTGGCCGTTAAATCGCTGTGGGCGAAATGATTTACCCCATCGATGCGATCCGCCAATGAACTCCAGAGTGCGCTCTCTGGGGACCTCATCCAGAGGCAGCCACAAGCTGACTGTCTTGGGTCCATCAACACAGTAATAGGGCATGTCATGGTGCCAGGGCGTTGCTACCCCCGTCTGTGCCTCCTTGACCAGTATATGTTCGTGGAACAACTGAACCTTGTTGCTGTCCATAAGAGTGGACGCAATTTCAGCCGCGCGAGAATTGAATATGAAATCTCGGTATTGTGGAATACGTTGCCAACTGCAGTAGTCGACAAAGAATTTGCCACCCCCGTCTTTGTCGGGGTAAATTCTAGCTGTCGGGTTGGGTTCAGCCATGTTTGTCGCGATGCCCTGTTGGAGGGCATCAACCCACTCTGAAAAATGACCCCGCAGAACGGTTACGCCCTCGCTCCGGAATTGTTCTACCGTTTGTTCGTCGATTATCCGCTTCATTCCGTGCTCCTGATCATCCGGGCTGAGAAAATCACGCCAAACGGAATCTTATAGAAACAAGCGCGGTTTTGAAAGAAGTTGCGCAGGGGCATGACAGTGCACGGGCGCGACGAATAAAAGTCGCTGCGGATAACAAGATCCGAGTGGCAAAGGGTGTAGGGCGATTGGTACTTTATGCGGTGAGTTGCTACCCTGAATTTGTCAGATCGCTGACGTGCTCATTCTAGTGGCATCTGGTACCGCTACTGCACTGCATTGATGCGCGCAGCGCTTGGTCCTCGTACTTTTCCACAGTGAGCGCTTTAGCTCGGCACAGGTAAACACACCATACTACGGTGAAAAAAGGCGACCATCCTTGGTCTCAGGTGGCTCCTTGCCTCAAATACCACTTGGAGGAGGAATATCGAAAGTCACCACACTTTCGATGTGACTAAGTTACAGAGTTTAAGGTTCCTTAACTATGGTCCAAATACCTTATTGTTGCGCCTCACTGTCACAAATCAAATGCATTACATAGCTTTCACGTTGAGTTGGCACAAGTAACTGTCCATCAGGCTTGCGGTGTCAGATAAAGTCAGCGATAAAACAAGTGTTGTTTGTTCAGTCCATGGAATGGAGTCAACGGATATCGGAATCGGGCAGCGTGTCATTGTCAGAATTTTTATCAACGAATTCCAGAGTTGCCCGGCCCATCATGGTTACTGATTGCAGCAGCAGCAGCACACCGCCGATGGGCACAGCCAGACGAGCATGAGACACATAAAGGTAGCTTGATGGACTCACCTGACCCCACCCGAGTTCAACGAATTTCATGCCGTACTTGATCAGATACAACGCAAAGAACGCCACGATGGCCATGAGAAACACGCGATGCAGCTTTCGGAGTCTACTCGGTAAAAGTTGCACCAGAAGATCCACTTCTAGATGGTAGTTGGCTCGAAGACAAACAGACATACCAATTAACGCCACGTAGCCGGACAAGTACACAGCAACCTCTTCGACCCAAGGTGCGGGAAACGGCAAAACATACCGGATTAGAATCTGCAGCAGGAGCATACACAGTATACCCAGCAGCGCGGCTCCCATAAACCAGCGACTGATGATGTCAACATATCCGGTAACGCGATCCCAGATACCAAACAATCTTGCAAACAGCCCGCTCTGGGTTGTTGAAGATGTCATGACGTCAGTCCTCCCAGGTCAAACAGTCTGGGCAAGAATTCTGTGATGGGCGCAAAGAACAGAATGATAATGGCCAGAACAACTTCCAGAATAATGACAGGCCACATGTATTTCATGATGTCTGCGATCGTCACGCGTCCAATCAGGCATGCGGTTAATATCGCGCCTCCAACCGGTGGTGTCAGGTGGCCAACACCGAGCACTATGATGATGATCATGCCGGTATGCACGGGAGAAAATCCGAACTGGTAAAATATAGGGATGATGATCGGACCGAACAGCAGTATGTTGGCAGTTCTTCCAACAAACATGCCTGCAACCAGCAGCACAGCGATGATCATCCCCAGAATCACCACCTGATTGGAAGTTACGCCCAAAAGAGTGTTCAAGACGATTTCAGGGATATTCTGAATGGCGACAATGTAGGAAAAGGACAGTGCGACACCAGATATGATAACGACCGCTGCGGAGGTGACTGCGGCACTGACCAGTATGGGGCCTAACTGGGATATCGTCACGGTCCGGTAGACGACCATTGTTGTAATCAGTGCGTACAGGACCGCAATTGAAGCTGATTCAACCGTTGTAAAAAACCCACCGAATATGCCAAACAGGATAATAAATGGCATACCAAGGGGCACTAGTCCCTTTCGTACTGCAACCACAATCTGTTGTCGTGTGGCACGCGGGTGTTTAGGGATGTTGTATTTTAGCGTCATGAAATAGGCGCATACCATATAGGCGCTTGCCATAAATATTCCAACAGTAATGCCCGCACCAAACAGGGCGGCAACGGGCACGCCAAATACTGCGCCGTAGACAACCATGACAATGCTGGGTGGTAGTGTTGGCGACAGTGTTGCGGATTGAGCAGTAACGGTTGCTGCGTAGGCACGCGGGTAACCTTCCTTCTCCATGGCCGGCATCATGGTCGAGCCCATGGCCGCAATATCCGCTTGTCCTGAACCAGAAATACCTGCAAAAAATACACTGGAAAGAATGTTGACCTGTGCAAGACCACCTTGAAGGTGGCCGACAAATACCCGAGCAACATCCAGTAGTCGATCGATTAACGAACCTTTCGTCATGATCTCACCGGCCAACACGAACATTGGCACAGCGAGGAAAGTGAATGAGGTGACACCGTCAAACAAGCGCTGGTTGAGAATAATTAGCGTCGATTCGCGCCCGGTCTCAATAAAATGAGACATTGTCGAAAGACCCATCGCCGCGAATATAGGCAATCCTATGAGGACTCCCACTATCAGCGCAAGGAGCATGATGGACGCTACTAGCATCGTATTTCCGTTACAGAGTGATAAATAGAAAACCCGCAGAATCTCAGGACTTGAGCATCAAGCCCTGAGTCTGTTCAAGACATGCAGGTTTTACAGTTCCGCTCGAACACGCTCCAGCGCTTCAATGACACCGGCGGTAAAATCTGCGTCCACATTCTCTGCAATGAACTTTTGACCTACAGGATAAGCGATATCCTGCCATGCGGCTTTTTCATCAGCAGAAAGTACCGTTATCGTGGTGCCTTTTTTCTGCAAAGCGTCAATAGCTGCGAACTCCTCTGACATGGCCGATCCGTTTTGAACGATGATGGATAGGTCGATTGCTTCTGTCAGAACTGCCTTGTGGGCATCTGAAAGGCTTTCCCAGAATTCGTTGTTAGCCAGATAGGCCATATAGGAAAAACTGTGGCCGGTGAATGAAACATGATCAAGGATATCCAGATGCCCATTACCCACGGCGCCCGAAAGGCTACCTTCCACGCCATCAATCAGACCAGTTTGCAGAGCCTGGTTTCGCTCTGAGCCGGATAGACCCACAACATTGCCAATACCGAGACCTTGCCATACAGCGATGTTCAGTGGTCCTGGTGGTACACGCAATTTGATGTCTTTCAAATCAGCCGGTGTTCGGATTGGGCCCGCCTTTGTATAAAGATTACGCACCGAGTTTTCAGCCGCGCCAAAAAATCGCACGGTGTTATTGGACGCATCCATCAGGTAGTCATTAACAAAACTGACCAGGTCCTTGTCCTCCATCAAGCCATAGAACTCCCGTCGATCCTTGAAGACGAAAGGCGCGTCGAAGAGTTGAAAATTGGGTGCAATACCGTTAAGGCCGTGAACACCAACTACATAAAATTCCAATTCGCCAAGACGCAACTGATCTACAACATCACGATCACTACCCAGCGCGCCATGAATGACGCGGTTGACTTGAATTTCACCACCGGACTTGCCTTCTACCATGGCTTCAAAAGCAATAGCCGCTGTTGTTGAGCTGGGGTTTTCCGAGTGTGCATAGGTCATTTCGACAGACTGGGCAAACGCAAACGTCGAAACAGCTGATCCGATAGCGATCACACCGGCACTTTTTGCAACACGAGACAACAGGTTGTTCATATGACATTTCTCCTCAAGGTAAAAATTATTTTTATCTTTAGTGCCCATGGCTTGATGCCATGTTAACGTTAACATATCACCAAGTGTGAAACGTGTCAAATTGTTGCGTCGTAGCCAGCCACTCTCAAAATGACGCGATGTGCCGAGATTGTCCAGCAACAATTCTGCTGGACAGAGACTCGTTAATTCAGGTTTTTATTCCCATTGAAAAAGGAAAAGTCATGACAGCTGTTACATCAGAATTCATCAAACTGGATGATAAAAACCAAATCCATATCCTCCACGCTAAACCATCAATTAACAAACAGACATTTGTCTTCTTGAATTCAATGGGTGCAACAACCCAGGTCTGGGAGAAAACAATTGCCCCCGCACTTCGCGCGCAAGGTTACGGCACGCTGAGCTTCGACTATCGTGGGCAGGGTAAAACGCTATATGGAGCAGATGCGGTGCTTGAGCCTGATGAAATCGTGTCAGATATTGTGCGAGTGTTTAAAGATCAGGCACCTCACAGACCTGTGATGGTGTGTTTATCGATCGGCGGACTCTTTGGCGCCAGGGCCTTCGAAAAAGGCATAGAGGTAGAAGCGATAGCCTTTGTTAATACACTTCGAAAAGCAAATGCTCAGGTTGAATGGATTAACACTCTTGAGGCCCGCTTGATTGCCATGGGTGGCATGCCGCTGGTGCTGGATGTCTTGCGACCGGTATTGTCCAGCGTGCAGCAACTTGAAAATTTCCGCGCGACTCACCTCGTTGATGAAGGCTATACGCCATGGCCTGCAGATCATCCGCGCCGCCGTCTGGCAGAAGGCGTCAACCAGGCTAACTGGAATTTTGCGTGGGAAACACTGACCCTGCCGACCCTGATTTTTACCGGATTGCATGATCGTCTTTTTAGAATACAGAAGGATGTGGATGAGATTATTGCGAGAATTCCTGATCCGAAGCTTATAGAGTACGCCGATGGTGGGCATTCGCTTCACGCTGAGTTTCCAGATCGGTTTGTTGCTGATCTTGTTGAATTCGCACAAGCGCTGGATCAGAGAAAAGGCTAACGTTAAGATTGATTGGCTAGGAGCCTGCGCGGCCGGAGGCGGCCCCGCAGAAATCAATCGGCTATGAGCAGCCCACTTTTGGCCAAATTTTGCGCTCATTTTCGTCACTTAGCCAGCTAAACTCCTCAAATGAGCAAAAAATTTGACTCAAAATTGGACTACTCTCGCTCGATCGCTTTCTACCACGCAGACTCCTAGTGTTGTATTTCTGGAGATGGGTTTTACCGTTCTTTTCCATGTGATCGGTAATTGATGGGTTGCCAGCGTTGTAATATGTCGAATTCACAGGAGGCATACGATTGCGATATTCGCACTTGAATCTTTACCCGCGTGAGTCAACTGGCAAGGGTGGGGGTATCAGGCGTGGATATTAGGAATCCAGATGAAAGCTGTAGTTCGAGCGAGCAGTTGTAGCAGCATTCTCGACAAATTACGTGCCCACTGCATCACCGCTTTTTACATTGAACGTGTATGGAGTAGTTTTGACTAATTCATCGAGAGCCAGGCCTAATACCAGTAACAGGCCTAAAAATATCACTCAATCAGATGTCGCCAGGCTTGCCGGTGTGAGCGTCATGACGGTGTCACGCGCATTAAGTGGTACATCACGTATCTCGCCGGATACTAAAGAACGCATCCGGATTGCCATGGATGAACTTGGGTACGTTTACAACACAGTTGCAGGTTCGTTGCGCAATCAGAGTAGTGCGATGGTGGCTGTCGTCATTCCATCCGTCAACGATCTTGTTTTCGGAGAGATACTCAGTGGTATAAATTCTGTACTCAGACCCAAGGGCTATTTCACAACGATTGGTGAATCTTTTTTTGACCCGGAAGAAGAATCAAAGGTCGTTAAATCCTTGCTTGCCATGCAGCCGGCGGGCATCATGCTGACTGGAGGCATTCACCACAAACCAGAACTTCTGGAGATGTTGAAAAAACGAAAGTGCCCGATCCTTCAGATGTGGGATACAGACAATCTGGATTTTGACTATCACGTAGGTCCTTCTCAGATTGAAGCTGGAAAAATGGTGGCTGATCATTTCATCGAAAAGGCGTTTCAGAACGTGGCTTATATCGGAGCTGAATTGTCAAAGGATGTTTGTGCAGATCAGCGATTCCAGACGTTCCGGTCGTGCTTGTTTGAAGCGGGTATTCCGGTTGAGGCAGAAACGGATGACAAGCTACCGCGTCAGCCGGAGTCTGGAAAGATTCTGACGGAACGATTGCTGACACGATGCCCGAATATCCGGGCAATACACTACCTGAACGATCCCATGGCTTTGGGTGGTTTATCCTATCTGGCTGCCAATGGACTATCAGCACCCACCGATATTGCCGTGGCTGGATTTAACGGCTCAACACAAAAATTTTCCATTCGCACGAAACTGACTACGGTTGATGTCCCTAAATATGAGATCGGGAGTGTGTCTGGTGAAAAACTGTTGGCCTTGCTGGACAATGCCGAAAGCGGGGAGTTTTCGCGATCGACGCTCCGGCTGATTCGAGGTGATACCACGTAGGAATGCCTGACTAAAATACCTGTGCACCATGGCCAGAATTTTGTAATGGATGCTGATCTTGATTAGTCTGTAAACTGGATGTCAAGGTCAACTGGAGGTATCAGTATGTCAGTTATAGCAAAGCTGTTCGCTGGCTTGTCTGGCGTCATTCATTGCCTGTTCTTTCTTATGGAAAGCGTTTTCTGGAAAAATCCAGCCGTTCATGGCGTGTTTAAAGTGGGTAGTTTGGCGGATGCCGAAGTAATCGACGTATTTATAAAAAATCAGGGTTTTTACAACCTGTTTCTTGCTGGTGGTATTTTTGCAGGCCTGGCTTTGGTCTCTCGGTATCAAACTGTTGGGATAACGCTAATCAGCTATGTGTGCCTGTACATGGCAGGTGCATCTGTCGTATTACTATTTACGCAACCTGCGATGGTAAAAGGGGTTTTAATTCAAGGCGTGCCTCCTCTCATAGCGTTGGCAGCTTTGTACGTCTCGCGAATCTCAATCCGGACACAAGAACAGGGTTGAATGACGGGCGAAACCGATTGCAGCGTTGTGTTCAGTATCCAGCAAGTTCGCGAACGCGAGCAACTGTCACCGGATCAGGGGTGATATCTTCGACATAGTCACAGATCTCCAGAACCTGTTCTTCAGAGTTCAATCCAACAATCACACTGGAACAGTTCGCAGACATCAACGGAAAGCGGATCGCAAAGCGCGTCATTCCTTTGGCCGCTTGAGGAATCGCCTTAACAAGCTGTTCGCGAGTCTTAAAGGCATCGGCGTATTTTTCTTTCGACAAACGGTGATCTGATGGAACGTCGGCGTGCGAGCAAAATTGATCTGTCAATACACCTTCGTAGAGTGGTCGGATAGCCAGAAAAGAACGCCTGTTGTCGCTTAGGGTGTCAATTACTGGCGACATCTCCATCTCCAGTGGATTGTAATAGACAATTAAAGCTTCCTCTGATGGGTGCGCCATTGCACGCGACGCGCTCTCCGGAAAATAAGGGAAGCAGGCTTGATGACCAACCTTGCCTTTGGCACGCAATGTCTCAAATGCATGTGCCACCTCGTCATGAATATCATTGAGTATGGGCAATCTGTGTTGCTCATCGTGCGGACGGCAACGCCACATCCATTGCACCAGCGCGATGCGGTTGGTACAGAGATCACGCAGCGCATCATCAACAATTTGTTCCAGTTTGTCGGCGTCAAAGCCATTGTCATCCCAATCAGGAACGGGTGCCTTGATGACGTGCAGCAGGTCGTGTTTCGCAGGATGTGATTTCAACACATCATGCATCATCCATCGCACGCCATATTCATAGCTTGAGTGAATAAAATTGATACCCCGATCAATGGCAACATGCATGGCACGTTTGTGTAAATCGAGTTTGGGATCTTGCCGAGTTTGAGCCAAACGCATAGGGCCGTAACACACAACCGACACTTCCAGATCGGTCCCGCCTATATAACGTTTCTCCATGGGGTTTGCACCTCTATCAGCAACTGCCCACACGCTTGAAAGACAACCAGTGTGCCTCGCTCATGTCGTCTACCTGAATCTGGACACGGCCGTGAATGAAATCTGCATCCAGCACAACACCCTGGCGGCCTGCCAGTTGTCCACTGACAATGGCGACGCGTTGACCGATAGCCATGCTGGGCCTTCTGTTGCGAAGGGCGCTACGCTGCCGTGCCTGATTGGCGCTGAGCATATTAGTCAAAGCCTGACGCCGGGCCTCGCGCGCCTCGGCATCAAGATCGCTGAGATCGTGGGTTAGATCCACCGGCTTTTTCGAGGGGGGTTCCTCAGATACGAGCGCTCGCCAGAAGCGCTGGTCTTTTGACGTGTCAGAGGAACCGCTCATTTATTCAGGTGCTGCCAGAAATTGCCAGGTTTCTACAATCGTATCAGGGTTCAGCGACACGCTGGAGATTCCTTGCTCCATTAGCCAATGAGCAAGGTCTGGATGATCAGACGGACCTTGCCCGCAAATGCCCACATACTTGTCTTGTTTGTGCGCTGCAGCAATGGCCATTCCGAGCATTTTCTTCACCGCTGGATCGCGTTCATCGAACAAGTGTGCGACCAGCCCGGAATCACGGTCGAGGCCTAGAGTCAGTTGCGTAAGATCGTTGGAACCGATGGAAAATCCATCGAAACGCGACAGAAACTCGTCCGCCAGAATCGCATTGCTGGGTACCTCACACATCATTACCACTCGCAGGTCGTGTTGCCCACGTTCAAGGCCATTGTCTTTCATCAGGGCCAGTACCTGGTCCGCCTCGTCCAGTGTTCGAACAAAAGGCACCATGAGTTCTACGTTGGTAAACCCCATCTCCTCGCGTACGCGCTTTAGCGCACGGCATTCCAGCTCAAAGCAATCCTGAAACGAAGAAGAAAGGTAGCGTGAGGCACCGCGGAAACCGATCATCGGATTTTCTTCGTCGGGTTCGAACAACTGTCCACCGACCATGTTGGCGTATTCATTGGACTTGAAGTCCGACAGACGCACAATGACGGGGTGCGGAGAGAACGCCGCAGCCAGCGTTGCAACGCCTTCGGTAATCTTGTCTACGTAGAAGCTGATGGGATCGGCATAGCCTGCCGCACGTGCGTCTATCTGTGCTTTGATATCGTCAGGCATTGCACCGTAGTTAAGCAGAGCCTTTGGGTGTACGCCGATGGTGTTGCTGATGATGAATTCGAGTCTGGCCAGACCAATTCCATGGTGTGGTAGCTGGCTAAAGCTGAACGCCCGCTCAGGGTTGCCGACGTTCATGGTGAGCTTGAAGGGAAGCTCGGGCAGTTTGTCCAGTTCTGTTTCGGCGATGTCGAACGACAGATTTCCGTCATAGATAAATCCGGTATCGCCCTCGGCACAACTGACGGTCACCGAAGCACCATTGGCAAGTTTTGCGGTTGCATCGTTGCACCCGACAACCGCGGGTACACCCAATTCGCGAGCTATGATGGCAGCGTGGCAGGTTCTTCCTCCACGGTTGGTGACGATGGCGGCTGCGCGTTTCATGACGGGTTCCCAGTCGGGGTCAGTCATGTCGGTAACCAGCACATCGCCTGTTTGCACGCTGCCGATGTCGTCAAGGCTGCTGACAACACGCACCGTGCCTGTACCGATCCGCTGGCCGATGCTTCGGCCAGTCACCAGAACCGGGGCTTTGTGGGTTGCCAGCTGGTAACGTGTGATGACATTTTTGCTGGTTCGGGATTCTACGGTTTCTGGTCTGGCTTGCAGGATATAAAGCTTTCCGTCATTGCCGTCCTTGCCCCATTCGATATCCATTGGCCGACCGTAGTGCTTTTCTATGGTGACGGCCATGGTTGCCAGCGCTTGCACATCCTCATCACTGAGGGACAGACGCATCTGATCGATCACCTCAACGTCAACGGTATCGACTGCCGTTGTCGTTCCGTAGATCATCTTGATGCGTTTTTCGCCGCGGTTTCGCTTGAGGATTGCGGGGCGTCCAGCCTCAAGTGTCGGCTTGTGCACATAGAATTCGTCTGGATTAACAGAACCCTGAACAACGCACTCACCAAGACCCCAGGAAGAGGTAATAAAGACCGCATCCGAATAGCCGGACTCTGTGTCGATAGAAAACATGACCCCACTGGCACCGATATCGCTTCTGACCATGCGCTGGATACCCGCCGACAGGGCCACGTCAGCGTGGGCAAAACCCTGATGTACCCGGTAGGAGATCGCTCGATCATTGTAGAGCGAGGCAAAGACTTCACGAATTCGCAGGAGAACATCATCGAGTGTTTTTACATTGAGAAACGTCTCTTGCTGTCCGGCGAAAGAGGCCTCAGGGAGATCTTCTGCAGTTGCTGATGATCTTACCGCCACAGAAGCTTCACCACCGGCTGACTCGTTTATGACGCTCCAGGCCTCACCCACTGCCGAAACAAGCCCTGCAGGTAGTGGCTCGTCCATGACCCATTGACGCACGGCGGAGCCGGTGCGAGTCAGGGCGTCCATATCATTGGTGTCCAGATTGACAAGCGCTTCGTTGATACGTTGATCAAGTCCGCTCACCTGCAGGTGTTCCCTGAACGCATCTGCAGTGGTTGCAAAACCATCTGGAACGCTGATGCCTGCATTGGCCAGATTGGCAATCATTTCCCCCAGTGAGGCGTTTTTTCCGCCCACTACGGGTACATCGTGCATACCAAGGTCCTTGAACCACTGAATATACGTCGTCACTTTTGCCTCGCGTTGATTAACTGGACTGTTAAAGCACAAATTGTGCATGATGGTAGATTTGCCTTAAACAATTGGCAATCGACTTAAATAGTTATGTCACAGACAATAAAACGTACCGCATTCATCGTATCCGACCGGACCGGACTTACCGCCGAGGCGATGGCGCACAGTCTATTGAGCCAGTTTCCGTCCATCGATTTTCAGATCGAAACCTTCACGTTTGTGGACAACAGGGAAAAAACCGCAGACCTTGTCGGCAGATGCCAGCGGATCAGTGAAGAATATGGAATAGGGCCTATGGTGTTCCTGACCATGGTCAACGATGAATTACGCTCTCAGTTTACCAACGCCAACATTGAAGTGTTCGATTTATTCGAAACCTTTATTGGTCCGATGGAGGCACGACTTGGTGTTAACTCGTCACATACCATCGGAAAGTCACATGGGCTGCATGACGAGACGGCCTACACCACGCGTATCGCTGCTGTGCATTTCGCTCTGCAGACTGATGACGGTATGGACAGCGAGTATTACCGCAAGGCTGACCTGATCATTGTCGGGGTCTCCAGATGCGGCAAGACACCAACCTCACTTTACATGTCGCTGCACTACGGACTTTATGTTTCCAATTACCCGCTTACCGATCACGAACTTTCGTTCAAGCGCTTACCCGATGCTCTGAAGGATCATGGTGACAAGCTATTTGGTCTGACTATCGATCCTTTCAGATTGCTGCAAATCCGACAGCAACGTTATCAGGGGTCGTCCTACAGTGATGCCTCCACCTGCATGCGTGAGATCGCTCAGGCAGAGAGCATCTTCCGGGCCGAATCCATACCCTACCTCAACACCACGAAAATGTCGGTAGAAGAAATAGGCGCGATGATTGTCAATCAGACCAAGAAGGTCAAGCGGCTGTGAGCGCCTGTGATTTCGGCTGGTCTACGTAACGCAAGTAAGGTTTTACCCTGCGAAAACCTTGTGGATATTTTCTGGTGGCCTCCTCATCGGAGACCGCAGACACAATTATCACTTCCTGACCATCCTTCCAGTTGGCAGGCGTTGCTACCTGATGAGTGGCCGTTAACTGCATGGAGTCTATGACGCGAAGAATCTCATCGAAGTTACGGCCTGTGGTCATTGGGTAGGTCATGATCAATTTGATTTTCTTGTCTGGCCCCACAATGTAAACAGACCGCACAGTCGCGTTGGTGGCGGCCGTACGACCTTCGGATGTACCGGACTCCGCAGCAGGGAACATGTCGTAGGCCTTGGCGACGGCAAGGTCTGTATCCCCGATCATCGGGAAGTTGACTTTAGCACCCTGTGTTTCATGAATGTCCTCCGCCCACTGTGCATGGTTGTCTACCGGATCAATACTCAATCCCATGACCTTGCAGTTACGTTTTTCGAACTCAGGCATCAAGTGAGCCACTGTACCCAACTCTGTGGTGCATACCGGCGTGAAGTCCTTAGGGTGCGAGAACAGCACAGCCCAGCCATCGCCAATCCAGTCGTGAAAGCTTATCTCGCCGTGCGTGGTCTGCGCAGTGAAATCCGGCGCGGTGTCGTTAATTCTTAATGACATATCACATGTTTCCTGTGAGGTAGAGATAATTGATAAGGTTTTTGCTGGCTCAAGGCTTGCACTGTGTTGTTAAACGTTTAACAACACTCCGCAAACTATTGAGGTCGTCTACCAGTGCCTTTGCGCCTATTCAGGTATTGTCCGCTACTTGTCCTGTTAGCGTTAACCACGCCGTCAATGGCAGCAAGCCCTATTGCGTTAATTGAAGGCGATATAGTAGTGTCGGATGCACCAACTGCAAGAGCTATTACGCTATCCGCAGCGTCTCAACTCTGGCCAGCCGGCATTGTTCCCTATACGATTGATCCGGCTATTGCCGATAGTGGTGTCACCGCGATCATGGCCGCAATCGACAAGTGGAATGAGGTAGGCGGTATCAGTCTTTTACCAATGGCTGACGTGGTTGAGCTGGTGTCTGCACCGGTTAATGATTTTGTACACTTTGTCAGTGGCGAATACTGTGCTTCCTGGGTGGGTAGGCGCGGTGGTAAACAGGATGTCTGGATAGCACCGTATTGCCCGGCAGGCAGCGTGATGCATGAGATCGGACATCTTCTGGGCCTCGAACACGAACATACGCGGCCTGATCGGGATCAGTACATCCGGATAAACTGGGACAATATCGAACTGGACAAGCGACACAATTTCGATGTGGCACCTTCGGGATCAAAAATGCTGGGTGAGTATGACTATGACTCGATCATGCACTACGGCTCACATAATTTTTCGAGTAACGGTGCCGCGACTATTACGCCAATAGAGAGCTCGTCTCGGGGTATCGGCCAACGCAATGCCCCCAGTGTCGGTGATTTACTTGCCATTGCAGAGCTGTATGGCAGTGATCTGTCGCTTGTCACGCGCAGTGCATCGACAGCGCAGGGGCTTGAGTTTGATCTTTATGTCAGTAACGAATCATCACAGGGCGCACATAATGTCATTGTTACTATTGACGTGCCTGGAGCTTCTGCCACAACAACTGCTGGTCAGGAGGCATGGGCATGCGAAACGGGCAGCGAAAAACACGCCCTGTTATGTCGGCTTGCCATATTGCCGGGTAGCTCGACAGCACTGTTACACGTTGGCTTGCCTGGTTCTGTCGACCCCAATGAGGTCATCATATCGTTGAGGTCAAAGACGCCGGATCAAGATATGTCCAACAATGACCGTGAAGTGCCGGGTGATGATGGCGAAGAAATACCGGATTTGAAGAGCGCAGTCGATGTGGTCAGTGCCATCAATGACGAGGCTCTGTTGCAAGAGGACGCGCTGGCTCGTGTGGCAATGAGCGGAGGCGGTGCGATATCAGCTTATGCCATGCTGTTGTTGCTATTCATAAGGCAAGCCGGTCGCAGGGTCAATTTCAGGTTGGCCCGGTGCTTCGTCTGCCAGTCTCGGCCGCGCTGGCTCCAACGGGAAGGCAGCGTCTGAGCTGGCAGCTCCAGCGGCCTGCCGAGCTTGTTCCGACCGGTTTGGATCACGCAGCATGTTTGGATCAACAGCGTCGTCAGCGATTTGGCCGCTTTCATCAATCACGGCTTCGGCGGGGGATCCACTAGGCAGAAATTGTTCGGACCCAGAACTCTGGGAACTTTGTTGGCCTTCGCCCATCATCAGCACCACTTCGATGATCTCACTGGCGTCGTTATTGCGCACCAGCATATTGTTGGGACTGAGTTTGCCCAGTGCTTTCTCCAATGGTTCGTCGACAATGTCGAGATTGACCCGGGTCTCGGCATCTCCGGTCACCACCACGGTGATTCCCAGCTCGTTACTGAGTTCGACAGCTAGCTCACTGGCCGATACATCGCTGGCTTGAACGCTTAGTGTGCCGTTTTCCGAGCGGATCTGTACACCGGATTGAGCCATGGATGTGCTGACCATGACTACTGAGATCAGAAAGGTTACTAGTCGTGACAATGAAGACATTCGTGTCATCCGGCTTCTTGCCTTGCAGGCGTCACGTATAGTGTAATCGACAGTGCCCGAAAGAGAATGGCAAATTGGAAAGACGCGCACTTGAATATGTGATCCGATACGCTGTCTTAGGGGCCTGCGCGGCCGGAGGCGGCGCAGACTCCTGGCCGCTCATACTGCGTTAGGTGGTTCCTTACCTGAAATTACTTCCTGAATAGATGATCTCAGCGACCGCTGAACAGCCGTTTTCGCTGTACTATGCTGCGCTTTTTAACAGCATCGGCGCTCTATCGTGAAAGTATCCTAGGGATACATAACTGCTCAAGCAAAGCGCCATCTGTGCCGACAAACCTACTGTGTGTGCCGGTTTCCTGTTTGCCGGTACTTTGTGAAACCTTTTAATAGAGTGGTAGCTAGATGCGCGTCAACGGCCCGGTTATTGATCAAGAGTATCAGTTCCCTTCGGGCGAAACGCTTGTATCCACAACAGATCTCAAAGGCAGAATTCTCTATTGCAATGGACCCTTCGTTGTAGTCAGTGGCTTCGAGAAATCACAGCTGTTGGGTCAACCGCATAATATGATTCGTCATCCAGATATGCCTGAGGAGGCGTTTCGGGACATGTGGGAGACTATCTCCAAAGGACAACCCTGGTCGGCACCGGTAAAAAACCGACGAGCCGATGGCACTCATTACTGGGTCATCGCTAACGTGACGCCGTTATTGGATGCTAACGGACCTACCGGTTATATGTCGGTCAGAACCGAAGCAAGTCGAGCCCAAATCGATGCTGCAGAAGCGTTGTATGCAACGATGCGTCAGGAAGCTCAGAACGGCAAACTCAATCATCGACTGTTTGCAGGCGATGTGCAGACCAACTCACTGTTTTCCAGAATCAGACGCATCATGATGCCCGGTCTGGGGCGATTACTTTTTCTGGTTAGTGCCTGCATGTGTGCGGTGACGTTTTTTGCAGGTGCATACGCTTCGTCGCTTCTGGAAGGGCGCGCGTTATGGGCTGTCGCCATCAGTGCGACTGCACTTGCTGCATTCATCGGTAGCTTCATAGTCAAGAGACTGACCATCGATAGAGTGCAGGAGTTGCTGTCGCAAGTGAACCGCATGTCGGCGGGTGACCTGACGGTTCAGCTACCCAAAGGGCGTAACGATATTCTGGGTCGTCTGACTCAGGGCCTGAACCAGCTTAATGTCAATTTGCGTTCTATTGTGCGTGATGCTCGCAATGAGGCTGAAGTCATGCAGCATGTTAGTGGAGAGATCGCGACCAGCAATCAGGATCTTGCGGTTCGCACCGATTCTCAGGCATCAGGGCTTGAAGAGACTGCTGCAGCTATGGAGCAAATCACCAGCACGGTTAGCCAAAGTGCATCTGCGGCACAAGAAGCCGCTGAACTGGCTGGTCTGGCGAAGTCGGTCGCCGATCGCAGTGGTGAAGAGGTGCGTCAGGTCGCGCTCAACATGAGCAGCATCAACGATTCCTCCAACCAGATTGGCGAGATCATTCAGGTCATTGATACGATTGCTTTCCAGACCAATATACTTGCCTTGAACGCAGCTGTTGAAGCCGCTCGCGCAGGTGAACAAGGGCGCGGGTTTGCGGTTGTCGCTAGCGAAGTGCGGGAATTGGCCAAGCGTACGTCCACCGCTGCGCAGCAGGTCAAGGATCTGGTCACAGAATCCTCCGCTCGGGTCAGCGCGGGTAGCTCCCAGACAGATGCGGCTCAAAAGGCGATGGAGGAGGCGCTGTTGGCTGTCACGCAGGTATCAGAGCTGATTCAGGGTATAAGCCACAGCGCTACAGAGCAGCGACAAGGTATCTCTGAGATCAATCTGACGATTACCCAGCTAGACACGATGACCCAGCAAAACTCCTCGCTGGTCGAGAAAAATGCCGTTAACTCGATGCAAATGAAAGAAAAATCAGACGCGGTGCTCGAGTCTGTTGGTATCTTTCATTTAAGTGCAGGTGAGGTAAGTCGCCCCAAGGTCGATGCCGTCGAGCTGCGTCGTCAGGGCAAAGCGCAAAGGAAAGCTGCCTGAGGATCACAAGCCGAATTCGATGCTTGAGTTGTGGTTATCACCGCAAGGGGGTGCGGAACAATCTGGACGGGGCGTCCCCGTGGCCCAGGTTAGCCAATCAGTCGTGACGCTGACTGGCGTAACGACTTAGGCGAACAACCAAAGCGTTTGCTGAATGCCCGGCTGAAGTGGGCGCTACTGACAAAGCCGCAATTGTCTGCAATACGACCAATGGGCTCTTCGCTCTGTCTTAACATTTCATGCGCACGAACCAGTCTCAGTTCAAGGTAGTGTCTTGCAGGGCTAACCTGCAAGGATCGTTGGAACAGGCGTTCCATGGCGCGGGTGGACATACCAATGTGTATGGCAATGTCATCTCTCGGTAAAGGCTCACCGAGATGGTTGCGCATTAGCTGTACAGCACGTTGCAACTTGTCAGGTAGTTGATGAGGCAGGTTGTCTATATCGTCAGATGCTTGCCCCGGAGGCTGACTGATATCTGCTCGCAGGATGTTCCGGATAGCGCTTGTTGTATCGCTGGACGCAAAGCGTCTTATCAGAATCAGCATCAGATCGAAGCTGCTGTTTGGCCCGGCCGCGGATAGTCGGGTGCGATCTACAATCAGCGCATCTGGCCGTAAAGTCATTTGGGGAAAATGCTCGTTTGCAAAGTCCTGGTTGTTCGGATGCAAGGCACAGGCGAAACCATTCATCAGTCCTGCATGTGCAATGGCAATACAGCCATTCCACAACCCGCCAAGCTGGATATTGGCCTGATCAGCTTCAATAAGAAACCGGCTGATTTTTCTGTTTTCAGTGATTGCGCAGCGATAACCCCCACAGACAATGAGGATGTCAGTGTTTGTCAGTCGAACCTCGTTTATAGATCGATCGGCGTTGACACGAATGCCCAGGTCACTGATCACAGGGGCATCGGTTAACCCAATGGTGTCGAATGCAAAGCGCTTTTCTTTTTGTACCAGATTGGCCGTAGTGAGTGCATCGGCTGCTGCTGTGAATGCCAGCAAGGAAAAATGCGGTTGAATAAGAAACTGCACGCGTAGTGACACTGGCATAACCGTAGTAGAGTATCCGACAAGTAACGTCGCATTTAGCCATAAATGACGCTTTTAGGCAAAAAATGTACGGTCATAGTCACCTAAGTTTCCGTCCGCACCACCACAATAAGCGCACCTATTCATTTTGCAGCCGCAGCCCCCCCCCCCCGATATGAATCGATTTTCAGGTTTTGGTCTGATCAAGCAGGCTTACCGGCACCAGGAAAACTGGCAGCGCATGTGGCGTAACCCGGCACCAAAAAAGCACTATGACATCCTTGTGGTGGGTGGTGGCGGTCATGGTCTGGCAACGGCGTTCTATCTGGCCAAACTGCACGACAAGGTCAATATTGCCGTTTTGGAAAAAGGCTGGATTGGCGGCGGCAATACTGGACGCAACACGACTATTGTGCGATCCAATTACCTGTGGGATGAAGCGGCACACCTCTACGAGCATGCCATGAAGTTATGGGAGGGTCTGTCACAGGAACTCAACTACAACGTTATGTTCTCGCAGCGTGGTGTGATGAACCTTGGGCACAATCTGCAGGACATGCGAGATATCCAGCGACGTGTCAATGCCAACCGACTCAATGGCATTGACGGTGAGGTGCTGGACGCACAACAGTGTGCCGAGATAGTGCCCATCATGGATTGTTCGGCTAGTACTCGCTACCCGGTTCTTGGCGCTTCGTGGCAACCTCGTGCAGGGGTGGCGCGTCATGATGCGGTTGCCTGGGGGTTTGCACGTGGTGCTGATAGTTATGGGGTCGATATCATTCAACAGACAGAGGTTATTGACATTATCGTTGAAGATGGCGCAGCGGTCGGTGTTAACACTGCACAGCATGGCATGATCAAGGCTGATCGTATTGGTTGTGTTACGGCTGGCAATTCCGGTGTGCTGGCGGCTTATGCAGGCTTTGAACTACCTATAGAATCCCATCCACTGCAGGCCTATGTGTCAGAGCCAATAAAGCCGATACTGGATACCGTGGTCATGTCCAACGCTGTACATGGATACATGTCTCAGTCAGACAAGGGCGATCTAGTGATCGGAGCTGGTATTGACGGCTACGTTGGCTATGGTCAACGCGGATCGTTCCCGGTTATTGAGCACACAATGCACGCTATTCTTGAACTATTCCCGCAAGTATCGCGAGTACACATGAATCGACAGTGGGGCGGTATCGTTGATACAACGCCTGATGCCTGTCCCATTATTTCAAAAACCCCCGTGGAAAATCTTTTCTTCAATTGTGGCTGGGGTACAGGTGGATTCAAGGCAACGCCAGGCTCAGGCCATGTGTTTGCGGATCTGCTGGCAAAGGGCGAACCCAATGATATCGCCAAACCCTTTAATTACTGGCGTTTTCATGATGGCTCGCTCATCGACGAACATGGTGCAGCGGGCGTTGCTCACTAACATTAGCGACAGTCTTTTATGGTGCCATGTATTGGCATCGTTTTTTCCTTCAGTGTTTACCCTAGTGATACATAAAATTTCGGCCCAGAACCGCTTCGCTGCTTCTATAGCAGCATCTAAGACGCTGTACTCGTTTTTCCTGGATCTCACCTAGAGTGACTAGGCTCAACCCAGTAAAAACTCCGTGCAGCGCCTTACATACTGCTCTATAAGCTTCTGGACTCA
>JBGCGC010000179.1:0-35470 GCA_045110475.1 Granulosicoccus sp.
AATAAGAAACTCACTTGATGCATGCAAAAAAATGAGCGTATCGAACGCCATTGCACTTCCAGTGACACAGTAACTCGCCTATCACAAACGGAGCCTTAATATCACGGCAGGACTTTCGGCGACTATCCGTGCTGTCTTCACTGGACCGACCGAGCCGGCCGCCCACAAGCACTGCAGTTATCAACGACACCATGAGCGGATGTTCGGGTGTTTGTGATTTGGTGAAATCCCTCGTTGTTTGAACCGAATAATCGACAGGGGGTACACACCGGTTATGCAACGAGCAAAACAAGCGTTGACAAGCGACAGCAGGGTTTTTCAGTGCTGTATGCAACAGCATAGAGCCGTAAGCAGGCTTCGGGTTACATCCTACCGTTGCACTTGGGATTTGAAATCATTACTTTCATTAAGGAAACAGATATGGACTTATTTGAGAAGTTTAGAAAAGACAAAGGCCCTATAGGGCAATATCGAGATGCTGAAGGGTACTACATATTTCCAGTGTTAGAAGGCCCTCTTGGCAGTCGGATGAAGTTTAAAGGAGAGGATGTCATTGTCTGGTCTATCAACGACTATTTAGGGCTGGGTAATCACCCAGAAGTACGTAAAGTTGATGAAGAAGCAAGTGGAGCCTGGGGTCTATCGTATCCGATGGGATCGCGAATGATGTCTGGTAATACGGATATGCATTACAAACTAGAGGAGCAATTAGCGGAGTTCGTGCAGACAGAATCCGCAGTCTTAGTCAATTTTGGTTATCAGGGCATATTATCTGCCATCGATTGCTTATTAAGTCGATACGATGCTGTTGTATATGATGCGGACTGTCATGCATGTATTGTAGATGGCCTCAGAATGCATCAAGGCAAACGGTTTGCGTTTAAACATAACGATATAGAAAGCTTAGAAAAGCACCTTAAATCTGCAGAACACATAGTCGCACCAAGGGATGGAGGTATATTGGTTATCTCTGAAGGCGTATTCGGAATGAGAGGAGACCAAGGCAAGCTCAAAGAGATCGTCGCTCTCAAGCAGAAGTACGACTTCCGACTTATGGTCGATGATGCTCATGGATTTGGCACATTAGGTAATACTGGAGCTGGAGCAGGAGAGGAACAGGGCGTACAAGCCGATATCGATATATATTTTGCAACATTCGCTAAATCATTAGCAAGTATAGGCGCCTTCCTAGCAGGAGACGATGACGTTATACAGTATATGAAATACAACATGAGATCGCAGATATTCTCTAAATCACTACCGATGCCGATCGTAGTAGGCGCGATGAAGCGACTAGAGATGCTAAGAAGCATGCCCGAACTAAAAGATAAACTCTGGGAAAATGTAAACAAGCTGCAAACAGGTTTAATAAATGCCGGGTTTGACATCGGCAATACTAACTCTTGCGTCACACCTGTATACATGAAAGGCTCCGTAGAGGAGGCCAAACAGATCGTATATGATCTTCGAGAAAATTATAAAATATTCTGCAGTATCGTAGTATATCCAGTTATACCGAAAGGAATGATGTTGCTCCGGTTAATTGCAACATCGGTGCACACTGCTCAAGACATTGAAGAAACAATCGTAGCTTTTAAAGGCATTCAAAAAAAGTTGGATACCAAAGCATATGAATGTATTGAACCCACACAAGCATATGAAAGCACTGAAACAACGCACGAGAGCTCATCTTTGGTTGAAGTAAAATATAATGTCCAATAATTCAAAAAATTACCAAATATCAGGAATCCAACAGGTAGGGATTGGCAACACTGACGCCTATGCAACATGGCATTGGTATAAAAAACACTTAGGCATGGACTTACCCATCTTTGATGAGGCGGCCGAGGCCGCACTGATGTTGCCATACACTGCTGGTAAACCACGAAGCAGACATGCGATCTTAGCATTGAATCATCAAGGTGGTGGTGGACTTGAGATATGGCAATACACATCGAGAGTAGCTCAAGGGGCAACGTTTGATGTCCGATTGGGTGATTTAGGTATTTATATCTGCAAATTCAAGTGTATCGATGCTCAGAAATCTCATATGCAGATGAAGTCTGGCGGTATCAATGTCTTAAGTGAGGTAGTCATTAGGCAAGATGGCGCAAAACATTTCTATGCGCAGGATTTGCTAGGTAATGTGATTGAGATTATAGAATCTAACGATTGGTTTAGAAAGGGACTGCACCATGCAGGTGGAGTAGCGGGAGTTAGCATCGGAGTTTCCAATATGAATGCATCCATCGCTTTCTATAAAGATGTACTGCACTATGATGTGGCAGTCGTAGATATCAATGGTCGCTCAGATGACATCGCTTCATTGCCTGGCGGCAGTGAGTCATTCCGTAGAGTAGTACTGCAACATAGCAATCCAAGAAAAGGCCCATTCAGTCCGTTGTTGGGTAGCTCAGAAATAGAGTTGCACCAGGCAAATGAGTACCATGGGAAACCCATATTTCGAGACAGAATGTGGGGCGATCTAGGGTATATACATCTGTGCTTTGATATCCGAGATATGGATGCTTTACGAGAATATTGTAAAAGCTACGGCTGTAGTTTTACAGTGGATAGTGGAGACTTTGAGATGGGAGAATCTGCAGGGCAATTTGCATATATAGAAGATCCCGACGGGACTTTGATCGAGTTTGTAGAAACTCATAAAATTCCTATAGTAAAAAAGCTGAACTGGTTTCTAAATTTGCATAAACGAGATCCAGAAAAGGCACTGCCTGGATGGATGTTATGGGCGATGGGCTTATCAAGAGTAAAATAGCTTTTGTATTCACGATAACTTCGTGTATTCAGATACGGTTACTCATATGCTTCTTACAACACCTTAGCCTTGACTATAATCCGCCTTAACAGATCAGGAAAAAACCGCCATGCATAAATAACCAAAGTGGTGTCTTTAAATCCACCAATTGCAACTTCCTTTCTGTGTTCTTGGATAGCTTTTAGTGCTTTTTGTGAGAATACTTTTACAGGCATTCCATTGGCTTGGGCATCATCCATTGTGTTCTGGCTGGAACCGTCACCTAAGAGCGCATTTTTAGAGATATTAGTATTGATAAATCCTGGGCAGATCATCGTGATGCCGATATTGGTATCATGCAACTCTGCACGTAGTGCTTCGAAAAATCCGTGCAATGCATGTTTAGCACCGCAATACCCCGACCGCATAGGCACACCTATCTTGCCGGTGGTGCTCGAGATAACTGCAATCTGACCTTGTTTGCGCTTCATCATTGATGGCAATACAGATTTGGTTAATGCTACTGTCCCTAGATAGTTGACATCCATGAGTTTGATATCTACGGATATATTTGTATCTATCGCAAGAGATCGCTGAGAAAGACCTCCATTATTGATGAGGATATCTACCGGTCCGACGACAGACTCCACAGCATTAGCTATACCCTCTAGAGAGTCTACTTGAGCCAGATCCAATGGATATACATGAACTAATTTGATATTTGCACAAGCAGTTCTTACCTCTTCCAATTGCACTTTATTACGACTACTCAATATCAGTATTGCATTAGTCTGCGATAACTCTATCGCTAGTGCTTTACCGATACCAGAACTAGCACCTGTGATCCAAATAATTTTATTGTCGAAGTAACTCATGATGCATGGATTCAATAACCAAGTGCAACGTTAGGAGATATTCCAAATAGTAGCTCATTTGGAGTTTTCATATTCAATACCTTTCCTGGAGGATTGTTAAGCTTGCCCTGGACCTGTCTAATATCGTCGACTGTGATCGTGGTGAAGTCGCAATCCTTTGGGATGACATCACCTTGTCTGGAATGCAAAGGGTAGATGGGTATGCAGTGCCTGGCAATCAACCAGATTTAGGTATTGATTAGGATTGGCGGGAGTTGAATGATCGTTCTATTCCACAGCTCTCAGCGAATATTGCAAAGTGTCTATTTCGAATAAAACTCTTCCGAGGCTTAGAAAACCTTTCGATAAACCTGGAGTCGCCGAGTAACGCCGGAGGATACATAGAAAAAGCCTGGTGGAGAGGGCCGAGAAAGTGGACATCTCAAAAAAACTGTTTACCATACAACCTCGATATTCTCCTGGCCCGCTTCAAACTGCAATAGGCGCCGCAATAGAGGCATCAGCCTCATACCCTTCCAGCGTAAAATCCTCGTACGTAAAAGAAAAAATACTTTTCACCGTAGGATTGATCTTCATCACAGGCAAGGTCTTGGGCGTTCGCGTCAACTGAGTATGGACCTGCTCAAAATGATTACTATACAAATGCGCATCCCCCAGCGTATGCACAAACTCCCCCGCCTCCAGATCACAAACCTGCGCAACCATCATCGTTAATAACGCATAGCTGGCAATATTAAACGGCACCCCTAAAAACACATCAGCGCTTCTCTGATACAACTGACAACTCAACCGCCCATCCGCCACATAAAACTGAAACAGGCAATGACACGGCGGCAGTTTCATGTTGTCGATGTCAGCTACGTTCCAGGCGCTGACAATGTGTCGTCTGGAATCCGGATTGGTTTTTATCTGTTTCACTAACGCACTTATCTGATCGATATGCTGTCCATCCGGGGTTGGCCAACTGCGCCATTGGCTTCCATAGACAGGCCCCAGATCACCATTGTCATCTGCCCACTCATCCCAGATACGAACGCCGTTGGCCTTCAGGTAGGCAATGTTGGTGTCACCTGCCAGAAACCACAACAGCTCATGAATAATGGACTTCAGATGCAGTTTCTTGGTGGTGAGTACTGGAAAACCGGCAGCAAGATCAAAGCGCATTTGATAGCCAAAAACCGACCGTGTGCCGGTGCCGGTTCGATCACCTTTGTCAACACCCTCATCCATGATGTGCTGCAACAGCGTCAGATAGGTTTGCATAAAAAAACTCGATAAAATGTTAACGCTTGGCGCTTTTCGACGTACCACTTTTAGCAATGCTGTCGTCGCCGTTATAAGCACTGTAAAGCAGATACACGCCGACAAGCACCATCGGGAACGACAGCAATTGCCCCATGGTTAACCAGTCAAACGCAATGAAGCCAAGATCGGCATCGGGTTGTCGCACAAACTCGATAAAGAAGCGATAGATACCGTAGGTGATGACAAACACACCTGACACGGCTCTGGCAGGACGCGGTTTCGATGAAAAGAACCAGACAACCACAAACAGGATGACCCCTTCACAGAAAAACTGATAAAGCTGATTGGGGTGACGGGGTTCCGGCCCTGCATGTGGAAACACCATACCCCAGGGCACATCAGTAATGCGGCCATAGAGCTCACCGTTGATGAAGTTGCCAATGCGCCCTGCCCCCAGCCCTACCGGAAAAGCCGGTGCAAAAAAATCGGCCACCTGAAAAAAGCTGCGGTTGGTGTTGCGTGCATACAGCCAGAACGCAACCAGCACGCCCAGAAATCCACCGTGGAAGGACATTCCCCGAAACCCGTACGGGCTAAACGGATTAAGCGCTTGCAGCGGTTGGCTAAACAACAGCTCTGTTTGATAGAACAGCAATGAACCAAGCTTGCCACCGACAATGACACCGATAACAATATAAAAAACCGCGTCGCCAATTTCATCAGGATTCCAGCCGGAGCCAGGTTTCTTCGCACGGTATTTGGCCAACCACCAACCGACCGAGAATGCCACCAGATAGGTGATGCCGTACCAGTGCACGGTGAGCGGGCCGAGACTCACGGCGACCGGATCGATATCGGGATATTGCAGCATTGGCGTGTGATTCGGCCTTCTCAGTGGAGGCCAAATTATAGCCGGTTTAGGCCTAAGCCTGCGAACACAGCCCGGTGGGATTAATCACTGCATACCCTCAGCCGCATTATAACGGGTGTTACACCACACGAGCCAGAGCACCGGTTAAATACAGCGTCTCTGGCATAGCGACATTGACGGGATGATCAGCACCTTGTTGCACCGGTGCCAGAATCTGCAGACCCAGACTATCGCGAGCAATGGATTTTCGCATTTGCTGAAGCAGGTCATCGTGGCTCAGTGCCTGTGAGCAGGAAGCGCTAAGAATGACACCACCCGGAGCCAGTAGTCTCATGGCAAGGCGATTGTTCAAGGCGTAATGTCTGACACCTGCCTCACGATCTTTACGTCGTTTGATAAACGCTGGCGGATCAAGCACCACCACATCAAAACGTTCACCCTCTTCATACAAGGTGCGCATCGCCTCCACCGCATCATCACACTTGACGCTGAATCGATCCGCACAGTTATTCAACCGGGCGTTAGCCATCGCCGCATCCACAGCACTCTGCGATGCATCAATGGCAATCACTTCACGAGCGCCCATGGAAGCTGCACAAATACCAAAACCGCCAACGTAGGTATAGACATCCAGAACACGTTTGCCCGGCACCCACGGTGCCAGTGAAGCGCGGCTATCGCGATGATCATAAAACCAGCCGGTTTTCTGAGAAATCTCTGCGGGAACCTGAAATGTCAGGCCATTTTCGACAATCCGTAATTCATCGACCGCAGAACCATACACCCACTCACGATACAACGGCAGTTGCTCAAGCTCACGAACGCTGGCATCGTTGCGAAGAAAAATTGCACTGGCCGAACACAACTGCTTTAGCGCATCAACAATATCGTCCCGGTAGCGTTCCATGCCGGCGGTGGTGATCTGTACAACCAGCACATCATCATAGCGATCAACCGTCAGGCCGGGCAGAAAATCCCCTTCGCTGTGTACCAGCCGATAATAGTGGTTGTCATACCGATAGCTTCTCAAGCTCAGCGCCTGCTCCAGCCGTTCGCGCAGGGCTGTGGCGTTAAAGGGTCGCCCTGCTCGACGACTGGTGACCCTGGCAGCTATCAGCGAGTGTGGATTGACATAGGCATGCGCGAGAAACTTGCCATTGGCAGTTTCAAGCGTTACCGCAGAGCCAGGCTCAAGTTGTTTTATGGGAGTGGTCTGGGTATCAATCTCGTTGGAGAAAACCCAATCGTGTCCTGATTGAACACGGCGCTCCTCACGCTTTTTCAGCCGAAGAACGGTCATGGCGCATCATCTTTTTCAAGTGGTGCGCGACCATACCATAGGCAGGGTTATTTCTGCAGTGCTGCGAGAATCTGATCTTCCAGGTCACCCCGGATAGCAATAATCTCACCGAGCCGAGACAGGTCACCGGCAAGCTGTTTGACATCTGCCGGCTCACCTTCCAAATCATCATATTTGTCGTTGAAATCGACCAGATAGTCAGTGGTTTCCGCAATAGCCGGATAAACCTCTTCGGCAACTCCCTTGACAGCGCGACGCCGTTCCTTACCTTCAATAATCCGCTGATAGACCTCAAAGTGGCCCATGGCGGTGTAGTCAACCATTACCTGACAAAAACCGCGCAGATGTTCGATATGCGGTGATTGCTTTTCCAGATCGCGATTTTCAAAAGAGGTGACGCCTGCCAGTCGACAGTAACTGACCATAACGTCATGCCGCAGCTTGATCAGAGAGGCAATCGTGTTGTGCAGTTTTGCGCGACGCTCTACACCGCTAAGCGTTGCATTGTCGATGTTTTCAGCGTTGGCAGTTGACATTGATGGTCTCCGTCGAGGCACTGGTAAAAGAAGAAAGAGCAAGTCTTTGGCTTAAGCAAAGATACTGCCATCCGAAGTGTCGATTTAATCACACTATTAAGCGAAACACCACGAAAAATCTTAAACTTTTTTATTCAAGCTTTGACGTAAACTAATGAAAACAATGAGGTTACATGCTCGCGCAATAACCACTGTCAGTGCCCTGTATCACTGTCATCCCAATACACAATATGTGAAAAGAATTCTTCCGCGGGTACATTTGTTTCACTAACGCACAAATGCCCCATCGAAATACCGGCCTGTTGCACCGTTTCCATCGACCCGCTGACAAGCGGATGCCAGTTTTCCAGCGCACGGCCTTCACTCAACAATCTATAGGCACACGTCTCGGGCAGCCATGACAATTTCTGTTTATCCAGCGGTTTGACCGTCAGACAATCAGGCACATGAGTGAAGCGATCCGCGTAGTCAGAACAACGGCACGTGCGGGTGTCCAGCAATTTACACGCCACTCGCGTAAACACAACCTCACCGGTGTCCTCATCTTCCAGCTTGTTCATGCAGCAGCGACCACAGCCATCGCACAAGGACTCCCACTCTGCATCGCTCATATCGTCCAGCGACTTCACTTCCCAGAAGGGTTGCTCCGGCACGCGGTGTTTACGCCTTGTGGTACGAGACCAGACGCTCGACCTCTTCGGAGGAGCCCATGAGCACGGGCACTCTCTGGTGCAGCGACTCTGGCTGGATATCCAGAATGGGCTGAGTACCTGTATGGGCCAGTCCACCGGCCTGTTCAATGAGCATGCCCATCGGATTTGCCTCGTAGAGCAATCGCAATTTACCCGCCTTGCCGTCCGCCTGAAGTCGTGCATCCATCGGGTACATGAACACCCCCCCACGGCAAAGAATACGATGAATGTCGCCGACCATTGAGCCCGCCCAGCGCATATTGAAATTACGTCCACGCGGTCCGTCCTTTCCCGCGTTGCATTCTTCAACATAGCGTTTCTCTGGTGCCAGCCAATGTCGTGTGTAAGCCGAATTGATGGCGTACTCGCTGGTGGATGCAGGCACGTTGATATCAGGATGTGTCAGGATAAACTCACCCACGCTGTTATCCAGGGTGAAACCTGCAACCCCCTGTCCAGTGGTAATTACCAGCATGGAGGCTGAGCTGTAAAGGCAGTAACCGGCACACACCTGCTCGCGTCCGCTTTTGAGAAAATCTGTGTCTGTCGGTGCGGCCTTGCCACCGTGCCGGGTAATGGAGAAGATGGTTCCGGTTGCGCCATTGACATCGATGTTGCTGGAGCCATCCAGAGGATCGAATGCCAGTAGATAATCACCTCGGGGGTAGCACGAGGGGATCGGGTAGTGACTGTCCATTTCTTCAGAGGCTATGCCTGCCAGCAAACCCGACCGTTGCATGGCTTCAATGAAGACCTCATTGGCAATGATATCGAGTTTTTTCTGGTCTTCGCCCTGAACGTTTTCCTGACCGGCAGCGCCTAGCACACCGGCAAGTTCACCCAGCCTCACCAGATTGGACAATCGCTTGCAGGCGCTCGCCACATCATTGACGAGCGCGGTGAACGCACCTCGGGACTCAGAGTGCAGCCGGCCTTGCTCTATAATATGCTGCGTGAGCGTTGTACCAAGCCGTGTTGTACCAAGCTGACTCATCTAGATTTCCACCATGTCAAAGTCATCCTTGATTGCACCACAATCAGGACAACACCAGTTCAACGGCACGTCTTCCCAGCGAGTGCCGGGTGCTATGCCTTCTGTGGGCCAGCCTTGTGCTTCATCATAGATAAGGCCGCACACGCTACATAAATATTTTTTGAATTCCAACCTGCTCACCAGTAGTGGTCAGTAACGATACCTGTCCCTATTGTGGCATTTACAGAACAAGCCTGCCGTAATAAGGTGCTTGCCAGTGAACCCCAACATTTGAAAGTCCGGAGCCTAACGTGTCAGCAACCCTCAGTCCCAACCAGCCCAATGCCGCAGCACAATTGTTTGAGCGTGCTCAAAAGGTCATCCCCGGTGGTGTCAACTCGCCTGTGCGTGCCTTTGGCAGCGTCGGTGGCACTCCGCGATTTATTTCTCAGGCATCGGGGGCCTATATTTTTGATACCGAGCAAAAGAAATACATCGACTATATCGGCTCCTGGGGACCTATGTTGCTCGGCCACGCGCATCCTGAGGTCATAGCAGCGGTGCAAGTGGCTGCCGAGCACGGACTGAGTTTTGGCGCCCCTACCGAACTGGAAGTACAAATGGCAGAGCTGATCTGCAGCATCGTACCCTCCATCGAATCGGTTCGTATGTGCAGCTCAGGTACCGAAGCCACCATGAGTGCCATCCGCCTTGCCCGAGGTTATACGGGACGCGATGATATTCTTAAATTTGAAGGCTGCTACCACGGCCACTCCGATGCGCTGCTGGTCAAGGCAGGTTCCGGCGCACTAACGCTGGGTGTGCCAAGCTCGCCGGGAATTCCTGCTGATTTCGCCAAACACACGCTTACCCTGCCATTCAATGATGAGGCGGCTGTACGTGCATTATTCGCTGAGCGTGGCGATAGTCTGGCTTGCATCATTGTCGAACCCATTGCCGGCAACATGAACTTTGTCGAGCCATTGCCCGGCTATCTGGAAGCCTTGCGTGAGCTTTGTACCAAACACGGTACGGTACTGATATTCGATGAGGTCATGACAGGTTTTCGCGTAGCGCTTGGCGGTGCGCAAGAGCGTTACAACGTGACTCCGGATCTCACCACATTGGGTAAGGTTATCGGCGGGGGCATGCCAGTCGGTGCATTCGGTGGCAAGCAGGAAATCATGCAACAGATCGCACCGCTTGGCCCTGTCTATCAGGCCGGTACCCTGTCGGGCAACCCGATTGCCATGAGTGCCGGCATAAAAACACTGCAACTGCTGCAGGCGCCGGGTTTTCACACTGATCTGCATGCCAAAACCGGTCGCCTGCTGGACGGTCTGAAAGCGGCTGCCGATGATGCTGGCGTACCATTCTGTGTGTCACACGCTGGCGGCATGTTCGGCTTCTTTTTCTCAAGCGCAAGCAAGGTAACCTGCTTTGATGATGTCATGGCTTGCAACAACGAACACTTCAAGCAGTTTTTTCATCACATGCTGGAAGCAGGCGTTTATCTGGCGCCCTCAGCCTTCGAAGCAGGCTTCTCCAGTTCAGCCCATAGCGATGATGACATTGCGCAAACTATCGAAGCTGCCAAATCAGCGTTTACCGCTATTGCTGCCAACGACTGATAAACACATTCGAAGGCACTAAACCCGCCATGAAGGGTCGTTGCATTGCCATGTGGTCAGGGCCGCGGAACATTTCCACGGCCATGATGCGCGCCTGGGAAAACCGCTCGGATACGCACGTCATTGATGAGCCTTTCTATGCGCATTTTCTATCGCATACCGGGCTCGATCATCCCATGCACGAGGCTGTCATCAACAGCGGCACGACCGATTGGCGTGCCGTCGTCGAACACATCAGCAAGGTACCTGACGAAGGAATTTTCTACCAGAAGCACATCAGCACACACTGGATGGAACATTTTTCAACTGACTGGCTGGCAAAGCTTGATCACGTGTTTTTAATCAGAGAGCCGACGCCGGTTGTGGCCTCGTACGCCATAAAGCGTCATGGACTGACAGCCAGTGATCTGGGCTATTCACAACAGGCGGCCTTGTTCGATCTGATCTCTCGTCATCGTGATAAACGGCCCATGGTCATCGACAGTCAGCGATTTCTGGAAAACCCTGCCGAACAACTGCAGCAGGTATGCGACGCTCTGGGTATCGCTTATGAGCCCAACATGCTCAGCTGGCCTGCCGGCGCACGCGACAGCGATGGGGTCTGGGGCGCTCATTGGTACGATGCGGTTAACCGCTCAACCGGATTCACACCACCGCGCGACCACATTCCGGTGCTTGACGACAATCAGCAGCGGGTGGCGGATATCTGCAAACCCTACTACGAGGCGATGTATCAATTTGCCCTGTGAGCATAGTGTCGGTAACGCGCATGGCCACGACACGGTAGCGAGCCTTAAAAATACCACTTGAGTCCAAGATTGACGGCAGAGACTTCCGAGAAGTCATCGTCATCCAGGGTGTAGCGTACATAGTCTGCTGACAGGTCCAGCGCAGGAGACAACTGCGTCTCCAGTCCAAAGCCATAGGAAAAACCTGATCGATCATCAGAAAACCGGCTACCGCGAATAGTTTGCGTGAATTCCACCGAAGCGCCACCCACCAGCGCAAACAAGGCACTACGCTGGCCAACCGGTAAATAGCCTTTCAGATAGACCCCGGCGAAACCGGTACTGAATTCTTCAAATGCCTGTGTTGTGTCGTCGGAGCCGCCGCCAAAATGCGCTTCGATATCGAAGGTTTCACTGACCCGGACACCCAGACGCAAACGCAAGCCGCGCGGGTTCAGGTCGTCTTCTACCGAGTTGGTGACCGTCAGTGACGAACCATCGATACCAAGGTAGCCGTTGGCATGAGCGGCGGCTGACAATCCAGACAACGCACAAACAATAAAAGCCGCATAGTAGATGCGAAATTGAGCAAGTGTCATGTCGTCGTCCCTTGGCTTGGCTACATTGAACGCTACTGTAGCTGCACGTTCCTGAACGCTATCTGAATTGCTGGCTTAGGTACAACGGGTATTTCAATAGCGGTGCTACTCAGCGGCCTCGGCATAGGCCTCGTAGTCGTCCGGGTCCATCAGCTTTTCGACATCGTCGAGTTCGTCAGGCTGCAGTTTGAAAATCCAGCCATCGCCATACGGATCGGAGTTGACGACCTCCGGACCATCGGCTAACTGCGGATTGGTGTCGATGACCTTACCGGCAACAGGTGCATAAATGTCGGAGGCCGCTTTTACCGATTCGACGACCGCAATGCCTTCCTCCGCTTCGCACTGGTGATCGATTTCAGGGGTTTCAACGAAAACCAGATCGCCGAGTTGCTGCTGGGCATGGTCGCTGATGCCTACCGTAATCGTGCCGTCTTCTTCCACTCTGACCCACTCATGGCTGGCGGCAAATTTCAGGTCACCCGGGATGTCCATACTTGATCTCTCTGCTTGGTTTACCGCCTAGTTTACTCTCGCGCAAGCCCGTGTGGGACAAAAGGCACCGAAGCAATGCTGGCGGGTTGCAGACGGTCGCGCACAGAGACATCACAGGTGCCGGTAAACTTGCGCGACACGCGCGCTAGAGCCACTGAGGTTGCTCTTGTCGGACTGAACCTGCCAGAGGTTATTTTGCCGATCGATTGCCCGACCAATTCGACTGCGGCGCCGCGGCGAAGCATACCGTCGCCATTAAGTGTCAGACCTACCTGAAAAAAACGCCCCCCAAATAGCTTGTGATCTTCGAGGATTTCACGCCCGATAAAGGCACGATCTTCGTCACGGATGTCGATGGTATTAGCGATTCCGGATTCGGCGGGTGAATGGTTTTCGTCAATGTCTGGCCCGTACAAACTGAAACCAGCTTCGAGTCTGAGGGTATCGCGAGCACCCAGACCCGCCGGTGAGACGCCTTGCTCTGAAAGAGCTTGCCACAGTCCGACCGCCTGGTTGGAAGGCATGGCGATCTCTACTCCGTCTTCGCCGGTGTAGCCTGTGCGCGAGACAAACCACTGCCCGCTTGTGATGGCAGAGAATCTGGGCATGGCATTCAAGCGCAGGGGGAGCCCCATGGAATCCAGTGCCGCACTGGCGAACGTTATGGCATCCGGGCCCTGAACAGCAATGATGGATTTATCTTCAACCTCGCTAATCTCGACATCGGGTACAAGGTGTGCATTCATCCAGGCAAGATCCTTCTCACGACGCGCGGCATCGACATATAAGCGGTAGTGATTCTCATCCATTCGAAAGACCATGAGATCGTCAACTACACCACCATTTTCCAGACACAGGCAGGTGTACATGGCCTTGCCATCTACCAGCTTGGCAACATCGTTGGTTAACATCAAGCGTAGCCAGGACGTGGCCTGATGCCCGTGCACATCGAGAATGCACATATGCGACACATCAAACATGCCCGCAGAATCGCGAACCGACTGATGCTCGCTTAACAGAGAGCCATAGTGGAGTGGCATGCTGTAGCCTGAAAAATCGACCAGCTTTGCAGCGTTGTCGACATGCACCTGGTGCAATGCTGTTTTTATACCCATGTTTCCCTGCTGAACTACTTCCATTGAACATCCACAGCGTCAGCTACTGATTGGTCTTCTCGTTCCAGAGACTACGTAGCAACCATCGATTTCGAAGACCATCACTCTCGGCACAAAAAATGTGACGAGCATAACAAGTTAGTACAACACGGAGACAACAGTGCCGCTGACGATTATTAACAACAAGTCTTGCCAGTAATGATACCGCGTTATAACCGCTTTTTAATCACCGAAAACTACTATTTACGATTTTAAATGACGGGCCAATACGCGCATCGAAGATCAGCGGCACGTTCAAGGTTTGTATGGCAATCGGCGGGCTTGCCAAGCCACAATAACGTGATTCAGGAACCTCAGGAACGCGTCGATCTGCCGATGCCTGCAACAACGGCGACCACGAAAAACGCCAGCACAAACACGCCCCAGTTACCCGTACGCGCATAAAGTGTTGCACCCTCACGCGGTTGCACCTGCACATCAAGAATGCCTTTGTTATCGTGCCTTATCCGACCGAGAATATCACCCTGATAGGTAATGGCAGATGACACACCTGTGTTGGTGACCCTCACCAATGGGCGTTCGAATTCACGAGCCCGCATGCGTGCCTTTTGCTCGTGCTGATGAGGCGCTGCCGAATTACCAAACCAGGCATCGTTAGAGACATTGACCAAAACCCTTGATGCCGGCAACAACGCACGCATGTTTTCGCCATACACATCCTCATAACAAATGGACACACCGACGGCGGTGCCCTGTAACTCAAGCGGTATGTGTGGACCCGAAGCCGGGGTCAGATCCGACATGGGTATATCAATATACTTTGCTGCAAAGTTCAGTAAGAAGCGCAGTGGCATATATTCACCAAAGGGCACCAGATGCCGTTTGCGATAAACCTGTCGCTGCCCGCCTAATTGCTTGACGGAGTTATAGCTGTCTTCGCCCTCACTGACAAACACTCCGGTCAGCACGTCGACGCCCTTGGCATCCATGGACGCTGCAAACGGCTCTATCCAGTTTTCTATGCGGTGGTAGCGGGTGGGTATCGCAGTCTCTGGCCAGATCACCAGATCCACCTCGTCCAGTGATTCCTCCACCGTCATGCTGGTGTACAACTGCAGCGCGTGCTCCAGTCGCCCATCCGAGAATTTCATGGCCTGAGGGATGTTGCCTTGTACAAGCCTGACACCCAGAGGCTCACCGACCGGCGTAGAAAATTCCAGCCCCTTGAGCGCCATGCTTGCCAACAGCAAAATGGCGGCTAACGGAAAAGCAAACAATCGCGATCTCTGGCTGCCAAAGACGATAACAACCAACAGCGCACTCATGAGAACAATCAGCAGGCTGATCCCGTACACACCGACAAACGGCGCAAGGTGCCCCACCGGACCACTGGTCTGACTGTAACCGATCAGAATCCAGGGAAAACCTCCGACCAGCTTGCCGCGCAGCAACTCTAACAATACCCAGAGAGATGCAAACAGGATAGCGTTGACCACGGGGCGTTCTGACAGCCGAAAGCGAACCCATAAACCACAACACAAGGTTGGAAAAACCGTCATGACCAGCACGAAAACCAACGTCAGAGCTGCTGCCAGCGGCGCTATGGCAGCGCCGAACAGATGCAGACTGTGGTAAATCCAGTGCACACCAATGCCAAAGTAGCCCAGACCAAACAACCACCCGATGAGCATTGCCTGACGAACCGTCAGTGACTGGATAAGCAAATAAAGTATGGACAGAGACACCACTGCCACTTGCCACCACTGAGTCGGGGCAAATGACAAGGGCAATACAAGACCACTGCAGATTGCAACGATCCATGCCATCCAGGCAGGCAGCACAGGAAAATTCATGGGCTCGTGATCAAATCAGGACATCGGATGTGGCTAATCACTTTCAGCTTCGCCACGCGTGACCTGCAACAAGTGCAAACGCCGGGAATCTGCTGACAACACCCGGAACTGGCAATCGTCGATGGTGGACGTCTCACCGGGCTTAGGCATGTGACCGATATGTTGCAGTAGCAATCCACCGATGGTGTCGAAGTCCTCATCGCTGAACTGAGTTCCCAAGGCTTCATTGAATTCATCAATGGGTGTTAAGGCACGTACCGAGAACCGCCCGTCACCATGTTCGGTGATATCCGCATCAACTTCATCCTCAGCATCATGCTCGTCATCAATTTCTCCAACAATTTCTTCCAGAACGTCCTCGATGGTGACCAGCCCATCGACACCGCCGTACTCATCCAGCACAATCGCCATATGATTACGATCGACTCTGAACTCCTTGAGAAGCACATTGAGACGCTTGGTGTCTGGTGTGAAGGTAACCTTGCGCATGATGTCTTCGAGGTTGAAACGCTGTTGCGATCCTGCGCCTGAAAATCGCAGCAGGTCTTTAACCAGAAGCACACCCACGACATCATCCTTGTCCTCATTGATAACGGGGAATCGCGAATGCCCCGATTCGATGACAACCTTGAGAATTTCCTCCAGTGGCATGTCGCTTTCCACCACCTTCATCTGGCCGCGCGGGATCATGATGTCGCGGACACGCATTTCCACTACCTGAAACACACCCTCCACCATCTGGAGCGTATCGGCATCGAAAATATCACGCGCCTGCGCATCTCTGAGCAGTTCGAGGAGCTCGTTGCGATCGCGAGGCTCACCACCGATCGCGTAGACCAGCCGGTCCATCAGAGACCGTCCGCCGGCGTTTTCTTGCGTTTCTTCGCTCATTGGACCGATTGAATCTGATAGGGATTGGGTATACCCATGCCCGATAGTATCTGAATTTCCAGGTTTTCCATCTCCGTGGCATCTGCAGGTTCGAGATGATCATAGCCGCACAGGTGCAACGTACCATGAACAACCATGTGCGCCCAGTGCTGTGCTTCACTCTTGCCTTGCTGCCGGGCTTCACGGGCGATGATATCGGGGCAGAAGACAAGATCGCCCAGCACCAGAAGCTGGAGCGACTCGTTATCGTTCAGCACCGGCAATCCCGACTCGAAGCTAAGCACGTTGGTAGCACTATCCTTGTTCCGGTAGGTGTTATTCAGAGACTGCATGGCCGGCGCATCCAGCATCTGCACCGACACCTCTATCTGATCGATACCACCAATAGCTAATCGACTCTGGCACTCAAGTGTCGTACTGCACTGGCCCTTCAGTTGAGCCTCGCCCAGCGGACTGCTGTCCAGTGACCGGGCTTCGGCAAGCATCAGGTTCAATTCGAACATGCACCACACCAACGCATTCTCATGAGCGGGTGTTCTGATCTTCTTCTACCGCTTCGTAGGCGGTAACGATACGTTGCACCAGCGGATGCCGGACAACATCCGATGCATCGAACTGGCAAAAGCCAAGGCCTTCAACCCCTTTGAGCACACCCTGCACATGTTTGAGGCCGGATAACTGATGTTTGGGCAAATCAACCTGAGAGATGTCTCCGGTAACAATCGCCTTGGACCCGAAGCCGATGCGTGTGAGAAACATTTTCATCTGCTCAACGGTCGTGTTCTGCGCCTCATCCATAATAATGCAAGAGTGGTTCAGTGTTCGTCCGCGCATGTAGGCCAGAGGCGCAATCTCGATCACGTTGCGCTCCACCAGCTTGCCAACACGCTCAATGCCCAGAAACTCATAAAGTGCGTCGTAGATCGGCCGCAGGTAAGGATCCACCTTTTGCATCATGTCACCGGGCAGAAATCCCAGTCGCTCGCCAGCCTCCACTGCAGGGCGCACCAGCACAAGGCGCTGCACCTGATCGGACTCCAGAGCTTCCACAGCCGCCGCCACCGCCAGAAACGTCTTGCCTGTGCCTGCCGGACCGATGCCGAACGTCAGATCCCGCTCCTTGATGCTGGTGACGTAGTCAACCTGACGAGGGCCGCGACACTGGATGGTGGAACGACGCGTCTTGATGATCGCGTTGTTGCGCGGCGCGGCGGGTGGTTGGGTCTGTATGGCTTCAAGACCAGATTGCTGCAAAGACAGATGCACCTCCTCGGGAGCAAGCGTTTCGTTTTCGGTGATAGCGTAAAGATGATCGATCAGTGATCGTGCACTGTTGGCCGCGGCATCATCGCCCTCTACGGAAAAATGATCGCCACGGTTACTGATCTGAACATCAAGTCGTTTTTCAATCTGTTTAAGGTGTTCATCGAACTGGCCACACAATCTGGCCAGACGCTCATTGTCGGCCGGGCCGACATGAAACTCTAGACGCGGCATGCAACATCCAGCGCATCAGGCACATCGACCAACTGCCCACGCAAGGAGTTGGGCAGCGCTTCGGTAATTTGTACATCCGCAAAGTGGCCGATTAATGCACTGTCGCCAGGAAAATTGACTACGCGGTTGTTCTCGGTGCGCCCACTCATCTGTTGCGGGTCTTTGCGTGACGGGCGATCGACAAGCACGCGCTGCACACTACCCACCATATTGGTGCTGATGACGGCGGCCTGTCTGGTTATCTGCGCCTGCAAACGCGCAAGCCGCTCTTTCTTGACACTCATTGGCGTGTCGTCTGTCAAAGAGGCAGCAGGCGTGCCGGGGCGAGCGCTATAGATAAAGCTGAACGAGTGGTCGAAGCCGATGGTCTCTATCAGATTCATGGTGTCATCGAAATCCTTGTCAGTCTCGCCGGGGAAGCCGACAATGAAGTCCGATGACAAGGTAAGTTCTGGTCGCGCCAGCATTAGCTTGCGAATTTTCGACTTGTATTCAATAGCCGTGTGTCCGCGCTTCATGGCAGCCAGAATTCTGTCTGAGCCGCTTTGCACCGGCAGGTGAAGAAAGCTAACCAGCTCGGGCACAGTGGCATACGCCTCGATAAGCGAGTCGCTGAACTCAACCGGGTGCGAGGTGGTAAAGCGAATACGTTCGACACCGTCGATTGCAGCCACGTAACGCACCAGAAGTGCAAGATCAGCAGTGCCGCCTTCATGCATGTCTCCGCGATAGGAATTGACATTCTGACCCAGCAGATGGATTTCACGCACACCCTGCTCCGCCAGTGACATGCACTCATCGATAACATCATCCAGCGGCCGGCTGATCTCTTCACCGCGTGTGTACGGCACCACACAAAAGCTGCAATATTTGCTGCAGCCCTCGATGATAGACACATAGGCTGAGGGACCATCGGCCTTTGGCTCAGGCAAGCGGTCAAATTTTTCAATTTCCGGAAAACTGATGTCAACGACCGCGTTGTTGTTCTTGCGGCTCTGGCTTAACAGATCCGGAAGCCGGTGAAGCGTCTGCGGACCAAAAACGACATCCACGAACGGTGCCCGCTGATTGATGGCCTCACCTTCCTGGCTGGCCACACAGCCACCCACACCAATGACCACACCCTCGCGGGCTTCTTTGAGCGGCCGCCAGCGACCCAGCTCGGAGAAGACTTTCTCTTGCGCCTTTTCGCGGATCGAGCAGGTGTTGAGCAGGAGGATGTCTGCCTCGGCAGGATCACTGGTTGCCTCGACGGGCCCATCTTCGGCCAGCACATCGAGCATTTTGGCTGAATCGTACTCATTCATCTGACAGCCGTGCGTCTTGATGAAAACCTTACGTGTCATGAAATATCGGGGTAGTCGCTCAAAATCAGGATTATACGCACCTGAAGAGCCAGTACGTGACCTTTGTGTAGTGTGAGTGAGCGGCAATTTCCTTTAAACCACAAACGGGAAGAATACTGACCCTGAGATCGCGTGCCTATGACGATTAAATTCCGCAATTGATGATAGTTTGAAATATTAAATATTAAATTACGTAAAAAAAATATATATTAAACTTTATTTTTATGACAATGGCCCGATATCTGTAGGACAATAGTTCCTTAACCGATTTTCATCCCATTCTCTTTTCCAAAGTGTCGTCCACCACGCCAGGCAGACAATCTGTTGCGCAACTCAACTCGCGCAGGCGCACGGCCGTGCAGATGCGACTGGACGGACAAACTCTGGCCGCCACCCAACGCGAGGTTGGCTTGAGTGCGCCAACGATCATTGCAGCCGTCAAGGCCTACAGACAGGGTGGATGGAGCGCTGTGGATGTCGCCGGCCGCGGCAGACCCAGACGCACCGCAGATCAGGCAGACACCGCTCAGGAGCTCCTTCTTGAGCGACTCATCAGTCATACCCTGCTCCCGGAACGCAGCGCCAGAGTCTCGCCGGATCAACAAAGCGCTACTCACATAATGAACGTGGAGCGATTCGCCAGCTGGCTGCAAGTACAAGGCCACCCCCTGAGTCGGTCTGCTCAATTAGCGCTTCTGACCAAATGGGGCCTGCAGCCCGAAAATCGTTACAAGCGCTTGCGCAGTCAGGCAAAACAGACACCTGCCGGCAATGGCACGCAGTGGCTGGAGCAGCATGAACATTTTGTCAGACGAGCTCGACGAAACGGCTCGCAGGTGTTATGGGTGGGCAGCCACAAGCTTGCCAGCGGGCATACGCAAATCCATGCACACGATCTTCGTGGCCGGTCACACTGGTGTCTGGCCACCACGCCGTTACAGGCACACCACTTCCATCACTTTCTACATGCTGTTGCGCAGCTATTTGCACAGCCGCTGGCGCTGGTTTTTTCCAACAACCAGTTGCCGCGAATTGCCCGGGTTGCGCAATGGCTGGCCGACACCCACACACGATTCCTCTGCGTTGATGAAACCAGCAACGCGCCCTCTATTATTCAAACCACAGGTGCTCCAATGACCGAAACCCCTGATGTCGCCGCCGAGCGACAGCCCGACAAGAAAACGGATACGCTCACCCACCTTCAACGACTGGAGGCGGAAAGTATTCACATCATGCGCGAGGTTGTAGCAGAAGCTGAAAACCCCGTCATGCTGTATTCGGTGGGCAAGGACAGCGCCGTCATGCTGCACCTGGCACTAAAGGCGTTCTACCCCGCCGTGCCTCCATTTCCGCTACTTCACGTGGATACCACGTGGAAGTTCAAGGCGATGTACGAATTTCGTGAATCCATCGTGGAAAAGTACGGGCTTGAATTGCTTCGCCATGTCAATGAAGAGGGCGTTGCACAAAACGTCAATCCGTTTACGCACGGCTCATCACTGCATACCGACATCATGAAAACCCAGGGTCTGAAGCAGGCTCTGGACAAACATCGTTTTGATTTTGCTTTTGGTGGCGCACGACGAGACGAAGAAAAATCACGTGCCAAGGAACGCGTTTTCTCCTTCAGGAACGCCCAGCATCGCTGGGATGCAAAGAATCAGCGACCCGAATTGTGGAAGCTGTACAACGCGCGTAAACAGCGCGACGAATCCATCCGTGTATTCCCCTTGTCCAACTGGACCGAGCTGGATATCTGGCAGTACATTCACAAGGAAGATATCCCTATTGTGCCGTTATACCTTGCCGCCGAACGCCCGGTCGTTGAACGCGATGGCACGCTTATCATGGTGGATGATGATCGTATGCCGCTTAACGACGGTGAAGTCCCTGAAATGCGCAGTGTGCGTTTTCGTACCTTGGGCTGCTACCCATTGACGGGCGCGGTGGAATCCACAGCCACAACGCTTGAAGAAATCATCCAGGAGATGCTGCTGACGCGCACCTCGGAACGCCAGGGCCGCATGATCGATCACGATTCGGCTGCATCAATGGAAAAGAAAAAACAAGAGGGCTACTTCTAATGCAAGCGATAAGCGACGATCTTATAGCCAACGACATTGGCGCCTACCTTGAACGCCATGAGCACAAAAGCCTGCTGCGTTTTATAACCTGCGGCAGTGTGGATGATGGCAAAAGCACATTGATTGGCAGATTGCTCTATGAATCAAAAACCCTGTTCGAAGATCAACTGGACACAGTCACGCAAGACTCTAAAAAGTTTGGCACACAAGGCAAGAACATTGACTTTGCGTTGCTGGTCGATGGCCTGGCAGCAGAACGCGAGCAAGGCATTACCATTGATGTGGCGTATCGGTTCTTTTCCACTGACAGCCGCAAGTTCATCGTCGCCGACACGCCGGGGCATGAGCAGTACACACGCAACATGGTTACCGGCGCCTCAACGGCCGATGTAGCGGTCATTCTCTGTGATGCCCGTTACGGGCTTCTGACCCAGACGCGTCGGCACAGCTATCTTGTCTCTCTTCTGGGCATCCGCAACGTTGTGCTCGCGGTTAACAAGATGGATTTGATGGAATACGACGAAAGCGTGTTCACGACGATCACTGAAGAGTACGCAGAATTTGCCAAGTCGCTGGGCATAGAGAATGTCACCGCTATTCCCATGTCGGCTCTGGCAGGCGACAACATCACCGAGCCAAGCAGCAACATGACCTGGTATCACGGCACGACCTTGCTGTCGTGGCTGGAAACCGTCAAGATCGACAACGAAATCATGCGTACGCAACCCTTTCGCATGCCGGTTCAATGGGTCAATCGACCCTCTTTGGACTTTCGCGGTTATGCCGGTACGATCGCCGGTGGCTCGGTCTCACCCGGTGATGCCATTCGCATTCAACCTTCGGGACGAACCAGTACGGTTGCCCGCATTGTGTCCATGGATGGCGATCTGGACAAAGCCTACACCGGCCAGTCAGTCACACTGACGCTTGCCGATGAGGTTGACGCCTCTCGCGGTGATGTCATATCCACCTCTGATGCGCCGGCCAGTGTGGCTGATCAGTTCGAAACCACGATTGTCTGGATGGACGATGAGGCCCTGCTTTCCGGTCGCCCTTATCTGTTGAAGATGGGTACACGCACTGTTAACGCAACTATTACAACCATTAAACATCAGGTAAACGTGAACACGCTGGAGCACAGCGCTGCCACACAGCTTGAGCTTAATGCCATTGGCGTGTGCAACATCAGTACTGATCAGCCAATAGCCTTTGACAGTTATAAGGACAACCGCGACATGGGCGGTTTTATCCTGATTGACCGCATGAGCAATTCAACGGTTGGTGCAGGCATGATCAACTTCTCGCTACGCCGGGCAGACAACATTCATCTGCAGGCAACCGATGTGGACAAGACTGTACGCGCACGGATGAAAAATCAGCAACCTGCCGTTGTCTGGTTTACCGGGCTATCGGGCGCCGGCAAGAGTACGGTTGCCAATCTGGTTGAGAAGCAACTCAGCGCCAAAGGGCATCATACTTACTTGCTCGATGGCGACAACGTTCGCCACGGCCTTAATCGCGATCTGGGCTTCACCGATGCTGACCGGGTAGAGAACATTCGCCGCATTGGTGAAGTGGCAGGACTCATGGTGGACTCCGGCCTTATCGTGCTGACGGCATTTATCTCACCATTCCGTTCGGAACGTGCTCTGGCAAGATCACTGGTAGGTGAAGGAGAATTTATCGAGGTGCATGTGGATACCCCACTGAGTGTTGCAGAGGATCGTGACCCGAAAGGCTTGTATAAAAAGGCTCGCCGCGGCGAGCTTGCAAACTTTACAGGAATTGATTCACCGTACGAGGCGCCTGAGAAGCCTGAAATAATGATTGATACTTCTACGCTGAGTGCAGAACAGGCAGCCGAGCGTGTCGTTGCCGAGCTGCGCAAGCGAGGCGTTCTACAAGCACCCGAGTAGTTAAGATTGCCCACACTGTCATGGCATGGTTGCATGCCCTGGCAGCGTGGGTGACAGTGCGGCACCAACCGTAAACATCCGATCTCAACAAACCGGGCTGATCACAGACAACCTGACTGAGCGGCACCTCCAACTGTTAAACAACACGCTGCCAAAGGCGTAGTTGCACAGCCGCACTGACGTGTTATCTTCCCGTCACCAGATCATTTTCACATGCGGAGAAGTTGCGAGTTTATGCGGCGATTTATCATTGACACTGACACAGCATCAGACGATGCCGTGGCAATCATGATGGCTCTGGCATCACCCGATATCCAGGTAGAAGCAATCACCATCGTGGCGGGTAATGTGGCATTGGCTCAGGCCAGTATCAACGCTCGCTATACGCTTGAGATCTGTAGCGACATCACGGAACATCCCATTCCGGTCTATGAAGGATGCGATAGACCCTGGTTACGCGAACCATCAACGGCAGAATGGTTTCACGGTGACGATGGCATGAGTAACGGGCAATACACCAGACCACGTCGCGAGGCTCAGCCCGAGCATGCAGTGCCCGAACTCATCAAACGATTTGGCGCAGAACCTGCGCAACTGGAGCTCGTCACTCTGGGACCGCTCACCAATATTGCAAGCGCACTGGCAATCGAACCAAGGCTTGCCCACTGGGTCAAACATTGTTATGTCATGGGCGGCTCTGCGGCCACCCTGGGCAATGTCACTCCAGCCGCCGAATACAATTTCTGGTGTGACCCTGAGGCCGCCCAACGTGTAATGCAATCCGGGATGAAACTGACGCTTGTCGGGTGGGAGCTCAGCTGCAATGAGGCCACTCTGGACGATACGGAAATGAGCCGTATTATTGCACTGGGCACACCACGTGCGCGCCTGGCGATCGAAAGCAACCGACTGGCGCTGGAGGCTCTGCGCAACCTGCAAGGACAAACTGGCCTGGCGCTTGCCGATCCCGTTGCCATGGCGGTGGCCATTGATCCAGAAATTGTCACCGATCAGGCCTTTCTACCCGTACATATTGAAACCGGCAGCGAACTGACACGCGGCATGAGTGTTGTCGATCGTAACAACGTCATGGGCAACGACCCGGTTGCCAATGTCTGCCTGGCTATTAACACGAACCGCTGGAAGTCATTGCTGCTGGACACTCTCGCCTGAATTTCCAGACGATCTGGCAGAACGAGAAGTCACTTCTTGCAGGCTGACACCATCAGGGCTGTGATGACAAAATAATACAAGCCTGTCACTCACTCGACGGGGCTGTGGCAGACAACAACTGCCACAGCCCCACCTGATCAGATTGCGAATCAACGCTGCTCGTTGTGACCATCCGCTTTCGACAAAGGTCAGCAACAAACCTTTCCGATCATTTCATATGATACTGAGATATATCTCACACAATGAAAACTATCTGCGTGTGACCACACAACAGGTGAAATTATTCATGTCTATTGATGCCCGGCGTGTTTATGTCTTGCTGAACCGCGTAATAAATCTCGGAAGTGCCCTACAATAGAGGCGTGAAATTCTGCTGCCTTGAAGCGGTAGTGTAAAGATGTATAAAGGGTCAGAACCAAAGTGCTCAGGATGATCCATACTTAACCCTAGGAACATGCTTTTGTCCAGAGTGCCGTCAATGTTTATTGCTTCTCAACCCTTCTCTCTGCATGCAGCCAAGTGCAGCCTTATCCTCTTGCTGGTCATCGGCCTGTTGGTTTCGCTAACATCCAGAGCCCAGGCTGAGGACATCAAGGTTGCCTTCATCGGTGACCAGGGCATCGATGAAAACGCACGCAGCGTCCTGGAACTCATCCGGGATGAAGGTACAGATCTGCTGCTTATTCAGGGCGATCTTGGCTATGATGACAATGCCGCCGACACATGGATCGAAAACATCGACGGCATTCTGGGCAGGGATTTTCCGGTTCTGATGGTCGTTGGGAACCACGAGAATTTCGAGTGGCCGACCTACCTCGAGTGGCAAAAGGACAAACTTTCACGCGTGCGCGATATCCGTTGTGAAGGCGATATCAGCGTCAAGGCTTACTGCACCTATAAGAACATCGGCATCGTGCAAGTGGCACCTATCATCACCGAAGTGGAAGGCATTGACGGCTTTGACGACTATGCTGGATACATCACGGAAAAACTCAGCGACGATAACAGCACCTGGCGTATTTGTAGTTGGCACAAAAACATGCGTGACATGCAGGCAGGTGGCAAGACTGACGCCACGGGCTGGGGTGTCTACCAGAATTGCCTGGCGCAAGGCGGGCTTGTAATGACGGGCCATGAGCATTCGTATTCGCGAACGCATTTGATGAGCGATTTCGAGAATACGACCGTTATCCATACCGATGACAACATGGACATTGGACCCGGAAGTTCTCTGGTTGTTGTTTCCGGACTGGGTGGCAGGGAAGTACGAGATCAACAACACGACGGTGACTGGTTCGCCTCAATCTACACCGCCACGCAGAATGCGAGCGCCGGCTCGCTGTTTTGCACCTTTGAGGGCGATCAGGCCGATTGTTATTTCAAGGACATTGCCGGACTGGTGCCAGATACGTTCAAATTGCGCAGCAAACTTGTACCGGACAACAACGATTCAGACGACTCGGATTCAGGCGAAAACACTGATGAGGAAGACGATTCTGACGGGCAGGAACCCGGTGAGTCCGAGGAAGACGATTCTGACAATGAAGGCGCTGAAGATCAGACGCCAGATGAGTCCGACGATAGCGAATCTGATGCCGATAACTCTGATGATCAGACGTCGGATGAGTCTGACAACGACGAATCCGATACCGATAACTCTGATGATCAGACGCCAGATGAGTCTGACAACGACGAATCTGATGCCGATAACTCTGATGATCAGACGCCAGATGCATCCGACGACAACGAATCTGATGCCAATAATTCCGATGACCAGACGCCAGATGAATCTGATAACGACGAATCTGATTCCGAAGGCTCAGACATGCAAACAGGGGGTGAGCTGGAAGACAGTGATTCGCAAGGCACAGAGGAAGAAAATCAGATGCCAGCGGACTCTCAGGACGGTGCTACTGAGACTGGGGAAAATCTTGTTGAGCCAGTAGCCGATGAATCTGACAGTTCTGATCAGCCCGACACCTCCAGTGAATCCGATGACGCAAGTGGTGAAAGCGAACAAGTGCAAGAAGAGCCTGACCCTATGCCGGAACCCGACGGCGGATCGGATGAGCTTGCACAGCAATCAGAAATAACGGTCGTGTTTACGAACGAGCCAGACGTAAGTCCGATACTGCCTGTTGAGCCTGCAGTCGAGAACCCTTTTGTCGTCACAACGCCCTTTGCCGATATTGAAACCGACGACAGTGCCACCGTTCAGAATATCAGCCCACCGCCACCGCAAGGCAAGGCACCGTCCACCGGTGCAGGGGCCTCGGGCTGGCTGTTTCTTCTGGCCTCGGGTCTTGCAACCCTTTTGCGACGCAGGCAACGGATGCAATAGTCCCCGGTACGGCGGAAGTAACACTGCAATAGTCTGCTATCGCTTGTCGCGAGCGGAGCTTTTGTCGTACCAGGTTCTACAAAGGCGCTTCGAGTAAAGGGCACCGGGAATCAAAACCAGCAGCGCCTGTCTAACGATTTGCATTGGTGTGTACCAGTCAAGCTTGCGCACCGAGGTCACCACGGGTGACACAGTGGCGATATGAAATTGTTGTGAATATCGTCGTCCGCGTTTCTTGAGTGCGCGCGACAGGTAGATCTCCTCACCCGCATACACCCGGGTGTTAAAGCCGCCTACTTCATCGAATGCGTCCTTGCGGCAATAGACAAAACAACCAGCGGCGTAATTCGCCGTGCGAGCGATCCAGTTCCAGAGTTTCAGGGCACGCAATGCTGCACCAGTGATAGGTTTGTCAGGCTGTATCAACGACCCCCCTCCTACCGTATTGCCAGCCTCCAGCAGATCAAGCACGTGTAGCAGTAAAGCTGCAGTACATTGAGAATCCGCATCGAGAAACACCAATGCCTCAGCGGTTGCTGCGCTAGCTCCTCGATTACGTGCGCGAGCAATCTGATTTATTGCTTCAAAGACGACGATTGCGCCCTGTTCCCTTGCAATGTCGGCGGTGTTATCAGTTGAGTTGTTGTCGACGACAATAAGTTCGCCGCGATGCGCTGACTCAGACGCTACTTGCTGCATGGTCGCGGTGACAGCGCGCAGTGTCAGTGGCAAAAAGTCGGCCTCATTCCAGGCAGGGATAATCAATGAATATTTCATTGCCGCGATCGTACAGCAAACACTTTTATCAGATCAGCAGAAACGACTGTTGACGCAGGCAAGCGGTTACTTCAAGAGCCCGTTTGCTACCTTGAATTTGAGTTCAACAGGAATCCAGTTACTCCAGATGCCTTCGTAGTTTTCCAGAAAATGACGGGCAACTTCATCGCCAGTGGCCTGTTTTTCACTCATCCACGCAAGTAGTGCGTTGATCGTCTGATTACTCCATTGTCGGCGATTTACATAGTCGGCCAAGCCATCCATTCTCGCAGCAAAACTACTGGTTACTATGCTGTACACCGGACTATCGGACCAGCCATTGACCTGTGGATTGGCACAGTCCCGAACCACGATGCAACTCTCCCAGGTTGATGCATCGTGCGGCTCTGTGTCCAGCCGGACCATATCAAAACGCCCCAGCAGCGGCGTCGGTGCCCAGTAATAGCCGAGCCAACCCGCACCGTCTTTGTAGGCACTGACAATAGAGGCGTCGAGACCAGCGGCAGAACCCGTATCGACAAGCGTAAAACCTTTTTCAGCGGCGCCATGTGCGCGAAACAGATTAGCGGTCGATATCTGGCAATTCCAGTTTGCGGGGCAGTTGTGCACAGCACCCGTTCCATCGTCTGTCGATGATGAGAATAGATCCGGTCGTGCCAGAGCATCTTCCACTGTCTTGATCTCAGGGTACTCATCGGCAATGTAGCGTGGAATCCACCAACCTTCCTCACCACCATCAGACAGAACCTCGGCAGCCTTGGTCAGCTTGCCGTCAGAAATAGCCATCGTCAATTGTTCATCGATGGTGTTGAGCCAGAGTTCCGGGAGGATATCCGGAGTACCGGCATCGGTCATCGAGGTAAAAATCGAAAACGTATCACCGGTGACAAGTTGTACATCACAACCATAGGCGGCCGAGAGCATGAGCTTGTCAACTTCGGCGATGATCTCTGCCGACGCCCAGTTCATACTGGCGATAGTTACCTCGCCGCACTCCTCTGCCTGCGTCGTTTTTGATCCGACAGACAGAATGGCAATTCCAACGATTCCCGCCAGACGGCACCACTTGAACATCTTCTACCTCGTTAAGCCTCTACTCTGCGTAAATCGCAGACGCTTAACTATGCCACATCGACACCCGCGCTAGTCATCTCCGGCATAACAACTGATCGCTTTTTTGACTCTGCGTCAAAAAAACAACCATAAAAAAACCCGGCGTACCGTCAAACTGGCTGACGGTACTACCGGGGTGTATGCAAGGATATAACGAATGGTATATTCGCAAATACAGCCTTAATGGTTAATAGCGATAGTGCTCTGGCTTGTAAGGACCAGACGTATCAAGTCCGAGATAGTCACTTTGCTCGCTACTCATCACAGTGAGTTTGGCACCGATTTTTTTCAAATGCAGTCGAGCGACTTTTTCATCAAGTGCTTTTGGCAGCACGTGAACATCAACAGAATATTGCTCTGAACGCTCCCACAATTCGATCTGTGCCAGCACCTGATTAGTGAATGAGGCTGACATCACGAAACTTGGGTGACCTGTGCCACAACCAAGATTAACCAGACGCCCTTCTGCCAGTAAGGTAATACGCTTGCCGTCAGGAAAAATGACCTGATCTACCTGTGGTTTGATGTTTTCCCACGTGTACTGACGCAGACCCGCTACATCGATTTCGTTGTCGAAGTGCCCGATGTTACAAACAATTGACTCATTCTTCAGTGCCTTCATGTGGTCGTGTGTTACCACGTTGACGTTGCCCGAAGCAGTAACCACGATGTCAACCTGATCTGCTACATCATCCATGGTGACTACACGATAACCTTCCATCGCAGCTTGCAATGCACAGATAGGATCAACCTCTGTAACCCACACAGTGGCACCCATACCGCGGAACGCTTGTGCGCAACCTTTGCCCACATCACCGTAGCCCAGTACAACGGCGATCTTGCCGGCAACCATGACATCTGTTGCGCGCTTGATGCCATCAAGCAGTGATTCTCTACAACCATAAAGATTGTCAAACTTGGACTTGGTGACAGAATCGTTGACGTTAATGGCAGGCACTTTCAGCGTGCCTTTCTTTGCCATCTCAACCAGACGATGAACCCCGGTTGTTGTCTCTTCGGACAACCCCTTAACACCTTCCAGCAACTCAGGGTAGTCTTCGTGCATCATGACAGTCAGGTCACCACCGTCATCAAGAATCAGATTAGGTACCCAGCCATTTGGACCTTTGATGGTCTGGTGAATACACCAGGCTGCTTCTTCCTCAGTCTCTCCTTTCCAGGCAAACACCGGAATACCGGCAGCGGCGATTGCAGCGGCTGCGTGATCCTGAGTTGAGAAGATATTGCATGATGACCAACGCAACTCTGCGCCCAGCTCTGCCAGTGTTTCAATGAGCACCGCCGTTTGAATAGTCATGTGCAAGCAGCCGGCAATCCGCGCTCCTGCCAGTGGCTTTTTACCCGCGTACTCTTCGCGCAATGCCATAAGACCCGGCATCTCGTGCTCGGCCATGGCGATTTCCTTGCGACCAAAGTCGGCAAGATTGATATCAGCAACTTTATAGTCACCGGTCATTTCATTTGCAGATGCATTCATGTGTCTGTCTCTCGATTAAGTGTGAGGTGTTGGCGCGCTATCCGCAGCACCAGTCTGTGCAACCAGGTAAGCGAATCAGGCAAGGCCTGCGGCTTGGCGTAAGGCATCAGCACGATCAGTGCTTTCCCAGGTGAAATCAGCTAGCTCACGCCCGAAATGTCCATACGCGGCTGTCTGCTGGTAGATAGGACGGATAAGATCAAGCATGCTCACGATGCCATATGGGCGAAGATCAAATACATCACGCACGATTTGTTCAATGCGACGGTCGTCGATCTTGCCAGTGCCAAACGTATCTATCGTGATAGAGGTTGGCTCTGCAACACCAATGGCGTAGGACACCTGGATTTCGCATCGATCGGCAAGTCCTGCAGCCACAACATTCTTGGCAACATAACGACCCGCATAGGCCGCAGAGCGATCTACTTTGGAAGGATCCTTGCCCGAGAACGCACCACCACCGTGACGCGCCATACCACCGTAGGTGTCAACGATAATCTTGCGTCCCGTCAGGCCACAATCACCCACCGGCCCGCCAATGACAAAACTGCCTGTCGGGTTGATGTGCATAGACTCTTTAGGGCAGGCCGCCAACCAGTCTGCAGGTAATACCGGCTTGAAGATGTGCTCTACGACGGCTTCGCGAAGATCGCTGAGTTTGATTTCCGGGTTGTGCTGTGTCGACAGAACCAGCGCGTCAATACCGACGGGCTTGCCATCCTGATAGCGCAAGGTCACCTGACTTTTTGCATCAGGACGCAGCCATGGCAAGGTGCCATCGCGTCGGACTTTGCTTTGTTGCTCAACCAGCCGATGCGACAAGGTGATGGGGGCGGGCATGAGTACATCGGTTTCGTTAGTAGCAAAACCAAACATCAGGCCTTGATCTCCCGCGCCCTGTTTTTCAAGCTCGGCCTGATCAACGCCCTGCGCGATTTCACCCGACTGCTTGCCGATGCCGTTGAGAACCGCGCAGGTTTCACCGTCAAAACCCACATCGGAGCTGTCGTAACCGATGCCTGTCACGGTCTCACGCACCAATTTTTCCAGATCGACCCACGCTGATGTAGTTATCTCGCCGGCAATCACGACCAGACCAGTCTTGACCAGCGTCTCACACGCTACGCGTGCACCTTTGTCCTGTTTGAGGATGGCATCCAGCACCGCATCGGATATCTGGTCGGCCATCTTGTCCGGATGCCCTTCTGAGACCGATTCGGACGTGAAAATGTAGTCGTTCGCCATTAATTGCTTCTCTGAGATCGTCGAAAACGAGCATTGTACCTATAAACACATAAGGATGTGTTTATGTCTATGTTCTCATAGCGGCAGAGACCTACCTCAGATCAGCGTTTCAGCGGAAATTATGTGGTTTCAACCGTTATTGTGACGGAGCAAAGGGTAAGGTGGCCTTCAGAATGACTGGCTGAGGGATTCGGTAATCGGCAGGAACAGGCCAGATTTCAACTAACCATCGCTAAATGTTCCGAATGCTGACGAGACAACACCTCAACACACGGCTCCCAACCGCCCTGCCTCTTATACTGAGCATCGCCTCGTGCAGCCGTACTGGCGAGCCCGGATCGCGACTGAACTGGATATCGATATTCCGCTAACCGTTTTGTAGAGACCCCCGCAGTGGGTTTTTACGGCAAGGGGTCTGGCTTGTCTGGTGTGTTGATCACTACAACTCAGCGCTAGTCTGGATCAATCATGAATAGTCTAGACTGGCGGCAATCAAAGTTTTGGCAGATATTCGCCCAATGAAACAGTTTGAGGGCATTCACAGACACGTATACTAATCAGCAAAGCACATCAGCCAGAGGACAGCGCGTGGCAAAGTCACTTCAGGAACAACTGAAACAGGCAGGATTGGCCAATCAGAAACAGATGGTCAAGGCCCGCAAGGCCAAGAACACCAAAGAGAAGATGCAGCGTAAGGGCAACGCGGTTGTTGATGAAACCGCAGAACTGGTCAAGCAACGTGATGCAGAGAAGCTGGCACGCGATCGTGCCCTGAATGCTGAAAGGGACCGCGCTGCACAACACAAGGCCATACAGGCGCAAATACAACAGCTAGTGGAACTCAACACTATTGAAGACAGAGGAGATATAGAGTATCGCTTTGATCACGCGGGCGTCATCAAAACACTGATGTTAACCACGGAACATCGTCAGGCGCTGATACGAGGCGCATTGGCAATTGTCGGCAAAGATGAAAACCTCAACATGGTTCCTGCCAAGGTGGCTGAAAAAATTGCCGAACGCGATAACAGCTGGCTGGTGTTACTCAACCAGCGTGACGACGATGCGGCTGATGTCGATGATGACTATGCCGAATACGAAGTGCCAGACGATTTGATGTGGTAAGCCGTTTCTGCTTAAGCACAAGAGTTTGGCATCAATTGTCCGTATAGCCGGGCAACTCGATGACGTAGGTATCAACCGAGCCCGAGTCGTACCAGTCTGATCCAAACACGATACGCGTGCCGCTGGGGCTGATCGTTGCGTGCGGTTCGCCAAAGTACTCCTGATAGCTGGCACGCTCGGCATCTTTGCCAAATGAGCGATGGTGCGCAAGACGGCAGACCACCTCATTGTCTGGATCTGTGTTGACAAGATACACTTCTGAGAACAACGCTGGCGCTTTTCGCTTGTTGCTGAAGAACTCAAACGAGCCATAGCCCACACTGGACATGGCGACCCAACCCGGCTTTTTAAATGCTTGTGCTGACACATGCGTACCTGAAGTGGTGTAAGGATAGCCCTTGGCTTCATTGATCACCGGGCGGCACTCACCGGTTTGCATGTCGTGCACAACCAGATGCCCTACCCCTTGCCACAGGTCGTCATTGCACCCTTTGGGTGAAGGATCAAAGACGGTCTGGAATACGGCATCGTGGCCATCGTGAGTAACACCGATATTGGCATGCTCGTGATGCTTGTACATGTCGTGCTCAAGTTTGATGGTTTTTAAATCCGGCTCTATTACCTTGCCTTGCAACCAGAGCTGCTTGCCTGATGGGCCGGGTATGGGTGCAGACCACGGCTCCCAGCCAACGTCCTCATTCAGGGGAGCATGCACCACTTCATCGGTGCTGATTCGGTACGTGAACATAATGTAGCTGTCGTTGTCTTGCCCTGCCTGACAACGAAAAGCAAACAGATCATCGTCCAGCGACTGCATTTGTACATCTCCCCCGCCGGTGGGCAAGCCCTCATCACTGCAAATGTCGTAGAAATCACGAATTTTTGTCGACTTGTTTTTACTCACGCTGTAGCGATTGAAAAATCCGAAGTCCTTGTAGTCCTTGCTTACATAGTAGAGCGTATCGGGATCGGTATGACTCCAGTAGATCTCTTCAATATCGGACGGTGAGATGTCCAGTTCACGAATCGGTTGGTAGGTTTTACCATCGAGAAGAACGTGTTCGACATTTGCACCCCCGCGGTATAGAAGCAGCACAGTTTCATCGGCATTAAAGGCCTGCATTGAACTGTAGGCCGGCTTGAACACCTGCCCCTCGCGGGCATCGGTGATTCGGATTATTCGAGTGCCGAATGCCGGATCGCGGTAAGCTTGCATGAAGGGCGGTTTGGCAACGGCCGGGATTTCCACACGATCCTTGCTGGTGAAAAGGCCCTCGCAAAGGTTGTCTGTGCTTGCTGCGTGTGTGGTTCCGGCCATCAGGGCAGACATAAACAAGGTTATCGCGCACTTGTGCATGGCATGTCGTGTTTGAGAGTTCATTACACCAGTATGTCTTGTTGGATAGTTCAAACGTCAGCAATTCCTTGCGTTAGTGCCCACGCGTGATCCGGGTACGGTCAAGGAGCCTGCTACTTTGCGGCAAGCGGATGGCCGGACGCAAAAAGCCCCGGAACGCAGGGGCTTTGTCGTAACTGATTGCTGAAGAAAATTTCCTAAAAAGGGATATCGTCGTCAAATTCAGCACCTGCTGCGGCCGGCATGGGAGCCGCCTGGGCCTTGGCTGGGGCGGCCGATTGCTGCGACGCTGATCTTGGGGCGGACTGGTTGTAATCGCCACCACCTGCATTGTCCATGCGTCCACCCAGCAACTGCATGTTATTGGCAATGATGCCGGTGGAGTATCGATCCTCACCGGTGTTCTTATCCTGATATTTGTCGGTTCGCAGAGACCCTTCAATGTACACCTGCGAGCCCTTTTTCAGGTATTCGCCAGCGATTTCGCCAAGACGATTAAAAAGCGTGACCCTGTGCCACTCGGTGCGCTCCTGCTTCTCGCCAGATGTCTTGTCAGTCCACTGCTCGGATGTCGCAATGCTGATGTTGGTTACTGCACCACCACTGGGCATGTATCGCACTTCCGGGTCTGCCCCCAGATTGCCCACGATGATTACTTTGTTTACGCCACGTGCCATGTTTTTCTCCTCGTTTGAATAGCCGCTGTGTCCGTTCTGCGGTGGGGTGATTGTACCGTAGGGGTGGGATGAGAATTGTGTAATTTTTGTGATTGGCTGGGGGTTTGTACAGGGGCCGGGGAAGTCGGTGGAGGTGTGGGGCTGGTGGTGTGATGGTGAACACGGTGTCTGACTGAGGATCAACATTGAACAAATAGAATGTTGACATTCTTGATTGGTCTTGAGCGAGTGAGGACTCGCGTGGCACAACGTCTATACCGGCTTACAAGCTCAGATAGACGTGACGCTGAGGGGTTCAATCGTAGAAACTTTACACACATATATGCGCATGATATTGCGCATGTTTTATGCATATGGCAATATCAAACGCAGTTCACCGGTCGTCTGAGGACCTGACTTTATGAACAAACCGTTTCGGAAACCCACCAATCTCTCCATTGACAGCGAACTTCTTGAAGAGGCTAAGGCTATGGATGTGAATCTGTCGCGTGCTGCTGAATCAGGACTGAAAAATGCCGTAGAAGCAGCTAAGGCAAAGCTTTGGGCCGCTACTAACGCTTCTTCACTAAAGAGTTCTAATGAGTTTGTTGAGAAGCACGGCCTAGGAGTCTGCGCGGTAGAAAGCGATCGAGCGAGAGTAGTTCAATTTTGAGTCAAATTTTGTGCTCATTTGAGGAGTTTAGCTGGCTAAGTGACGAAAATGAGCGCAAAATTTGGCCAAAAGTGGGCTGCTCGTAGCCGATTGATTTCTGCCGCGCA
>JBGCGC010000180.1:0-20622 GCA_045110475.1 Granulosicoccus sp.
AGTGGTGGAGCTACGCGGGATCGAACCGCGGACCTCTTGCATGCCATGCAAGCGCTCTCCCAGCTGAGCTATAGCCCCACAATGGAGGCGAAGAATAAGACCGGAGCTCTCCGCTGTCAAGCACCCAGCAGCGATATCTACCCAAGAAAGGGATAAACAGTCACCCAGAGTGGTCAGTTACACCAATCAGACAATCCCGACAGTGCATAGTGAACGCGAAACACCGCACATTTTGATTATTTGCGGGCGCTAAGGAGCGCTGGCCGACAGTCCCTTCTTAACAATTTGGATATCCTTTCGGCTGCTACCAATGCTCGAAATCAAGGACGTTCCATGCCGCACCTCCCCATTAGTTGCCGCCTGCTCTATGCACTTATCCTGTTCATCATGGCAAGCAGTATCGCAATTGCCGCAGGCGACCCGCCTGATGCCCCTCGTAATCTACAGGGTTCAATCAGCAACAATCAGGTCACACTTACCTGGGAGCCATCAACTGATGATGACATCGTCAGAGGCTACAACATCTATGTGAACAACCTGTACACCAAAACGGTATTGGGCACGTCTTATACCGGACCGGTTAACGACGATGTACCCACCAGCTTCCATGTCATCGCATTTGACTCCCCACCACGTCGTTTCTCTGAACAATCAGCGCCGCTGGTGTTGCCAGAATCGCAGATTCCTGACGATCTCACAGTGCCTCCTTCAGCTCCCGATAATCTGACAGGAAACATGTCCGGCAACAATGTGAATCTCCAGTGGAATGCATCGACAGACGATGAAGCGGTGCTTGGCTATAACGTATTCCGCGACAACAGGTACCTGAGCACCGTGTCTGAGACACGCTACACCGCGCAAGACTCAGCTAACAAACCGCACACGTGGCACGTCGTCGCTTTCGACATCCGCAGAAATTTTTCGTCCCGTTCGGAAACAATCCGACTACCTGACACAGGGGCGGTCGATTCCTCACTGGCTCCATCGACACCAACAGGCCTTCGCGGCAACCTGATCAATGGCGTGAGTAGAGATACCGTTATATTAAGTTGGCTTGCATCCACCGATAATCAGGCAGTTGCCGGCTACAACATCTTTATGAATGGTGATTATCTGGCGACCCGCTTCAACACGTCATACAGCGGCTCAGTTCCAAAAGGTGACTCTTTTGCCTTTCAAGTCGTGGCCTTCGACTTTGATCAGAATTTTTCACAAAGCTCCACGGCGATCACCTTGCCGCTTGGCAGTTCGACCAACAATCCTGGTACACCACCGTCTGTGCCTTCAGGCCTCACCAGTGAAAGCAATGACGCCAACGGTATGACAACAATACGTTTGAGCTGGCAGCCGTCAAGCGGACCAGCGTTGGTGAAGGGCTACGATGTCTATCGCAACAATCGCTACGTAAATACTGTCAGCACAACCACCTTCACCGACACGCTGCGTATTGGCACGGCTGCAAGCTACGCGGTCGTGGCCTTTGATTTCTTTAACAACTATTCCATGCGTTCAGAGCCTCTGAGCATAGTGGGTAGCATCAATCAGGCGCCATTTTTCGCAAGACTGGACGATCAGCAACTCCGCGTGGGTGTTCCATGGGAGCTGAGACTTTCACCCGTTGATGTTGATGGTGATCCTGCCGGGATACTGGTCAGTGACCCACCCAGCGGTGTCAGATTCATTGACAACGGCGATGGCAGCCGCTCATTAATCTGGCAACCCGGTGTCAATGACATTGGTGTGTACGAAGTGGTGGTCACCGCTTTTGATCTTAACGATATCTCACTGCGCAGCAATCAGTCTATCCAGCTCTCGGTAGTATCCGGCACAAGCACTGGCACCCCACCCTTTACGCTACAGATTGCCAATGAGGCCTACAACTTGATCGAGGGAGATGCACAAGGGGTCAGCATTCCGATCAATATCGATCGTGCGGGGGGGTTCACCGGCACTGTAAACCTTGATGTCACAACTGAGACGCCCGCAGATTCAGAACAACTCAGGACCCGATTTTCACAACCCTCGCTCAGTGGTACAGCCAACAACAGCAATCTGGCCCTACAGCTTGGTATTGCCAATTTACCCTTGCTACCTGATCACCGACGTCTGGTCATTACTGCACGGTCCGGCGTGTTAACACAAAGAGCCACCATCACGCTGGCAGTCACACCTGTTCCCAGAGATGATATCTATCTGCTGATTGGGCAGAGCAATATGGTTGGCCTGAGCGAGGCCAATGCAAAACGTTCAGGCCCGGGCGAGCCCGATGAACCTGATCCGCGTATCATTCAGGCGAACGTCAGTGCCAATGATGACAATCTGATTGCTGACAACATACGCTTTGTCAGTCGACCGGGGAATTTTGCCACGCCGGCGTTCAAGCGGGCAGAGGACCCTCTACACATTCCGTTTGATGAATCGTCCGGACTGAAAGGTGGCACTCGCATTGGTATGGGCTTGAGTTTTGCCAAAACTGCCCTGCCCCACACCACGCGCAACATCGTGTTGGTGCCTGCAGCATGGTCCGGCTCTGCCTTTTGCAACACAGCTTCACCCGCTGCGCACTGGAATGCCAATGAAACCGGCAACCCGGCGCTGGGAAATACCTTGTTGTTCGATCGGGCACTTCGACGCACTAATGAAACGCTGCTGGAAACCGGTGGAATATTGCGTGGAATACTCTGGCATCAAGGTGAAACTGATAGTAACGCCGCTTGTGCAGCAGCGTACGAAGCTAACCTCACTGCTCTGATTACCGGTTTGCGAACGCGAATACTGCCCGATGCACGTGGCGCAGTTGCGCGCGGAACACAATCTGATATTCCTTTTGTCGCAGGCACCATGTCAAGAGGGCGAGACGAGCGCGGCGATTTCTCACAGTTGTCCATCAATCAGCAACGGGTTGACAGTGTTCATCGCACCATAGGATCAACGACGCCCTTCAGTGCCATGACAAACAATGACGACCTGATTCCTGCTAACGGGTTTCCCTGTGGAACAACCTCCTGTATACACTTTGGTGCACAAGCCTTGCGCGAGATGGGCGTCCGCACCTACGACTCCCTGATTCGCGCAGCCGATAACTCACGCTAACAGGAGTCCCGTATGTTCATCCCGATGGGCACAGTTGTCACGATCTGCATGATTGTCTGTGTGATTTTTTCCAACCGACTACCTAACGGTGCTCTAAACACGAGAACTCCGACCACGTTGTTAAGGATCATTGGCTGCATTTGCGCTGCGGCAGGATTGTGGAACATTCTGTGGTACGCCACAAGACACATCACCCAGTTCTGGGGGCAAATGGCGTTTGGATCTGGTCTGCTATTGTGCGCACTGAGTGCTTTGCTCATAGTGCCACCGGGAAACGCCCCTGCCGGCCTTGAAAAAGTGCGCCAGGCAATGGTGGTTGCTCTGGCAGGATTCGCAGCCTTTTATGGCTGGACCATCTACAACCTTTAGGTGTATGACCGCAAGCTGGCTGCTCGGCGTCTCACCACCAGAAACGAAGCGGGAGACGGGTTGCGAATTACCCGCGTGACCCACTAGTATCCATTTCTACGGTTGCGCAATTCGGCGAATACAACAACATTATCCGCATCGCTCATACCCAGAACGCGGCGGATGCCTGCATCGCCCACGCGCAGAAACGGATTGGTTTTCTTCTCCAGCGACATCAGCACAGGCACAGTCGGTTTGTTCTCATTACGAAGTCGTTCAACCTCGCTGACTCGCCTTTCAAGTTCCTGGTTATCAGGATCGACATCCGCGGCAAAACGTGCATTTGTCGCTGTATATTCATGCGCACAATAGATCAAAGTTTCGTCCGGCAGATTACGCAGCTTGTTCATACTGGCAAGCATCATGGCGGCATCGCCTTCAAACAAGCGCCCGCACCCCATACTGAAGAGGGTATCGCCTGTGAACACCAGTTTATCCTGAGCAAAGTAGAAGTTGATCATGTCCGCGGTGTGGCCAGGTGTATGCAACGCCGTTACCGTTCGCCCCGCAAAATCGAACGTATTGCCATCGTCAATATATTCGTCGATTCCGGCAATCGGCTTTGAACGTTCGACAGGCCCGATGACGTGACACGAGGTGGCGCTTTTCACTGCCTGTAAACCTGCGGTATGGTCTGCGTGATGGTGCGTAATCAGCAAATGCGATAGCGTCCAGCCTTTTCCGCTTAGAGCATCCAGCGTTGCATTCGCGTCACCGGCGTCTATACAGGCGGTTTGACCACTTTGCGCATCATGCACAAGGACGCCGTAGTTATCCGAGCCGTACGAAAACTGAAAGCACTCCAGATTACTCATGGTTTGTTGATCTCCACATAGGTCTTTTTAAGTGAGTTGTCACGCTCCAAGGCAGTACGCCTTGGCAGGTGCCCTGCGCAAACTCTGACAACTAAAAATAAAAGCAAGCTCGATCAGCCACTGGCCATCAGGCAGCGCTGTCGACGCCCTTGGCTGCAACACAACCGGCCGCATCGGGAGTGCCGGTTACATAACGCAAGATTTCAACTACCTGCTCCGGTGTTTGCGCCCATCCCATGGCGGCCGCATCGACCTCCTTCAACGGATGGATGATGTCATCGTCGTGTAAGGTGATGTAGGGTTTGCCCAATGCGGCGCAGTAGCCAGCATCAAAGGCTGCGTTCCATTGTTTATACTGACTGCCAAAACGGATGATGGCCACATCACACTGCTGGATTTGCGTGCGTGTACGAATCGCATTGACTTTCGATGACTGGTGATCGCGCCAGAAACCTTCCTTTGCCTGACCAAGCAAATCACCAGCGGCATCACTCGCGCCATGATTGGTAATGGCGGAGGTAAATTGCAATGGCAGACCGGCGCTACTGGACGCCTGCATGATACGCTCTCGCCAATCGGTATGGATTTCGCCAGACAGGTAAACAGACCACTCTCGTTGCATTTCGCGACTCCTTGGTTGATGGTGACACTACTTATTCATTATTAAAAAAACACACGCTGGCTCGATTTCTGGATATTGTCTACATTGCATCGAGCCCGGCAAGTAACACCCTGCACGACACAGGACGCTCATTGGAAGTTTCACACACAGGTTACCAGAGCGCCCCATGTTCGACACTCTGCAGGCTCATCTTCAGCTCTCAGCGAGCACCCTTGCACTTGCATGCACTGTTGCTTTTGTAGCAGGGATGGTACGTGGCTTTTCGGGATTTGGGCTTTCAGCGCTAATTATGGCAGGGCTTGCGCTTGTGATAGCGCCTCTGGCGCTTATTCCGGTGTGTTTCATCCTCGAGGCGGTATCCGGAGCCATCCTGTTCAGGGGTGGCCTCATTGATGCCAATCGAAAGCTGGTTGCTGGACTGGTAGCAGGTTCGGCTGTTGGCATGCCGATTGGCCTGGCGGCGACCCACAATCTGCCGGCAGAGATATCGTCTCTGGTAGCGTTGGTTCTAATTCTGATACTGGCCTTGCTACAGTTGTCCACCGCATCGCCCGCATTTTTGCAAACCACCTGGAGCCTGTATCTGGCAGGCCTGTTGGCTGGAACTGTTACGGGGCTTGCCAGTATTGGTGGCATGGTTGTGGCGTTGTATGTGCTGTCCCGGCAACTATCGATGCGTGAAGTCAGAGGTTCACTCGTCCTGTATCTGTTTGTCAGCATGGCTGTTTCTGCATTCTGGCTGATCAGTACCGGAACGCTGGATACTCTGGCGCTTAAAAGAGGCCTGCTAATGGCACCTGCCGTAGTCGTGGGAGTACTGTTAGGCGCCTGGCTGTTCCGGCCCTCGCTTGAACGTTTCTACAAGCGCTTCTGTTTGTTCCTGCTGATGTCGCTGGCCGGGTTTGGCCTCATCAGACTCTTGATCCTGTAGCATTGACAATAGGTTGCGTTACCGCACTATTTGAACCTGATAGGAATTGTCACATGGGATTGCTCGTCGATGGTCAATGGCACGACACCTGGTATGACACTAAATCCACAGGAGGAAAGTTCCAACGCTCAGAGGCTGGATTCAGAAACTGGATAACAGCGGATGGCTCAGCCGGTCCCAGTGGCACCGCAGGTTTCAAGGCGGAAGCCGGGCGCTATCATTTGTACGCAAGTTACGCCTGCCCCTGGGTACACAGGGTGCTTATTTATCGTTCACTCAAAGGCCTCGAATCATCCATTGATGTCTCGTTTGTACATTGGCTCATGGCCGATCATGGCTGGACATTCAGGACCGATGACAAGGGCATAGTGGGTGATAAGCTCCATGGCAAAGAACTCATGCACCAGATATACACACTGGCTGATCCCGACTGCTCCGGCAGGGTAACTGTGCCTGTTATCTGGGACAAGCAAACTTCCACCATCGTCTCCAATGAATCATCAGAAATCATTCGAATGCTCAACAGCGCATTCGATGACGCGGGTGCGCGTGAAGGTGATTTTTACCCAAAGCCACTGCGTGAACAGATAGATGCCATTAACGATCGGGTGTACAACACCTTGAACAACGGTGTGTATAAAAGCGGTTTTGCAACCACACAGGCCGCTTATGACGAAGCTGTTGTACCCTTGTTCGACACTCTGGACTGGCTGGAAGGCATACTGACGAACAACAGATTTCTTTGTGGGCCGCAACCTTATGAGGCTGACTGGCGGTTACTGCCTACACTTCTGCGATTTGATCTGGTCTATCACGGCCACTTCAAGTGCAATCTCAAACGCTTGCAGGATTATCCATGTCTATGGGCCTATACCCGCGACCTCTATCAATGGCAGGGCATTGCCAGTACCTGCAATTTTGATCATGCAAAACGCCACTATCTGGAAAGCCACGACACTATTAACCCGCATAGAATCTTACCCATAGGTCCCGAGATTGATTTTAACGAACCTCATGGGCGAGAGTCGCTTGCGTAAGACAACGAGTTCCAGTATTTTTCGATGTCGTATTTTTTCATAGCCCGATTGTGGCTGATCGCAATACAAGGATGACTAACTTCATGCACGAACTAACTGGACAATGCGCAGTGATAACAGGTGCCAGCCGCGGTATTGGTGCTGCAACTGCCAGAGAGATGGCGGCCAAAGGCATGCACGTGGTGCTGGCAGCCCGTTCGGCAAAAGACTGCGACAGCGTGGCTACGGATATTTGTAAAAATGGCGGGAAAGCCACAAGTGTCGCCTGCGATGTCAGCCGTTACGATCAACTGCAAAAGGCAATAGCCCACGCCATCCAAACCTTCGGGCGGCTGGATGTACTGGTCAACAACGCCGGTACCATCGATCCCATTGCCAACATAGCCGAATCAGACCCGGATAGCTGGTCTACGGTCGTTGATATCAACCTCAAGGGAGTCTACTTCGGGATTCGTGCTGTCCTGCCTATCATGAAGGATCAAAAAAGCGGTGTGATTATCAATATCAGTTCAGGGGCAGCAACCCATGCCCTTGAAGGATGGAGTCATTACTGTGCTACCAAGGCGGGTGTATTGTCTTTGACAAAATGTGTCCACAAGGAATATGCCGAACATGGCGTGCGTTGTATCGGAATGAGCCCGGGAACCGTTGCAACTGACATGCAAAAATCCATCAGGAAATCCGGCGTTGGACCAGTCAGCCAGATGGATTTTGCCGACCACATCCCACCTGAATGGCCGGCAAAAGCTATCACTTATTTGTGTACGGCAGATGCTGCTGAGTTCGCAGGTACTGATTTTTCCATCAAGACTGATGAGGGTCGTAAGCGGGCCGGATTACTCGACTAGTTGATTCACAAGACGTCTGCCAATGCAAAAATACCTTCGAGTAATATCCCTTTTTGAACCTCAGCCTTGCAGACAAACCGATATCGCTCGATCAAGGCGTGCGATGACATCGAATTTTTCAATCAAGGCAATAGTGTCTGCCATGGACGGTGACTGAGTCCCGCCAGTAACAGCCAGCCGCAACGGCTGACCCAGTTTTCCAAACCCTATTTCCAATGCTTCAGCACTGGCATCCAGCGCACTCTGAATAGCTTGCGCATCCCAGCTATCCAACGCATGCAAACGGCCGCGTGCATCACTGAGAATACTGGCAGTGTCTGGCTTGAATTGTTTTTTACGCGCTTTCTCATCATAGCTTTCTGGCGCTTTGTAAAAGTACGTAGCAGAGGCTGCCATGTCTACCAGCGTCTTTGAGCGATCACGCAATAGCATGGCGACTTCACCAGGAGGGTAGCCTGCACTACTGTCAATATTCAATTTTTGCAGATAAGGCAACAGGGCATTTCCCAGATGTTCAGCAGTAGACTGCTGAAAATACTGCTGATTGACCCACTCCAGTTTCTTGTCATCAAATACAGATCCAGAGCGATTGACAGCCTCAAGGGTAAACAGATCACGCATCTGTTCAGGGGTAAACAGTTCCTGATCCTGATGTGACCAGCCAAGCCTTACCAGATAGTTAAGCAAGGCTTCTGGAAGGTAACCATCATCAGCATACTGCATGACACTCACGGCGCCATGGCGCTTGGACATGCGTTTGCCATCCTCTCCCAATATCATGGGCAAGTGTGCGAACACTGGACGCGGCGCGCCAAGTGCTTCGAAGATATTGATTTGCCGCGGGGTATTGTTGATGTGATCGTCACCGCGTATCACATGAGTGATTTGCATATCGATATCATCGACTACCACCGTCAGGTTGTAGGTGGGTGTCCCGTCGGAGCGCATGATGACCAGATCGTCCAGCTCCGCATTGCCGATAACGATCGGACCTTTTACGGCATCATCGATTGTGACTTCGCCTGTTAATGGGTTCTTGAAACGCACTACAGGCTTGATACCCTCCGGTGGTGCATCAGATCGGTCTCTCCAGAAGCCGTTATAACGCGGCTTCTCTTTTTTGGCGGTAGCCTCCTCGCGCATGGCGGTCAGCTCCTCCGGCGTGCAGTAACAATGGTAGGCATGGCCTGCGTCCATCAATTGCTGTACGACCTCACGGTAGCGATCAAAACGATGGGTCTGGTAAAACGGACCCTCATCGTAATCGAGTCCCAGCCATTCCATTCCATCGAGAATCGCCTGTACCGATTCCTGACTCGAGCGCTGCTGATCGGTGTCTTCTATTCGCAGGACGAATTCACCACCGTGCTTGCGAGCAAACAGATAGCAGAACAATGCGGTACGGGCCCCACCGATATGGAGATAGCCGGTTGGGCTAGGGGCGAATCGGGTACGAACCTTCATGAGGCAAACTGCTTGAAATCAAGGGGACTGAAGTGTAGCAAAGGCTAATGTCCATGACACTTGACGCTAATAGTGCGAATCAGGCGAGATAAACCGCTCCACAAGCATCGAAGAAGCGTTGTTTTCGTCAAAATCTGGTATTTCTACCCGACACATCACGGTCCCGGCAACGTTATACTGCCTTTAGATAACTCCGAATCAAATAAAGATGTCACAAGTTGAGCCTCCCAAGGCCCAATCGTCACCCGGAAATGAAGTTTCCCCACAGTGGTATTCCTGTGCGGAGACCAACCTTGGGCACGTACGCAAGATAAATGAAGACGCGTTTCTGGATGCACGAGAGCAGAATCTGTGGGTCGTTGCGGACGGTATGGGCGGACACAGCAGAGGCGATCGCGCCAGTCAGTCGATTATCGAAGCCTTGCACACCTTCAAGGCCGGCAAGTCTGCTCTGGAAAGCGTAGAAGATCTGCTGAAACGTCTGAACGAAGCCAACACCTCATGCCGCCAACTTGCTGAGGGCAAGGTCATGGGTAGTACCGTTGCTGCACTCTATGTACACGTCAACGCCGCATTCGTACTGTGGGCTGGCGACAGTCGAATCTACCGCCAGCGCAACGGCGAGTTCAGTCAGCTTACCGACGATCACAGCCTCGTGCAGGAGCTGCATCGCCTCGGCGAACTAACGGCCGATGAGGCCGAAAATCATCCTTCTGCCAATGTCATCACTCGAGCAATCGGGGTCGCAGACGACATCGATATTCAGGTGCGTCAGGTAGACATCCAGGCTGGCGACCGTTTTCTACTGTGCAGTGATGGCTTGTTCAAAGATGTGAAACAGGAAGAAGTAAACCACAATATGGCATTACCTTCACCTCGCCAGGCGCTCGATCAATTGGTGAAACTCGCACTCCGTCGTGGCGGTACTGATAACGTTACTGCCATTGTAGTGCAGTGTCCAACCAAATGACCACCTGTGCAGACACGGCCTTGCTAACTAACTGATCAATTCGGTTCTTTGTAGTTATATGCGGACCGGCAGGCCATGCAGAACGGCAGGCATTGCCTGAAAGACAACAGCCTGCCCAATCTCGACATCCAACTAGTGAACCAGAGCCACACTTGGCTTTTGTTCCTTGTTCGAAAACACCAGTTCCTGCCCTTTTGCATCGACAAATATCGTGTCTCCTGCGATGAACTCCCCGGCAAGAATCTTCTGCGCCAACGGATTTTCCACTTGTTGCTGAATTTCACGACGTAGCGGTCTTGCCCCATAAACAGGATCAAAACCTGCCTCACCCAATCGATCCAATGCCGCCTCAGTCATCACAAGATCCAGATTGCGCGCAGCCAATCGTTTTCCGAGATGCGACACCTGAATGCCAGCAATCATGCGTATATCCTCAGCAGACAGCGGTTGAAATACAACCGACTCATCAACTCGGTTGATGAACTCCGGCCTGAAATGCTGACCGACAATTTCCATGACAGCAGTTTTCATAGAGTCGTAGTTCTCAGTACCCGTCAGCTCCTGAATCACATGGCTGCCCAGATTTGAAGTCATGACAATAACCGTATTTCGAAAATCAACCGTGCGCCCCTGTCCGTCTGTCAGGCGACCATCGTCAAGTACCTGCAAAAGGATGTTGAAGACATCACCATGTGCCTTCTCAACCTCATCAAGCAGAATCACCGAGTAGGGTTTTCTTCTTACCGCTTCAGTCAGGTACCCGCCCTCTTCATAGCCAACATATCCCGGGGGTGCGCCGATGAGGCGTGCCACCGAATGTTTTTCCATAAACTCAGACATGTCGATACGCACCATGGCGTCATCAGCATCAAACATGAAGTTGGCCAGTGCCTTGGTCAGTTCGGTCTTGCCCACACCTGTCGGCCCCAGAAAAAGAAAAGAACCAATCGGCCGATCCGGATCGGAAAGGCCTGCACGAGAGCGACGTATGGCATCGGAGACAGCCTTTACCGCTTCAACCTGCCCTACCAGACGTTGACCCAGCGCCTGCTCCATGCGCAGGAGTTTATCTTTTTCACCTTCCATCATCTTGCTTACAGGTATGCCCGTCCACTTGGCAACCACCTCTGCAATCTCTTCAGCAGTGACGTTAGTGCGAAGCAGCGTCATTTCCTGATCGTCGTTATTTTCAAGGGCTTCGGCCAATGATTTTTCCAGTGCCGGGATTTGTCCGTATTGCAACTCCGACATACGCGTCAGGTCTCCCGCGCGTCGCGCAGTTTCAAGCTCAAGGCGTACCCGCTCCAGTTCTTCCTTGATGCCGGTTGCATTGTGCACAGAGGCTTTCTCTGCGTTCCAGATCTCTTCCAGATCAGCAAATTCCATCTCTAGTGCATCGACTTCTTCATCAAGATCAGCAAGCCGCTTAATGGAAGCTTCATCGGATTCCTTCACCAGAGCTTCGCGTTCAATTTTGAGCTGGATAATGCGACGCTCCAGCTTGTCCAGCTCCTCAGGCTTGGAATCAATTTCCATACGGATGTGAGATGCCGCCTCGTCAATAAGATCGATAGCTTTGTCAGGCAACTGCCGGTCGCTGATATAGCGATGTGACAACGTGGCAGCGGCAACGATTGCGGGGTCGGTGATGTCCACACCATGATGCACCTCGTAGCGCTCCTTCAGCCCACGCAGGATGGCTATGGTGTCTTCAACACTTGGCTCATTGACAAGAATTTTCTGAAAGCGCCGCTCGAGGGCGGCATCCTTTTCAACATACTGGCGATATTCGTCAAGAGTGGTTGCACCAATACAGTGTAACTCCCCACGCGCCAGCGCAGGCTTGAGCATATTGCCAGCATCCATGGAACCTTCTGCCTTACCGGCACCTACCATCGTGTGTATCTCATCGATAAAGAGAATAACCTGACCTTCCTGCTTTGCCAGATCACTCAGGACTGCCTTGAGGCGCTCCTCGAACTCACCTCGAAATTTTGCACCCGCTATCAATGCCCCCATATCCAGAGACAACACGCGTTTGTTCTTTATGCCATCAGGTACTTCACCATCGACGATGCGTTGAGCAAGGCCTTCGACCAGCGCTGTTTTGCCGACACCTGGCTCGCCAATAATCACGGGATTGTTCTTGGTGCGGCGCTGCAACACTTGAATGGCCCGACGTATTTCGTCATCACGACCGATAACGGGGTCAATCTTGCCTTGTTCTGCACGTTCAGTGAGATCGATGGTGTAGCGTTCCAGCGCCTTGCGATTGTCCTCAGCGTTCTGATCGGTGACCGGTCCACCCTGAATATCCTCAAGGGTCTTGCTGACGGCTGCCGCGTTCGCTCCATTGGCAATCAATAGCTCAGCGATGGAATTTTTCTTTTCCTCAAGCGATGCCAATACGAAGAGCTCTGATGAAATGTACTGATCGTCACGCTTCTGCGCCGCCTTGTCCGTCAGGTTTAGCAGACGGCCCAGCTCATTGGACACATGCAGTTGGCCGCCGCCTCCCTCAACCTTTGCCATGCGATCGAGCAGCTTGTCCAGCCCGGTACGCAGACCGTTAATGTTAACGCCAGATTGAGCCAGCACAGGGCGTACACCGCTGCCATCCTGATCAAGCATGGCAATCAACAGGTGAGCGGGTTCTATGAATTGATGGTCTCGTCCAAGCGCGAGTGATTGTGCGTCTTGCAGTGCCAGCTGGAACTTGCTGGTCAGTTTGTCCATTCTCATGGGAATCTCCTGTAGAGCGATTCACGCAAATTACTATGATGGAACTATTGTGGTGTTGTCACACATCAATTCAAGCGGAACGAGCAGTCCAGTCGCTAATAAGTCGCGTTGAACGGTATCGTTGACCAATAATCAGTCGTTTTGATCAAGCTCGAAAACAGGGTATTCACACAGCGGATATCCACGCGACGGTGGCTATCCTGCCACTGGCCTTACCATCGCGTCGGTGCGAATGAAACAAGTCGGTGCGGGTATGCGTACAGAAGTCTCCGCCAACGGTTTTACAGCCGGCATCTGCAAGCTCTGTGCGTGCAAGTGCATAAAGGTCGGCGTAATATTTACCCTGCCTCTGACCATTGACGAAGTGTTCTGCGTTAGCTGCGTTGCGCTGGACAAAGGCGTGACGAACATCCTCACCGACTTCAAAGCGCTCAGGTCCGATGGCAGGACCAAGCCAGGCATACAAGCCCGCACTTGTATTGAAACGCTTCAGAGCCTGTTTGACGATGCCACCGGCAAGGCCTCGCCATCCCGCATGTACGACGGCCAGTTGAGTGCCTTGAACGTCACTGATAACGACAGGCAGACAATCAGCTGTGAGCACCGCCAGAACCTTGTTGGTCAAACAGGTGTAAGCGCCATCGGCATCGGTGTTCAGCTCAGGCTGGCTGGTCACATCTACGATATTGATACCGTGCGTCTGGTTAAGCCAGACAGGCTCCGCTGGCAAGGAAAAGCTCACCTGTAGCCTACGCCGGTTTTCCATCACCGACTCTGCACGATCTCCAACATGCAGTCCGAGATTCAATGCATCGAAGGGTGGCGCGCTAACTCCCCCTTGCCGAGTCGTCGTCAGTACCGTAACCTTTGCTGACACAGGCCAATCCGGGACGACGCACCCTATATTGACAAAATCAATCACGAAGGGTTGTCAGAGCGAAGCTGTTCGCTGGCTACCAATTTCAAGGCGGCACAAAGTCGTGTCATATCCTGTGGCAGTGGTGCATCGAAACTGACTTCCTCTTCGGTTCCCGGATGCACCAGAGTGAGCCTTGCTGCATGCAGGGCCTGCCGATCAAACGCAGCCACCTCTGGCACGCAGGCTACCTGTCTGGGTAATACGGCTAGCCTGCGGCCATAAACCGGGTCGCCCACCAAGGCATGACCGATATGCGTCATGTGCACACGTATTTGATGGGTACGACCGGTCTCAAGCTTGACAGCGATTCTAGCGCAACCAAGGTAACGCTCTTCACACTGATAATGGGTAACTGCAACTTTGCCCTTGTCGTTCACCGCCATGCGTTTACGATCGCGCGGGTGGCGTCCGATAGGGGCATCGATGGTTCCGTTTATTGGCACATCACCAATAACGACCGCCGTGTAGGTTCGCCCCATCTCACGCGCCTGCAACTGTCGCACTAGATGGGTATGTGATTCCAGAGATCGTGCCACCACACATAAACCGCTGGTCTCCTTATCCAGACGATGCACAATTCCCGCTCGGGGAACGTTTGCCTGAGAACTATCATGATGGAGCAGACCGTTAAGGAGCGTGCCACGCCTGTTTCCCGGTGCCGGATGCATGACCAGCCCCGCTGGCTTGTTGATGACGATAATATGCTCATCCTCATACACAACGGTCAGGTCGATGGCCTCCGGCTCAAAACAATCCACGCTGTCATCGACTAACTCATCCGGTGGCAATTGCAGGCTGAGCAATTCGCCACCCACCAGTTTGTCGCGGGTTCTGCGTTGCACACCGTCCACCGTCAGATAACCTTCGTTTATCCAGCTTTGCAGGCGATTTCGCGAATAGGCATCAAACACCTGCGCAGCTACCGCATCCAGCCGCTTACCGGCGACAGTGGCGTCAACCTGAAAATCGGTTTGTGAATCGTGGCCATCTGTATCACCGGAAACATCACCGGAGACCGTCGGCCGGCCTGGATTACTAATTGACTATTCTCCGCATGATTGACTCCAAAGGGATGGGACGTCGCCGCCAGCCTGGACTATAATTGTCTCATGAAATCGAAACTCAACCGTACGCTTGCCGTTGTTGCCACTGCGCTGGTGCTGTCAAGCGGCTGTGCCAGCAACGGCTCTGGCGTATCCATTGAGCTGGACAGCGCCGAGGCCATCTACAACCAGGCGAAGCGGGCTCTGAATCAGGGCGATTTCCTGACGGCAATAGACACATTCGAGACCCTTGGTGCACGTTACCCGTTTGGCACTTACACCCAGCAGGCGCAGCTTGATATCGCCTATGCGTATCTGAAGCAGGATGATCATGACAGCGCCATAGACGCTGCTGACCGTTTCATCAAGCTTTACCCACGCAGTGAAAACATTGACTATGCCTACTACATCAAGGGCGTCAGCCATTTTTCGAGGGGCAGCTCAGCGATGGAACGTATCTTTCCTCGCGACATGGCCAAGGTCAACCAGAATTGGCTGCGCTCGGCCTTTGCCGAGTTCGACACGCTGGTCAGACGCTTTCCGGAGAGTGAATACACGCCCGATGCACTCGAGCGCATGGTTTATCTGAAAGACCAGATGGCACGTCATGAGCTGATAACAGCACAGTTCTATTACGACCGCGGGGCGATGGTCGCCGTGGTCAACCGGGTCAACTATTTACTGGAGCACTTTGATGGGTCAAAGCACGTACCCAATGCATTGGCGCTGATGGCAGGGGCCTACCAGTCTTTGGGACAGACCGATCTGCAGAGCAATACGCTGCGTGTCCTGTCTCTGACCGACCCGGAACACCCGGCCGTCAAAGATTTTTCAGAGCTGTAAACCGAGGCTGGACGCCACGAGGCGAACGATCAACGGCGCCCCATGAGCATGGCTTGATATTTGCGTCCAGCGAATGTCAAACTGCAAAAACCAGCCCCTAATAGTGTCTGCCAACGTCGGCAATAATTCTTCGGATAGTCGAATTCAGGAAACAGTTCACAAGCCGGACTGGGCCGCACTTCGGCTGTTGAATCAGTACAGGTTACTTATCCTGTTCGCGCTCGCTGCCATATTCTATCTGGCAGAAGAGCAACACTTGCTGGGATCAAACTACCCCAACTTGTTCGTTGCAGCTCACGCGGGGTTTCTTGTTGTGACTCTGATATTCATGTATCTAAGTCACGTACAGCGTCCGACAATCACTACGCAGTTCTTTGTTCAGAACTATCTGGATATCCTGTTCATCTGCACGCTGATGTTCAGCAGCGGTGGCGTCAGTAGCGGCCTTGGCTCGCTTCTGCTGATCAACATCACGCTTCTCAGTCAACTATCAGGCGTTAGACATTCGCTTTTGTTCGCAGCAATTGCAAGCATTGTGCTGATTGGCGAACAATTACTTGCAGCCTCATTCATCGGTGCCCATGCGACCAATTTTCAGGAGACCGCACTGCTGGGATCACTTCTGTTTCTCACTGCATGGCTGATGACCGTGCCGTTGAGGCGCTTGCTTGGCCGTCAGATCGTAAAATCCACCCATTCCCGCGTGGCGCTTGATGTCAGACAAATTGCGCAACTGAACGAAGAGATCATTCGCGAACTGGACTCAGGCGTGCTGGTCGTGGATAACGCTGGCAATGTGCAGTTAATGAACGATATGGCCCGTATGCTGTTAGCCGTTGAATTTGTGGCGATGCCTTCACACCTGAAAAAACTTTCCTGTGATCTTTACGGCAACATGACAGAGTCTGAACGCTCACCAACCTTGCAGACACGGCCGTTCGAGGTGACCAGTACCGGCCAGACGGTGCTGCCACGCTATACCCGCCTGTCCACGGATGGCATGCTGATTCGCCTGGATAACCACACACATATTCGCCAACAGTTTCAACAACTCAAGCTGGCATCGCTGGGCCGTCTATCGGCCAGTATTGCCCATGAAATACGCAACCCTCTGGGTGCCATATCACATGCGGTGCAATTGATTGAAGAGTCAGAGTCGCTTGATCCAAAAGATGCCGAACTACTGGAGATCGCACGCCGGCATACACAGAGAATCAACCGCATTATTGAAGATGTGTTGCAACTATCCAACCGCGGAAGAGTGCAATTGGAATGTGTGAGTATCGATCAGGCGCTTAACGCTTTCGTCAAACGATTTCAGGCTGAAAACACTCTGGATGCCGCTCAGCTCAGTGTTCAGGCAGAGCCCTGTCTTGCAACGATCGACGCCAACCATCTGGATCAGGTCCTGTGGAATCTGTGTACCAACGCACTTCTGCACAACGAGAAGAGTACCGTCTGCATTCATCTTGGTTGCTATGAGACAGGCCACGGCACCATTCATATTGATATCAGTGATACCGGCAAGGGAATCAGCGATATTGATCGGGACAAGTTGTTTGAGCCATTCTATTCAACACACCAGACAGGTACGGGTCTTGGTTTGTACATTATCCGGGAACTGTGTGAACTGAACAATGCAAGCATCGACAGCCTGCCCGCAGACACGGGTGCTCACTTCCGGATTACCTTGGCTTCAGCTCAGGACATGGCGGCCTGAGTCATGGCACATACTGCGCTGATTATCGATGATGAGGCCGACATCCGCGAACTGATCGCAATGTCACTCGATCGTATAGGGCTGGACACACATACCGCTAGTAATCTGGAGGAGGCGCGCAACCTGCTGGCAAACTATACGTTTGATGTCTGTTTAACAGATATGAAACTACCCGATGGGAATGGCGTGGAATTCGTCAAGCATGTTCAGGAGGTGCAACCCAAGCTGCCAGTTGCCGTTATCACAGCGCACGGAAACATGGATGCCGCCGTAGATGCCATGAAGAACGGCGCATTTGATTTTGTCTCAAAGCCGGTTGATCTCAAACTATTACGCAATCTTGTGACTCAGGCAATCAATCTTGACAATGATTCAGCTACCGTCGCAACGCCTGATACTGTTGAAAACATCGAGGTGACAACCTTACAGCCGATCTCAATGAACAAGGCTGATCATCACAAAACGCAAGAGCCTCCACCAAACCGAAAACGCATAAACAAGCTTGACGATCTGGTGAAGAAGAACGCCAACGCCTCCGAAGGCCGGATGTCGTCAGAAAGTGAACAAATAAAACTCATCGGGCAAGAACGTCTCATCGGTCACTCGGAGCCCATGCAAGCGCTCAAGACAATGATTCTGAAAGTCGCTCGCACAAACGCCCCGGTATGGATCACCGGTGAATCAGGCACAGGTAAGGAGCTTATTGCCAGACTGATCCATGACAACAGCCCGAGAGCGAATGCCCCCTTTGTAGCCGTCAATTGTGGGGCTATCCCCTCCGAGCTGATGGAAAGCGAAATGTTTGGTCATCGCAAAGGCAGCTTTACAGGTGCACACAGTGATCACGATGGTCTATTCAAGCAGGCAGAAGGTGGCACCTTGTTTCTTGACGAGGTAGCCGAACAACCTTTACATATGCAGGTAAAACTGCTTCGCGCTATACAGGAACGCAAGGTACGCCCCGTTGGTAGCTCAACGGAGATCGGGACCAACGTACGGATACTCAGTGCCAGCCATAAGGATCTGGCAACCGAAGTTGACGATGGTCATTTCAGGCACGATTTGTACTATCGCCTGAACGTCATCTGCATTCGATCACCCAGCCTCAGGCAACGCCGCGACGATGTTGTCATTATCGCACGGCATGTACTGAAGACAATTGCCCAGACTGAAGGCCGATCTCTCACTGCCCTGTTGACACCTGAAGCTGAAAATCTACTGAGTGCCTATTCTTTTCCGGGCAATGTGCGCGAGCTGGAAAACATACTTGAACGAGCAGTTGCACTGAGCGATAACGACCAGATAGAACCCGCTGATTTGAATCTCTCACCAAACAATCAGGACCAGACAACAGAAACAAGGCGCCCAACTACAGAGACGACATCCGAACCGGAAGAGCGCCAGACGATTCTGGATACACTCGCAGAAACACGCTGGAATCGCAGGGCCAGTGCGGAGAAGCTGGGGTTGAGCTACAGACAGTTGCGTTACCGCATCAAGCAGTATGGAATTGATGACGATAAGAAGACAGGTACGGATTCCTAGTGGGTCACGCGGGTAATTCGGTAACAGACATGTCGTTCTCTATGGTTTTGTCTTTTTAATGACAACAGCTTTGTCAACTATTGACAACATTGTCACCTGTTACTGCCAACCAGATCAAGATAGATGCAGTTCAAAAAAATCATAAGTAACTGTTTTAAATAATAATAAATCAGTTTTTTCCAGCTTTACATAGCTGGCATATCCCCTGCACTTAACCATTTGTCCTCAAGGACGATACATCGTTCGTAGGCTGGCTTGACACCGACCTATTAAAATTTTAAATCTCTGGAGATACACCAAAAATGGTTAAAGTACAAAAAGGTTTTACACTAATCGAACTCATGATTGTCGTAGCAATCATCGGTATTCTGGCCTCTGTTGCCATTCCGGCCTATAGCGACTACATCGCCAAGGCCAAAGTAGCTGAAGTCATCAACCTGGCAGGTGGTGCAAAAACTACTCTTTACGAAAACTACTCAGATTCTGGTGAAATGCCAGTAGCTGCAGGCGTTGTCGATGCTGCCATTATTGCTGGCTTCACAGCTTCAGAGTATGTTTCTGGCGCAGTTTACACACGTACAGACGCTGACACTGCTTCCTACGCAGTTACTCTGACAAACATTGGCACTGGTGCAAATACAAACGTTATCAACTTTGAATTCGATGGTAATCAACCGATTCAGGCTTTCGTGTGTGATGGTGCTGGAACAACAGTTGTAGCCAAGTTTCTGCCAGCCAAATGTAAGTAATACGCTGAGGCCTAACCTGGGCATGGTTTGACAGGTCAGTTCAGCAACAGGCGGCTCTTTTGAGCCGCCTGTTTTTTTTTGGGCAGAAAAACTCACTGACAAGCAATAAGATTGGGTGATAGTTGTTAGCAAAAAGCAACTTACGGAATATTCCTGAATCGACAGAATGGACTCGGGTTCTCAAAACGACAACCCTGCTAAAGTGGTATCGGCTAGCTTAACCCTAGTGATACATAAAATCTCGGCCAACAAGGCATTAGTGTCTCGATGAATCCAACCGGCAAATCGCGTGTTACCTGCCGCATCACACTGATTGGGCACTATCTACAAGCCAGAAACCCCTAGGAGCCTCAAGCCAAGAATCCCGATTCCGCCACAGACGTCGTATCGCTGTTCACCATGAGTGGTCACAACCGGTTGCTGTACGATGCGACTATCGGTGAAAACACCGCTTTATTAGATGGATCAACGTCTGATTTCGCAGGAGTTTTGCCTGTGCGACATACGCATTCACCCGAATTTGTGTTGGCACAGTGTGCTGTAGTTCCATATCTGCCGGCTTCCTCTAGTATGCTTAACGGTGTCGATATGTTATTACCTGCCAAAAAGAGTACAATCACTAAAAAGCAACCAGCAATCGTGAAATTGGGGCAAAAATAAAAATGGATAAATACACTGAAATGCTGGTGTTCTCGAAAGCCGCCGATATGGGCAGCTTTTCGGCAGCAGCTCGAGAATTGGATCTCACTCCCTCAGCCGTCAGTAAATTGATCACTCGTCTGGAGGATCGCCTGGGTGCCAGACTGTTCCAGAGAACCACGCGCAAACTCAGCATGACTGCAGAAGTGCATGCGTTCAATGATCGCTGTTGCG